>NZ_JARBAX010000001.1:1051666-1718333 GCF_028807635.1 Streptomyces spiramyceticus
GGGCCCGCTCCCTGTCCTCGATCGCCCGGCTGGCCCTGCCGCTGCTCCTGATCACGGTCGCGCTGAGTGCGTGGTCCACGCTGGACAGCTTCCAGGGCGGTGAACTCACGGCGCGGGCGTCCGACGGTCTCAAGGACCAGGACGTACGGGCCGTGCTGGACGCGAGCCCCGAGGTCGCCGCAGCCCACCCGGGCGTGGAGGTCGCGGCGCTGGTCCCCGGCCAGACCGGCACGATCGCCCTGCGCGGCCTGGGCTCGCGCACCGACCCGTACCCCTTCTCACCCGCCGAGGGCCGGGCTCCGCACGGGCCCGACGAGGCCGTGGCGGGCCAGGGGCTGCTCGATCTGCTCGACATCGAGGTCGGCGACTGGGTGCGGATGACGGTCGGAGGCCGCCCGCAGATCCTGCACATCGTCGGCCGCAGCATCGAGCCGGAGAACGCGGGCCGGGTGATCACCACCGACCTCGACACGCTCCGCGAGCGCGACCCCGCGCTGAACCCCACCTTCTACCAGCTACGACTGCGCCCCGGCGCGGACGCACGCGACCTGGACGCCCGCCTGGAAATCAGGGAAGCGACCGCTCCGGCCGCCTGGCTCACCCCGGCACGCGGGGTGGTGGTCGGCCTGATCGCAGTGCTCGCACTGATCGGACTCACCGAACTGCTCACCATGATCGGCGCGGGAGTGCGCGAGCGGGAGCGGGACCTGCCCGCGCTGAAGGCGATGGGGCTGACCCCACGTCAGATCACGGCGATGATCGTGGCGGCCGCCGGTTTCACGGCGCTGGCGGCGGCTGTGTCCGGTACGGCGCTAGGTGTACTGGCCGGCAGCGCGCTGATCGATGCGCAGGGCCGCTCGAACGGAATCGGAGCGGGCATCGCGCGGGCGCCGGACGCGGTCGTCCTGCTGCTGGTGGTGTCGGCGGCGGTCCTGGGAGCGGTGGCGGTGGCGGCGCTACCGGCGACGCGGGCGGCCCGACGCAGGTCGGCGGACACCCTGGCCGCGGCGGTCTGAGCGGTGCCTGCGGCGCTGTTCCCCTACCCGCCCCTTTCCCGAAACTGGGGGCAAGCCCCCAGACCCCCTGACGGGCTGAAAGATTCAGCCCCTCCGGCGTTTGAGGAGCGGGGTCTGGGGCGGAGCCCCAGCTTCGGGAAGGGGCGGGTAGGGGAAACAGCGCCGCAGGCAACCCGAACCCGCACCGCCGCCCGCACCTCACCCCCGTTCCAAAAACCGCCCCAACAACCCCGGCACCGCCGCGTCCGCGAACGCCAGCCCCTCACCCTCCGCCGCGTCGTACACCGAATACGCCCCCTCCCCGGCAGCCGTAGTAGCGGTCAGCGTGACAAGCCCCGCCCGGCGCTGGAACACCGACTGCTTGACCGTCCAGCCGATCACTCCACCCCGCTGGAGCGCCACCGTCGTGCGCCGCACCGTCCCGGACCGCGCCACCAGATAGTCGCCACTGACGCCGTGCCCCAACGCGCGGTACGCGTCAAGAGCCAGCAGCACCGCCACCGGCAGCAACACGACCGCGCAGCCCCCCGCAACGCACAGCAGCAGGACGTCCGCCAACAGCGCGCCGAGCACACCGAGCACGAGCACCGGAAGCAGCGCCGCCCCCAGCGCCCACCGCAGCCGGCGCGTGCGGGCGGCGCGAGGGTGCGGGGTGAGGAGGGCCGCGCTCGTCGGCGAGGACGGCTCGCGCAGGATGTGCGCCGCGACCGCTTCCGCCGTCGCGCGCGGCGCAGGCGGCAGCAGCGTCTTGTGGTCGGCGTGCGTACCGTCGTCGTCCTCGGCGAGCCCGGTCGCGACCGCGTCCACCCGCGCCGCCCCCAGCGTCCGTACGCCGATCGGCTCGATGAGCTCCACGCCCCGCAGCCGACGCTCCTCGATGGAGATCGACCGGGTGGTGAACAGTCCGCGGCGTACACGCAGCGTGCCGCCCGGCTCCCGCTCCAGCCGGTAGTTCCACCACATCTCGACCCACAGCCCGAGCGCCCCGACAACACCCGCCGCGCATGCCCCGAAGACGAGCACCACGACCACCCACACCACCGGGGTGTCCCGGAAGCGCTCGCCCGCCCACGCGATCAACTTCCCCTGGGCACCGAACCATTCGCTGACCTGCATGAGCCCCCCGGCCGCCGCACCGCCCAGCGCCGGGGCGACGAACGAGACGGGTGCGTAGCGGATCCAGGCGGGGTCGAGGGTGGCGAGTTCGCCCTCGCGGTGGGGACCGGGCGACGCGGAGGCGGCTGCGCGGTTCAGCAGTTCCGTGCGGAGCCGTTCGCCCTCCTCGCGGGCCACCGGGTCGAATTCGAGGGTGGATTCGCCGCCGCCGGAGTGCTCGCCCGTACCGATACGGACCTTCACCAGGCCGAGGACCCGCAGCAGCACATTGGCCGTCAGGTCGACGCTGCGGATGCGTTCACGGGCCAGCGAGCGGCGCTTGACCAGCAGCAGTCCGGTGTGGAGTTCGGCGCGCTCGGGGCCGATGCGGTAGCGGGTCCTGCGCCACCGTACGTAGTCGAGCCCGGCGCCGCCCGCGATCAGCAGAAGGGATCCGGCCAGCACCCAGGCGAGCGCCTGCCACAGTGGCCTGCCGCCCGCGAGGCCGATCGTGACGGGCACTCCGGCGCCCGCCGCGATGCCCGCCATGACGAGCGCGGCGACGAGGACGGTGCGCGGATCGAGCCGCCGCCATCCGTCGTCGCCGCCGCCCCCGTCGCCGCCCCCGCGCGAGCTCACGTCGCGTCCCCCGGCGTCCCCCGCGTGATCCGCGTCAGCTGCTCGGCCAGCTCAGCCGCGAGCTCGTGGTCGAGCCCCTCGATCTTCACCGCGCCCTTGGAGGACGCCGTGGTGACTATGACCGTGGCCAGCCTGAACGCCTGCTCCAGCGGACCGCGCACGGTGTCCACGGTCTGGATCCGCGACATCGGCGCGATGCGCCACTCCTGCCAGAAGAAGCCGGTACGTACGTACACCGCGTCGTCCGTGACCTCCCAGCGGTGCACCCGGAACCACCACAGCGGCAGGAACACCGCGCAGGCCGCCCCGAGCGCCGCGAGCACCCCGGCGGACAGCAGCAGCCACGGCCGTGCGGTCGCGACGAGTGCGCCCAGCACGGCCAGTACGGCCACGGGGACCGCGGTCAGCAGCAGCCACTGCGTCCGCCACCAGTCGACGACGCGCCGGTCGAGCGTGTTGTTCGGCGGCCTGAGACGCACGGTCGCCCCGTCCGCCGCCCCGCTCGTCCCCCCGCTCACCGGAGCCGTGCCCCGGTCAGCGGCCGCGCAGCGTACGGTACTTGGCGGCCAGCGTCGCGGTCGAGCTGTCCAGCTGCTCGCCGCCGGTGCCTTCCGTCAGTACCGGCTCGATCTTCTTCGCGAGAACCTTGCCGAGCTCGACGCCCCACTGGTCGAACGAGTCGATGTTCCAGATGGCGCCCTGTACGAAGACCTTGTGCTCGTACAGCGCGATCAACTGGCCGAGCACGGACGGGCTGAGCTCCTCGGCGAGGATCGTCGTGGTCGGCCGGTTGCCCCGGAAGGTCTTGTGCGCGACCAGTTCCTCGGCCACTCCTTCCGCCCGTACCTCGTCGGGCGTCTTGCCGAAGGCCAGCGCCTGCGTCTGGGCGAAGAAGTTCGCCATGAGCAGGTCGTGCTGGGCCTCCAGGCCGGGCGTGAGGTCGGCGACCGGCCTCGCGAAGCCGATGAAGTCCGCGGGAATGAACTTGGTGCCCTGGTGCAGCAACTGGTAGTACGCGTGCTGCCCGTTGGTGCCGGGCGTGCCCCACACGACCGGGCCCGTCTGCCAGTCGACCGGGTTGCCGTCGCGGTCCACGGACTTGCCGTTGGACTCCATGTCGAGCTGCTGGAGGTACGCCGTGAACTTGCCGAGGTAGTGCGAGTACGGCAGGACCGCGTGCGACTGCGCGTCGAAGAAGCCCCCGTACCAGACGCCCAGCAGCCCGAGGAGCAGCGGCGCGTTCTCCTCGGCCGGTGCGGTGCGGAAGTGCTCGTCGACGAGGTGGAAGCCGTCGAGCATCTCGCGGAAGCGGCCGGGGCCGATGGCGATCATCAGCGAGAGGCCGATGGCCGAGTCGTACGAGTAGCGCCCGCCGACCCAGTCCCAGAACTCGAACATGTTGGCCGTGTCGATACCAAAATCTGCGACTTTTTCGGCATTTGTCGACAGCGCCACGAAGTGCTTGGCGACGGCGTCGCTGTCGGCCCGCAGGTTCGTCAGCAGCCAGTTGCGCGCGGACGTGGCGTTGGTGATGGTCTCGATCGTGGTGAAGGTCTTGGACGCGATGATGAACAGCGTCTCGGCCGGGTCCAAGTCCCGCACGGCCTCGTGCAGATCGGCCCCGTCGACGTTCGACACGAAACGGACGGTGAGGTCGCGGTCGGTGAAGGAGCGCAGCGCCTCGTACGCCATGGCGGGTCCGAGGTCGGAGCCGCCGATGCCGATGTTGACGACGGTCTTGATGCGCTTGCCGGTGTGGCCGGTCCACTCCCCCGACCTGACGCGGTCGGCGAAGGCGGCCATCTTGTCGAGCACGGCGTGCACGGCGGGGACGACATTTTCCCCGTCGACCTCGATCATGGCGTCGCGCGGCGCGCGCAGAGCGGTGTGCAGGACCGCCCGGTCCTCGGTGGTGTTGATCTTCTCGCCGCGGAACATCGCGTCCCGCAGCTCCGCGACCCCGGCCCCGGCAGCCAGCTCGCGCAGCAGCCTCAGCGTCTCGTCCGTCACCAGGTGCTTCGAGTAGTCGAGATAGAGGTCGCCGACCTTCAGGGTGTACTCGCTGCCCCGCTCGGGACCGGCGGCGAACAGTTCTCGCAGATCCGTCTCGCCCAGCTGCTCACGGTGCTTGCCCAGTGCGGTCCACTCGGGCATCCGGTTGAGCCTGGTGCGGCTTTCTGCGTTCATCTCGGACATCAGCCCACTTCTTCTCGTACCTGCGTACTTGCCCTATGCCCCCTGGCATCCCCAACCTAATTGATCTGAACGCGAAAGCGGTCCGGCCGGACACCCTGAGGCGTCCGGCCGGACCGCAATTCCTAGATCTCGCCGCGCAGTTTCGCGAGCGCCTCGGCGAGAATCGCCTCGCCGTCCGCATCGCTGCGCCGTTCCCGTACGTACGCGAGGTGCGTCTTGTACGGCTCGGTGCGCGGCGGGTCCGGCGGATTGTCCCGGTCCTGGCCGGCCGGGAACCCGCAGCGCGGGCAGTCCCAGTTGTCCGGAACCTGTGCGTCGCTGGCGAAGCTCGGCTGCGTCTCGTGCCCGTTCGAGCACCAGAAGGAGATGCGGAGGCGGGGCGCGGACTCGCCACGCTCGGCCTCACCCATCGGCCCCGCTCCGACCCGGCTTCCCCGGATCGCGTTGCCACTTGCCACGGTCGTAACTCCCTGCGTGATGGTGCTCGAAGATGCCCCAGTCTACGTAAGGCCCAACGCGCGTCCAGTGATTGGAGTTACACCCCATCCGAGAACGCGGAACGGATGACTCAGCTGTCCAGCTTCATCAGCAACGCAAGAACGACAATGCACGCAAACCACAGCAGACCGACTACCACCGTGATGCGGTCCAGGTTGCGCTCGGCGACCGAGGACCCACCGACGGACGACTGCATGCCACCGCCGAACATGTCGGAGAGACCGCCGCCCTTCCCCTTGTGCATCAGAACCAGCAGCATCAGCAGCAGGCTGAAGACGATCAGGGTGATCGAGAACCCCATAACCACGGCTGGACCAACTTCCTCGGACTTCGGACTTCGCGAAACGGACGACGGGGGCCGGACGGCTGCTGCACAGCCACCACGGCCCCCGCCAGGGTACGACGGATCGGCCCTACGGCCTACTCACTGGTCGCGGAACCGGACGATCTTGACGAACTCGTCGGCGTCCAGCGCCGCGCCGCCCACCAGGGCGCCGTCGACGTCGGGCTGCGCCATGATCGCGGCGACGTTTCCGGCCTTGACCGAGCCGCCGTACTGGATCCGGACCTTGTCGGCCAGCTCCTGCGAGTACAGCTCCGCGAGACGACCGCGGATAGCTCCGCAGACCTCCTGCGCGTCCTCGGGGGTGGCGACCTCGCCGGTGCCGATGGCCCACACCGGCTCGTACGCGATCACGATGGACTCGGCCTGCTCGGCCGGGATGTCCTTGAGGCCGCCGTCGAGCTGCGCGAGCGTGTACTCGACCTGATTGCCCGACTTGCGGATTTCGAGGCCCTCACCGACGCACAGGATCGGGGTCAGGCCGTGCCGGTACGCGGCCTTCACCTTGGCGTTGCAGAGCTCGTCGGTCTCGTTGTGGTACTGCCGGCGCTCGGAGTGCCCGACAGCGACGTACGTGCACTTGAGCTTGGCCAGCATCGTGCCCGAGATCTCGCCGGTGTACGCACCGGAGTCGTGCGCGGAGAGGTCCTGGGCGCCGTACTTGATCTTGAGCTTGTCGCCGTCGACCAGGGTCTGTACGGACCGCAGGTCGGTGAACGGCGGCAGGACCGCGACCTCGACCTCGTCGTAGTCCTTGTCGGCCAGCGCGAAGGCGAGCTTCTGGGTGTGGGCGATGGCCTCAAGGTGGTTGAGGTTCATCTTCCAGTTGCCCGCCATCAGCGGGGTGCGCCCTTGGGTAGGAGCAGTCATTGCGGGTCAGTCCTCCAGTGCGGCGAGGCCGGGAAGCGTCTTGCCCTCGAGGTATTCGAGGCTGGCGCCGCCACCGGTCGAGATGTGGCCGAATGCGTTCTCGTCGAAGCCCAGGATGCGGACGGCAGCGGCGGAGTCGCCACCGCCGACCACCGTGAAGGCGGGGCTGTCGACGAGGGCCTGGGCAACCGCCTTGGTGCCCTCGGCGTAGTCGGGGTGCTCGAAGACGCCCATCGGACCGTTCCAGAAGACGGTGGCAGCGTCGGCGAGCTTCGATGCGTACAGCTTGCGGGTCTCGGGACCGATGTCCAGACCCTCCTGGTCGGCCGGGATGGCGTCCGACGCGACGGTCGTCGGGTTGGCCGGGGCCTTCGTCTTCAGGTCCGGGAATTCCGCGGAGACCAGGACGTCGACGGGGAGCACGAACTCCACGCCCTTTTCCTTGGCGCGCTTCAGGTATTCCAGGACCGTCGGAATCTGGTCCTTCTGGAGCAGCGAGATGCCGACCTCGTGGCCCTGGGCCTTGAGGAAGGTGTACGCCATGCCGCCGCCGACCAGGATGCGGTCGGCCTTCTCCAGCAGGTGGTCGATCACGCCGAGTTTGTCGGAGACTTTGGCGCCGCCGAGGACCACGACGTACGGGCGCTCGACGTCCTCGGTGAGCTTCTTGAGGACGCCGACCTCGGTGGCGATGAGACCGCCCGCGGCGTGCGGGAGGCGGGCCGGGAGGTCGAAGACCGAGGCGTGCTTGCGGTGCACGGCGCCGAAGCCGTCGCCCACGTACACGTCGGCGAGCTCGGCCAGCTGGTCGGCGAACGCGCCGCGCTCGGCGTCGTCCTTCGAGGTCTCACCGGCGTTGAAGCGGAGGTTCTCGATGACGGCGACCTGGCCGTCGGCGAGGCCCGCGACGACGGCCTTGGCGGACTCGCCGACCGTGTCGGTCGCGAAGGCGACCTCGGCCTTGAGGAGTTCACCGAGGCGCGCGGCGGCGGGGGCGAGGGAGAAGGCCGGGTCCGGGGCGCCCTTCGGGCGGCCCAGGTGCGAGGCGACGACGACCCGGGCGCCCGCGGCGGCGAGCTTCTCGATCGTCGGCTGGACGGCGCGGATGCGGCCGTCGTCTGTGATCTTTGCGATGCCGGTGCCGTTGTCGAGCGGCACATTGAGGTCGGCGCGGACGAATACCCGCTTGCCCGCGACCCCTTCGGCGAGAAGTTCGTCGATCGTCTTCATCTTTTTACTGGACTCCTTGGAGACAAAACACGCGACAGGGCCCGGACAGCGCCACGTTGCGCTGCCCGGACCCTGTGCTCACATCGAGGTGCCTGCCGTACGGATCAGAGCTGGCTGCCGACGAAGACCGTGAGGTCGACGAGGCGGTTGGAGTAGCCCCACTCGTTGTCGTACCAGCCGATGACCTTCACCTGGGTGCCCTCGGCCATGGTCAGCGACGAGTCGAAGGTGCAGGAAGCAGGCTCGTTGACGATGTCGGAGGACACGATCGGGTCGACCGTGTACTCGACGATGCCCTTGAGCTCGCCCTCGGCGGCCTTCTGGAAGGCCGTGTTGATCTCGTCCTTGGTGACCTCGCGCTCCAGCGTGATGACCAGGTCGGTGACCGAGCCGGTCGGGACCGGGACGCGCATCGCGATGCCGTCGAGCTTGCCCTTGAGCTGCGGAAGGACCAGCGCCGTGGCCTTGGCGGCACCGGTGGTGGTCGGGATGATGTTCTCCGCGGCGGCGCGAGCGCGACGCAGGTCGGAGTGCGGGAAGTCCAGGATGCGCTGGTCGTTGGTGTACGCGTGCACCGTCGTCATCAGGCCCTTGACGATGCCGAAGTTCTCGTCGAGAACCTTGGCCATCGGCGCCACACAGTTCGTGGTGCAGGAGGCGTTGGAGATGACGTGGTGGTTCGCCGGGTCGTACTTGTCCTGGTTGACGCCCATCACGATGGTGATGTCTTCGTCCTTGGCCGGAGCCGAGATGAGGACCTTCCTGGCACCACCGGCGATGTGCTTCTCGGCATCGGCCTTCTTGGTGAAGATGCCGGTCGACTCGATCACGACGTCGACGCCGAGCTTGCCCCACGGAATGTCCGCCGGGTTGCGCTCGGACAGCACCTTGATGGTGTGTCCGTCGACAGTGATGGTGTCCGCCGTGTGCGAGACGTCGGCCTTGAGACGGCCGAGGATCGTGTCGTACTTCAGAAGGTGTGCCGTGGTCGCAGTGTCACCCAGGTCGTTGACAGCCACGATCTCGATGTCCGCACCCTGCTCCAGCAGCGCCCGGAAGTAGTTGCGCCCGATGCGGCCGAAGCCGTTGATGCCTACGCGGATCGTCACGAACCGATCTCCTCGTTGGTACGCCGGGTTTCGACGCCGGCGAGATGTATGGGATGTCCCCGACCGGTTCCGACCCTACCCCTCCGTGGAGCTCGGGGTGACATCGAGAGGGCCGTGACGCGGCCCGGCGACCCCTACTCCCCAGTAGGAGTACGGGCCGCCGGGCCTCGGGGGCCTTGCCGGCTCCAGTCACTCAGAGTCAGCGCCGGAGCGAACTCAGCGCCTTCCCGAGCAGTGCGGACCGGTCACCCGCACCCGGCACATGCTCCAGGCCGAAGCCGAACAGCACCGTGTCACGTGTGGTGACCGCTGCATAGGACTTGAACAGCTCACCCGACCGCGCCCAGTCGCCGCCGACAGCGGGACTGCCCGCCGGTGCTCCCGGGACCGTCCAGGCCCCCAGGGAGGTCTCGAAGCCCTCGCTCTCCTTGTCGGCCCCGCCGACGGTCAGGCGCGCGTCGTCGACGAAGACGCCGCGGCCGCCACTGCCCGGGTCGGTGATGGAGCTCAGCGACAGCTCGACCTTCTTGCCCGCGTAGGCGCTGAGGTCGAAGGAGACCTGCCTCCAGCCGCCGGAGGAGCCGGTGAAGCTGTTCCAGGCTCCACTGGTGCCGGTCGCTCGGCAGCCGCCCGCCTCCAGGGTGAGGTAGTGCTTCAGGAAGGGGTGGCCATTGATGAAGTAGCCCTGGTCGCACTCGGCCGGAACGGCGGTCTTGGTGGCGCCGCCGGCCTCTGGGAGGGTGGTCCAGTCCTCGGCGCCCGTGGTGTGGGCCTCCAGGACGGCGTGGTCGTAGGCGGTCTCGGTGTTCCAGTTGAGGGCGAGGCGCAGCTGCGGCTTGTCGGCCGCGCTCACGCCGGTGAGGTCGACGGTGCGGGTGAGGCGCTTCCAGTCGTTGTCCTCGTGCGAGGCAGCGGCCATCCACTGGCCCGCGTACGGAGCGTACGGATTGATGACGCCTGTGTAGCGGCCCGCCTGTGCGCTCTGGAACTGCGGGAACTGCGCGGGCGGCAGGGTGTCCGACGTGACGGTGTACGCCCCGGCCGCGTCCAGCGGGTTGCCGGGGGCGCCTGTCAAGGTGCTGTCAGCGCCTGCGAGCGGTCCGTTGCCGGTGAATCCGGTGGCGCCGGTCCCGTTCGTACGGCCGTAGGCGCCGAGGTAGTACTGGCTGAAGTCGTTGGTGGTGGCCGGTCCGACGACCGCGTTGCCGCCCGCCAGCTCACCGGCCTCGATCAGCTTTCCGCCCTCGTTGAGGAAGCCGCGTACGGCCAGCTGAGTGGGGCCTGTCGGTGCCTTGGCGCCCGTGTAGTGGACGGCCGTACGGAAGTGGGAGAGGACGCCGAGGGTGTGTGGGGCGCCCTGTGCGGCGACGTCCCAGACTGCTGCGGTACGGCCGTTCGCCTTGAGGGCGTCGACGTACGTCTGGGCGTGCTGGGCGGGTGCGCCCTCCTCGGCGATCACCAGGGTGTCGGCGCGGGGGCGCTCGGCGACGGTGTAGGTGAAGTGCTCGCTGGAGGTGCGCTTTCCTGCCTTCGTACGGCCGCTGAACCAGACTTCGACCTTGTCGCCGGGATCGGCGCCCTCGACCTCGGCGCGGTACTCGGCGAACCAGAGGCTGTCGTCGCCGCCGTAGGTCTCGCCACCCTTCCAGTGCTCCAGCCCGTCTTCGATGGAGTGCGTACGGCCGCCGTTGATGCGGTAGTTGAGCTCCTTGCCGCGGACCGACTTGCGGGCCGTGACGGCGACGCTCTGGTCACCGCCGCGTGCGTAGGACGTGGTGAAGGGGTCGACGGTGAAGTCGGGGGCCGCCATGCCGACGGACGACGACGGCTGGTCGGGGTGGGCGGCGGTCTCGGCGACGGAGAGGGCGAAGGGGATGTTCTTGGCGAACTCCGCCTGGATCAGCTTCTCGTCGTCGGGGAAGTTGAAGCCGGACTGGCAGTCCTCGGGCTTCCACTGGTCGTTCGGGTCGATGTTCGACGCCGTCCGACAGGTGGTCATCTCCGGTGTGAACATCATGATGCCGTTGATGTTGGCGGCGTGGCCGTCGGCCTCTCCGTTGGTGGTGTAGAGCTCGGAGGAGACCTGGGGGTGATAGCCGGGGACCGCGGGGTTCTCGGGTGTACCGGCGAGGGCCTTGTAGAGCACGTCGTCGGGGGTCGGGGTGGCGACCTGCCAGCCCACGCCGTAGAGGATCAGCTCGGCGGCGGAGTGGTAGTTGATGCCGTATTCGAAGCCGATGCGCTTCTGGAAACGGTCGAGGGCCTGGGTTTCGGGCTCGGACATGGGGGAAGCGCCGCGGTAGGTGGCGCTGGCGGGGTTCGGGGACGAACCCTCGTTGTCGTAGCCCCACTTGTAGGCGAAGTTGCGGTTGAGGTCGACGCCGTCGCCCGGCGTGTACTTGCCGTCGGCGTCGATGTCGCGCATGTTCTTGCGCCAGAGGCGGTCGCCGTCCGGGTCGTGGGTCCAGTCGTAGCCGTCCGGGTTGGCGGAGAGCACGAACCACAGCTCGGTGGAGTCCACGATCTTCGTGATGCGGCGGTCCTTGCCGTACTGGTCCAGATAGTGGTGCATCAGCCGCCGGGTCATCTCGGGGGTGATCCACTCGCGGGCGTGCTGGTTGGACAGGTACAGCACGGAGGGCTTGGCGCCATCCTTGGTCTTCCTGGCGCCCTTGGTGAGCTTCAGGGCGAGGATGTCCTTGCCCTGAAGCGTCTTGCCGATGGAGACGACCTTGGTGAGGCCGGGGTGCGCCTGGCCGGTCTTGACGATCTCCTCCTGGAGATTGCCCTTGCCGCTGTACGGGCGGTAGACGCCGTCGCCTGCGGCGGCGATGCGCGCCTCGGTCTTCGCCGAGACCTTGCGCTCCGTGACGTTCTTGACGCCCCTCTTCGCCAGGTCGGCGGCCTGGGCGTCGGTGAGGAAGAGCTCGACGCGCGCCGTGCCCTTCTCGGGGGCCCGCTCGCCCATTTCATGGGCGTCCTGGCCGGCCGCGAGGAGCAGGGGTATCTGCTCCTTCGTGACATCGGCGTTGAAGACTTTGACTGCTCCGGCGTCGGCGCCCGTTTCGGCGCCTGTTTCCGCACTGGCCGCGCCGGTCCCGCCCGCCCCCTCGGCCTGAGCCACCGGTGCCACAGCCACACCGCCGAGCAGCAATGCGCCCGCTGCGAGGATCGATCTCGCTCTGCGTCTCATGAGCCCCCCTTGCTGTTGTCTGCCACGTAAGTGAACAGACGCCAGGCTCATGACAGTTCATGGTCATGTCAATAGTGCGTGAGGGGTACGAAAACCGCCGCCGACGCCCCAAGGGGACGCCGACGACGGCACGTTGAGCGAGCGAGCGGACTCAGCCGACCAGGCCGTCCGCCATTTCCTCGGTGATGGTGGACTCCGTACCGGGAATGCCCAGGTCCTGCGCCCGCTTGTCGGCCATCGCCAGCAGACGGCGGATACGGCCCGCGACCGCGTCCTTCGTCAGCGGAGGATCGGCCAGCGCTCCCAGCTCCTCCAGGGAGGCCTGCTTGTGGTCCATGCGCAGGCGGCCCGCGGCGGCGAGGTGCTCGGGCACCTCCTCGCCGAGGATCTCCAGCGCGCGGCCCACCCGGGCGCCCGCGGCGACCGCGGCCCGTGCGGAGCGGCGCAGGTTCGCGTCGTCGAAGTTGGCCAGGCGGTTGGCGGTGGCACGGACTTCGCGGCGCATCCGCCGCTCCTCCCAGGCCAGTACGGACTCGTGCGCGCCGAGGCGGGTCAGCAGGGCGCCGATCGCGTCCCCGTCCCGTACGACGACACGGTCCACGCCCCGGACCTCGCGCGCCTTGGCGCCGATGGAGAGCCTGCGGGCGGCGCCGACCAGGGCGAGAGCGGCCTCGGGTCCCGGACAGGTCACCTCCAGCGAGGACGAGCGGCCCGGCTCGGTGAGCGAGCCGTGCGCGAGGAACGCACCGCGCCAGGCGGCCTCGGCGTCACACGTGGCGCCGGAGACGACCTGCGGGGGCAGACCGCGGATGGGCCGGCCCCGGCCGTCGACCAGGCCGGTCTGCCGCGCGAGCTGGTCGCCGCCCGCCACCACTCGTACGAGGTAACGGGAGCCGCGGCGCAGCCCGCTCGGCGCCATCACCACCAGCTCGGAGTGGTGTCCGAAGATTTCCAGAATGTCTTTCTTGAGCCTGCGCGCCGCGAAGCTCACATCCAGCTCCGCCTCGATCACAATCCGGCCGCTCACCAGGTGCAGCCCGCCCGCGAACCGAAGAATCGCCGAGACCTCCGCCTTCCTGCAGCAGGTCCGGGTGACGGGAAGCCGGGAGATTTCGTCCTTCACCGCTGCCGTCATCGCCATGGGCCGATCCTTCCATGCATCCGAAAAATACGGTCGTACGCGGCGGCCAACAGCTCCGGATCATGCTTCGGGAAGCCATTGGGCGCGGCGACCGGCGCCAGCTCGACCGCGGCACCGAGCCGCTTGGCGGCATCGGCGAGGGACTCGCGGTCGGGCACGGCGGCCTTGTCGGCCAGCACCACGTCCAGGGCGAGTTTAGGGGCGTGTCGTCCCAAAACCTCCAAATGACGCTGCGGAGAGAAGCCATCGGTTTCTCCGGGTTGCGGCGCGAGGTTGAGGGACAGGACCCGGCGGGCCTTCGTCTCGATGAGCGCGTCGAGCAGCTCGGGCACGAGAAGGTGCGGGATCACGGAGGAGAACCAGGAGCCCGGGCCGAGCACCACCCAGTCCGCGTCGAGGACCGCCGCGACAGCCTCGGGGACCGCCGGCGGGTCGTGCGGGACGAGGTGCACGGACTGCACCTCGCCCGGAGTGAGCGCCACGGTCGCCTGGCCCCGGACCGTGTCGACATGGTCCGGGTGCTTCGGGTCGTGCCCGCGTACGAGCGCCTGGAGCTCCAGCGGCACGGCGGACATGGGCAGCACCCGGCCGTGCGCGCCGAGCAGCTTGCCGACCAGGTCGAGGGCCTGCACATGGTCGCCGAGCTGCTCCCACAGGGCGACGATCAGCAGGTTGCCCACGGCGTGGTCGTGCAGGTCGCCGCGGCTGGAGAAGCGGTGCTGGATGACGCGCGACCAGGTCTGGCCCCAGTCGTCGTCGCCGCAGAGCGCGGCGAGCGCCTTGCGGAGATCACCGGGCGGCAGCACGCCGAGCTCGTCGCGCAGCCGTCCGCTGGAGCCGCCGTCGTCGGCGACGGTGACCACGGCGGTCAGGTCGCCGGTGATCCGGCGCAGCGCGGTCAGCGACGCGGACAGGCCCATGCCGCCGCCGAGGGCGACGACCTTGGGCTGGGCGCCCCGCTTGCGGAACGGCCGCGTGGGGTCGCTGCCGCGCAGCCGCCGCAGGCGGAGATTGCGTCCGGTCACTCGCGCCCCATGTCCCGGTGGACGATGACGGTCTCGACGCCTTCGGAGGAGAGGCGGGCGGCCAGCTTCTCCGACATGGCCACACTGCGGTGCTTGCCGCCCGTACAGCCGACGGCGATGGTGACGTAACGCTTGCCCTCGCGGCGGTAGCCGGACGCGATGAGCTGGAGCAGCTCGGTGTACTGGTCGAGGAACTCCTTGGCACCCGGCTGGTTGAAGACGTACCCGGAGACCTCTTCGTTGAGGCCGGTGAAGGGGCGCAGCTCCGGGACCCAGTGGGGGTTCGGCAGGAAGCGGCAGTCGACGACGAGGTCGGCGTCGACCGGCAGGCCGTACTTGTAGCCGAACGACATGACGGTGGCGCGCAGCTGCGGCTCGTCGTCGCCCGCGAACTGGGCGTCCATCTTGGCGCGCAGCTCGTGGACGTTGAGGCTGGATGTGTCGATGACCAGGTCGGCGTCACCGCGCAGCTCGCGCAGCAGGTCGCGTTCGGCCGCGATGCCGTCGGTGATCCGGCCGTCGCCCTGGAGCGGGTGGGGGCGGCGTACGGATTCGAAACGGCGTACCAGGGCGTCGT
The DNA here is from genome assembly GCF_028807635.1 of Streptomyces spiramyceticus. Taxonomy (NCBI): domain Bacteria; kingdom Bacillati; phylum Actinomycetota; class Actinomycetes; order Kitasatosporales; family Streptomycetaceae; genus Streptomyces; species Streptomyces spiramyceticus. Next base: position 1,066,599 of record NZ_JARBAX010000001.1, read on the forward strand.
CCGAGGACTCCAGGAAGACGATGCGCCGGGTGACCTCCTTGGCGTCCAGGTCGGCCAGGGACTCGCGGAGGTTGTCGAAGAACCGTCTGCCGCGTACGTCCACGACCACGGCGATACGGGCGACATTGCCCTGCGAGCGGGCGCCGAGTTCCACCATGGTGGGGATCAGGGCGGGCGGCAGGTTGTCGACGACGAACCAGCCGAGGTCCTCCAGGCACTTGGCGGCGGTGCTGCGGCCCGCTCCCGACATGCCGGAGATGATCACCAGCTCGGGGATGGCCGGCTCGGTCGCCTCACCGTTGTGTCCGGCCTCACCGTTGTGCCCGGTGTCCCCGTTGTGTGCGGTGTCACCGATCTCTGGGGGCTCCCCGGTCGTGCCCGTACTCACGTGTGCTCCGTCTCCGTCGTGCTCAGTCATTCCTGCTGCCCCCGTTCCGGCGGGGAGGCCACGGGTGCGGCTCCCGCGGTTCCCGCAGCTTCCTCGTCGTTTTCAATGATCTCTCCTGTCGCCGTGTTCACGGCGGGTGCGGCCGGTGCCGCCTGTGCGAGGGCCGCGGCGACGGTCTCGGCCGTCTTGCGGCCTATCCCCGGCACCTCGCAGATCTGGTCGATTGTCGCGGATCGGAGCTTTTTCACCGAACCGAAGTGCTTGACCAGGGCCTGCTTGCGTGTGTCTCCGAGGCCGGGGACCTCGTCGAGCGGACCTGCCCTGAAGCGCTTGGCGCGCTTGGTGCGCTGGTAGCGGATGGCGAAGTCGTGGGCCGTGTCGCGGACGCGCTGCAGGAGGTAGAGGCCCTCGCTGCTGCGGGGCAGGACCACCGGGTCGTCCTCGCCGGGCACCCAGACCTCTTCGAGGCGCTTGGCGAGGCCACAGACGGCGATGTCGTCGATGCCGAGCTCGTCGAGGGCACGCTGGGCGGCGGCCACCTGGGGCTGTCCGCCGTCGACCACGACGAGCTGGGGCGGGTACGCGAAACGCTTCGGCCTGCCGTCGTCCTCCACCTGCGGCTCGGCAGGCACCTCCGTGGCCCCGTTCGCCTCGATCCACTCCCCCGTCCTCTCCTTCTCCTGGAGATAGCGCTTGAAGCGGCGGGACAGCACTTCGTGCATGGACCGGACGTCGTCCTGTCCCTCGAAGCCCTTGATCTGGAAGCGGCGGTACTCGCTCTTGCGGGCCAGCCCGTCCTCGAAGACGACCATGGAGGCCACCACGTCGTCGCCCTGGAGGTGGGAGATGTCGAAGCACTCGATGCGCAGGGGGGCGGAGTCCAGGTCGAGAGCCTGCGCGATCTCCTCCAGGGCGCGGGAGCGGGTGGTCAGGTCGGACGCGCGCTTGGTCTTGTGCAGGACGAGGGCCTGCTGTGCGTTGCGCTGGACCGTCGCCATCAGGTCCTTCTTGTCGCCGCGCTGCGGGATGCGCAGCGACACGTTCGAGCCACGGCGGTCGGCGAGCCACTGGGACACCGCCGTGCTGTCCTCGGGGAGGGCCGGTACGAGGACCTCCTTGGGGACGGCGTCGCCCTGCTCGTCGCCGTACAGCTGCTGGAGCGCGTGCTCGACGAGGCCCGCCGTGTCGACGGCCTCGACCTTGTCGGTGACCCAGCCGCGCTGGCCGCGCACCCGCCCGCCGCGTACGTGGAAGATCTGGACGGCGGCTTCCAGCTCGTCCTCGGCGACCGCGACCAGGTCGGCGTCGGTGGCGTCGTTGAAGACCACCGTGTTCTTTTCCAGGGCGCGGCGCAGGGCTCCTATGTCGTCGCGCAGGCGGGCCGCCTTCTCGTACTCCATCTCCTCGGCGGCCTCGTGCATCTGCTGCTCGATGCGCTTGAGGTACGTGCCGGTGCGGCCGGCCATGAAGTCGCAGAATTCCTCGGCCAGTTCGCGGTGCTCCTCGGGAGTGACGCGGCCGACGCAGGGCGCGGAGCACTTGCCGATGTAGCCGAGGAGGCAAGGGCGTCCGGTCCTGGCGGCGTTCTTGAAGACACCGGCGGAGCAGGTGCGTACGGGGAAGACGCGGAGCATCAGGTCGACGGTCTCGCGGATCGCCCAGGCGTGTCCGTACGGACCGAAGTAGCGCACGCCTTTCTTCTTGGGGCCGCGCATGACCTGGACCCTGGGGAACTCCTCATTGAGGGTCACGGCGAGGGACGGATAGCTCTTGTCGTCGCGGTACTTGACGTTGAAGCGGGGGTCGAACTCCTTGATCCAGGAGTACTCCAGCTGGAGCGCCTCGACCTCGGTGGAGACGACCGTCCACTCGACGGACGCGGCGGTGGTGACCATGCTCCGGGTGCGCGGGTGGAGATTGGCCAGGTCCTGGAAGTACGAGGAGAGGCGCGGGCGCAGGCTTTTGGCCTTCCCGACGTAGATCACCCGGCGGTGCTCGTCGCGGAATTTATAGACCCCCGGCGAGTCGGGGATCTGTCCCGGCTTGGGGCGGTAGCTGGAGGGGTCGGCCATGTCACACACCCTACTGGCGGGCAGTGACAGTGCGGGGTCGCCCGGGGGTGGGAGGTGTGCGTGGGGCCTCCCTCCCACCCCCTCGTGGCTACCCGCCCTGGGCTGTGCGGCGGCGTATCCGGAACGCTGTCGTGATCAGGGCAAGGGCAGCGATGCCCCCCGCGCCTGCGGCCAGTGGGGCGACGAGTGACGGCTCGGGAGCGGCTGTGGCGGCAGCCTTTGCCGCGTAGCCCCCCGCCTTGCCCTTCTTCGCGTACGCCGAACCGGGGAGCTTGTCGCCGTACGCCTTCTCAACGCGGTCCTGGTAGGCGGCGAGCGTGGTGCCGCCGGCGCCCACGGCCCGTACCGCGTCCTCGTCCAGAGGCAGCACGCGCGCCTTGCGCTGCACGTACCAGGCGTCGGTCTGCGGCTCGTGGAAGACGGTGCCGCCGGGGAGCTTGCGGGCGCCCTGTGCGGCGTAGCGCGTTTCGTCGTCGCCGGTGGCGATGTTCACCACCTGCCAGGAGCTGTCGTTCTTGGGCACCATCCACAGGGATGCCTTCTGGCCGTCGGACGAGACGGCCTTGCCCGCCAGGTACTCCAGCCGCGCGACCGGGGCGCCCTTGCGGCCCGCGACGAAATCGGGGGCGAGGGTGTAGACGGGCACGGTGACGGCCTCGACCCGGGGGTCGGCCGCCGCCCTGGTGACCGCGCCCTCGCGGGCGAAGAAGCGGGCCAGTGTGTCGAGGGTGGCGGGGGCTGCTGCCGCCTTGTGTGCGGCGGCGCGGTGCTCGGCAGAGGGGGCGGCTGGAACGGCGGGAGGGGTCGGGTTCTCGACGGCGGTGGCCTGTGGGGCGAGGCCGAGGAGGAGGGTCGCGGCGGCCGCGGCGACAATCGCCCGTGAGAGCGCCCGGGTGGCGTGTCCGGTCATCGCTGTCACGCCCCTATCCGGTAGAGCGAGTGGGTCCACGAGAAGGAGTTGTTGTTGACGTACCAGCTGTGGGAGGCCCAGTTGTAGCGGTCGCTCGTGGCCCATGGATCGCCCCAGTAGACCCAGCTGTTGGCGGTGTCGTAGCCGTAGATGACGTGCATGTGTCCGCCGCCGCTCTGCCACTGGATGCGGGTCTCTATGGGCCGGTCGGCGTTGACCTCGGTCTGCACGGTCGGGTAGCGGAGCCAGCCTGTGACGTACGAACCGGGGTTGATGCCCGCCCATGCAAGACCGTTTTGGACGTTCCCGAGGGTGGCCTGGTTGTTGGGGCATTCGGTGCCTTGCTGGCGGCCGAAGGCGGCGTTGCAGAACTGGTTCTGGCTGTAGTTCCTGCCGAACCATGCGGCGATGGTGTTGCCGCCTGCCGCCCAGCACCAGTTGGTCTTCTGCTGGGCCTGCATGGTGATGTTCAGGCGCTTGGAGGCGAGCGTCACCGATGGGTTGTCGGTGACGGTCGTGGTGGTCGGGGTGGCGGTGGTGGTTGCGGCGGCGGCTGTTGTGGCGGTGGCGGGCACGCTGAGCAAGGCTGCGGCAATCCCGGCGGCGAGGGAGAGCCGTCTCTTTCGGTTACGCATCGCGTTCCTCCCGAAGCGGGGGGTGGGGGGTGGGGATTGGAGGAGCGCGTCCGGACGCTGTTGAAAGGAGCATCAAGTGTTGTCGGGGACTGGTCAACACGCTTGAATGCGGGGTGGCACAGAGCTGTGAACGGTGTGGCCGCGGTGTGAACGCCCCCGCCCGCCCAACCTGGCCGAAAATCCCCGCAGGCGCACCGTCGCGCCGGCTCCTCGTGAACGTTCACTGGAGGAATCCGATGCCGCAGATCCTGAAGCCGGGGACGGACGCCGCGGGCACTGCGAGCACTGCTGAGACCGCGGGCCGTCCTGCGCAGGCCGATCTGGAGCAGGCGCTGCACACCGGCCCGTTCCACCTGGCCCTGCGCGCCGCCCTCGCGGTGCGCGGCCTGCCGTTGCAGCGCGTCCAGCACCACCTGGCGAGCCGCGGGATCAAGGTCGGTGTCACCAGCCTCAGTTACTGGCAGCAGGGCGCGCGGCGCCCGCAGCGCCCCGAGTCACTGCGGGCCGTACGCGCCCTGGAGGAGCTGCTGAAGCTGCCCGGCGATTCGCTGATCCGGCTGCTCGGCACAGAGGGCTCGCGCGCAGACGTGGAGCGCCCCGCCGCGCGCTCGTACCGCACTCTTGTCGAGCCCTCCCACGCCCTGGAGCAGCTGCTCGCCGAGCTGGAGTCCCCGGCCGACGGCGGGCTGCACACCGTCGGCCACCATGAGCGCGTACGGATCGGAGCGGCGCGGGAGCTGCTGGGGCGCGAATCGCAGCACGTCGTGCGTTCCCACCGGGACGGCATCGACCGCTACCTGGCCATCCACCACGGGGATCCGGGGTGCGACCCGGGGCGCGTCGTCGTGCGGGCCGGGGAGAACTGCCGGACCGGGCGTGTGCGGTGGGACAAAGAGACCGGGGTTCTCGTGGCCGAGCTGCTCTTCGACGCCCGGCTGAGGGCCGGTGAGACGTACCTCTTCGGTTACGCCGTCGAGGACGGCACCGGCGGCCCCAGCAGCGAGTACGTCCGCGGCTTCAGCTACACCGGCGGCCAGTACGTACTCCAGGTCCGCTTCGACGAGCGGGCGCTGCCCGTGCGGTGCCACCGCTTCACGCAGACCTCGGCGGGTGCGGCGCGCGGTGCCCGGAAGGACCTGACGCTGAGCGGACGGCACGGGACGGTGCACCTGGTCGAGCAGGGGGTGCGGGCCGGGATCCTCGGAATCGACTGGGACTGGGAGTGACGTCAGGCCTTGGGACCAGCCTTCGAACCGCCCTCCGGGTTGGCGACCAGCTTGCCGCCCTGGACCTTGACCGGGATCGCGGGCAGCGGCACGGTGGCCGGGCCCTGCAGCACCTCGCCGGTCGCCACATCGAAGAGGCTGCCGTGGCAGGGGCAGTTGCCCACGTCCTTCTCGATCTTGTCGAGGACGCAGCCCGCGTGCGTGCACTGCGCGCTGAACGCCTTGAACTCACCCTTGGCCGGGCAGCTCACGAGGATGCGCTGCTCGCGGTAGAGCTTGGCGCCACCGACAGGAACCTCGTCCGCCGCACCCAGATCCACGGGCGTGCTCGGCAGCGGCTTGGCGTGACCGAGCTTCGATTCGGTGGAGCAGGCCGCCACGCCCAGTCCGGCCGCGCCGGCGAGGACGACGCCCTTCAGCACGGTACGGCGGGGGGCTGGCTGGCCGGACATGCGGTCTCCACTGGTCAGAGGGTTCGGTGACAGACCCGACGATACCGGCGGAGATCGGAGCCCCTCGCGCGGGCTGTCGTAATCGAACGGCGATGGGTTACGTTCTGGCCCGTGATCGTCGTCGCCGGAGAGTCGCTGATCGACCTGGTGCCGCAGGGGCAGGACACGGGCCCGCTGGCGCCGCTGCTGCCGCGCCTGGGCGGCGGACCGTACAACACCGCTGTCGCGCTGGGCCGGCTCGGCGCCCCTGCGGCGTTCTGCTCGCGCATCTCGACGGACGGCTTCGGCGAGGCTCTCGTCGACGGGCTGCGGAAGGCGGGGGTGGACACCTCGCTCGTCCAGCGCGGTCCGGAGCCGACGACGCTGGCGGTGGCGACGCTGGGCGCGGACGGGTCGGCCGGATACGGCTTCTACGCGCAGGGCAGCGCGGACCGTCTCTTCGAGCTGCCGCCCGAACTTCCTTCGATGGTACGTGCCTTGGCGCTGGGCACCTGCTCTCTGGTGCTGGAGCCGGGGGCGAGTGCGTACGAGGCGCTGCTGCGGCAGGAGGCGGGGCGCGGGGTGTTCACCCTGCTCGACCCGAACATCCGGCCCGGCCTGATCCCGGACCCGGAGGCCTACCGGGCCCGCTTCCGGAGCTGGCTGCCGTACGTCACGCTGCTGAAGCTGTCGGAGGACGACGCGGAGTGGCTCGGCGGGGCGGTGGAGGAGTGGCTGGCGGAGGGCCCTGCGGCGGTGGTGCTGACGCGGGGCGCGGGCGGGCTGGCGGTACGGACGCGGACCGGGGCGAAGGCCGACGTCCCGGCGGTACGGGTCGCCGTCGCGGACACGATCGGCGCGGGCGACACGGTGAACGCGGCGCTGCTGCACCGGCTTTCGGCCCACGGTGCGCTGTCGGCGGGCGCGCTGGATGCGCTGGGCGCGGGCGCCTGGGCCGACACGCTGGGCTACGCGGCGATGGCAGCCGCGATCACCTGCTCCCGCCCGGGAGCGCAGCCACCGTACGCAGGGGAACTCACCCCCTGACGGACGCTGCGCGATGCCGCCGCGGGGGCTGCGCCCCAGCCCCCGCGCCTTCAGCCCGTCTGGCGTTTGAGGACATTCCCCCAGACTTCGTCCGGGGGACCCCAAGGGGCGTCTGGGGGTCTGGGGGCTTGCCCCCCACGCGGCGGAGCCGCAAATGTCACAGCCGGGAAGGGGCGGGGTGGGGAACAAGCCGGCTGCAGGCGCCCCACGAACGCGGCCCCCCACCCAAGGTCGGGTGAGGGGCCGCAGCAAACTACGTACCGGGGTCAGGCTCAGCGGGAGCGGGCCGCCTTCGCCGGCGCCTTCTTGACCGGCGCCTTCGCCGTCTTCCGCGAGGACGCCGACTTCGCCGCCACCGCCTTCTTGACCGCGACCTTCTTCGCCACCGCCGCCGCCTTCTTCACCGGCGTCGCGTCGCTCACCCGGTCGCCCAGGATGTCCCGGAGGAACTTGCCCGTATGGCTGGCCGGTACGCCCGCCACCTGCTCGGGCGTGCCCTCGGCGATGACGAGACCGCCGCCGTTGCCCCCCTCCGGGCCCATGTCCACGACCCAGTCCGCCGTCTTGATGACGTCCAGGTTGTGCTCGATGACGATCACCGAGTTGCCCTTGTCGACCAGTCCGGACAGGACCGAGATGAGCTTCGAGATGTCCTCGAAGTGCAGACCCGTGGTGGGCTCGTCCAGGACGTACACCGTGCGCCCCGTGGACCGCTTCTGGAGCTCCGAGGCGAGCTTCACGCGCTGCGCCTCGCCGCCCGAGAGCGTCGGCGCGGACTGACCGAGCCGGACGTAACCGAGGCCCACCTCGGTGAGCGTCCTCAGATGACGGGCGATCGTCGGTACGGCCTCGAAGAAGTCCAAGGCCTCCTCGATCGGCATGTCCAGCACCTCGGCGATGGACTTGCCCTTGTAGTGGACCTCCAGGGTCTCCCGGTTGTAACGCGCCCCGTGGCAGACCTCGCACGGAACGTACACGTCCGGCAGGAAGTTCATCTCGATCTTGATCGTGCCGTCGCCGGAGCAGTTCTCGCAACGGCCGCCCTTGACGTTGAAGGAGAAGCGTCCCGGCAGATAGCCGCGAACCTTCGCCTCCATCGTCTCCGCGAACAGCTTCCGCACGTTGTCGAAGACGCCGGTGTACGTCGCCGGGTTCGACCGGGGCGTACGTCCGATCGGCGACTGGTCGACATGGACCACCTTGTCGACGAGGTCGTCGCCGTCCACCCGCGTGTGCCGCCCCGGCACCGTGCGGGCGCCGTTCAGTTCCCGCGCCAGGTGGGTGTAGAGGATGTCGTTGACCAGCGTCGACTTTCCGGAACCGGAGACGCCGGTGACGGCCGTCAGGACGCCGAGCGGGAACGACACGTCGATGTCCTGCAGGTTGTTCTCGCGGGCGCCGTGGACGGTCAGCTGCCGCGTGGGGTCTATCGGCCGGCGGATGTCCGGCATGGCGATGGCCCGCTTGCCGACCAGGTACTGACCGGTGATCGACTCGTCGTTGTCCAGCAGCTCCTTGAGGGAGCCGCTGTGCACGACCCTGCCGCCGTGTTCGCCCGCGCCCGGGCCGATGTCGACGACCCAGTCGGCCACCTTGATGGTGTCCTCGTCGTGCTCGACGACGATCAGGGTGTTGCCCATGTCGCGCAGCCGGACCAGCGTCTCGATGAGGCGGTGGTTGTCGCGCTGGTGCAGACCGATGGACGGCTCGTCCAGGACGTACAGCACGCCGACGAGGCCGGAGCCGATCTGGGTGGCGAGCCGGATGCGCTGCGCCTCGCCGCCGGACAGGGTGCCCGCCGCGCGGTTGAGCGACAGATAGTCGAGGCCGACGTCGACGAGGAACCTCAGCCGCTCGTTGACCTCCTTGAGCACGCGCTCGGCGATCTTCTTGTCACGGGCGTTCAGCGTCAGGCGGCCCAGGAACTCGGCGCACTCGCTGATCGACATCGCGGCGACCTCGGCAATGGACTTCTCCATGACCGTGACCGCGAGGACGAGAGGCTTCAGCCGCGTGCCGTTGCAGGTCGGGCAGTGCACCTCGCGCATGTACCCCTCGAAGCGCTCCCGGCTGGAGTCGCTCTCGGCCTCGGAGTGCCGGCGCTTGACGAACGGCACGGCGCCCTCGAAGGACGTGGTGTACGCCCGCTCGCGCCCGTACCTGTTCCGGTAGCGGACCTCGATCTGGGTCTTGTGGCCGTGCAGCAGGGCCTTCTTCGCGCGCTGCGGCAGCCCGGCCCACGGGATGTCCGTACGGAAGCCGAGGGCGTCGGCGAGGGCGCCGACCAGGCGTGCGAAGTAGTCCTTGGTGTGCCCGTGGGACCACGGGTTGATCGCGCCCTCGTCGAGGGATTTCTCCTCGTCGGGGACGATCAGGTCCGGGTCGACCTCCATGCGCGTGCCGATGCCCGTGCAGTCCGGGCAGGCGCCGAAGGGCGAGTTGAAGGAGAAGGACCGGGGCTCAAGCTCCTCGAACGACAGGTCGTCGTACGTGCAGTAGAGGTGCTCGGAGTACATCCGCTCACGCTCGGGGTCGTCGGCGGGGAGGTCGACGAAGTCGAGGATGACCATGCCGCCGGCCAGCCCGAGGGCGGTCTCCACCGAGTCGGTGAGCCTGCGCTTGGCGCTGTCCTTCACCGTCAGGCGGTCGATGACCACCTCGATGGTGTGCTTCTCCTGCTTCTTGAGCTTGGGCGGCTCGCTCAGCTGGATGGTCTCGCCGTCCACCCGTGCACGGCTGTAGCCCTTGGTCTGGAGATCGGCGAAGAGGTCGACGAACTCGCCCTTGCGCTCACGCACGAGCGGCGACAGGACCTGGAAACGGCTGCCCTCGGGCAGCTCGAGCACCTTGTCGACGATGGCCTGCGGCGACTGGCGCGCGATGGGCCGGCCGCACTCGGGACAGTGCGGCTTGCCGATACGGGCGAACAGCAGCCGGAGGTAGTCGTAGACCTCGGTGATGGTGCCGACCGTGGACCGGGGGTTGCGCGAAGTCGACTTCTGGTCGATGGACACCGCGGGCGACAGGCCCTCGATGAAGTCCACATCGGGCTTGTCCATCTGGCCCAGGAACTGCCGGGCGTAGGAGGAGAGCGACTCGACGTACCGGCGCTGCCCCTCGGCGAAGATCGTGTCGAACGCGAGGGAGGACTTGCCCGACCCCGACAGCCCGGTGAAGACGATGAGGGAGTCACGCGGGAGGTCGAGCGAGACGTTCTTGAGATTGTGCTCGCGAGCGCCACGAACGATAAGACGGTCGGCCACGCCGGTCCGCACCTTTCTTGTAGAGAGGCAGAGTGGACAGAGCCCCCGGTTCTTCAGACTACGGGGGTAACCACACCGATCTTGTATGGATTCCTGGATGCCTCTGACGAGCGTATAGCACGTGCATTCGATTTACGGCCATCAGCAAACGGCTTCACCCGATCGAGTGGCCGGACTATCGTCGGCGCCATGAACGATCACGTGCGCGACCTGGCCTCTGTACGCGAAGCAACCGACCGGCTCCTTGCTGCGACGGGCAAACTGGACAACGCCGCTGTGGCGCAACCGTCACTGCTCCCCGGCTGGACCCGCGGTCATGTGCTGGCCCACCTCGCCCGTAACGCGGACGCTCTCGTGAACGTCCTGAGCGGCCTGCCCATGTACGCGAGCGCCGAAGTCCGCGACGCCGACATCGAGCGCGACGCCCCCCGCCCGCTCGCCGTACAGCTGGACGACGTACGCGACAGCGCGGCGCGCTTCCAGGAGACGGCCGCCGCCCCCGCCGACTGGAACCGTACGGTCGCCCTGCGCAACGGCGTCACGGATTCGGCGTCCCGCATCCCCTTCCGCCGCCTGGTCGAGGTCGAGCTGCACCATGTCGACCTGGGCATCGGCTACGAACTGGAAGACCTGCCGGAGGACTTCACGGGGCGCGAGATCGCGTTCCTCGCCGACCGTTTCGCCGGAAACCCCGACGTGCCCGCGACGCTGCTGACCGCCACCGACGGACAGCAGTGGCGCACGGGCCGCGCGGAGGGCGACCCCGTGACGGTCGCCGGCTCCGCTCCCGACCTGCTGGGGTGGCTCGCCGGTCGCCGCGACGGCGCCGGTCTCGAAACCGCCGGAGCCCCGCTTCCCGTACTGCCGCCGCTATAGGCTGAACCCATGACGTACAGCGGAGCGGTGAAGGTCGGCGGTCCTGCGGCGGTGCACGAGCTCACGGACCTGATGATCTCCAAGGTCGCGGTCGGGTCCATGGACAACAACGCGTACCTGCTGCGCTGCCGGGACACCGGCGAGCAGCTCCTGATCGACGCGGCCGCCGAGCCGCAGACCCTGCTCCGGCTGATCGGCGCCGACGGCATCAGGTCCGTCGTCACCACCCATCGCCACGGCGACCACTGGCAGGCTCTTGCCGAGGTCGTCGAGGCGACAGGGGCCCGTACGTACGCGGGCAAGTACGACGCCGCGGGGATCCCCGTCCCGACCGATGTCCTGCTGGAGGACGGCGACACCCTCCAGGTCGGGCACGTCACCCTCTCCGCGGTGCACCTGGTCGGCCACACTCCCGGCTCCATCGCCCTCGTCTACGACGACCCGCACGGACCCCCGCACGCCTTCACGGGGGACTGCCTCTTCCCGGGCGGGGTGGGCAACACATGGAAGGACCCGAAGGCCTTCGCGAGCCTGATCGACGACGTCGAGAAGAAGCTCTTCGGCCGGCTGCCCGACGAGACCTGGATCTACCCGGGGCACGGTCACGACACCACCCTCGGCAACGAGCGCCCGCACCTGCCGGAGTGGCGCGAACGCGGCTGGTAGGCCGGGTCCCCCTGTCGGGTGACGTGCGCCCCGGCCGGCCGCTCCGACTGCTTCCGTACGCCCCGTAACCGCCGGTAGGGGCGGGTAGTTGTGGCGGCATGCGTGATCAACCACCTCCCTCCATGGCCCGCCTCGCCACCGCCTCGCTCGCCGGAACGGCAATCGAGTTCTACGACTTCTTCGTCTACGGGACGGCCGCCGCGCTCGTCCTCGGGCCGCTCTTCTTCCCGACGTTTTCACCACTCGCGGGGACGCTCGCGGCCTTCGGCACCTTCGGGGTCGGTTTCATTTCGCGGCCGCTCGGATCTGCCATCTTCGGGCACATCGGTGACCGTTACGGTCGCCGTCCTGTCCTTTTCGCCTCACTGTTGCTCACGGGAATCGCGACCGTCGCGGTCGGCTGCGTACCGACGTACGGATCGATCGGGGTGGCAGCGCCCGTACTCCTGCTGGTGCTGCGCTTTCTCCAGGGTCTGGGGCTCGGTGGCGAGTGGGGCGGCGCCGTGCTGTTGACCGCAGAGCACGCCCCTGCCGACCGGCGCGCACTGTGGGCCAGTTTCCCGCAGGTCGGCCCCGCCGTCGGCTTCCTGCTCGCCAACGGCGTGATGCTCGCCCTCTCGGCCGGTCTGACCGACGCGCAGTTCGCGGCGTGGGGGTGGCGGGTGCCGTTCTGGGCGGCGGGCCTGCTGGCGGCCGGCGGACTGCTGCTGCGTACGTCCCTGGCCGAGACACCGCAGTTCAAGGAGCTCGCCGCCACGGGCGAGCGCGCGAGTGTGCCGCTCGCCGAGGTCGTACGGGGGCACTGGCGGCTGGTCCTGCTCACCGCCGGTGCCCTCGCGATCGGTTACGCCGTCTTCTACGCCGTGACGACGTGGTCCCTCGCGTACGCGACAGAGCGGCTCGATGTCAGCCGTACGGTGATGCTCACCTGCATCATGGCGGCCGTGGCGATCAAGGGCGCGGCAACTCCGTTCGCCGCGATGCTCGGTGACCGATACGGGCGCAGGCCGCTGTGCCTGCTGGGCTGCGCGGCGACCGCGCTGTGGATGTTCCCGATGATCGCGCTGCTGCAGACCGCCGAGCCGCTGCTGATGTTCCTCGGCTTCCTGGGAGCAATGCTTTCGTTCATCACCATGTTCGCGGTGGTGGCCGCGTATCTGCCGGAGCTGTACGAGCCGAGAGTGCGCTGCACGGGCGCGGCCGTCGGCTACAACTTGGCGGGGGTGCTGGGCGGGGCGCTGACCCCGCTCGTCGCGACGGCGGTGGCGCAGGGCGAAGGGCCGCCGTGGGGTGTCGCGGCGTATCTGACCGCGATCGCGCTGCTCAGCCTGGGGTGTTTCGCGCTGCTGCCGGAGACGAGGCCGGTGCCTGCGGCGACGCCGGAGGCGGCGACGGTCTGAGGCTGCGGGACCGTACAAGCTGCGGCTGTACAAGCAGAACACCGGCCGGCGCGGGCGGAATCGCTCCGCTCGCGCCGGCCGGTGCCGGAAGTGCGGTCAGGACTCGACGCTCTCCTTGTCGGCGGTCTTGTCAGCCGCCTCCGCCGCGTCGGCTGCCTCGGCCGCCTCGCGCTGTTCCGTCTTCTTGTTGGCGATGAGGCTGGTGATCGTGGTGACGATCAGCACGCCGCAGATGACTGCCAGCGAGAAGGGGATGGAGATCTCGGGGACGTGCACCCCGGACTCGTGCAGCGCGTGGAGCACCAGCTTCACGCCGATGAAGCCCAGGATGACCGACAGGCCGTAACTCAGGTGGACCAGCTTCTTGAGCAGTCCGCCAATGAGGAAGTACAGCTGACGCAGCCCCATGAGGGCAAAGGCGTTGGCGGTGAACACGATGTACGGGTCCTGCGTCAGGCCGAAGATCGCGGGGATCGAGTCCAGCGCGAAGAGCACATCGGTAGTGCCGATGGCGAGCATGACGACCATGAGGGGCGTCAGGACGCGCTTGCCGTTCCGCTGGATGAAGAGCTTGGTGTCGTAGTACTTGTCGGCGACGCCGAAGCGGTTCTCGATCGACTTGAGGAGGCGGTTCTCCTCGAACGCCTCTTCCTCCTCCTCGGCACGGGCCTCCTGGATGAGCTTCCAGGCGGTGTAGATCAGGAATGCACCGAAGATGTAGAAGATCCACGAGAAGTTGGCGATGACCGCCGCGCCTGCCGCGATGAATATCGCCCGCAGGACCAGGGCAATCAGCACGCCGACGAGCAGGACTCGCTGCTGGAGGTGGGACGGCACCGAGAACTTCGCCATGATCAGCACGAAGACGAAGAGGTTGTCGACGCTGAGCGATTTCTCGGTGATGAAGCCCGCGAAGAACTCGCCGGATGCCTGGGCGGTGCCGAATATCAGCAGACCGAGCCCGAAGAGCGCGGCCAGGACGATCCACACGACCGTCCACGTTCCGGCTTCCTTGATCGACACGTCATGGGGCTTGCGCCCGATGAGGAAGTCGACAGCGATCAGGGCGGCCAGACCAAGAATGGTCAGCACCCAAAGGGTCAAAGAAACGTCCACTGCGCCTCCGGCAGATAGCTACGGCAACTCGTTCAGCGTCGTCGCTGCCGGAGGTCTCTTCCACCCGAGCGCCATCAGCGCCCCTGGGCCGACGCCCCGGGACCGATGGCGGTCCGTATTGACGGGTACGTCGCAGTCGGGAGTACTCCCCTCCGCTCCACGTAGGGTACAGGAATGGCCAAGAAAAGGTAAAGGAAATGGTAAAGCACTCCCAAGAGCGCAGGTCAGCGTCCCAGTGAGCGCCTCGCCGCAGCCACCTGTGCGAGCACCTGACGCACCACCTGGCTGCCCGTCGGCGGCAGTTGCGGCTCGTACGTCCACGCGTGGCCGACCCATGGGTCGGCCAGGTGGTCGTCGGGCACCGGGGTCACACGGAGGAGCGCGCGCCACAGTGGGTCGAGGACCGGTCCGTAAGCGCTCGCGTCCTCGCGGTCGGCGACCATCATGAGATGCACGCCCACGGACGGGCCCTCGTCCGCCAGGTAGCGCAGCTGGGTGACCGCGCGGTCGTCGAAGCCGTGCGGGAAGTCGTTGACGATCAGGAGCTGCTCGGCCGTGTCCAGGTCGGGCGGAAGCGCGTCTGCGGCGCCGCCCCGGACGGCCATCTGGACGAGGTCCACCCGCTCCGTCAGTTTGGCCAGCACGGCGGTCACGCCCTGCACGCCGGCCGCGGGCGGCGCAGCCAGCACCCCGGACTCGGTCAGCGGGGCCAGCGCGAGCGCGCCCGAGCCCGCCGGGTCGATGACGTGGACCGTGAACTCGCCCGCCGGGTAGGCCGCCAGAAGGCGCGCGGCGTGCGCGACGGCGGTGTCCATGGCGGCGCTGCGCAGCTGGTCGGACTCCATCATCAGGGCGGCCTCGGATCCGGACCGGCCGCTGTCGATCCACAGTCCGCGCTCCAGCGGCAGCCTCACCAGCATGGGGATGCGCAGGTCGGGGCTCTCGGGCAGATGCAGATCGCCGACGCGCAGCGCCATCGGAATCTCCATGGGGACCCGGTAGCCGTGCCATGCCGGGTTGCTCCAGGCGGCGAAGGCCGGCGGCAGGGCGGGCTCGACGACCTCGGCCTCGGCGACGAGCTGGGCCAGGTCCCGCTCCAGGACCGTGCGGGCCTGGTCGACGAGCTGGTCGTGCTTGGCGCGGGCCGCCTCGCGGGCGGTGTCGCCCGCGGTGCCGATCCGGCTGCGCGGGTCGGAGAGGACCTTGTCGAGCTCCTGCTCCAGGCGGGATTCGGCGAAGTCCACCGCGCTGCGGTACGCCGCGGTGGTGCGGGCCAGGTCCTCGAACATGCCCCACACCTGGTTGTACAGGCGCTCTTCCATGGACCAGCCGGTCGCGTCGCCCGCGACAGGCTGCGGGGCCTGCCCCGGCGGGGCGGGTGACGCGGTGGGGGGCGGCGGCGGGGGTGCAGTCGTTTGGCGGCGCGGGTGGGCGTAGTCGATGGGGCCCACGGAGGCCTGCGGAGCGGTGTCTTCGGGGGCGTTCGGAGGTTCCGGGGTGTTCGGCGCTCCTGACACGGGCGAAGACGAATGGGTGGTGGCGGACTGGGCGTCCCGCCCGGTGGATCCGCCGGCCGTCCGGTCCTGGGCGCCGGTCGTCCTGGATGCCGTACGCCGCGTCCGCTCGTCGTCCGGGGTACGGGGCGGTGGCGCCGCGACGGAGCGGGCCATGCCGCTGCTGACGGCGTCCTGGATGGCGGCCGCGAGCTCGTGTGCCTGCGGGAGGCCCTGGTCGCCGAGCATCTCGGCGAGCCCGCCCGCGTAACCCTGGCCGACGGCGCGCACCTTCCAGATGCCCTGGCGGCGGTAGAGCTCCAGTGCGACGACCGCGGACTCGCGATCGAGCCCGGTAACGGTGTAGCTGGCGACCTCGGAGCCGTCGAGTCCGGTGACGGAGACGAAGGGGGCGGCGAGAGCGCCGAAACGGGCCGGGCCGCCTACGCCCACGGGGAGGGCAAGCAGGACGCTCACCCGGTGCACGGAGTCGGGCAGGGCCCCGAGATCCACGGCGAGCCGGTGATCGGCGGCGGCCTGCTTGGACACTTCGAGCCCGGGGAGGTTCGGCGAGCCGGGGTGGGCGACCCACTCCGTGCCGCGTACGGTGCCCTGCTCGTCGCCGAGCGTGGCACCGGCCACGATCGGCTTGCCGGCCGACACCCTGATCTCCAAACGGGCCTGGGGCAGCGGGTGGTTCTGCCCCCGGACCAGCTCGGCCGTCATCGTGTGTCTCCCCCGTGTCGAATCAAGTGTCGAGTCGAAAGTCGAATCAAGTGATGCAGCTCCCGGCGGCACCATGCCTCCGGGAGCTGCGCGTACTGAATGTCCTGCCTAGAGGTGCGGCAGGATCGACGGCATCAGGTCCTGGAAGGTGCGGCCGTTGGCCGGGTTTCCAAGGGCTGTCATCTGCCAGCCGGTACCGGACCTGTGCACCTTGGCCATGATCTGGGCGGTGTACTGGCCGCCGCCGTCGAGCGTGTAGCGGGCCATTTCCTGGCCGTTGGTCTCGTCGACGATGCGGCAGAACGCGTTCTGCACTTCCTGGAACGTCTGGCCGGTGAAGGAGTTCACCGTGAAGACGATCTGGTCGATGTGGACCGGCACGCGCTGGAGGTCGACGAGGATCGACTCGTCGTCGCCGCCCTGACCGGCTCCGCCGACCAGGTTGTCGCCGGTGTGCTTGACCGAGCCGTCGTCGCTGACGAGGTGGCGGAAGAAGACGACGTCGACCGGCTGCTTGTCCGCGAAAAGCACCGCCGACGCGTCGAGGTCTACTTCTCGTGTGCGCGAGCCGAACAGACCGCGACGAGGCGCCGCCTGCCAGCCCAGCCCCATGCGCACAGCGGTCAGGGTTCCCCCGTCGCTCTTCTGCAGGCTGATGGCCTGACCCTTGGTCATGTTGACCGTCACGCGCTGTCCCCTCTCCACAAACACAACCGCCGCCCGTGTGTGCGGCTGCCCAGCACCCTACGCAGTCGTGCCGGGACTGCCACAGCCCAGGGGTAATTTGTGTCGGTCCTGAAACACACCAGGTGCCGGCCCGTCAGGCCTGCCCCGCCTCCCTCATCTGCCGCAGCTCCTTCTTGAGCTCGCCGACCTCGTCACGCAGTCTCGCTGCCACCTCGAACTGCAGCTCCGCGGCCGCGCCCCGCATCCGCTCGGTCATCTCCTCAATGAGCACGGCCAGTTCGGCGGCGGGGCGGTCGGTGAGCGTCTCGCCCTTCTTGCCCGCCTTGCCTCCCTTGACCGCCTTGGCGCCGAGCACCGGCACCGGGGCCTTGGCGCCCTTGCCGTCCTTCGACTGCCGGTAGCCGGAGCCCAGGAGCTGCTCGGTGTCGACCTGCTCGCGGGCGATCGTGGCGACGATGTCGTTGATCTTCTTGCGCAGCGGCTGCGGGTCGATCCCGTGCTTGGTGTTGTACGCGATCTGCTTCTCCCGGCGCCTGTTGGTCTCCTCGATGGCCTTCTCCATCGCCGCCGTGACCTTGTCGGCGTACATGTGGACCTGGCCGGAGACATTGCGCGCCGCGCGGCCGATGGTCTGGATCAGGGAGGTGCCGGAGCGCAGGAAGCCTTCCTTGTCGGCGTCGAGGATCGCCACCAGCGACACCTCGGGCAGGTCGAGGCCTTCGCGCAGCAGGTTGATGCCGACCAGGACGTCGTACTCACCGGCGCGCAGTTCGCGCAGCAGCTCGACGCGGCGCAGCGTGTCGACGTCACTGTGCAGATAGCGGACCTGGATGCCCAGTTCGAGGAAGTACTCGGTGAGGTCCTCGGCCATCTTCTTGGTGAGCGTGGTGACCAGGACCCGCTCGTCCTTCTCGGTGCGCTTCCTGATCTCGTGCACCAGGTCGTCGATCTGGCCCTCGGTGGACTTGATGACGACTTCGGGGTCGATGAGGCCGGTGGGGCGGATGATCTGTTCGACGAAGCCGTCGGAGCGGGAGAGTTCGTACGTCCCGGGGGTCGCGGAGAGATAGACCGCCTGGCCGACGCGCTGCTGGAACTCCTCCCACTTCAGCGGGCGGTTGTCCATCGCGGACGGCAGCCGGAAGCCATGCTCGACCAGGGTGCGCTTGCGGGACGCGTCACCCTCGTACATGGCGCCGATCTGGGGCACGGTTACGTGCGACTCGTCGATGACGAGCAGGAAGTCCTCGGGGAAGTAGTCGATGAGGGTGTGCGGCGCGGTGCCGGGCTCGCGGTCGTCCATGTGCATCGAGTAGTTCTCGATGCCGGAGCAGCTGCCGATCTGGCGCATCATCTCCAGGTCGTACGTGGTGCGCATGCGCAGGCGCTGGGCCTCCAGCATCTTGCCCTGCTTCTCCAGCTCGGCGAGCCGCTCCTCCAGCTCCTTCTCGATGCCCCGGACGGCCTTCTCCATGCGCTCGGGCCCGGCGACGTAGTGGCTGGCCGGGAAGACGTACAGCTGCTCGTCCTCGCTGATGATCTCGCCGGTGAGCGGGTGGAGCGTGGAGAGTGCCTCGATCTCGTCGCCGAACATTTCGATGCGGACGGCCAGTTCCTCGTAGACCGGAAAGATCTCGATGGTGTCACCGCGGACCCGGAAGGTGCCGCGCGCGAAGGCCACGTCGTTGCGGGTGTACTGGATGTCGACGAAGCGGCGCAGCAGCTGGTCCCGGTCGATCTCCTCACCGACCTTGAGCGACACCATGCGGTCGACGTACTCCTGCGGCGTACCGAGGCCGTAGATGCAGGAGACGGAGGCGACCACGATGACATCGCGGCGGGTGAGCAGCGAGTTCGTCGCGGAGTGGCGCAGCCGCTCGACCTCCTCGTTGATCGAGGAGTCCTTTTCGATGTACGTGTCCGACTGCGGGACGTACGCCTCTGGCTGGTAGTAGTCGTAGTACGAGACGAAGTACTCGACGGCGTTGTTGGGCAGGAGCTCGCGGAACTCGTTCGCCAGCTGGGCTGCGAGGGTCTTGTTCGGCGCCATGACGAGCGTGGGGCGCTGGAGCTTCTCGATCATCCAGGCGGTGGTCGCCGACTTGCCGGTCCCGGTCGCACCGAGCAGGACGACATCCTTCTCACCTGCGCGAATGCGCCGCTCCAGCTCGGCGATGGCCGCCGGCTGGTCACCGCTGGGCTGGTAGGAACTGACGACCTCGAAGGGCGCCACCGTACGTTCGATCTTGGAAACGGGCCGCATGCATCCACCGTACGACCAGGCACTGACACTCACGTGGCGATCACGGCGGATCAGCGACGGTCAGCGGCGGGTCAGCGGCGCTGCGAGGTTTCGCGGGCCGGCCGCGGGACGCCGGCTTCGGCGGGGCGCTGCCAGTCGGGGCGGCCCGCGACCAGCAGCGGGTCGAACATCACCACGACGCCGGCGAGCACCAGGAAGACCACCGGGCCGACCAGCATCGGGGCGAGGAGCATGGTGGACGGCTGCCCGCCGGTAGGGCCCGTGGACCCGTGCAGGTGGACGCTGAGCGCCGCCATGCCCGTGTAGTGCATGCCGCTGACCGCGAGGCCCATGACCAGGCTGGCGCCCAGGCTCGGCAGGAAGCCGCGTATCGACACGGCAGCCCATAGTGCGGCAGTGGCCGCGACCACTGCGATCACCACGGAGAGTGCCACGGTGGGGGTGTCGTACAGAAGCTGCCCGCGCAGTCGCATTCCGGCCATGCCGAGGTAGTGCATGGAAGCGACGCCCAGGCCGGTGATCGTGCCGCCGGTGACCAGGGCCATCGGGGTGACCCCGTGGTATCCGACGATGAAGACGCCGATCCCGACCATCACGATGGCGACGCCCAGGCTGGCGAACGTCAGGGTCGTGTCGTAGCTGACCGGGGTCTCTTCGACCGCGAAGCCCATCATCGCGATGAAGTGCATGGTCCAGATGCCCGAGCCTATGGCTGTCGCGCCGAGTGCGAGCCAGGCGGTCTTCCGGGTGCGCCCGCCCATGAGGGACCTCGCGGTGCAGCGGAGTCCGAGGGCGCCTCCGAGGCACGCCATGAGGTACGCCGCGACGGGGGTGACGAGCCCGTAACTGAATCCGTCCACAGTGCCCTGCATGCGCTGTATGCCCTTCGACCTTGCCCGCTGGGTGTCCGAGCCCGACTGGTGGTACGGAAGCCCTGGTTCGGGGCGAGAGTAGGCCGAACCGGGTGATCCGCACACGCTTTCTCGGCAAATTATCGACTCGGAGACTGACACGTGACGCCACGCGGGCGGTTTCGTTCATTTCGTGGCCATCCTTCGCCTGTCGAAAGTTGGCCGATCACTGTCACTCTCGGAGCGTCTTTGATCACTCAATGCGAGGAGTCCCTGTGTACGCACGCACCGTCTCGGCCACGGCCGCCGCGCTCCTGGGCGTCACCGCACTGCTGCTGCCCGGCTCCGCCACCCAGGCCGCCGCTCCCGCGACACCGGCCTGGGCCAAAGACGGGCCCGCCGTCATCGCCCACCGAGGAGCCTCCGCGTACGCGCCGGAGAACACCCTGGCAGCGATCGACCTGGCCGCCCGGATGGGCTTCGCATGGGTGGAGAACGACGTCCAGCGGACCAAGGACGGCGAGCTGGTGGTCGTCCACGACGACAGCCTCGCGCGGACCACGAACGTCGAGCAGCTCTTCCCCGGCCGGTCACCGTGGAAGATCAAGGACTTCACCGCGGCGGAGATCGCCACACTCGACGCGGGCAGCTGGTTCGGATCCGATTTCGCAGGCGCGCGCGTGCCGACGCTGAAGCAGTACGTGAACAGGGTCGAGCGCAACCACCAGAAGCTCCTCCTGGAGATCAAGAAGCCCGAGCTCTACCCGGGCATCGAGAAGGACACCCTGCGCGTGCTCGGCCGGGAGGGCTGGCTGAACCGTCATCACGTCAAGCACAAGCTTGTCATCCAGAGCTTCGGCGCGGACAGCGTGAAGGCCGTCCACGTGCAGCGGCCCGACATCACGACCGGCTTCCTGGGGACGCCTGCTGTCGCGGACCTGCCGAAATACGCGGCGTTCACCGACCAGATCAACCCCACGCACACGTCCCTCACGGCCGACTACGTCGCCGCGGTTCACCAGCTGAAGGGCGCGCACGGCAAGCAGCTCAAGGTCAACACGTGGACCGTGAACACCACGGCTGCCGCGGTGCGCGTGAATGACTTCGGCGTCGACGGGATCATCACGAACAACCCCGATGTCGTACGGGACGCGGTCGGCCGGTAGCCATCCGCGCCCGGCTGTCAGTGCCCGGTCGTACGGTGGTGCGCATGGACAGCGATGGGCAGTTCGTGGACTGGGCCGTCATCGGCAGCGGCGGCGCCGGTATCGGGCCGCTGCTGCTCGCCGCCACCCGTGAGGGCCTGGTGAGCGTGGTCTTCCATGCCGGTCCAGCGGTACGGGAGAGGGCGCTGGAGCAACTGCGGGCGCGTCTCGGCGCCGAGGTGACCGAAGCGCCGGGATCCGTCCGGCTGGCCGAGCCCATACGGCGGTTGGCGGCGTACTTCGAGGGCGAGCTGCGCGACTTCGACCTGCCGCTGGACTGGTCGCTGACGTCCGGATTCAATCGGCAGGTGCTGCGCGAGCTGGCAACCGGCGTTCCGTACGGCACGGTCGTCGGGTATGGCGATCTGGCGGGGCGGGTGGGTCAGCCGGGGGCCGCCCAGGCGGTGGGTGCGGCGATGGGGTCGAACCCGCTGCCCGTGGTGGTGCCCTGCCACCGGGTGGTGGAGAGCGACGGCGGCCTCGGCGGATTCGGCGGCGGCCTGGAGACCAAGAGGGCGCTGCTGGCGCTCGAAGGGGTGCTGCCCCAGCCGCTGTTCTGACTCCGCCGGGCTCTGCCAAGCTCCGCCGGGCATACCTGAGCTTTCTCAGTTTCGCCCGCCCGTAAGGACTGGCACACTGCGGCGGTGACTACCACGCCTGCCGCGCCCCAGCCCGGATCCGACGCCTTTGTCGCCCGCCTGCCGATCGGCGAGAGCCTGCCGATACCCGACGACTCACTTGTGACCTGGGACATCTTCCCGCTTGAGGGCGAGATGCGGGTCAAGCCGCTCCAGGCACCCGTACTGCCCGAGCCGCCGCGCAACGGCGAGGACGGCCCCGAGGGCTGTGACGTGTGTGACGAGCCGCTGGAAGACGCGCTGTGGGCGGACGAGCACTGGCGGGTGGACGCGGCGACGGATCCCTCCGGGCTGCCCGCACTTGTGCAGCTCAAGCCACGCGGCCACTACGACCTGTCCGATCTGCCTCCCGAGCGGGCTGCGGAAATCGGGCCGATGCTGCAGCGCGTGGAGCGCGCGATCATGTCGCTGGGCGGCATCGCGCGCGTACACATCAACAAGTGGGGTGACGGCGGGGCCCACTTGCACTTCTGGCTGCTCGGCCGCCCGGCCGGAATGATGCAGCTGCGCGGCACCGTGCTCTCCATCTGGGACGACCTGCTCCCCCACGTCCCCGACGGGGAACGGCATCTGGCGAACCGGCGGATCGCCGCGGCGCTCGCCACCGACGGCGGAAAGGCGTACGCACTGTGACCACGACCGGCAAGGCAACGGGCAAGGCAACCGGCAAGGCAAGCAGCAAGGCAAGACCGGCAGCGGCCCCGCCCGGTCCGGAAGCGCAGCGGACACTCCAGCGGCGTACGTCGGCCGTGCTCGTCGTGAGTCAGATCCTGGGCGGCCTCGGCGTCCCCATCGGCATCGCCCTCGCCCCCGTACTGGCGACCGAGGTGAGCGGCACCGAGGCACTGTCGGGGCTGGCCCCGACCGCGTCCGTCGCTGGTACGGCCCTGCTGTCGATCCCGCTGGCGGCCCTGATGACCTCGCGCGGCCGCCGCCCGGGGCTTGTCCTGGCCTATCTGATCGGGGCACTGGGCGCGGGACTTGTGGTTCTTGCCGCCGTCATCGAGAACTTCCCGCTGTTGCTGCTCGGCATGGCGGGGTTCGGTGCGGCGTCCTCGGCCAACCTCCAGGCCCGTTTCGCCGCCGCCGATCTGGCCGAGCCGGACCGGCGGGCCCGCGCGATCTCGACGGTCGTGTGGGCCACGACGATCGGCGCGGTCCTCGGCCCCAACATCGCGGCCCCCGCGGGCCGCGGCTTCGCCGGGACCTCCATACCCGTGATGGCGGGCCCGTTCGTGTGGGCCGCCGGAATCTTCCTCGTCACCGGACTCGTGGTCGCCGTCCTGTTGCGCCCCGACCCGCTCCTCACCGCCCGAGCCCTGGCTCCGCAGGAATCACAGTCGGCACAGAGCCGCTCCCTGCGCGCCGGCATCGAGGCGGTCGCCGCCTCGTCACGGGCCAGACTCGCCCTTGTGACGGTGGCCGTCAGCCACACCGTGATGGTCTCGATCATGGTGATGACCCCGGTCGACCTGGGCCACCACGGCGCCGATCTCGAACTGGTCGGCCTGGTCATCAGCGGTCACATCGCCGGCATGTACGCGTTCTCGCCGGTCATGGGCTGGTTGTCCGACCGCGTCGGCCGCCTTGCGGTCATCGGCCTCGCGGCCGGCCTGCTGTGCTTCGCGGCCCTGCTGGCCGGCACGGCGGGCCCGAGCCATACCCAGACCGCCGCCGGCCTCTTCGTCCTCGGACTCGGCTGGTCCGCGGGCCTCGTCTCGGGCTCGGCTCTGCTCACCGACTCGGTGCCGCAGCCCGCCCGTGCCGCCGTCCAGGGTCTGTCGGACCTGACCATGAACACCGCGGCGGGCATCGGCGGTGCGGCAGCCGGTCTGATCGTCTCGCAGGCGAGCTACGGCTGGCTCAACGCGATCGGCGCCTGCCTGCTGCTGCCGATGGCCGCGCTCGCCCTGCTCGCCACCCGCCGCCCTGCGGAGTCTGCCGAGTCTGCCGAGTCTGCCGAGTCTGCCGAGTCTGCCGCTAAAGGCTGATGTGGTAGGCCTTGCGCAGCGTCTCGTGAACGGTCCAGGTCGTACGGTCCCCCTCGCGCAGCACACACGCGTCACCGGGCCCGATCTCCAGGATGTCGCCGCCGTCCACCTCGACGGTGGCGCGTCCGCTGACCACCACGAAGAGCTCGTTGGCCTCGGTGTCGGTGACCACGCCGGGCGTGATCTGCCAGATTCCGCGCAGCTGCTTGCCGTCGGGCGACTCCCACAGCACCTTGCCCGTCACCACCGGTTCGCCGGAGACGATCTGCTCCGGATCGAGCGGCTCCGGCTCCAGGTCGGCGTCCGGAATACGTACGGCAAAGGAGGCGGGGGCTTGATCAGTTGTCGTCATGGCGCGTCACCCTAGCCGGGAGCCCGGCGGCCGCGCGTACCGCCCGTCGCCTGGGAGAAAGCCCGTTGTCAGTGGTGGCCTCTACTTTGGGATCAGTGGAGATCGGCCACCTCGGCCGGTCCTTGGGGAGGGGTGTGCCATGTCGCGAGAGACCACGTATCTGGAGCTGTCCCAGGAGGACGGCGGCGCGCACAAGTTCTACGAGGTGACCGTCGACGGTACGACAGTTGCCGTGCGGTACGGGCGGATCGGCGCGGACGGACAGCGGCAGACATCGACCTTCCCCAGCATCGAGAAGGCGAAGGCCGCGGCCGCGAAGAAGGTCGGCGAGAAGGTCCGCAAGGGGTACGCGACGGCGGTGCAGGGCCAGCGCGCGGCCCGCTCGGTGACACGGCGTCAGGTGACGTCGGCTCCGTCGACGGCACGCGCGACGGCTCCGGTGCTCTGGCGTTTCCGTACGGGCGCGACAGCTCTGGGCATCCATATCGAGGAGGACCGCTGCTGGGTGGGCAATCAGCGCGGAGATGTCTACACGCTGGGTCACGACGGTGAGGTGCTGGCCAGGTATCAGCTGCCGGACGGCGTGAAGTGCCTGGTCGCGGACGACTTCTGGATCTACGCGGGCTGTGACGACGGCCGGGTGTACGACCTGTCGTCCAAGCTGCCGTTCGCCGCGTACGAGATCGCGGAGGACGTCGACATCTTCTGGCTGGACATTCACGAGGGTGTGCTGAATGTCGCGGACCGCAGTGGCGGGCTGACGGTGATCGACCACGAGGACGAGTTCCAGTGGTCGCGCCGCTCGACCGGTGGCAGTGCCTGGATGGTGCGGGCGGACGAGGACGCGGTCTACCACGGTCACACGCGTGGTGTGACGGCCTACGCGACCGACGGCAGCGGGGAGTTGTGGCACACCGCCACGACGGGGAACGTCCTGTTCGGCTGGCAGGAGGACACCGCCGTGTACGCGGGCACCGGCAGGCGCGTCGTCGAGCGGCTGAACAAGAGGTCCGGCCGTATCGAGGCGACGTACCGGTGCGACGCCTCGGTGTACTCCTGCGCCACCTCCCCCGGAGGCCGCTACGTGTTCGCGGGCGACTCGTCCTCGTCGGTGTACTGCTTCGACGCGGACGGCACCCGGCTGTGGAAGCTCGGCACGGGCGGCGGCTCGGCCCTGTCCATGCAGTACCGCGGCGAGAAGCTGTACATCGTCACCACCGACGGCTCACTGGCCTGCATAGACGCGAGCGAGACGGCGATCTCGGCGGCCCAGTCCGGCTCGGTGCCGGTCGCCCTGGACATCAAGCAGGCCGCTGCGCTGCCCACTTATGTGCCGACGGCAACGGTCGCCACGGTCAGCGCCGTGCCTGCCCCTGGGGCTGGTGTGGTCGTCGAGTGCATCCAGGAGGCGGGCGGCCGACTGCGAGTCCATGTGGTGTCGGAAGGCTACGAGCCGTCCTGGAACGTCCAGTTCCCGCGTGCCATCCGGCAGGCGGGCGCCCGCTATGTCGTGGACGCTCTGCACACATCGCAAGGTGGCTTCTACCGGGTGCGTGGCGAGATAAAGCGCCTGGTCTAGCTCACGCGTCCGGCTCAGTCGTCCGGCTCATTCCTCATAGTGGCGGGCCTCGATGATGTTCCCGTCGGGATCGCGGAAGTAGAAGGAGCGGGGAGCGGCTCCGCGGGCTCCGAAGAGGTTGTGGGAGTACGGGCTGACAGGGACTCCCCGGTCCTCCAGGCGGCTGCGCAGGGCGTCGAAGGCCGGCTTGTCCATGGCGAGGCAGACATGGTTGACCGGGTGTCCGGCGCTTCCTTCGGCGCCGGGGACGGCGTTCATGGACCCGGCCATGGTGAGCGGAGCGAGGTCGAGCAGGGAGCCGGCGGAGATCCGCACGGACGGGAAGGACACTTTGCCCTCCGCGAACTCTGCCGAACGCACGCCGGTCAGGCCGACGGCCTGCTCGTAGAACTCCACCGAGGCGAGGGGGTCGCTCACCCACAGCACAACGTGATCGAGATGTGTTTCCGTCATCCGAACAGGCTGAGGTGCGAGGGCGGACGGAGACAAGGGACGCGCCGGTGCACGTTTGCGGACCCGTCCGATGCGCCAGGAATTTGGGCATGCCTGACACCACGCTGCTGCTGTCCGAGGAGGTGCGGGACGCGCTGGAGCGGCGTAGTCCCGTTGTCGCCCTGGAGTCGACGATCATCGCGCACGGTCTGCCGCGCCCGCGCAACCTGCGCGTCGCGGAGGAGCTTGAGGAGGTGGTACGCACGGGCGGGGCCGTTCCCGCCACCGTCGCGGTCCTGGACGGCAGAGCCCATATCGGCCTGGACAAGGCGCAGTTGGAGAGGGTCGCGAACGACGACACGGTGCGCAAGCTGGGGCACCGCGATCTCGCACCGGCCCTGGCGGCGGGCGCGAGCGGCGCCACGACCGTGTCGGCGACGGCGTTCCTGGCCGCCCGTGCCGGCCTGCGCGTCTTCGCCACGGGTGGGCTCGGCGGCGTACACCGGGAATGGACACAGACGCAGGACGAATCGGCAGACCTGGGGCTGCTCGCGCGGACCCGGATCACGGTGGTGTGTGCGGGGGTCAAGTCGATCCTGGACGTACCGGCGACGTTGCAGCGGCTGGAGACCCTCGGTGTCGGCATCCTCGGGTAC
The DNA here is from genome assembly GCF_028807635.1 of Streptomyces spiramyceticus. Classification (NCBI taxonomy): domain Bacteria; kingdom Bacillati; phylum Actinomycetota; class Actinomycetes; order Kitasatosporales; family Streptomycetaceae; genus Streptomyces; species Streptomyces spiramyceticus. Next base: position 1,093,502 of record NZ_JARBAX010000001.1, read on the forward strand.
GGCACGGAGTATTTCCCCGGTTTCTATCTGAGCAGCTCGGGCGAACCGGTCGACTGGACGGTGCGTACGCCCGGCGAAGTGGCGGCGGTGATGCGTGCGCAGGACGCGCTCGGCGGTCCGGAAGCGGCGCTGATCGTCGCCAATCCCGTACCGGAGTCCGAGCAGCTCGACCCGGCGCTGCACGACCGGGTGCTGGCGGAGGCACTGGAGGAGTGCGGGAAGCGCGGCATCGTGGGACAGGCCGTGACGCCGTTCCTGTTGGACTACTTGGCGCGGGGCACCGAGGGAGCGTCCTTGGAGGCCAACTTGGCGGCGGTGCGGGGGAACGTACGACTGGCGGCGCCGATCGCGGCCGCGTGGGCGGAGGTGTGAGTGCGGGGGTCAGTAGGGACGTAAGCACGAATGGAGGTGGGACTGGGGGTGCGCGTGAGGCGCTGCTGGTGGTCGGTGATGTGGTCACCGATGTCGTGGCCCGGCATCGCGCACCGCTCGCGCCGGGGACCGACACGGCGGCGGACGTCAGGACGCTGCCGGGCGGGGCGGGAGCCAATGTGGCGTGCTGGGCGGCGTACGAGGGGCTGGCAGACGTACGCATCCTGGCGCGGGTCGGCACGGACTCGGGCGACTGGCACGAGGAGCAGCTCCGGCGTGCCCGCGTGCACGCTCAGGTCGTACGCGACGACGAGGTGCCGACCACCACCGTCATCTCGCTGGTCGACGCCGCCGCCGAGCGCACGTTCCTCACCGGCAGCGGCGCCGCACTGTGCCTCTCGCCGGGGGACTGGTCTCCGTCGCTGCTGGACGGCGTCGCTCATCTCCACCTGTCGGGGTATCTCTTCTTCGCCGATACGAGCCGGGAGACGGCCCTGATCGCGCTGCGGGCGGCCCGGGAACGGTCGGTGACCGTGAGCGTGGATCCGGCGTCCGCGGGGTTCATCGCCGGGATGGGCGTGGGGCGTTTCCTGGAGGTGTTGGCGGGGGTGGACGTATTGCTGCCCAACGCCGATGAGGCCCGGCTGTTGACCGGGCTGCCCGAAACGGCTGACGCAGCGGCCAAGTTGAGCCGCCAGTTTCCGCTCGTCGCAGCGACTTTGGGCGCCGGTGGAGCGCTGGTCGCCGCGTCGGGCAGCCTGCGGGCCCGGGTTCCGCCCGCCTCGGCGAGGGCGGTGGACTCGACGGGGGCGGGGGACGCGTTCACGGGCGCCTTCCTCGCGGCACGTCTCGCCGGAGCTGACGTAGCGCAGGCTGCGGCGGCGGGGTGCCGGGCGGGGGCGCATGCGGTGACGGTGATGGGCGGGAGGCCACCGTTCCGGTGACGGCCGGCCCCGGCTCCGCCTCCGGTACCGCGGGGAGCCGGAGGCCCTTCGCCCTTCTGGGGGTCCCCCACGCCCGCAGGGCGTAGGGGGAGTGTCCTCGAACGCGGGACGCGCTGGAAGATCTGGAAGATCCACCCCCCTATCCGCGGAGCCCCGTCCAGGCCGGATGCCGCGGATCGTCCGCCCGTACAACAACATCGGCGGCCTCCCCCGGCCCCACCTCCGCCTCGTAGCGCGCAAAGGCAGGCAACGTCCACCTCTCCCCCTCGCCGGTCCTGCGAGCCAATGCCCCCGCTGACAACCGCACATGCACCGTCAGGTCGAACGGAAACCAGTGCCCGAGCAGCAGCGGACCGTGCAGCAACAGCACACCACCGGGCGGGAGTTGTACGTACGGGCTGCGCGTCGCCCGGTCGGTGACCGGGTCCCACAGGTCGGGCAGGACGCGCCCGGTTCCGTCCGGCTCCAGCGGCCCGAAGATCTCGCGCCGCAGAGCACCGGTGTCGAACCAGCCGTCGAAGTACGAGTCGGGGTCGCGCTTGCCGAACTCGTAGCGCAGCGAAGCGGGGCGCAGGAATCCTTCCGTACTGACGACGAGGACGGTACGGCCGCGCTGCCGCAGCGCTTCGGCGACGCGCTCGGCGATCTCGCCTGTGCGGGCGGCCGGGGCCCCGTCGACGCCTGCCCTGAGCCAGGCACCGCCCTCCGCCGGTTTCTGGCCGTCAAGGTGGTCAGCGAGGGCGTCGGCGAGCCGCGCCCAAGTGATCGCTTCGAATTGCACGGCGCCGCCACGTCACCCTGGCAGAACAGGCGGCACGGGCGAGCCGGGCGAGAGGGGCGAGACCGGCGGCTCAGGCACCTCGGGCCCACCCGAACCGTCGAACCGGAACGGCACCCCGAAACGCTCAGCAAGCGCCCGCCCCACAGCCACCGCCTCCCCCTGCTCGGGCCACGGCGGCGCCTCCCCGTCGAAGTCGCGCAGGTCATCGCCGGGCCGCAGGTGCGCCAGAACATGCGGGTCCGCCGGTCCAGCCTGGCCCCCCGGACCCGCCGTGACCGCCGTGACCGCCGTAACCGCCAGCAGCCGCACGAACCGCCCCCGCGTATCCCCGTCCCAGTCCGCCTGGATGGCAACCACCGGCCTCGGCAGCGCAGCGACCTCGGCGGCCAGCGTCTCCAGATCGCGCAGCGGCGGCGGCCCGATCCGCCCGGCGAGCGCGGCACCCCGCTCGGCGATCAGCTCCTGGCAGGCACGCAGTCCCGGCCGTGGCGCGACCCCGGAGGAGCGGATGGCGAAGACGGCCTGGACCGACCGCCCCTGGACGACGAGTTCGTCGACGTTCTCGCGTACGGCGGCGGGCAGCGCGGCCCAGAGGTCGGAAGTCATGGAGCCGACCCTAGCCGCAGCAGCCACCGAAGCCGGTTGACCTTGCCATGTTCGCCGACGCGGGCGCACGCGCGGTGGCGGAAGGGCCGCAGGTCGTAGACGCTCGCTGAGACCGCGAAGGCACGCCACATCCATCCACTGGTGGCCGACATCACGGACGACGATGCGCCCTGGGAGATCGTCCGTACGACCGTCGAGGAGTACGCCCGCCTGTCAGCCCCGGTCGCACTCCGGTGCGTCGGCATCGACGGAGAGCGGACTTCCGGCGGGCAGCATGTAGGTCACGTACAGCACGACCGGCTCACTCCCCAGATTGCGCCCGACATGCCGGTGCCCGGCTCCGGCCGGCTCGACGAAGGACTTGCCCGCGGTCGTCGTCTCGACGGAGCAGTCGTCGAGCGTCCGGGACAGCGTGCCCTTCTGTACGACGGCGATGACCTGGCCGCTGTGGTAGTGCCAGCCGGTGGTCCCGCCCGGCGCGATGGTGACGGTGCGTACGACCACATCGGTGGGCCCCTTGGCCTTCACCTTCAGCGTTCCGGCGGAGGTGCCGGTGGCGAGCACCGTGCCGCTCACACCACTGCCGGGCGTCGCGACCGCGGCGGACGGCACCAGGCCGAGCGCCGCCACACATGCCGCAAGGACCATGCCCTTGCGTATCCACCGCTGCTGCGCGCTGCCGCTCCCCATGAACCTGAATCCGAAACCCATAGACCTCATCGGAATCCCTCCAACTCCCGGGTCCTGTGAGGGGATTACGGCCTTCCGGTACGTACCCACCCCACAGCCGCTTCGCCAAAATCGCCCCACCGTATCGGACAGCCGCACTACCCGTACGGCGCGTACGACACATCCGATACAGGCGGGGTCATTCTCCGCGCAGCGCGGCGGCCAGCGCCCCGTCCCCCCGCACTTGAATACGCCCGTCCCGTACACCTTCCGCAACGGACAGGGCGCCGCCGCTCACAGCCAGACAAGTGTCGGCGTCCATTTCAAGGCGAGCGTCTGCCACGCCAGTTAGGCCGGCGGGCCTGTCGCCGTACGCCGCCAGCCCGCCCTTTCCCCTCAACCGCACATGAAACTCCCCCTCGTCGAGCCGGACGTCGACGACCCCATCCACACCCAGCCCCTCCAGCGCCCGCATCAGCGGTATCGCGAACCAGTGCGCGCGCACGGCGTCCGTGGGCTGCCGCTCCTCCAGCGCGGGCGCTCCCCACTCCGCCAGCGCCGCGATCACCGGGAGCAAGCCACGCCCCCGCTCGGTGAGTTCGTACACGTATGCGGCGGCGGGCGGCGGCAGCCGACGGCGGGTCGCCAGGGCGTCGCGCTCCATGTCCTTGAGGCGGGATGCGAGTACGTCCGTACTCACGCCGGGCAGATCGGCGTGGAGGTCGGTGTAACGGCGCGGCCCCGCCAGCAACTCCCGGACGATCAGCAGGGTCCAGCGGTCGCCGACGGCGTCGAGGGCCCGGGCGGCGGGACAGTACTGGTCGTAACTCCGGCGGCGGGTCTCGGTACGGCGTGGTGGCATGCGAAGCAGTCTATTCAAGTTGTTGGACTTTCCAAGCGAGAACTTGGTAAAACCAAGCAACACCGAGCAACACCACTTCTGGGGAGGCGCATCGCATGGAGTTCCGGCAGTCGAGCAAGCTCAACGAGGTCTGTTACGAGATCCGCGGCCCGGTGATCGAACAAGCCAACGCCCTTGAGGAGGCGGGGCACAGCGTCCTGCGCCTCAACACAGGCAACCCGGCGCTCTTCGGCTTCGAAGCGCCGGAGGAGATCGTCCAGGACATGATCCGGATGCTCCCGCGGGCACACGGCTACACCGACTCCCGCGGAGTCCTCTCCGCCCGCCGCGCAGTAGCGCAGCGCTACCAGGCCCTCGGACTGCCAGAGGTGTCGGTCGACGACATCTTCCTCGGCAACGGCGTGTCCGAACTGGTCTCCATGGCCGTGCAGGCCCTGCTCGAAACCGGCGACGAAGTCCTGATCCCCGCCCCCGACTTCCCCCTGTGGACCGCCGTCACCACCCTCTCCGGCGGCAAGGCCGTCCACTACCTCTGCGACGAGTCCGCGGACTGGTATCCGGACCTCGACGACATGGCGTCAAAGATCACCGACCGCACAAAAGCCGTCGTCATCATCAACCCCAACAACCCCACCGGCGCGGTCTATCCGCGCGAGATCATCGAAGGAATCCTGGACCTCGCCCGCCGCCACCAGCTGATGGTGTTCGCCGACGAGATCTACGACCAGATCGTGTACGACGACGCGGTCCACCACACCGCGGCCGCCCTCGCCCCCGACCTGGTCGTCCTGACCTTCAGCGGCCTCTCGAAGTCGTACCGCGTCGCCGGATTCCGGTCCGGCTGGCTGGTCGTCACCGGCCCCAAACAGCACGCGAAGAGTTACCTGGAGGGCCTGACGATGCTCGCCTCCATGCGCCTGTGCGCGAACGCCCCCGCGCAGTACGCCATCCAGGCGGCGCTCGGCGGCCGCCAGTCCATCCACGAACTCACCGCCAAGGGTGGGCGCCTGAACGAGCAGCGCGAGGTCGCGTGGGCGAAGCTCAACGAGATCCCCGGAGTCTCGTGCGTCAAGCCGAAGGGCGCGCTGTACGCGTTCCCGCGCCTGGACCCGAAGATCCACAAGATCCACGACGACGAGAAGTTCGTCCTGGACCTGCTCCTCCGCGAGAAGATCCAGGTCGTACAGGGCACGGGCTTCAACTGGCCGCGCCCTGACCACTTCCGCATCCTCACCCTCCCGTACGCTGACGATCTGGATGCGGCGATCAGCCGTATCGGCCGCTTCCTGAGTGGATACCGCCAGTGACACCACCACCGCCAGTCACGTCTTCCCTCTGCCCCACCTGCCTCATCCCCATCCAGACCCAGTTCGCGTCCCCGGACCTGATCGAGCAGATCGTGTACGGCGGCCTGGACCCGGCGTCGGACCCGGCATGGGAGTCCTCGGGTGCGGCAACGGTCGAGGAGTACGCACGGTGGTGCGGCCACCTGTGCGGCATGGCGTGCCTGCGCATGGCGCTGGGCCCGGACGCCCCCTCCCTCTTCGCGCTCCGCGACGGTGCGCTCGAGTACGGCGCGTACACGGACCACGAGGACGGTGCGATCCAGGGCCTGGTCTACGCCCCATTGGCGCAGTACGCAGAAGAGGCACACGCACTCCCCGCCACGGTTCACCGCCACCTGACCCCGCCCGAGATCCTCGAACTCCTTGACGCGGGCCGGACGGTGATGGCGTCGGTCCACTACGAAATCCGCAACCCGGACCGCGAGGCCCCGGGGCGGGGCGGCCACCTGGTCCTCATCACGTCCCGCACACCGGACGGCAACGGCGTCCACTTCCACAACCCGTCGGGCACAACGCCGAACACCCGTGCCGCGAACCTCCCCCTCGCGACCTTCGAGCGCTTCTTCGCAGGCAGAGGCATGTCGTTCGGCGCAAGGCGGTAACCCCATGGGCACAGCGATAATCGCCGTCATAGGCACGCTGCTCGGCTCGGTGGCGACGTACTACTTCCAGCGCCAGGCAGCGGAACGCACCGCCGCCCTGACCCGCGCCGAGCAGCTCCGCCAGGAGCGGATCTCGACCTACAGCGCCTTCGCCGGCGCGCTGGTGGACTACCGCCGCGCCCAGAACGACCGCTGGCACCGCAAGGCCGAAGCGCCGGACAGCGCCGACGCCAAGAGCTCGCGCTTGGAGTCGTACGCACAGCGCTCGGCCGCCCGACAGTCCCTGATCCGGGTCCAGCTGGTCTGCGCGGACAGGGAATCCGTGGAGCTGGCCCGTACAGCCTTCGAGTTGACGCACTGCATGCACGAGGCACCGAACGAGGCGGAGCGCGCCAGGCGCTCGGAACAGGCGGACGAGGCCCTGGCGAGCTTCATCGAGGCGGCGGCCCCGAGCGTCCGCTGACACGCCACCACACCCCGCGTAAAATCCCCCCATGGACCTGGTGGTGATCGAACCACTCAAACAGCGGCACTGTGCCGAGTGCCACCAAGGCCCCCTACGCTTCCACATCCTCGAATTCAACGCCGTAATCTGCCTCGACTGCGCGGATCTGGCCCACCTGGTCTACCTCCCTCGGGGCAACGCGGCCCTGACGCGCAGAGCCCGCGAGGCCAGCTCGCTCTGGGCGGTGGTCATCCGCCACAGCAGACGCCGCAAGCGATACGAGCGCCAGGGCCTCCTGGTCGAGGAAACGGCCCTGGCCCGCGCTGAATCGGCCTGCCTTGCGGACGCCGATTCCCGAGCCCGCCGCCGGGCCCGCGACGCAGCCCGCCGCGCGGCCGAGGACGTACGCTTCACCGCCACCCTGACGACCAAAATCCTCCACCTCTACCCGTCCTGCCCACCGCAACGCGCCCACGCGATAGCAACCCACACCTCGGAACGCGGCAGCGGCAGGGTGGGCCGCAGCGCGGCGGGCCGGGCCCTGGACGAAGCGGCGGTGACGGCGGCGGTGCGGGCCGCAGTACGGCACGAGGACACGGCGTACGACGCGCTGCTGATGGACGGCGTACCGCGGAGGAAGGCGCGGGCGAGGGTGACGGCTGCGACAGAGGCGGTCCTCATTGCCTGGCAGGAGGAGCAATAACCTTGGGAACTCGCACGGGTCGCGCGCTGCCGTACGGTGTCGTGGGCGAGAGGCGGGGAACGACGGGAACAATCTGACGCAAGGGGGTTGTGGGACGCGGTGATACGCGCTATCCGGACCATGATCGCGAGCCGCGAGCCGCGAGCCGCGAGCCGCGAGCCGCGAGCCGCGAGCCGCGAGCCGCGAGCCGCGAGCCGCGAGCCGCGAGCCGCGAGCCGCGAGCCGCGAGCCGCGAGCCGCGAGCCGCGAGCCGCGAGCCGCGAGCCGCGAGCCGCGAGCCGCGAGCCGCGAGCCGCGAGCCGCGAGCCGCACGGGAGCCGCACGGGAGCCGCACGGGAGCCGAGCTCCCTTGCTTCCGTCCCGGTCACAGCCGCTGTCCCTGTCCCTGTCGGCCACGACGCCTACCGCTGGCAGACCTTCCGGGGTGAACGCCTCCTCGTCGCTGTAGTCCGCACCGTCACCTCCGCAGTGCGCGTGCTCGACGTCCTCTCCCCCGTCCTGCGCGACGACCAGCGCGTCAATCTGGTCTTCGCGTACGACCCTGGCTCGGCCTTCGGCGAAGGCGTACTGCCCCTGCTGCAGACCCACGGCGCGCTCGTCATGCCCTGGAAACAGTTCCGGGAGAGCGCCCCGCACCTGATCGTTACGGCCACCGAGAACGCGGTCCTCACCGACGCCGGCCATGACGCACCCGTGCTGGTCCTCCCGCACGGCGTCGGCTTTCACAAGCACGTACCGGACGCACGCGGCCCCGGCGACCGGCTGGCCGGTCTGGTCCCGGCCGAACTGCTGGCCAGCGGCCGCGCCCGTACAGCCATCTCGCACCCGGACCAGGCTGCCCAACTCCCCGCCTCCGCCAACCCCTTCTTCGTCGGCGACCCCTGTTACGACTCGCTGCTCGCCGGCCAGGACGTGCGCGACAGGTACCGCCGAGCCCTCGGCATACCCGCCAACCATCGCCTGGTGCTGATCAGTTCGACCTGGCGGGACGAGTCCGCCGTGGGCCAGGACTCCACACTCCCCGCCCGGCTGCTGGCCCAGCTCCCCACGGACGCGTACGCCGTCGCACTCGTCACCCACCCCAATGTGACTGCCGCACACGGCTCGCTTCACCTCGAACACATCCTGGGCTCCGCCCGCGCCTCCGGCCTGATCCGTATCCCGCCCGAATCCGGCTGGCAGGCTGCCCTCCTCGCCGCCGATCTGCTCATCGGAGACCACGGTTCGGTGACCTTCTACGGTGCGGCGATCGGCATCCCCGTCCTGCTGGGCGCCTTCAGCGAGCAGGAGGCCGTCGCAGGGACGCCCATGGCGGAGCTGGGACGGCTCGCGCCGCACCTCGATCCGTACGCGCCACTGCTCGCCCAGGTCGAGCGCACCATCGAGTCGCACGACGCCGACCGGATGTGCAAACTCGGAGCGACGGCACTGGCCGAGCCGGGCTCGGCACTCGCCCGTCTGCGTACGGCGGTGTACGAGCTCCTGGACCTGCCGGAGCCGGCCACCGGTCCACCCACCCCGCTGGCACCCGAGGACCCGTGCCCGGTCCCGCCGAGGGACGTGAGCACCGCTCTGTCGGTCACGACCCGCGTTGATGCCGACCTCGAAGCCGGACCGCGAGTCCGGATCCACCGCGTACCGGCAGCCGCCGTCGCCCCCACCACAGCATCCGAGGAACAGCACCTGAGCTGTACGGACGACGACCGCGAACTGTCCGCGAGGGAGAGCGCCTCTGTCCTCCTACGCCATTCCCCATGTTCCGCCACCGCCGCGACGGCATGGGCCCGCGACATCCTCGCCCGTTACCCCGGAGCCCTGCTCGCCGCGACCGCCGTGACGGCCGCGGGAACGTACCGGATCGCTCTGAGAGACGGCCGTACGGTCGAGGCCACCGTCACCGGCCCGCCGCCCGATCCTGGCCTACCCGCGGCGGTCGTCCACGCCTGCCTGATGAGCGGCCTCCCGCTGGACGGCTTCGTCACCGCCGCCGTCGCCGACCGCTCCGACGAGGACGTATCCCTACGCGTCCTCCCCCAGCACTGACCGCACGACCGCGGCGCGCGGGCTGCCCCCGGCCTCGTAAATCTCCAGGGCGCGGCTCAAGTGATCGCGCACACCGGTGAGTTCGTACAACGTCTCGCGATGCCCAGCTTCATAGTGCACAGCACCCACCTCCTGCAACGCCGCCACCGCGTCCTCCAGCGCCACAGCAGCCTCCTCCGTACGCCCTAGGTGAATCAGCACGTTGCCCTCGGCGGCACGCGCGCGTGCACCCATGCGCCGGTCCTCGACCCCCGGCGCCGCGAAGCGCGCGCAGGCATCGCGCAGAGTCACCAGCGCCTGCTCACCCTCCCCCGCAGCATCCTGCGCGCACCCGAGGAAAAGGAGCCCGATCGCGGTCCCGCGCGGGTCTCCGGCCTGCTCGTACAGGGCGAGCGCCTCGCGATACACGCCCACGGCCCGCGCCGGCGCATACCTGTCGCACCACCGCCCGTAGAACTCCCGGACCGAAGCGCGCAGCAGCGTGTGATCGGTCCGGTCGGCGCAGACGATCGCGGCGTCGAGCTCCTCGCGGGCACGCTCACGCTCGCCGAGGTCCATGAGAGGACGCGAAAGAAGCGTACGCAACCGGGCCTCGGCGGCCGGATTACCGTCCGCCGCAGCGGCAACCACACCAAGTTCACCGGACGCCAGCCAGTCCCCCACGTACCGGTGATTGAGATAGAGGGCAGTCAGTGCCTCGGCCAGCTCCCAGGTGACGCGGTGCATCTCATGGGCGGCAGCCGCACGCAGTACGGCGAGGAGCTCGCCACGCTCGGCATCCAGCCACGCAAGCGCCGCCGCCTTGTCGGCGAACGGACCGGGCACACCTCCAAGCCGCTCAAGCCGCTCGACGGCTCGCCCGATGCGCATCCGACCGCCCATCACGGCCAGGTCTGCATGCGCGGCCAGCCGCAGCACATGCACGGCCGCCCGCGCCACAATTCCCGCCGCGTCCTCACGCCCCGCCATCCGCAGCGCGTGGAGCCGCACCAGATCGTGGAAGGCGTAACGCTCGTCTTCCCCGTACTCGACGAGACTCGCCTCATCGAGTACGTCGAGCAGCTCCTGCGCCCGTACGACATCGACTTCCGCGAGCGCGGCGGCGAGTTCGACATCCCATCGCCTCCCCGGGTACAGCCCCAGCAGCCGGTAGAGCCGCCGGGCATCGTCCGGCAGCCCCTCGTACGCCACCCCGAAGACCACGGTCACCACACCCTCCCCGCGCACGCTCAGCGCATCCAGCCGCCGCTTTTCGTCCGCCAGTTCACCTGCCAGCCCGCTCAGTGTCAGCCTCCGGTACGTCGCCAGCCGGCCCGCAGCCACATGCAGCGCGACGGGCAGCCCGGCGCACCATTCGACGATCCGCCGGGCGGCCTCCGGCTCGGCGGCGACACGGGCGGCTCCGCAGAGCTTTTCCAGCAGCTGCCGCCCGTGCTCGAACCCCAGCGGATCCAGGGGCATCAACTGCGCCCCGTCCTGTAAGAGCTCTGCGAGCAGCCTCTGGCTGGTCGCCACCACCACGCTCCCGGTGCCCGGGATCAGCGCCCTGACCTGCGCAGGATCGGTGACATCATCCAGCACCACCAGCACGGGTGCCTTGGCCGTGCGAGTCCGGAACATGGCACTCAACTCGCCAAGGCTGCCCGGCAGGTACTCGTCCTGCACCCCGAGGGCCCTCAGACAGCTGCTCACCCCGGCGGATACGTCCGCGCCCACCTGCCCGCGCAGGGCGGCAAAGTCGACATACACATCCCCACCGGGAAACCGCTCGCGCACCTCCTCGACCCAGTGCCGTACGGCTTCGCTCTTCCCAATCCCCGGCAGCCCACTGACCACCCCGATGCCACAGCCATCAAGCGCAGCCAGTACGTCCACACGATCGACGAACTGCGGAACCGAGCGTGGCACTTGCCTGGGCACCACCCACTCCGGCCGCTCACCCCGAAAGATCACGTCCCCATGAATCACCCCGGCCTGCACAACGGGCCCGTACGCATCCCCACCGAATTCATTACGCACGCCCATACCCTGCATCCCTCCGAACGACCGTCACCACAAGCTACTTGACGAAAATGCGGGCATGCGGCGGCACGAAACCATCGAACCGGCAGTGGTGATCACTTGGCGATCCGGGGACACTCCACGTCACCAGCTCGAGAAGGTGCGAGGCTGATGTCCTCGAGACGGACGCTCGTGGCCGCCCAGCGCCCTTTGCCGTGGGCTGTGTCCTGAAGGCCCCACAGCCAGATCCGCTCTCCAGTGCTCCCAAAAGTGAGAACGGCGCGGTCCGTTATCAACGGGCCGTTGTAAACGGCTATGTCCTTGCTGTGCGGCGTTACGCACATGAGCGTGCCGTGCAGTCCGTAGTACCCGGCGGGGTTACGGCCGGAGCGAACCGCCTCCGCAGCGTCGCCCCAAGCCGACCCGGCGGTGATCAGGCCCACGATCAGGGCGGTCAGGATGTACTGGACAGCGACCACTGGGAAAATGAAGGACGGTATGCCACCGCCCGGAACCCTTCCCCAGTGGGCGTGGCGCGCCCACCCGGCGGCAGCTACGAAGAGGAGCGCGAAGCCGGCGGCCAGTCCCACGGGCTTCAGCGCGGCGTACATCATCGAGTAGGTGGTAACTGGTACAGCCTCAACGGGGATGCCGAACCCAACCGTGAGATACAGGGTGTAGAGCAGGCGCCCGAACCACGGCAGGAGGAAGTACAACGGCGCGATGACGGCGGGAACAAGCCAGTTCGCATTCCGGCTGAACCAGGACGAAGCCAGAGCCCACCGGAGGCCGAGAACGGTCCACGCGGCTAGCCCGACGCCGAGAACGGTAAGCGGGATTCTCCACAACAGCTCGGCACCGCTCGCCGGCAGCGCCAGGAGTAGCTGATAGCCGAGGTACTGGAAAAACGCGGAGGCACCGACGCCCACAGCCAGGTACCGGTAACGAGACCAGGTTCGGAAGCCGATGAGCGAGGGAAACGAGACGCCCAGTGCCAGACCGGGCAGGACTGCGGCCCACCGCCAAGCCGAGTCCAGCGCCTGCAGAGCACCCCCGATAGCCAAGCACACGAGTGCGCAGGCGCGGCCCGATGGGTGCCGCCTCATCGGCTGTCGCAGTACGAACGAGATAGCCCTCGGCCGTTAGCAATTGCTCGGCCAGAGCCGTCTCGTCGGGGTCGTCGGTCACTTCGACGAGAAGCCGCACACGGCGGTTGAAGACGACATTGGCGCCCATACGATTTCTCCCCCAATGGTCGCGCTTGCGGCGACCTCTGGATGATCGCAGGAACCACTGACAATCGGGCACGGCCTGCGGGCCGCGACGGCGCGGTCAGCGGGCGAAGCGCTCCAGATTGCGGCCAAGTACCGAGAAGTGGCGCTGCCCACGCCACGATTCATGATTGCCGATCACAATCAGGCGCCGCTTGGCCCTGCTGACCGCGACATTGAGAAGGTTTGGTTTGGCGGCGGCCCATCGCCTCGATCCCGCCGCGTCAGGGTGCGTCCCCAACACAAGGATCACCACGTCTGCCTCTTTGCCCTGCGCCGTGTGGACCGTGCCGACACGGTCGTACGGAACCAGACCCCGGAGTGTTTCGGCGGCGCGCTCAGCCACCTCCCTGAAGGGACTGATGACGTACAGCTCGCTGGGCGACAGCCCTTCGCCGAAGAGCCGGTTCACTGCATCAACCAGCGCCCGCCCCTCCGCCGGCACCCACTTGCCGGTCGCCTCCTGGGAACGCACGTCCCACCAGAAACTACGTGGCAGGGGACCGAACCCACCCCTGTCGCCGACGCCGTGCACCATCAGCCCGTCGTACGCGATCGTGTTGCTGACCGTGAACATCGGGTCGTCACAACGCCGGTGGACCCGCAGCGGCGAGCCGACCCATACCTCGGTCGAGCCGTCGGCAAGATCCGCGGGCAGCGTCGTGCCCCAGCGCCCCAGCCGGTCCGCGACCTGCTGCGCGGAGGTCCATGAGGGCACCCATTCCTGCGCCACCCGGTGGTGCTCGCGCAGCTTCTGCTGGGCGGTCCACGGCAGTACGATGACAGGTTCGAGTTGCAGCGGATCTCCGACCAGCACACCTCGGCGACTGCGCCACAGCGCTCCCACCGGCATTTGCGGAGCGGCCTGCCCCGCCTCGTCGACAAACAGCCAGCCGAGATCCTCCCGGCCGAGACCGGTGAACAGCCGGTCGTACGATGCGAAGGTGGTGGAGACCACCGGTACGGTCAGAAACAGGTTCTGCCAGGCAGCTCGTACCGCTGCAGGCTTCAGGTCCTTCGGGGCGTCCCCCGCCACCACCTCCATAGCAGCCTGCAAATTCTTCAGCATCGTGCCCCCGGCCGCGCTCAGGAAAGCCCGGTGCAGGCGCAGCGCTTCAAGGAAGAGCCGGGTCCTCGCGGCGGCGAATTCTTCGTCGGCCCAGGGGGCGGACTTCTCTCGCCGCTCCACGGTCGCCCGGTCCGCCACCGCGGTGAAATCGGCCGCGTCAGGCACGTGATCGCCCCACTGTTCACGGGCCTGCCGCACAGTCCGCTCCAGGTCGCCTGTCCGCTCCCGCAAGCCCCGTATCGAGTCCACCACGCTCCGGGCGGTCGCCTCCTCGGCCCGCAGGTCCGCGAGTCGCCCGCGTGCCGTAGCAGCCGCGGTGGCCGCACCTTCGACGAGGGCCGTGAGCCGCTCGTACTCCTCTTGCCACGTGCGGTTTGTACGGCCTCCCGTAAAAAGGCTCTGCAGCATGCCCGGTTGAGTGCTCTGGTGGTCGTACCGGACGGCCCGATGGCCGCTCTCGGCCTCCTCCAGCCGCTCAACCTCTTGCAGCGCGAGTGCAACGTCCCGTGCCAGCCCGGGCAGTGCCGCGACGACGTCCGCAGCGCGCCGCTGGACAACATCGAGCTCCCGGCGCGCCCATTTCAGGTCCCGCAACGCGTATGCCGCACGCTGCCGTTCGTCGCGCAGCTGCTCCACCGTGCGCCGGGCCGCCTTGAATCGGCGTACGGCCTGCGCCCAGTCGGCCGGCTCCGCGCTCTGCTCTCCCCTGCCGGAGAGCACATGCCACAGCCCTTGATCCGTACGGGTACGCCGGGTGCCACCCCGCGCTGTTGTCTCCCGCAGATTTCCCCACCAGAAGCTGTCGGTGAAGTCGCTCCGGTTCTTGCGATTGCCGAGCCGGGCCGCGACGGCCCCCCAGGCATCAGCCCCTCCCAGCATCAATCGCGCCTGCTCGGGCAGGTACGCAGCCTCGTCCCGCCACTGTTCCGCGATGGCCCCGAGGGAAGGGATTTCATCGGTGAGGTTCTGAACGGCCCCATTGTTGGCGGAGGCCACCACCATTTCGTAACCGGCAAGGTGAGGCTTCAGTTCACGCACAGTCCGCGAGAACTGCTCACTGCGCCAGGAATGGGTCTCGCCGAACGCCTGCTGCGGAGTGCGCAGTTCGGACAGGGCGCAAGCCCGGTCGGTGACCAGGGCAGCGATGACATCACGCAGCATGGTCGTCTTGCCTGTACCGGGCGGTCCGTTTACTGAGAAGATCCCGTCTCCGCCTCGGAGTTCGGCCAGGAGGCTGTTTACCGCGAACTGCTGGCTGAGGACCAACGACCGATCGGTGGCGGACGGCCACCGGCCCAGCGGTATGCGCTCCGGCGCAACGCCCGCCAGAACAGCCTGAGGCTGTTCTCGCACATCCTGGCGGCGCCCGGTGTCGATACGGCCGGTGCCCGTCAGGTACGACTCCAGCGCCGTCCCTGCCCGGCCTTCGGCCAGCTCCCCCGACACCTTCTCCAGATCGTCGGCGATGAAGCTGTTGAGGAAGTCCGACCGTACGGCTTCGTCGTCCCGGTCCTCCCGGACTTGGACGCTCTTGATCCGGGCCGCGTCTGGCACCAGGTCCAAGGTCACACCAAAGCGTTCGGCGAGCCAGGCGGCGTAGGCCGCGATGGAGTCGAAGGTCAATGGCCTGGTACCGACATTCTCCGGCAGTTGCGGCTCCAGCTCGACCTCGCCACGGGTGGCACCGACCGATGCTGTCACCACCGACTGGGCGACCCGCCCCGCGGCCGCCTGCGCCGCGCCCCCGACACCCCCGACAACCGCTTCCCCTGCTGCGCCTTGCACCACGGCACCCACTGCGCTGACGGCACCGCCAGTCACCGCGTCGGCCACCAGCGTCCCCGCCAGTGCCAACAGCCCTCCAGAGCGGCCCGACCGGCCTCCCCGCACAGTGAGCCTTCCGTCACCCAGGTCCTGCATCTTCTGCTCGCAGGCCGCGGCCTCAACAGCGAATCCGTCCAGCCATCGCGCGTCCGAAGGGCCGGGTGATCGCGTACGCCCCACCGCCCAGGCGCAGGCGGACACAGACACGGAGTCCTTCAGCAGCAGACCGTTCTGGTTGACGGTGAACGCCATCAGCGCACTGTCGCCCCCGATCCGCCCGTCGCGGTCCTCCTCTGCGGCATCCGGAAAGACCTCCGCAAGCACGCCCCTTACCCGCTCGATGGCGAACACCCCGCAATAGACGGTGTGCTGCCAGGTGTGCTTGGCCCTCAGCGCCGGCAGCCGCGCACTGTCCTGCCACGGCAGCGGCGTATCCGCCCGCACGGCGAACACCTGATCTGCGGGCTTCACAGCAGGGACCTTCTGCGGGCTGAACAACTCCACGGCCCGCCAGAACCTCACGATCTCTGCCCTGCCCCGCCGCTCCCCGGATGCTGTCGCCACCAGGCCCCCTCCATCCGTACCCGCCGGATTGATCAGCGTAGTCACAGCCACCGAGCCCCGGCCAGCAGAACAGATGGTTCCCGCGCCGCATCCACCGTCCGGAGCGGTTTGACGGAAGCCACTGGCCAAGCCCGGGGCCGCCGCCGCGGTGGGAAGACTTCGAGCCGCGCGAGCCGGGTGCCCTGTCCGCCCTCTTCGGGGGACGACGACGGTACGAACAGCTGCTGGCAGAGGAGCGTGACCGGTTCCGCGAGGCCGAGGAGCATCACCGCAAGGCCGAGGCCAAGCACCGTGCGAAGCTCGTGCGAAAGCGAGCCGAACATCAGTCGGCGCAGGAGAGCGCGGCCAAGACCGTACGGGAGTTCAACGAGCAGCTGGACCAGCGGCGCTCTACATACCAGGCCGGCGAGCCCGCGAGTGTCGAGTGGTTTCTCGCCCAGGCCCTGGATGCCTCGGACTATCCTCACGGCTTTCCGTCCCGCTACCGCGTGGCATATCGGCCTGCCGACGCAAGCGTCCTCGTCGAGATCCAACTGCCCAGCGAGGACATCGTCCCGGCCGCCCGCGGCTACTCGTACGTGAAGTCCCGGGACGAGACGAAGGCGTTGCCGCGTCCCGAGAAGGAGCGCAAGGAGCTCTACGCTTCGGTGCTCGCCCAGTGTGCACTGCGTACCGTCTACGAGATCTTCGGCTGTGACCGGGAGAAGGTTGGTCGACAGCCGTACTCAACGGCCATGTCACCACCGTCGACCGGGCGACGGGACAGGAAGTCTCCCCCTGCCTGATCACCCTCAGCGCGGAACGCGAACAGTTCGCCGAGCTGCGGCTGAGCCAGGTCGACCCGGCGGCCTGCCTCAGGCATCTCAACGCCTTGGTCTCACCCAACCCGTACGATTTCGAACCGGTGCGGCCCATCATCGAGTTCGATCTCGACAAGTACCGCCTGATGGACAGCATGGACGTGGTGGCAGGCCTCGACAGCCGGACTGTACTGACCCAGTTGACGCCGACCGAGTTCGAGCATCTGGTACGTCAGCTCTTCGAGGCCATCGGGATGGAGGCGTGGAACACCCAGGCGTCGAAGGACGAGGGTGTGGATGCCGTCGCTGTCAGCAGGGGCCCGGTCTTCAACGGCGAGTGCATCATCCAGGCCAAGCGCTACGCCAAGATCGTCGGTGTGGATGCGGTTCAGGCACTGGCCGGTGTCGTCGAGCACAAGCGGGCCGCCAAGGGCGTGTTGATCACCACGTCCTGGTTCGGGCAGGCCAGGCACACGTTCGCGGCCTCGCACGGCCGTCTCCAGCTGATCGAGGGGCCTGAACTCGTCTACCTCATCAAAGAACACCTGGGGAAGGACGTCATCGCCGGGTCGATTCCGCCGAAACGCCGCCCCAGGGCCCGATGAACCGCACCGGGGGCCAGCAGGTCACCAGTAGCGCTGGAGGACGCCTGTCCTGGACGGGCAGGGTGTGGTGCTCCAGCGACAACCAGTACGCCGAGTGGTGCAGGATCAGGGCCTGTTCATCTTGAAACCGCTGCCGGTCGTGGTGAACTCGTCGACCCGGCGCGACTTCACCCGGAGCGCGATCTGCACATCCAGCTCCGGGACCTCGTCGTCCCGGGCCAGCATGAGGTCCTTGCCCATGTCCGGGTAGGGCACGACCACCTGAAAGCCGGCGGCCGCCGCGATGGCGGCCACGAACGTCTCCCCGTACCAACCTTGGTGGTTGTTGAGCTCCATGCGCCCCCGCGCTCCGGTCCGCAGGTCCCCCGTCACGCACCTACGCCCGGAGTGACACCCCGATCACTGTTCGCGCAGGCTACCCAGGCAGTGATCTTCCGAGGAAGGCCGAGAACCGGCCAGATCCCGACCTCAGAACATCGCCGACTCCCCACCCACTGGGCGCCGAGCCACAGCGAGTGCGACCGCGTGGACGAACCACTCCAGTACCGCGCAGAGCCCTTCACTCTGCTTGGCGAAGACCTCAATGGGGAAGGACGGGCGCAGATCCAATTTCGCCTCGGCCAGGCGGATGCCTTCGATCTCGTTCATCCGGGACATCAACTCGCGCCGCAGCGGCTCGTCGTCGAACGGCGGCCGCCGCTTCAGATGCTGGAACACGACCTCGACGGTGCCGGTCTCCGGGTAGATCGCGATCGGCCAGAGGGTGCGCTCCTGAAGGGCGTCGCCGACGTCAAGCATCGGGAAGCAGCTCGTCTCGCTCGCCTTGCCGTACACGCAGTGGCCGCCCTGCTGCTCCCAGAAGCGAAGTGCGGACCGTACGCCCTGGGCTGTCTCGGGCGTCTGGTTCTCGCCCAGCTGCGCCTCGAAGCGGATGGCCGCGGCCTGTTGCTCGTCCGGGGACTCCGGGGCAGGCGCAGTCTCCTCGGGGGCCTCCTGCCCAAGGAGGGCCGCCAGGTCCGATCCGGTCAGCTGGTGGGAACGGCGGGCTCGGCCCGCCTCGTCGAAGGGGACGCCTTCCGTCTCCAGCAGTGCCTGCGGATCTCCGGAGTGCTGGTCGTCGGCCCAGCGGAAGCCCGCCGAGATACGGCCGTCGGCGGTCAGAACGCGGTACGCCCCGTGGACACCTGGCTTGGACGCCAGATGGTTGCCGACCGAGATCGCGTGGGTGCCTATGAGAGCGGCCACATCCCCGTACGTGGTCCAGGTTCCGGCCGGCATGGCAAGGAGCGCCGCGCGCATCTCCTTCCAGCCATGCCATTCCTCGTCGGCCTGCAGCGCCCCGTCGAGGGGGCCCGGCCACAACTGAACTGCGCGCTCGGCAAGTTCATCAGCACGCTTCAGGATTTCCGCCTTGCCCCAGCGTTCCTGTACCGCTATGGCCTGGTTCATCCGCAGGGCACTGAAGTCGAGAATCTCCTGCTTACGTCGGAAGGGGTGGTTCGACAGTCGGGCATTGTCCGCCGAGAGCGTGAGGTTGCCCAGGGTGTGTACCAGCTCGGAGTGGAGGTCGTCCGGACTCTGGCCGTCCTCGGCCTCTTCGGCAAGGAGGTCGAACCACTGCTGGGCCGGCCGCTGGGGCAGGACGTGCTCCACCGAGAGATTGGCCTTGACGTAGTCGACCGGTTCACTCGCCCTGTAGCTCTCCTCCAGCCGCCGCAGCACCTGGAATCGCTGATTGCTGCGGCCGGTCTTGTAGAAGGGCCTGGTACGGACGGCCTCGCGGACGGCTTGATCGCCCGGCCAGACACGCGCTCCCGTCTTGGGCCGCGACAGGTGGCGGCGTACAGCCTCCGCCGGGGAGCCGTCCTTCTCCAGTTCCTTGGGGAGTTCCATGAAGACGCGGTTGCTGCCGGTCGTCGAGAGCCCGCAGAGCAACCGCCGCACCATGTAGCTTTCGGCGTACGCAAGGGCCTCCGCGGCCTCGTGCGGCGTGGCCTGTCCGCCGTGAACCAGGTCGAGCAGATGAAGGGCGAGGGGGTAGTGGGTCTGGCCTCCCCAGCGGGAGAGCCGTACGAGCACTTCGCGCAGTTCGGCATCGGGCTCCCGCTCGGGCTCCAGGATCCGCATCAGCCGCTCGGCGCGCTCAGTGAGCGCTGAGATCTCCGATTCGAGCGCCGCTTCGTCATCGGTCAGCGGGTCCAGGCGCTTCTTCTGGTCGCGGTAGATCTCGCTCTGCTTGGCCCGGCTGTTGCCACCGACCACCAGGTCGAGCCAGACGAGAAGTTCGAGGTTCTCCGGGCCGAGGAGATCCTGCATGGGCAGCCAGAGATTGCGGTAGACCGACTCACCACGAGTCGGCAGATACATGAAGAGGTAGTTGCGCAGCAGGTCGCTCTGGCTGAGGCCGACACCGGTGTTGTTGATCGATTCGAAGATGCGGTAGACGTTGTCACCCTCCGCCGCGGTGATCTCGACGATCGACAGCAGACCGCTCAGTACGGCTTCCACCGCGTCGGCCCACTGGTCGCCGCCGCTCTCCTCGCCCTCGGCCAGCGCGCCCAGGAAGAACCGATAGGCGGCTCCGATGTTGCCGGGACCGCTCGCGCGTGGCGAGGACTCGACGCAGGCGGCGTACGCGTCACGGTCCGCCTGGGTCGGCAGCAGCCGGTAATGGTCCGCGCCGTCCCGGTAGTTGTTGACCAGCAGGAGGTCATGGATGCGGTCGGCCTTCTTCGTCTCCCCGCGCCCCCGGTGGCGGTCGCGTAGCGCGATGAAGGCGAGCATCAGCGTGGTGAGCCGTTGCTGTCCGTCGACCACGAGCCAGCGCTGCATGCCTCCCGCGGTGATCTTGCCGGGGGCCAGTACCACGGACCCGAGAAAGTGTGAGGCCGGATCGGCGCCTTCCACTCGCTGATCGACCAGTTCCTGTACGTCGTCCCACAGCTGTTGCAACTCGTCCCGCTGCCAGCTGTAAGTGCGCTGGTAGAGCGGAACCTGGAACTGCTTCTCGCCCTGGACGAGCTTGCTGAACGTGGTCTCCTGAGCGTGCACGCGCGCCCTCTCTGCGAAGGATTACCGGGCCAACTCACTATTCTCCACGCTCCGGGTACGGTGACCAGGGAAACTGACGGACTGTATGGGCGGGAGCGCCGATGGCGACGCTGGGAATCCACAAGGACTTCCTGATGGAGTTCGCCAGGCTGGAGAAACCGGTTCAAAAGCGGGTCCACGAGGTCTTCGACAAGTTTCAGGAGCACCGGCATGCCGGGCTCCACCTCGAAAAACTCCAAAATGCCCGCGACCCCCATATACGGACCATCCGGATCAGCTCGTTCATGCGGGGTGTCATCCTCGCCCCCGAGTCGGGCGACAGCTTCTTGCTGCTCAAGGTCATGCCGCACGACGATGCCATCGCTTGGGCCGTCAAGCACCGGGCCACCGTCAACTCAGCCACTCAAGGCATCGAGTTGCGCAACGATGTCGCCCTTGAGCGCGCGACCGCCAGTGTGCGTCAGCTCGCCTCCGCGGACACCGAGCGGCTCTTCGTGCATGTCTCCGACAAGGAGCTGATCCGGCTCGGCATCGACGCCGATCTGCTACCCCTCGTTCGGCATCTCAGTGACGAAGCCCATCTCGACGCCCTGCAGAAGATCCTGCCCGAGCAGCAGTACGACGTGCTGGCCGGTCTCGCCGCCGGGATGGAGCCGGAGGACGTCTGGCGCGAGGTGGTACAGGTCCAGCTGGAGCACTCGCCCGCGAACGTGTCTCAGCAGGTCAGCGTCGTACCGGCCACAGATCAATCGGCATCACCGACAGGCCAGGACGAGCTCTCCGCCGCCATGGCCCACTCCCAGGGCAGAATCGCGCTTGTCTCCGGGCCCGCCGAACTGATGGAGATTCTGGCCAGGCCCTTCGACGCCTGGCGGGTGTTCCTGCACCCGAGCCAGCGGCGGGTGGCTTACCGGCCGTCGTACAGGGGGCCTGCCCGGATCATCGGCGGGCCCGGGACCGGCAAGACCGTTGTCGCTCTCCATCGCGCTCTGCACCTGGCGCGGCAGCTGCCTGCGGACTCTCCCGACGGGTCGATCCTGCTCACGACCTTCACCCGGGATCTTGCCTCTGATCTCCAGAGCAGCCTTGAACTACTGGTCACCGACGTGCAGTTGCGTGCAAAGATCCGCGTCATCAACGTCGACGCACTCGCCAACCAAATCGTACGAGACCATCACGGCACCGCTTTGACGATCGTCACCGGTCAGAAGGAGATCACCGCACGCTGGTCACGTATCGTCCGTCGGCTCGGCATCGACTTCACCGACGTGTTCCTCGACCAGGAGTGGCGGCACGTCGTGCTGGCGCAGGACCTGCGCTCCCCCGAGGCATATCTGAAAGCCTCACGCTCCGGACGAGGCACCGCCCTCGGGCCGTTGAAGCGAGCCCAGGTGTGGCGCGCGGTCAACGCCTTCACGGGCGAACTACGCCAGGCCGGAGAGTGGACTTTCCTCCAGGTGTGCGCGGAAGCTGCGCGGCTGCTGGACGAACGGGGCAGCAAACGCCCGTACCGCCATGTAGTGATCGATGAAGCCCAGGACCTCCATCCCGCACAGTGGCGGTTGCTGAGGGCCTTGGTGGCCCCGAGCCCCGACGACATGTTCATCGCGGGCGACACCCATCAGCGGATCTACGGCAACAAGGTGTCGTTGCGCAGCCTCGGGATCTCGGTGACCGGCCGGTCCACCCGCCTCCGGATCAATTACAGAACCACCCAGGAGATCCTTGCCTGGTCCACCGCGCTGCTTACGGGCGAGCAGGTTGACGACATGGACGGCGGGACCGACTCGCTGACCGGATACCGGTCGGCGTTCCACGGCGCGCGCCCGGAGACGTACGGCTCAAGCAACAAGCATGAGGAAATAGCGAGCCTGGTCGCCCAGATCGAACAATGGACAGCTTCCGAGGTCGCCCCGAGCGAGATCGGTGTCGCGGTGCGCTTCATCCAGCTGGGCAAGGACATTGCGCAGGCGCTGGCACGGGCTGGTCTCCCGGCAGCGGTCCTCGGTACGCCGTCAGGGAGCGGTGATGGTGTGCGCATCGGCACGATGCACCGCATGAAGGGACTGGAGTTCCGCTGCATGGCTGTCGCCGGCGTGAACGACGGTGTCGTACCGATGCGCAGTGCGGTCACGGCAGAGGAAGTGGACGCGCTGCAGCATCGAGAGGACCTTCGGAGCGAGTTGAGCCTGCTCTTCGTTGCCTGCACCCGGGCGCGTGAGGCTCTGCGAATCTCCTGGCACGGCAGCTCCAGCCCGTTCCTCGTTGCGGTCGTGGCTGGCTGACCCACGGATTCGTGTTCGCGTTGGCCGCGGATGGGGGTGCCTGCGGCGCGTGGGTACTCGTAGGACGCGAACGTGCGGATCACGCGGCCAGGGGTGGGGCGGCGGCCTGTGCGGTGGGCCTTGGACAGTTCCGCGTATGAGTAGCGGAGGTCCGTGAGGGCGTGGGCCGTCCACGGGCCGCCGGAGCCGGTGGAATTGTTGTCGAGCGCTTTATGTAGTGTCTCGGCCATGCCGCCACCCAGCCCTGCCGAGAAAGGCCCGCTGATCTGCGGAAACGGCATACCTCAAGACCTGGGGCGAAGTAGGATTAACGATCCCATAGCGGGCAGCGGGCAGCGGGCAGCGGGCAGCGGGCAGCGGGCAGCGGGCAGCGGGCAGCGGGCAGCGGGCAGCGGGCAGCGGGCAGCGGGCAGCGGGCAGCGGGCAGCGGGCAGCGGGCAGCGGGCAGCCGAAGGGCGTGAGGGTGAGGCGTCCGTGCTCTTCGCCGTGCGGTCGGCCACCGCGCTGCATCGGTTGCTCGATGTCCTGCCCGTCTTTGCCGGGGACCCCCGCGTGGTACGCCGATTCACGCTCGTGCCCGGGTCTGATTTCGGGGTTGACGCACTCGCCGCCATTGAGCGTTACGGCGCTCGTACCATCCCCTGGACCGAGGCCGTCGCCCGTACGCACCAACTGATCCTCGCCTCCAGCCCCAAAGGCGACCTCGACCGGTTGCGCGGCGGGCCCCTCGTGCTTCTGCCCCACGGGGCCGGGTTCAACAAGGTGCTTGCCGGCGACGGCTCGGACGATTCGGCTTCCGGGCTCGACCGGGCGTACCTGGAGCGGGACGGGCGGCTGCTCGCAGGGCTTCATGCGCTCGCTCACCCAAGTCAGGTCTCCCGGCTCCGCGCCGAGTGCCCCGAAGCCGCCCGTCGTGCGGCTGTCGTCGGTGATCCCACCCTCGACCGGATGCTGGCCTCTCTCCCCCACCGCGACCGCTACCGTTCCGCGCTCGGCACAGGCGGGCGGAAACTGGTGGTGTTCACGTCCACCTGGGGGCCGGAGTCGCTGCTCGTGCGGCGCCCCGGGCTCATTGCCGATGTAGTGGGCGAATTGACTTATGACGGGTACCAGTTGGCGCTTGTCGCGCATCCCAACGTTCACAGCAAGCGTGGTCTTCTCGATCTGCAGGAGCGGCTCGCACCCGCCGTCCGTGCCGGGCTTGTTCTGGCGCGGCCTTACGAGGAGTGGGCAGCGCTGCTCGTAGCCGCGGATGCCGTGGTGACTGATCACGGGTCTACCGCTCTGTACGCCGCCGCCCTCGACCTCCCTATCCTCGCCGCCTGCGACGGGGGCGACGAGCTCATTGCCGGAAGTCCAATGGCCGAGCTGCTCGCGCATGTGCCGTGGCTGGAGTCGCCCGGAGACGTCGAGCGTGCCATCAGCGCTCACCGGGCCGGCTCGGGGCGCGCTCTTGCGTCCGCCGCCTTTGCCGCCGGCGAGCAGGGGCGGGCGGTGGAGCGCCTCAGGGGTGAGCTGTATGCGTTGCTGGGGATGGAGCCTCTTAGTGGCCCGCCCGACGAGCGGGCGTTGCCCGCCCCTATCGCGCGAGCTACGAAGCCTGCTGCCTTCGCCGTACGAGTCCGTCTCAGCGGCGGCGACGTACACGTGGAGCGGCGGCCGCCGTACGGTGCAAGCAGCTCTCACCACCTCGCCGCCGAGCACGGCCGTGCCACCGCCCAGCAGTCGCAGAGCGCCGCTGTCCTCTTCCACTCTCAGCAAGCTGGACGGCGTATCGGGTGGACCGTTAGCGGGTGGATTTCCGCGACGCTCGCCCAGTGCGGAGGGCGACGAACCGCCGGTGTCGTGCTCAGCGAGGACCGGTGTGTGGTCCGGAGGGGCGACGGGCCCCTCCTGTCGGTACACATCGCAGACTTCCGCGAGCGCGGGCGCGTATTCCGTGCCGATCCCGCCGCTGTCCTCTCCGCCGTTCATGCGTGGATGGGCGAGCACTCCGGCGCCGTAGGAGCTGGATTTCGTTGTCTCGTCGCCGGTCGCGCTTACACCGTACGGATCGCCACGGCGAGCCCCGCCGATGCCGAACGCGAGATCTAGGAAGAGCGCTCCCGGATCGCCCGGGCCGCCCCTCGGTGACTCTCGGCCCTTCCCTCGTCCCCCGTCTCCTCCGCCAGCGCTCCCAACGCGTCATGGATGCGCGCCTCGTCGAAGGTCGCTCCGCGACGCCGGGCGCTGGTCAGCGCAGCCTCGTACAGCTCCCTTGCCTCGCCCGTACGCCCGAGTCCCACGTGCAGCACCCGGCCCAGTTCGAAGCCGGAGCGCGCCGTCATTCGCTCGCGCCCCTGCTCGCGCGCCGTCGCATGGGCAGTCTCCAGCAGGGCTGCCGCACGCTCCGGCTGCCCCATACCGGCCGCCGACAGGCCCAGCAGGTACGTCTGGAGGAGTACGCCGTAGTCGTTGCCGATCTCGATGTGGATGCGCCTCGACCGCTCGAAGTACGGTTCCGCCGCTGCCCAGTCCCCCTGTACGGAGAGGAGCTTGCCGCGGAACTCGATGGCCGACGCCTGGAGTTTGCGTTCCTGGGGTGTCGTGCCGAGCGTCTGCGCGCCGTGCAGCGCGTGCTTCAGTTCCCGTTCCGCCTCGTCGTAACGCCCCTCTTCCCACAACGGGCGGGCCAGCTGGCAGCGCATCCGTACCAACGCCGGGATGTTTCCCGCCCGCGCCGCCGAGGCCACGCCCGCACCGAAGGATTCGATCGCGTCGGTGGGATGCGGGTGGTCCAGGAAATGTGTCCACAGTGGCTCGCACAGCGCCCACACCTCGGCATCGAGGCCGTGCGCATGAGCAGTTCGTACGCAGCCGTGGAGCGCGAGGCGCTCCGCCTCCAGCCAGTGCAACGCCTCCGGTTTTCCGGCGAAGGGTACGTCGGGGGCGTACGGCGGTAACTCCACCGTCTCCCCGAACGTCATCCGCTTCCCAGCCGCCAGTACGTCGGCGCGCTGTGCCTGTCGCAGATACCAACGGACGATACGCCGCCGCGCCTCGGCGGACTCCGCACCAGCCGCGTCGTCGCGGTCGGCGCAGCGGCGGGCGTGGGCGCGGACCAGATCATGCATGCGCAGCCGGGCTGCGGTGTCCGGCAGGAGCAGGCTCGCCGTTTCCAGCTCTTCCAGGGCGTCGTCGGCGGCCTCCGCGCCTGCACCGAGCAGGGCCGCTGCCGCTTCGGGGGCTATGAACGGGCCCGGGTGCACGGCGAGCAGCCGATAGAGGCGGGCGGCTTCGTCGGTCAAGTCCCGGTACGCGGCGTCCCAAACGCCTTCCACCATGGAGACACCCTTTCCCTGCAGTTCGGCGGCGAGTTCGTCGATCAGGCGGCGCAGCGGGCGGCGGCGGTGCTTGCGCACCCACTTGGCGGCGACATGGAGGGCGGCGGGCAGACCGCCGCACAGATCGGCGAGCCGGGCTGCCGCCTCGGGCTCTGCTGCCAGCCTCGGGTCGCTGACGATGCGGTGCAGCAGGCGTACGGCGTACTGCTCGTCCAGCGGCGCGAGGGGAGTTCGAGGAGGGCGTCGCCCTCGATGTCGTACAGGCGGCTGTGACTGATGACGACGGCTACGCTGCCGGCGGAGGACGGCAGCAGGGCTTCGGCCTCTGTCCCGTATCGCACGTTGTCGAGGATGACGACGAGTCGCTTGTGCTGCGTACGCTCCCAGAATTGCTTGCGGCGGCCGGGGAGAGAGGGGGCCAGCCAAGGCGTGCGGACGCCGAGGGGTCGGAGCAACTCCTCCAGGCAGTCGGTCAGTTCCGTGCCACCCTCACGCCGGTGGTCGTCCAGGTCGACGTAGAGGATGCCGTCCGGGCAGCGCTCACGCAGTCCGCGGGCCAGTTGGTGGGCGAGTGCGGTCTTGCCCACTCCGCCGATGCCACTGAGGGCGACGAGGAGCGGGCCTTCGCGGCCGGCCCCCGCTCCCTCGCAGGCTCCGTCACCGGCTCCGGGCGATGCTCCGGCCGACTGGAATACGGTCGCCTGCTCGGTCTCGCGGTCCTCGAAGTGGTGAGTTTGGGGTGGGAGTTGGCAGGGCGCGTGCTCGGCCTCCGGTGGGGGTGCCTCGTGCACGTGGAGTTCGCCGACACTCCCCGCCTGTACGAGAGTTCCGACTCTGGCCTGCCCGCTCACCGTGTTCCGCGTCTCGTCGACCACGGGACCACTCTAGGGGCGGGCACCGGCTATCGTGGCGCGGCCGAGCGCGAGAGGGAAGGGGGTGGGGTGGCCTGTGGGTGAGGTGAGACTGCGGGTGCCTGTGGGGCCGGATGCCTGGCGGTGGGTTACGCGGGACGGCGGCAAGCGTGTGCTCTTCGTCGCGCACAACGTGACCTCGGCGACGCGGCTGCTCGATGTGATGCCCCTCTTCGACGACGATTTGGGCGTGGAGTGCCTTGCCACGTGCACCGGGTCGTCGCCGTTCCTGGACGGGGTGCCCGAGTTGCTGGCATCGGCAGGGCTGCCTGTGCTGCCGTGGGAGCAGGCCAAGGAGACGGATGCCGACCTGGTGGTCAGTGCGAGTTACGGCGGCGAACTGCACGAGTTTCAGGGGAAGTTGGCTGTACTGTCGCACGGCGTTGGATACAATAAGAGGCTGGCGATACCGGATACCGGATACCGGATACCGGATACCGGATACCGGGTGACGAGAGGCAGGTCGCTCCAGCGCCCGTCTTCGGGCTTTCGCCCGAGTGGCTGCTCCACGACGGCAAGCCCATCGCCACCGCCACCGTCCTCTCCCACCCCGAGCAGCTCGACCGGCTCCGCCTCACCTGCCCCGAAGTGGCCCACACCGCCGTACTCGCCGGCGATCCGTGCTTCGACCGGATACTCGATGCCGTCCCGCGCAGGGAAGCCTTCCGGCGGCGCTTCGGGGTCGGACCCGGTCAGCGGCTCGTCGTACTGAACTCGACCTGGGGACGCCGGTCACTCTTCGGCAGCGACGAGCTGTCGTGGCTGCTGGCGGAGCTGGTCGGCGCCCTGCCTGCCGACGAGTACCGCGTGTGCGCCGTCCTCCACCCCAACATTTGGCACGGCCACGGGCCCGGCCAGGTACGGCGCTGGCTACGCACCGCCCAGGACTCCGGGCTCCTGCTTGTGCCTCCCCTCGGCGCGTGGCGGCAGGCCCTCGTCGCCGCCGACTGCGTCATAGGCGACCACGGTTCCGTCACGTATTACGCCGCCGCCCTGGGCACGCCCGTCCTCCTCGGGGCATTCCCCGAAGACGACCTGGATCCCGCCTCGCCCGTCGCCGAGTTGGGGCGTACCGCGGCAAGACTGCACCCGTACGAGCCGCTGCGCCCGCAGCTGGAACGTACCCTCGCCGGGCACATCCCCGGGCGCTACGACGCTCTCGGCGCCCAGACGACGTCCGCTCCCGGCGAGTCCGCCGGTCTGTTGCGGCAGATGTTCTACGACCTGATGGGCAGGTCGGAGCCGGAGCGGCCTGCCCTGCTGGAGCGACTTGGCCTGCCCGGCGCCGACGTGGTGCCGGTCACCGAGCCCCTCCGCGTACTGACCCAGGTGCGGACCGACGTACGGACCGACGTACGGAACAGCGCGGGTCAGGCGCAGGCTCCTGAAATCTCGGTGACCCGGTACGTCGGCCACTCACCCGCCGGTTCCGACGCCCTGTACGGCGCCCCGTACGACGCCCACACCGCCGTACACGAGGACACCCGCGACCCGACCCGCCTCACCCTCGCCGACCTGGTGCTGGGGTACGCCCCCGAGCATCCCGCCGCCTGGACCGCCGACGCGCTGCGGCAGCGACCGTACGCCGCCATGGCGGTGGCCGTGACCGGCACGGACAACTGCCTTGTACGCACGGGCGACGGACGTCTGGCCACGCTCAATGCCCGGTCCGGGCAGGACGGTTATCCGGATCCGTGCGACCCAGCCGTCTACGCGTCGGCGCTCCACGCATGGCTGGAGAGCGGCAGGCCCGTCGACGAACTGGCCGTCGGCATGACGGTGGTGACGGGCCGGGTCCGCCACCACATCACGGTCGCCGTCACTTCTCCCCCACCGACTCGGTAGCGTCAGCTGCCGGCCCGTGAGCCGTCAACCATCAGCGTCCAGAGCCTCCAACCGCGCCCGCACCTCTGCCGCGCCGGGCGCCCCCGTCCGCTCATGGAAGGCGAGCGCCTCGCGCAAGAAGCGACGGACGTCCGCCGGATCCGCCGCGGCGCGCGCCCGGAGCTCCGCGATGTCGGCCTGCTGGACCACCGCCTCCTCCGCCGCCATCTGCGCCGCCGCGAGGGCCAGCCACTCCTCCGCCTGCTCGGGCCGCCCGGCCGCCAGGGCGGTCTCGCCGAGGCTGGTCAGGACCCTCGCCTCGTTGTACGGATCGGGCAGCGCCCGCATCAGGCCCTGGGCCTGCGTCAGTTGCGCTGTCGCCTCCGCATGGCGGCCCTGACCGGTCAGGGCACGGCCAAGATGGTGTTCCAGCAGGGCGAGGGCCCGGGGGTCGGTGGACAAGCTCTTGGCACGTCGGAAGCAGTCGGCCGCCTCCTCGTACCGCTGCTGCTTCAGCCTCAGCAGGCCGAGGGACTCAACGGCCGTCGCCTCGCCTCGCGCATGTCCTGCACGGCCGTCCGCCTCAGCCGCTGCCGTGAATTCACGTTCTGCGTCCGCAAATTGGCCTATACCCAGGTACGCGAAACCGAGCTGAGTGTGCATGCGCCCCTCGGCCTCCGGCATGTCCGGGCAACGGGATGCCGCCTCCACGCCCAGCCGGTGGGTGGCGATCCACTCCTGGTGGAAGCCCTGCTTCAGGTACAGACTCCACAGCGTCTCGCACAGCTGCCAGGTCAGCTCGTCGTGACCGTACTCCGCCGCCGTACGCACCGCTTCCTCCAGGTTCTCGCGTTCCGCAGCCAGCCAGGTCAGCGCCTGCGCGGGCGACGGGAACGCGGGCGACGGGGCGAGGCGCGCGTAAGCAGGACCCAGATGCCAACGCCCCGGAATCACACAGGCGTCGGCGGCCGCTCCGGCATCGACGTAATGGAGCAGCAGGCGTCGTACGGCCGCCGCCGACCGCGCCGGGCCCTCCTCGCGCAGGGCACGCTGCTCGGCGTGGGACCGGATCAGGTCGTGGAAGCGGTAGCGGCCGGAGGCGGTTTCGCCGATGAGGTGGATCTCCGCAAGCTCCTCAAGCAGCAGGGCTGCCTTCTGCTGCGATACGCCGACGAGCGCGGCGGCGGCCTGGGCAGTGAGCGTTGACCATGGGCGCAGGCCCGCGAGGCGGTAGAGGCGGGCCGCGTCCGGTGACAGGTCCGCGTACGAGGCGTCCGCAATGCCAGTCAGGGGCTCTTGATCATCCGTGTCCCGCCCGGCGTGGTCTGCCATGCCTCTCTCCATGTCCTGCCCCATGTCCCCCTCCATGTCCTGCCGCTGCTTCTCCCAGGTCAGGTGGGTCCGTACGGCCATGCGCTCGGCTGCGACGCACAGCGCGAGCGGCAGTCCGCCGCAGTGTCTCGCCACCGAATCCGCTCCCGTCATGTCGCGGCCGGGCACGACACGGGCGAGGAGCTGCTCGGCGTCATCGGCCGTGAACGGGCCCAGTTCGATGTGGTGCGCTCCGCGTTCCCGTATCAGCCTGGAGAGCCGGTGGCGGCTGGTCACCACGGTGAGCGAGCCGGGTGCGGTGGTGAGCAGGGGCAGCACCTGGGCGACGGAATGCGCATTGTCGAGGATGGTCAGGATGCGCTGGCCGGCGGTCAGGCTGCGGAACAGGTCCGCCCTGTCCTCCTCGTCGGCCGGGATCCAACGTCCGTCGATGCCCAGTCTGCGGAGAAAACGGTTCAGGACCGCAGATGGGGCAAGGGCGGTGGCGGTGTTGTCGCCGCGCAGGTCGATGTGGAGCCGGGGGCCTTCGTAACGCCCGCTCAGCGACGCCGCCCAGTGCAGGGCGGTGGCCGACTTGCCGATACCACCCGGGCCGGAAAGTACGACGAGGTCCGGGACGTCGGCCCTCTCCTCCAGCAGGGCTGCGAGACGGGCGAGTTCGCGGCGCCGGTTGGTGAAGTACCGGGTGGGGGCGGGTAACTCGCGCGGCACGGGCCAGCCCGGGATGCGGACAGGCGCCGGGGCCTCGTGAAAGGAGACGCTGCCGATGTGCTGGGCCTGCACACTGTGGCCGTACACGGTCCCGCCGAGCTCATTGCGTACGCTCGCCTCTGCCGCCAACTCGCTGTCCATCAGGCCCCCTTCAGTCGGCACGTACTACCACCACCGGCCAGGAACACTACCTCTGCACCTGGCACGCAGTCAGGCGACAGTGAGGCGCAACCGGGCGCAGAGAGCGCAGGCACCGGCACACGGTCAGTCGTCGAGCAGCTCCGTCAGCGCGCCCACCGGGTCCTCGTCCGGGGTGCCCGTCGGCCACCAGTCGTCCGTGCCGGGGTCCGATTCGTAGGGGTACCAGCGGTCGTCGTGGCCCAGGCGCAGCTGTATGCCGCGTTCCGCGTCGCTGAGGCGGTTGCGGTGGGGGCGCAGGCGGGGGAGGTCGGCGGCGGCCAGGGCGGGGCGGGCTCGGTCGAAGGGGCCTGCCGGGGGGTCCCAGGGCGTTTCGAGTACGGACAGGCCGGTCAGGCCGCCCTGCTGCCAGGCGGCCACCGCGCGGGCCAGGTCGGTGGGGGTGCGGCCGTTCGCGGATGCGAGGCGGGCATAGAGCGTGCGGGTCGCGGCGGTGAGGCCCGAGCCGGGCTGGGCGGCGGCGAGGCGGACCGCGTCCTGCCAGGGGGTGAGGGTGGCGATGGGGTCCGTGCCGGTGGTGAGGAGGGTATGGGCGCGGGCGGCGGCGTCCGTGACGAGGAGGTCCAGGGCCAGTGGGTCGGGGGCGCCGCGCGTGCCTGGGTACGCGCCGGAGGCATGGCCGGCGTGCGGGGGGACCGGCAGCGGGCCCGGGAGCGGTGGGAGCGTACGCGGAGTCAGGGCGTTGGCGGCCGGGACGCCGGGGAAGGGCGGCGGCGCGGGCTTTTCGCGGGCTGAGTGGGCGGCGTTACGGCGGGCGAGGTCGTCGAGCAGGTCACGTTCGGCCCGGCCGCGCATGAGGAACAGCACGAACGGGTCGGCGTCCAGGAGGCGGGCGGTTTCGTAGCAGAGGGCGGCCGCGTGCTTGCAGGGGTGGCCGTGGTCCGGGCACGAGCATGACGGGATCAGGTCGCCGGGGGCGGGCAGCAGGCCCACGCCCACCTCGGCCGCCGACTCCACCAGGGAGTGGGGCATGTCCTTGTCGAGCAGGGCCGCCATGTGCGCGGGATCGGCCGCCGCCATGGTCAGGAAACGGTCCCAGTCTTCGTCGGAGAGCACGCGCAGGCGGATTTCCGTACGGTACGGGCGGGGACGGCTGCCTCGTACGTACGTGATGATCCGGCCCGGCGTGACGCTGATCGCGCCGACGTTTCCCTCACTGGCGTACGTACGGCCGCGGCCGAGGCGGGCGGGGTCCAGCGAGAGTGCTTCGAGCGCTTCGATCCAGGCGTTTCCCCACCAGGTCGTACTCATGCCGACCTCCTCAGCGACACCAGGTCCGCCAGCTCGCGGTCGGTCAGCTCGGTCAGGGCTGCCTCTCCGCCACCCAGGATCGCGTCTGCCAGCGCCCGCTTGGAGGCGATGAGTTCGGCGATACGGTCCTCCACCGTGCCCTCCGCGATCAGGCGGTGGACTTGCACCGGCTGGGTCTGGCCGATGCGGTACGCGCGGTCCGTCGCCTGGTCCTCGACCGCCGGGTTCCACCAGCGGTCGTAGTGGATGACATGGGCGGCCCTGGTGAGGTTCAGGCCGGTGCCCGCCGCCTTGAGGGAGAGGAGGAAAACGGGGACCTCGGCGGACTGGAAGCGGTCAACCATTTCCTCTCGCTGGGCAATGGGTGTGCCACCGTGCAGGAGTTGGGCGCGGACCGCGCGGGCCGCCAGGTGGTCCGAGAGGAGGCGGGCCATCGTCACGTACTGCGTGAAGATCAGGACCGAGCCGCCCTCGGACAGGATCGTGTCGAGGAGTTCGTCGAGGAGTTCGAGCTTGCCGGAGCGGCCCGTGAGGCGCCTCGTGTCCTCCTTCAGATACTGCGCGGGGTGATTGCAGATCTGTTTGAGCGAAGAGAGGAGTCTCATGATGAGGCCTCGGCGCGCGATGCCCTCCGACTCCTCGATGGCCGCCATGGATTCCCGTACGGCCGCTTCGTAGAGGGAGGCCTGTTCGCGGGTGAGCGAGACAGGGTGGTCGGTCTCCGTCTTGGGCGGCAGCTCCGGCACGATGCCCGGGTCCGACTTCTTGCGGCGCAGCAGGAACGGACGTACGAGGCGGGCGAGGCGCTCCGACGCCTCGTCGTCCTCGCCGCTCTCGACCAGTCGCGCGTGGCGGGCGCGGAAGGCCTTGAGCGGGCCGAGCAGTCCGGGTGTCGTCCAGTCGAGCAGGGCCCACAGCTCGGAGAGGTTGTTCTCGACGGGGGTGCCGGTCAGGGCGATGCGCGCGGGGGCGGGGATGGTGCGTAGTGCCTTCGCCGTGGAGGAATACGGGTTCTTGACGTGCTGTGCCTCGTCCGCGACGACCATCCCCCAGGTGTGGGCGGCGAGTTGGGGCGCGCTGGTGCGCATCGTTCCGTACGTCGTGAGGACGAAGCCACCGTCGGCGCCTGCGTCGCCCATGTCGTGGAGGGTGCGGGTCGTCCCGTGGAAGCGGCGGACCGGGACGCCGGGCGCGAAGCGGGTGATCTCGCGCTGCCAGTTGCCCAGGAGGGAGGCGGGGCATACGACGAGGGTGGGGGCGCTGCGGGCGCGGCGGAGGTGGAGGGCGATGACCGTGATCGTCTTGCCGAGGCCCATGTCGTCGGCGAGGCAGCCGCCGAGGCCGAGGGACGTCATGAGGTCCAGCCAGGCGAGGCCGCGCAGTTGGTAGTCGCGCAGGGTGGCGTCCAGGCCGGGCGGCTGGGCGGCGGGCGCCGCGTCGGCCGTGGCGGCGGTGAGGCGGTCGCGGAGGGCGGCCAGGGTACCGACCGGGACCGCTTCGACCTGCTCGCCGTCGACCTCCGCGGTGCCCGTGAGGGCCACGGCGAGCGCGTCGACAGGCTCCAGCAGGCCCAGCTCACGCTTGCGTGCTTTGCGGACCAGCGCCGGGTCGACGACCACCCACTGGTCCCTGAGGCGGACGATCGGGCGGTGCGCCTCTGCGAGGGCGTCCATGTCCGCCTCGCTGAGCGGCTCGCCGCCGACGGCCAGCTGCCAGCTGAAGGCGAAGAGTTCCTGGGCGTCGAAGAAGGAGGTGCCGTCGGTCGCCGATCCGGGCGCGGGGCGTACGACTGCGGTGGCCGTGAGCGTACGGGCCAGCTCCCTGGGCCAGTGGACCGCGACGCCCGCGGCGGCGAGCCTGGCCGCTGCCGGGCCCAGCAGCTCGTACAACTCGTCCTCCGACAGCGGCAGTACGTCGGGGACCGGGCGCTCCATGAGCCGGCCGAGCGGTGCCCAGACGCGCGCCG
The DNA here is from genome assembly GCF_028807635.1 of Streptomyces spiramyceticus. Classification (NCBI taxonomy): domain Bacteria; kingdom Bacillati; phylum Actinomycetota; class Actinomycetes; order Kitasatosporales; family Streptomycetaceae; genus Streptomyces; species Streptomyces spiramyceticus. Next base: position 1,127,861 of record NZ_JARBAX010000001.1, read on the forward strand.
CGCGGCGCAACGCGAGCACCGCGTCGATACGGGCGCGCGGGCCGAAGCCTTCGGTGCCGCCGCCGGCCCAGAGGGCGGCGGCGTCGATGATGTGCGTCGGGTCGGCCAGGCTGTGCACCTGGACGAGTGCCGTACCGGCCCGGCGCTGCTTCTCGGCACCGTCCGCCACGCCGTCCGCCGACTCGCTCACCCTTCCGCCGGGTCCCTCCCCCGGTGCCTCGTCCGCCGCACTGTCGAAGAGCTCGAACTGGGACAGGTCGAGACGCAGCGATACGCGCACCCCCGCATCCACCCCGGCCGCGACCTCGGCCGCCCACTCGCGGAGGGTGGGCAGGTGCTGCGGGCCGTGCGCCGCGAAGGGTGCGCCCACGGCGTAGGCCGCGGAGGCCGTACGCGGCAAGGTGTCCACGACCGCGTCGAGGAACGCCTTCACCAGCGCCTCGGGGTCGGGCAGCTGGAGGGGCGTCCGGCCCTCCAGCGGGACCGCGTGCGCCTCGGCGGGCATGGCCGCGGCGATCGCCCGCACCTGCGCGATGTCGTCGGCGTCGAGCGGTCCGGCCCGCCAGGCGTCATGGTCGTCGGCGGTCAGGCCCGGCAGCAGCCGGCCTCGTGCGGCGAGATGCAGGGCATGCAGCGCGGCCGCGCCCCAGCAGCGGGTGGCGGGGTGGGCGGCCGGGTCGTGACGAGCGCGGGCCAACAACGGCAGGGCGTCGGGGAGGGACAGGAGCAGGGCGGGGACGGTGCGGCGGCGTACAGCGGTGCCGGTGGCGCCGTGGCGGCGTACGACCGTGATCTCGGCGGCCGCGCTCGGCAGGGCGGGCAGGGGGTCGCCCTCCGGGTCCCAGAGGGCGATCTTGCCGCCGCGCGGAAGCTCGGCGGGAAGGAATACCGCGGCGCGACGAGCGAGATTCGGGGCCGGGGAATGCCGGCGTGCGTTGTCCACCATGGTGTCCCCCGTCCCGCTCGTGCGCTTGTGTCCTGTCAACGAGCGAGTCTACGGGCGGGGTCTGACAGCCGGTCTTGATGAGGCGGCGGGGGTAGGCGCGGGCGGCGCGACCTGCTGCGCTGTGTTCCCCTACCCTTCCCCAAGCTCTCAACTTCGTTCGAGCAGGGGAGACCCCATTCTTCCCGCTGTGACATTTTGCGGCTGCCGCGCGTGGGGGCTCCGCCCCGGACCCCGGGTAATTCAGCCTGTCCGGCGTTTGAGGACACTCCCCCAGACTTCGTCCGGGGGGACCCCCAAGGGCGTCCGGAGGCTGGGGGTTGCCCTCAGTTTCGGGAAGGAGCGAGGAGGGGAGCCGCAGGCCCCGCACCGATGCCCGCACCCACCGCTGTGGCGAGGACGGGCATCCGGGGGCGCTGGCTCAGTGCACCTGCTCAGGCCTCCGGACCAGGCCGCACCGCCGCCCCGAAGTTCAGCGACCCCACCGACCTCGCCTGAACAACAGGGCCGTACTGCACTCCCCCACTGATCGTGTTGTGTACGTCGCCCTCCCGCACCCCCGCCGCGCCCTCCGCCAGCTCGTCGAGAAGCGAGCGCAGCTCCGCCGCGGCGGCAGGATCGGCCGCCAGCGTCCGGCGCAGGCGCGTACGCCACTCCGACTCCACGTCTGCGGCCACCTGCTCGTCGCCGGCGTCCCGCGCCTCGGCCAGCTCGCCGCGCGAAACCTCCAGCTCGCCCTCGACCGTCTCCTCGTCGGCCGCCGCCCCGTCCCGCGCCCGGCGCGAGAGAAACGCGGCGACGCGCCCACGCGCGCTCGACCAGGAATCTGTCGCCATCTGCTGGACGAGTGCCGTGGCCCCCGCCGCCGCCAAAGCCATCAACTCGGCTTCCACCGCGCTCCTTTCACCGATGTCTGCTCCTCACACCGTAAGGGACACCGTAAGGGCTCAAGTCCCGCTACGCAGGGCGGCGTACCAGCGCCACAAGCTCCGCGTTGTGGTGCCGGCGACCCCAGGCGATGGCCAGGAGGGGCACCATCACGATCAGCGGAGATGCGGCGTACTCCCCGTCGAACACGACGATTTGAGTCACGAACGCCCCGGCCATCAGAGCACTGAGGGCAAGCGCCGACACACCGGACAGGACGGGGATCAGCAGCGCCACCGCCCCGGCCAGCTCCAGGCCGCCGATGAGGTACATGAACCAGTCTCCGAAGCCGATCTTGTCGAAGCTCTCCGCCGCCGAGGCGTGACCGATCAGCTTGGGGATCGCGCTGGGTACGGCGAAGAGCACGGCGAGCAGGATCTGGAGCACCCGCAGGGTGATGTGCGCGCGACGGCTCGGCGTTGCCCCGCCGAAGGACGAGCCGGTGGTGACAGTGGCGTCGGAGTGGGCGGCAGGGGCGTTGGTCGTTGCCTCGGACATCGTGGTCTCCCAGGGGAATCGGTGCGCTGTGTGGTGTCCCAAGTAAGACCGCGCCGCGACGCACAACTCATCGCATCAGCGGCTCAGAGTTTGACCGGATCGCCAAGGGCCCGTGCCCGAGTCGGACACGGCCCGGCGGGTACACGCCCTCGTGGAAGTAGAGGCGACCATCATGCGCACTGGGAGTGAACCCGCGACTGCACGCAGTCCCCTGCGGATGCGCCTCGCGCTGAGCGTATGGGGCCTGATCTGGACCGTTGCCGGAACGGTGGCCTTCGCCTTCGCCGACCGCCCCGGCTGGGCCATCGCCTGCGGCTGCCTCGCCGTCGTGGTTGCCGTGGACCTGGTCATGATCATCCGCCATATCCGCCAGGGCCCCCACTACCAGCCGGGCCGCGACGTCCCGCCGTACGACCCCCCGGCACAGGGCGGCGGCCACCGACCGTAAACAGGCGGCCCCAGCGCGGTCACTCGTCCGTTTCGAAGCGTGCCGCCGCCAGATACTCCGGCTTGGGGTCGAGTGCCGCCGCCAGTCGGAAGTGCCGCTTCGCCCGGTCGTCGCGGGCGCGACGCTCGTACGTACGCGCAAGCGCGAAGTGGGCGAAGGCATTGTCCGGCTCTCGCTCCAGGACCAGCTGGAACTCGAGCTCGGCGAGACGAAGTTGGGCGGAGGCGAAGAAGGCGCGGGCACGCAGCAAGCGGGCCGCCGTGTTCTCGGGATGCGCGGCGATGACCGAGTCGAGGAGCTTTACGGCTCCCTGCGGGTCCCGCGCGGCCAGCAGATGCTCCGCCGCGCGGTAATCGATGATGTGGGTCTCCGGGCTGGTTTCACGCACGCTGACATCCTTCCCCTCACGTCATACTTTCAACGGCCCCGGCAGCATGTCGTATTCCAGGGCGGGGGGGAGGGGCCCGGCCCACCTAACGTGCGCTGTTAGCCGCCCGTTCGGTCAGCTCTGCCCAGACCTTGCGGACCTGCGGCTCCAGCGCGGCAAGCGGGCCGTCGTTGTCGATGACAAGGTCCGCGATCTCCAGCCGCTGCTCCCGGCTCGCCTGCGCGGCCATCCGCGCACGGGCCTCGCCCTCTGCCATGCCGCGCAGCCGTACGAGCCTGTCCAGCTGGGTCTCGGGCGAGGCGTCCACGACGACGACCAGGTCGTACAGAGGGGCAAGCCCGTTCTCGGTCAGCAGCGGTACGTCGTGGATGACGACGGCGTCCGCCGCCGCCCCGCCCTCCAGCTCTGCCGACCGTGCCCCGACCAGCGGGTGGACGATCGCGTTCAGGGTCGCCAGGCGGTCGGGATCGGCGAAGACGACCGAGCCGAGCTTCGGGCGGTCCAGGGTCCCGTCCGGGGCGAGGATGTCCTCCCCGAAGGCCTCGACGACGGCCGCGAGCCCCGGCGTTCCGGGCTCGACGACTTCCCTCGCGATCTTGTCGGCGTCGATCAGCACCGCTCCGTACGAAACGAACAGCCGCGACACTTCGCTCTTGCCGGCGCCGATGCCGCCGGTCAGACCCACTTTCAGCATGCGCGGAAGCCTAGACGAGTCGTCTAGAGGTCACCCTCCCGCTCGGCGAGAAAGCGTTCGAATTCGAGGCCGATCTCGTCGGCCGAGGGCAGATCGACGGGCTCGGCGACCAGGTTGCCCCGCGTCTCCGCGCCCGCCACCGCGTCGTACTGGTGCTCAAGGCCCCGTACGAGCGATACGAGCTCCTCGTCGCCCTCACCGACCTGCCGGTCGATCTCGTCCTGCGTACGCCGTGCCTCGGTGCGCAGCGAATGGGCGACTCCGGGCAGCACCAGGCCGGTCGCCGCCGTGATCGCCTCCAGGGCGGTCAGTGCGGCATCGGGGTACGAGGAACGGGCGATGTAGTGCGGCACGTGCGCCGCGACGCCCAGCACGTCGTGCCCCTCCTGCGCGAGCCGGTACTCGATCAGCGACTCCGCGCTGCCGGGCACCTGCGCCTCGTCGAACGGGCTGCGGTGGCCGGGCATGAGGTCGGTCCTGTTGCCGTGCGGGGTGATGCCCACCGGGCGGGTGTGCGGGACGCCCATCGGGATGCCGTGGAAGTTCACCGAAAGGCGCACTCCGAGCCGCTCGACGATCTGCCGTACGGCCACCGCGAACCGCTCCCACTCCACATCGGGCTCGGGGCCCGACAGCAGCAGGAAGGGCGCTCCGGTGGCGTCCTGCACCAGGCGGAGATCTATCTCCGGCGCCTCGTAATCGGACCACCTGTCGCGCCGGAAGGTCAGGAGCGGGCGGCGGGCACGGTAGTCCACCAGCCGGTCGTGGTCGAACCGGGCCACGACCTGGTTCGGGAGCGTGTCCAGCAGCTTTCCGACGATCTGGTCGCCGGTCTCACCCGCGTCGATGTAGCCGTCGAAGTGGTAGAGCATGACCAGTCCGGCCGATTCCTGCGCGAGCGCCATGTCGACGACGGCCACGCCCTTCGGCTCCCAGACGTACAAATCCTGCGGATCAAGCACGATTACCGCTCCTCCTCGTGTTCATAAGGAAGAACGTGCTGCCGGGCGTGCGCATTCCCTGACAACGGCCTGTTGCGGCACAGCAGTTGGCACAGCAGAGGCGTACAACGCAGTAAGGCCCGCCCTCCAGGGAGAGCGGGCCTTACCTTTCAGCTAATCAGCTACACGCCGACACGCTGCTCTGCGATTCAGCTCTGGCCGCCGGCCAGCTTCTCGCGGAGCGCGGCCAGGGCCTCGTCCGACGCCAGGGCGCCGGAGTTGTCCGCCGACTCCGAGGAGTAGGAGCCGCCACCCGTGCCACCGGAGGCAGCCGGGGCGCCGGCGGCCGGGGCAGCAGCGCCCTCGGCAGCGGCGGCCTCGTCGGCCTCGCGGGACTTGATGACCTGAGCCTGGTGCTGCTCGAAGCGCTGCTGCGCCTCGGCGTACTGGGTCTCCCAGGCCTCGCGCTGGGTCTCGTAGCCCTCGAGCCAGTCGTTGGTCTCGGGGTCGAAGCCCTCGGGGTAGATGTAGTTGCCCTGGTCGTCGTAGGACGCGGCCATGCCGTACAGGGTCGGGTCGAACTCGACCGAGGCCGGGTCGGCACCGAAGGACTCGTTGGCCTGCTTCAGCGAGAGGCTGATGCGACGACGCTCGAGGTCGATGTCGATGACCTTGACGAAGATCTCGTCGTTGACCTGGACGACCTGCTCCGGGATCTCCACGTGGCGCTCGGCCAGCTCGGAGATGTGGACCAGACCCTCGATGCCCTCGTCGACGCGCACGAACGCACCGAACGGAACGAGCTTCGTGACCTTACCGGGAACAACCTGCCCGATCTGGTGCGTACGGGCGAACTGCTGCCACGGGTCTTCCTGCGTCGCCTTGAGCGACAGCGAGACGCGCTCGCGGTCCATGTCGACGTCGAGGACCTCGACGGTGACTTCCTGGCCGACCTCGACAACCTCGGAGGGGTGGTCGATGTGCTTCCAGGAGAGCTCGGAGACGTGCACGAGACCGTCGACGCCGCCGAGGTCCACGAACGCACCGAAGTTGACGATCGAGGAAACGACGCCGGAGCGGACCTGACCCTTCTGCAGGGTCGTGAGGAAGGTCTGGCGGACCTCGCTCTGGGTCTGCTCGAGCCAGGCACGGCGGGACAGGACCACGTTGTTGCGGTTCTTGTCCAGCTCGATGATCTTGGCCTCGAGCTCCTTGCCCACGTAGGGCTGGAGGTCACGGACGCGGCGCATCTCGACGAGGGAGGCCGGCAGGAAGCCACGGAGGCCGATGTCGAGGATGAGACCACCCTTGACCACCTCGATGACGGTGCCGGTGACGATGCCGTCCTCTTCCTTGATCTTCTCGATCGTGCCCCAGGCGCGCTCGTACTGTGCGCGCTTCTTGGACAGGATGAGACGGCCTTCCTTGTCCTCCTTCTGGAGAACAAGAGCCTCGATCTCATCGCCCACGGCGACGACCTCATTGGGGTCGACGTCGTGCTTGATGGAAAGCTCGCGGGAGGGGATGACGCCTTCGGTCTTGTAACCGATGTCGAGCAGGACCTCGTCCCGGTCGACCTTCACGATGACGCCGTCGACGATGTCGCCGTCGTTGAAGTACTTGATCGTCTCGTCGATCGCGGCGAGGAAGGCTTCCTCGTTACCGATGTCGTTGACCGCTACCTGCGGGGTGGTGGCGGTGGTCTCGGTGCTGCTCGTCATGTGGGTAAGGGCTCCGGTACGGACAGTAAGTCGTAGGTACTGCTACGCCGGGAGCCCTTATCGCACCTGATGAAGCCGGACAGCCTAGGAGGCGCATTTCCGGGAAGGGAAGCGCCTCGACAACCGAGGGGACATACAACTGATGCAAGCGCGGCCTGCTCTGTCTGAGGCGCGCAGGCTCGCAGCGCAACTTGTAGCATACGGGGGCAGCCGGGCATGGTCAATGCGCGAAGGCGCACACCCGGGGCGGATCGCCCCATACCCGGCACAACTAATGTTTAGCGAGGCCACGACGGCCGCACCGCACTCTGCAGCTAACAGGTTCGAGTGAGCCTACGCAGACGAGACAGACGGGCGCAATGAGCCACAGGGAAGACGCTTTCGAGGTCGCCGAGACCTATACGCCGGACGACGCGGGCGCCGACGAGGGGGAGGCGACCAGGCGCGAGGCCGGGGAGGCCGAGAGCAGCCGGGCCAGCCGCAGCTGGTGGGACAGGAACGCGGACGAGTACCAGAGCGAGCACGGCGCGTTCCTGGGCGACGACCGTTTCGTATGGGGTCCGGAAGGGCTGGACGAGGCGGAGGCCGGCCTGCTGGGTCCCGCGGAGTCCCTGAAGGGGCTCGACGTACTGGAAATCGGCGCGGGCGCGGCGCAGTGCTCGCGCTGGCTCGCCGCGCAGGGCGCCCGCCCCGTGGCTCTGGACCTCTCTCACCGCCAGCTCCAGCACGCCCTGCGGATCGGCGGCGGTGTACCTCTGGACGGCATTTCCCTCGTGCAGGCGGACGCCGGGAAGCTGCCCTTCCGCGACGGCTCTTTCGACCTCGCCTGTTCCGCGTACGGCGCGGTGCCCTTCGTCGCCGATCCGGTGGAGGTTTTCCGCGAGGTACGGCGAGTCCTGCGGCCCGGCGGACGGTGGGTCTTCTCCGTGACGCACCCGATCCGGTGGGCCTTCCCCGACGAGCCGGGCCCGGAGGGTCTGTCGGTCGCGGCGTCCTACTTCGACCGCACGCCGTACGTCGAGCAGGACGACCAGGGCTGCGCCGTCTACGTCGAGCACCACAGGACGGTCGGCGACCGGGTCCGTGACGTCGTGGCCGGCGGCTTCCGTCTGGTCGACCTCGTCGAGCCGGAGTGGCCCGCCTGGAACACCCAGGAATGGGGCGGCTGGTCCCCCCTGCGCGGAAATCTGATCCCGGGAACGGCGATTTTCGTCTGCGTACGAGACTAGGGGCGTGATCCGCCCCGACGCCCTGGACCGGCTGCCCGTACGCACCGCTGTGCCCGCACTGGAACGGGCCCTGGACGGGCACGGCACTGCGGTGCTCTGCGCGCCGCCGGGGACGGGCAAAACGACTCTGGTGCCGCTGGTTCTGGCGGGGCTGCTCAACCCCGGTGAAGGGCGGCCGGTGCGGAGGGTCGTCGTCGCGGAGCCCCGGCGGATCGCGGCGCGTGCGGCGGCCCGGCGGATGGCGTGGCTGCTCGGCGAGAAGCCCGGCGGGCGCGTCGGCTTCACCGTGCGCGGAGAGCGCGTGGTGGGGCGCGACACGGTGGTGGAGGTCGTGACCACTGGTGTCCTGCTGCAACGGCTCCAGCGCGACCAGGAACTGGCCGGGGTCGACGTCGTCGTCCTCGACGAGTGCCACGAGCGCCACCTGGACGCAGACACGGTCGCCGCCTTCCTACTGGATGTACGGGCCACCCTGCGGCCCGAGCTGCGGCTCGTCGCCGCGTCCGCGACGACGGACGCGCAGGGCTGGTCCCGGCTGCTCGGGGACGCGCCCGTGGTGGAGGCGCAGGGGGTGTCGCACCCCGTGGAGACGGTGTGGGCACCGCCCGCGCGCCCCGTGCGTCCGCCGCACGGCATGAGGGTCGATCCGGCGCTGCTGACACATGTGGCCGCCGTGGTGCGCAGGGCGCTCGCGGAGCGGACGGGCGACGTGCTGTGCTTCCTGCCCGGCATCGGCGAGATCGCGCGCGTGGCGGGACAGCTGAGCGGCGTGGCGGCCGAGGTGCTCCAGGTGCACGGGCGGGCGCCTGCCGCGGTGCAGGACGCCGTGCTGGCCGGTTCCACGGGTGCCCGCAGGGTGGTGCTGGCGACCTCGGTGGCCGAGTCGAGCCTGACCGTGCCCGGCGTGCGGATCGTCGTGGACTCCGGGCTCGCGCGTGAGCCCCGCACCGACCACGCGCGCGGGCTCAGTGCCCTCACGACCGTACGGGCGTCCCAGGCGGCGTCACGGCAGCGGGCGGGTCGGGCAGGGCGCGAGGCGCCGGGTGCCGTCTACCGGTGCTGGGACGAGGCCGAGGACGCACGGCTGCCGCGCTTCCCCGCCCCCGGGATCAAAGTCGCGGACCTGACAGCGTTCGCCCTCCAGGCGGCGTGCTGGGGCGACCCGGACGCGAGCGGCCTGGCGTTGCTGGATCCGCCTCCCGGCGGTGCGATGGCGGCGGCCCGTACGGTGCTGGCCGCGATCGGCGCAGTGGACGATGCCGGTCGCGCGACGGACAGGGGCGTACGGATGTCCCGCCTCGGCCTGCACCCCCGGCTTGCGCGGGCACTCGTCGACGGCGCGCGGGAGGTGGGCGTTCGCCGGGCGGCGGAGGTGGTCGCCCTGCTGAGCGAGGAACCCCCGAGGGAGTACGGCGACGACCTGGCGGCAGCCTGGCGTGCGGCACGGCGGGGCGACGACGGGTACGGGGCCCGGTGGCGCCAGGAGGCGAGACGGCTGGCTTCGGCGGCGGGAACAGGGACGGGGACCGGCACCGGGACGGGCGGCGAGGGGAGCCGGCAGTCCGCGAGTGACGACGCGGTGGCCGGCCTTGTGGCGGCGTTCGCCTTTCCCGAACGGGTCGCCAGAGCCCGGGGTGAGGGTGCCTTCCTCATGGCTTCAGGGACCGGCGCCGAGCTCGGTGACGGATCGCGGCTGCGCAGCGCTCCCTGGCTGGCGGTCGCCGTCGCCGACCGTCCCGTCCATGCCGCGTCCGCACGGGTACGGCTCGCCGCCGTCATCGACGAGGACACTGCGAAGCTGGCCGCCGAGCACCTGCTGGTCTCCGGCGAGGAGGTCCACTGGGAGGGCGGGGACGTCGTAGCGCGGCATGTGGAGCGGCTCGGGGCGGTCGAGTTGACTGTACGGGCGCTCAAAAACCCGGATGCGGCACTCGTACGGGAGGCACTGCTCGAAGGGCTGCGGCGGGAGGGCCTCGGCCTGCTGCGCTGGTCCCGCGATGCGCAGGGGCTGCGGGAGCGGCTCACCTTCCTGCACCGGGAGCTGGGGGCGCCGTGGCCGGACGTGTCGGACGCGTCGCTGGCGGACCGTACAGACGAGTGGCTGGAGCCGGAGCTGTCGCGGGCGCGCAGGAGATCCGACCTGGGGAGGATCGAGGCGGGGCAGGCGCTGAACCGGCTGCTGCCGTGGGCGTCCGGCGACGCGGCCCGGCTGGACGAGCTGGCGCCGGAGCGGATCGAGGTGCCGAGCGGGTCGCGGATCCGGGTGGAGTACGGCGGGGAGCAGCCCGTACTGGCGGTGAAGCTTCAGGAGATGTTCGGCCTGGCCGAGACACCGCGCGTGGCCGGGGTCCCGGTGCTGGTGCACCTGCTGTCCCCTGCCGGGCGCCCGGCCGCTGTAACGGCCGACCTGGCGTCCTTCTGGCGTGATGGATACAGGGCGGTGCGGGCGGAGTTGCGGGGGCGGTATCCCAAACACCCTTGGCCGGAGGATCCGGCGGCCGCTGTGCCGACGCGCCATACGAAGGCGCGGTTCACGGGCTGACGACCGGTTGCGGGGCGGGTGCGGGGATCGCGGGCGTGCCGGGGTCGTCGCCGGGCCTTCGGCTGCGGGCCTCCAGGAGCAGGGCGAGTGCGAGGAGGGCGGCGGCCAGGGTCAGGAAGCCCCAGGGGAGGTAGGAGGTGAGCATGAGGATCATGAAGCGGTTGGTCTTGACGAGGTCGACGGTGTAGTCGATGTAGTCCTCGCGCATCTTCACGTGTCCCGCGAAGGCGGTGACCTTGTCGCGGCCGCCCAGCAGAGTGCCGCCGCGCAGCTCCTCCTTGTGGATCTCCTCGCCGTTGACCGGGGCGCCGGTGACCGGGTCGACCCAGAACATCCGCTTGGTGGTGTACCAGCGGGTGGTGCCGGTCTGCTTCTCCAGCTTGGTCGAGTCGATGCCCGGCATGGGCATCTTCTTCGGGTACTTGACCTTGGTCCAGGGGATGGTCTGCTCGAAGTAATAGACGTCCATGCCCCGGAAGTTCCGGGTGCCCTTGTAGTGGATCGGGGCGGAGGTGCGGGTCTGGGCGTCGAAGTACTCGTAGTCGCGTTTCTCGGTGAGGAAGGGCCACTTGAACTCGATGCCCTCGCGCGTGACACGGTCGCCGTCGACCATCTCGCCGGTGGCGTGCACCGGTGCCTGGCTGTGGGCGTCGAAGATGTAGCGCTCGGGGATCTGGGAGACCATCTTGCCGTCGGGGCCCTGGACGTACGAGAGGGAGTCCCAGACGACCACGTCGCGTCCCGCGCTCCGCTCGATCTTCTCGGACTCCTCGACGTTGCCCTTCAGTGTCTGCACGATGGTGATTTTCTCGACCTTCTTGGCCTGCATGGAGCTGTATTCGAGGAGCGTCGCGGGCTTCGCCTCCAGCACCATTTCCTGGTACTGGCCGGGCGGGATCTTGGCGAGGCGCGGGAAGGCGTACCAGCGCAACAGCGGTGACATGGCGGCGAAGAAGACCGCGAAGGCGAGCAGGACCAGGCTGGCTTTACGGCGCACGGCTCCGGCCCCTCTACTTCTTCGGCCCGGGAACGGTCGTCAGCAGAGGCTTGGGCGAGGTCTCCCCCGGCGGGGCGCCGACAGCCGTGACGGTGAGGACGAGCGCGAGGGCGGCGGCCAGCCCGAGGGCGGCGGCGACGAGAGCACGCATGCTCGGCCTCCCGGAATCTGATACGGCGTCAGGGCGGTGGCACCGTAGCAACGGAGCGGCGAGATGAGAACACGTTGCACCGGCCCCGGACACCAAAAACCGCCGGACGGGCTGGATTTACCAGCCCGTCCGGCGGTTGAGGTCTCTTATGCGGTGGGCGTCCCCGAGGGGTCCGCCGTCGGCGCGGTTGCTGCCGCCTTGACCGTCAGGTCGACGATCAGCACCACGCCGTCGGCGGTGGTGAGGCGGAGCTTGTACGTGCCCTCGTTGCCGTCGGTGTAGATCTTCGGGAGCTTCACCAGGCCGTCGGCGTCCGTCTTGAGCCCGGAGAGAGTGCGGACGGTCTTGTCCTCTTCGCCCTCGCCGCCCTCGAAGTACGGGCCCTTGTCGTTCGCCGCCCAGTCCTTCGCGGGCGCGTCGGCGTCCTCAGTGACCATCGTCGCGGTCACCGCGACGCCCGCCGCGGCCTTCCCCTGGTACGTCGCCTTCAGCTCGACGAGGTCGGCGAAGGATCCGTCGGTCTCGGCCGTGAGCTCCTCGTCGGAGGTGCGGGCCAGCGCGTCGCACTGTGGGGCAGGCGCCGGCTTGGCCTTGACGGTGGCGCCGAAACTGGCGGCGGGCGCGCTGGCGTTCAGGGCCTTGGCGCGGACGGTGAAGGTTCCGGCCTCGCCGCCCGCACTGAGCACGGGGGCAGTGGCGATGCCGTCGGAGCCGGTGGTGACGGTGACGCGGGTCGTGTCGCCGGGGAAGTGGGCGCCGGTCTCGCCGACGATCTGGAACTGGACCTTGGCGCCCGACACGGTCTTGCCCGCGGAGGTCTTGGCCCGTACGCGCAGCCGGTCGGCGAAGTTTTCGCCGACGGTGGCGGTAACGGTTGCCGCGCCGAGGCGCTCAAGGGCGGTGAGGGGCGCTGCAGGCGGGGTGGTGGGAGGCGGTGTCGGGGACGGTGTGCCACCGCCGCCCGGATTCGCGGGCTCGGTGGGCGGCTTGTCGTCGTCTGGCTTGTTCGGGGAAGCCGGCTTGCTCGGGGTGCCCGGGCTGGACGGCGGGGTCTTACCGGGGGATACGGGCAGGCCGCTTCCCTTTCCGCCGCCGTTGCCGCCGTTGTTGTTGCCGTTGCTGTCGGGTTCCGTGCTGACCGGCAGGACTCCGGAGCCGTCCGGGACCTCGTGGCTGCCCCGCTTGTAGTAGTCGAACCAGGACATGACCGTACGCAGGTACTCGCGCGAGTGGTTGTAGCCGAGGATCGCCTTGTCGAGGTCGCTCTGGATGCCCAGGTCGCGGTCGTTGGCGCAGAGGTAGCGGCCTGCGGCGAGCGCCGCGTCGTAGATGTTGTTGGGGTTCTTCCGGCCGTCGCCGTTGCCGTCCTGGCCCCAGGTCGCCCAGGTCGAGGGGATGAACTGCATCGGGCCGACCGCGCGGTCGTGCGCCTTGTCGCCGTCGTACGCGCCGTCGTCGGTGTCCGAGATGTTGGCGAAGCCGACGCCGTTGAGCACCGGTCCGAGAATCGGCGTCAGGGTGGTGCCGTCGGCGTCGACGCGGCCGCCGCGCGCCTGGCCGGACTCGACCTTGCCGATCGCGGCGAGCAGTTGCCAGGGAAGCCGGCAGCCGGGGTCGGAGCCCTCGATGGTCGTTTCCGCACGCTTGTACGCGGCGAGGACCGAGGCAGGTATGCCCGCTTCAGCGGCGCCGGTGGCTGCCGGGAGGTTGATCGAAGTGCCCGGCTTGTCCGGTGTGTTCAGGGGCGGAAGGTCCGTGAAGTAGGGCGAGTTGCCGGACACCGGAGTGCCGGGAGGCTCGGTCGCGTCGGCCGCTCTCTGGTCGACGGAGGACGATATGACGCCCGGCGCCTGCGAGGCGGAGAGTGCTGCTACGGCGAGCGCCGCCACTGTGGTGGCTGTCGCCCCCTTGCGCAGCCTGCGGCCGAATTGTGCTGCCATACTTCTGGCCCCTCCCCGTCAACGACTGTTCGCGCTCCCCAGCGCAAGGACTCTGCGACACTACGACAACTCCAGGCGCCCGAACACCGGCAGCTGTCCCCTTATTGCCGGTTGTTCACCTAAATTCACCTCGGCGCAGGGACCGGCATACTGATCGTCACAGATCAGAAGCGGTCCGAGGGGGGCCTTTGCCGTTCACACTCAGCCATGCTGCGGCGGTGCTGCCGGGCATTCGACGCGACGGAACCGCGCGTGGTCCGCTCCTCGCATCGGCGCTCGTCGCAGGGTCGTTCGCGCCCGACATGACGTACTTCGCCGCAACCGCTGCCCCGGCTGCGATGACCTTCGGGGACGTCACCCACTCCCTGCCCGGCATCGTCACGGTCGACGTACTGATAACGGCAGCGCTGGTGGGGCTGTGGCTGCTGCTGCGGGAGCCGTTACTGGCACTGGTGCCGCGCCACCGGCAGGCCCGCTTCCACGGCTTCGTACGCGGCCAGGACTGGTCCAGGATTCAACTCCCTTCACTGGCCTGGCGGTTCTTCCTCTCGGCGACCATCGGCGCGTGCACACACGTCGTCTGGGACGCGTTCACGCATCTGGACCGGTGGGGCATGAGAGTGCTGCCGGTGCTCGGTGAGGTCGTCGCCGGTTTTCCGGTGTACATGTACGCCCAGTACGGCGGCTCGGCCGTCGCGCTCGCGGCGATCGTGTGGTTCACGGTCTCCGCGCTGCGCCGCCGGCCCGACGGGCCCGCCCCCGACTCCGTACCGGCGCTGGACGCGCGCGGCCGATGGGCAGCGGGCGTGCTGCTGGCGCTGTGCGTGCTGATCGGCGTCGTACACCGGTGTCTTCGCTGGTACGCCGCTCAGACCGTGCAGCTGAGTCCCCTCGACCTCGTACCGACCGCATGCTTCGGCGCCGGCGCGGGGCTCGCCGTGGGGCTTGTGCTGTACGGCGCAGCAGTGCGGCTGAAGCTGCGCGGCACATCGAACCGGATCGCTGCCGCGGAATCCGCTCCCCAATCGCCGGACGGGCTCAATGTTCCGGCCAGGGCAGGCACATCAAGCTCTTCCGGCGATTGAGAACGCTCCCGTAGGCCCCCGGGGGTCTACGGGAGCGTCAGCGCGTGTCAGTGCGCGGCGGACTCCCAGTCGGCGCCCACGCCCACCGACACGTCGAGCGGGGCGCGCAGGTTGACGGCGCCCGCCATCTCGCGGCGGACGATCTCCTCCACCCGCTCGCGCTCGCCCGGCGCCAGCTCCAGGACGATTTCGTCGTGGACCTGAAGCAGCATCCGGGTGTTCAGGCCGGCCTCCGTCAGCGCCCGGCCGACGTTCAGCATGGCGACCTTCACGATGTCGGCGGCCGTGCCCTGGATCGGGGCGTTCAGCGCCATCCGCTCGGCCGCCTCACGGCGCTGGCGGTTGTCGCTGTTCAGGTCCGGGAGGTAGCGGCGGCGGCCGAGCATCGTCGCCGTGTACCCGGTGGCGCGCGCCTCGTCGACGGCACGGCGCAGGTAGTCACGCACCCCGCCGAACCGCTCGAAGTACGTGTCCATCAGGACCCGGGCCTCGCCCGCCTCGATGTTCAGCTGCTGGGACAGGCCGAAGGCGGACAGGCCGTATGCCAGGCCGTACGACATGGCCTTGATCTTGCGCCGCATCTCCGCGTCGACCGCCGACCGCTCCACGCCGAACACCTGCGAGGCGACGGTCGTGTGCAGGTCCTCACCGGAAGTGAACGCCTCGATCAGGCCCTCGTCCTCCGACAGGTGTGCCATCACGCGCAGTTCGATCTGGCTGTAGTCCGCGGTCATCAGCGACTCGAAGCCCTCGCCGACGACGAAACCGCGGCGGATGGCCCGGCCCTCGTCCGTACGGACCGGCACGTTCTGCAGGTTGGGGTCGGTGGAGGAGAGACGGCCGGTCGCCGCGACCGTCTGGCTGAACGTGGTGTGGATCCGGCCGTCGGCGGCGATCGTCTTGATCAGACCCTCGACGGTGGACCGCAACCGGGCCTGCTCACGGTGACGCAGCATGATCACCGGCAGCTCGTGCTCGGTCTGGGCGGCCAGCCATGCCAGCGCGTCCGCGTCCGTGGTGTAACCGGTCTTGGTCTTCTTCGTCTTGGGGAGGTTCAGCTCGGCGAAGAAGACCTCCTGGAGCTGCTTGGGCGAGCCGAGGTTGAACTCGTGACCCACCGAGGCATGCGCCTCCTTCACGGCCTGCTGCACCGCCGCGGCGAACTGCTGCTCCATCGCCTCCAGATGGGCGCGGTCGGCGGAGATGCCGTGCCGCTCCATCTGGGCCAGCAGCAGGGACGTGGGCAGTTCCACATCGTGCAGCAGGTCGGTGGCGCCCACCTCCTTCAGCTTCACGCCGAACGCCTCCCCCAGGTCGAGGACCGCACGGGCCTGTGCCATCAGGGCATCGGCCTCGGCCTGCTCGTCCGCGCCGAAGGCCAGCTGCCCGTCGGCGGCGGCAGGGGCCAGCTCACGGTGGAGGTACTCGACGGACAGGGCGTCCAGCGCGAACGACCGGCGGCCGGGCTTGACCAGGTAGGCGGCGAGCGCGGTGTCCATCGTGATGCCCGCGATGTGCCAGCCGTGCTCCGGGAAGACCCGCAGCGCGTCCTTGGCGTTGTGCATGATCTTCGGGCGGGCCGGGTCGGCGAGCCACGCGGCGAAGGCCCGCTCGTCGGACTCGTCGAGCTGGGTCGTGTCGAACCAGGCCGCCTTGCCTCCCCCATGGCCTTCGGCATGGGAGGTACCCCCAGCGGCCGCCAGCGCGACCTCGCTGACATTGCCGACACCCAGGGCCCAGGTCGCAACGGTGGCCACGCCGAGGGGCTGACCGCCGTGCTGCTCCAGCCAGGCGGCCAGCTCGCCGGCGCCCAGCACCGCACCGTCCAGCTGCACACCGGCGTCCGGCACCGGGGCCTCTTCCTCCTCCGCCCCCGGGTCGACGGAGAGCAGCCGCTCCCGCAGGCTCGGGTTGCGGATCTCCAGGACCTCCAGGAACCCCTTCAGCGCGGACGTGTCGTACGGCGCGCGCTCCAGGTCCGCGACGGTCTTGGGCAGCTCCACGTCACGCACCAGCTCGGTGAGGTGGCGGTTGAGCTTGACGGACTCCAGGTGGTCGCGCAGGGCCTGTCCGACCTTGCCCTTGACCTCGTCGGCGCGCTCGACCAGCTCCGCGAACGAACCGAACTGGTTGATCCACTTCGTGGCGGTCTTCTCACCGACGCCGGGGATGCCCGGCAGGTTGTCCGACGGGTCGCCGCGCAGGGCGGCGAAGTCCGGATACTGCGCCGGGGTCAGCCCGTACTTCTCCTCGACCTTCTCCGGGGTGAAACGGGTCAGCTCGGAGACGCCCTTGGTCGGGTACAGCACGGTCACATGGTCGGAGACCAGCTGGAAGGAGTCCCGGTCGCCGGTGACGATCAGCACATCGAAGCCGGCGGCCTCGGCCTGTGTGGCGAGAGTGGCGATGATGTCGTCGGCCTCGAAGCCGTCCACCGCGAACCGCTCCGCGTTCATGGTGTCGAGCAGCTCGCCGATCAGCTCGACCTGCCCCTTGAACTCGTCGGGGGTCTTCGACCGGTTCGCCTTGTACTCGGGGAAGTCCGCCTGGCGCCACGTCTTGCGCGACACGTCGAAGGCCACCGCGAAGTGCGTGGGCGACTCGTCGCGCAGCGTGTTCGCCAGCATCGACGCGAAGCCGTAGATGGCATTCGTCGGCTGGCCGCTCGCGGTGGTGAAATTCTCCGCAGGCAGCGCGAAGAACGCCCGGTACGCCAGGGAGTGCCCGTCCATGAGGAGCAGGCGGGGACGGTTTTCTGCGGTCTTCTTCGATGCTGTCTCTGACACGCCCCCGATCCTAGGCCGCACCACTGACAATCCGGGCCCGTGCCCTCGCACTGTCAGCGCAGCGTGACAGGATCGGAGATGTACGTAACAGAACCGCACGCTCAAAGGGGAGCGCCATGGCTGCCAAGCCGCCCGCAGGTGACCCGGTCCAGGACGCGCCGCAGGTCGCACCTCCCCAGCACGCCGCGGCCGGGCTGCCCGCCATCGGACACACCCTGAAGATCGCCCAGCAGCAGATGGGCGTGCGCCGCACCGCGCAGACCCTCCTCAAGGTCAACCAGAAAGACGGCTTCGACTGTCCCGGCTGCGCCTGGCCCGAGGAGGACAAGCGGCACACCGCCGAGTTCTGCGAGAACGGCGCGAAGGCCGTCGCCGAGGAAGCGACGCTGCGCCGCGTCACACCCGACTTCTTCGCCGCGCACCCCGTCGCCGACCTGGCCACCCGCAGCGGGTACTGGCTGGGCCAGCAGGGCCGCATCACCCAGCCGATGTATCTGGCAGAGGGCGCGGAGCGGTACGACGCGGTGACCTGGGAGCACGCCTTCGAGATCATCGCGGGCGACCTCAAGGCGCTGGACTCCCCCGACGAGGCGCTCTTCTACACCTCCGGCCGCACCAGCAACGAAGCGGCGTTCCTGCTCCAGCTCTTCGCCCGCGAGTTCGGCACCAACAACCTGCCGGACTGCTCCAACATGTGCCACGAGTCGTCGGGCTCGGCCCTGACACAGACGATCGGCATCGGCAAGGGCAGCGTCTCCCTCGAAGACCTGCACCAGGCCGACCTGATCATCGTGGCCGGACAGAACCCGGGCACCAACCACCCGCGAATGCTCACCGCCCTGGAGAAGGCCAAGGCCGCGGGCGCACAGATCATCTCGGTGAACCCCCTGCCCGAGGCCGGACTTGAGCGCTTCAAGAACCCGCAGACACCGCACGGCATGATCAAGGGCGCCTCCCTCACCGACCTCTTCCTCCAGATCCGGCTCGGCGGCGACCAGGCCCTCTTCCGGCTGCTGAACAAGCTGATCCTGGAGACCGAAGGCGCCGTCGACGACACATTCGTACGCGATCACACCCACGGTTACGAGGAGTTCGCGGCCGCGGCCCGCGCCGCCGACTGGGACGAGACCCTCGCCGCCACCGGCCTGGAACGCTCGAAGATCGAGCAGGCCCTCGCCATGGTCCTCGCGTCGAAGCGCACCATCGTGTGCTGGGCCATGGGCCTCACCCAGCACAAGCACGCCGTGCCGACGATCCGCGAAGTCGTCAACTTCCTTCTGCTGCGCGGCAATATCGGCCGCCCCGGAGCCGGAGTCTGCCCGGTGCGCGGGCACTCCAATGTGCAGGGCGACCGCACCATGGGCATCTTCGAACGCCCCGCGCCCGCCTTCCTCGACGCCCTCGACAAGGAATTCGGCATCACGTCGCCGCGCCACCACGGTTTCGACGTCGTACGGTCCATCCAGGCCCTGCGGGACGGCGAAGCCAAGGTCTTCTTCGCCATGGGCGGCAATTTCGTCGGCGCGACCCCCGACACCGACGTCACCGAGGCCGCCATGCGCAAGGCCCGCCTGACCGTCCACGTGTCCACGAAGCTCAACCGCTCGCACGCCGTCACCGGGACCCGCGCGCTGATCCTGCCCACCCTCGGCCGCACCGACAAGGACGTGCAGGCCGGTGGCAAGCAGTTCGTCACCGTCGAGGACTCCATGGGCATGGTGCACGCCTCCCGCGGCAACCTCACCCCCGCGAGCCCCCACCTGCTGTCCGAGCCCGCCATCGTCGCCCGGCTGGCACGCGCCACCCTCGGCCCCGCCTCCGCCACGAACTGGGAGGACTTCGAGAAGGACTACGCGACGATCCGCGACCGGATCTCCCGCGTCGTCCCCGGCTTCGAGGACTTCAACACCCGCATCGCCCACCCCGGCGGCTTCACCCTCCCGCACGGCCCGCGCGACGAACGGCGCTTCCCCACCGCCACCGGCAAGGCCAATTTCACCGCCGCACCCGTCGAGTACCCCGAGCTCCCCGAAGGCCGCCTGCTGCTCCAGACGCTGCGCTCCCACGACCAGTACAACACCACCATCTACGGCCTCGACGACCGCTACCGGGGCATCAAGGGCGGCCGCCGCGTCGTCCTCGTCAACCCGGACGACGCCCGCGATCTCGGGCTCGCCGACGGGGCGTACACCGACCTCGTCAGCGAGTGGAAGGACGGCGTCGAGCGCCGCGCCCCCGGCTTCCGCGTCGTCCACTACCCCACGGCGCGCGGCTGCGCCGCCGCCTACTACCCGGAGACCAATGTGCTGGTCCCCCTCGACTCCACCGCGGACACCAGCAACACCCCCGCGAGCAAGTCCGTCATCGTGCGTCTGGAACAATCTCCCACCGCCTAAGCGTTCGCTCAAAGACGTAGGACGCCGTACGACGAATCGGAGCCGGGCCCCATGGGTGAGCAGACAGCAGTGAAGTTCCCGCAAGAGGTCATCGACGAGTACGCCTCACTCGGCGTCGACCTGCCCGCCCTCTTCTCCGCCGGACACCTCGGCACCCGCATGGGCGTGCAGATCATCGAGGCGGCCCCGGACCGCGTCGTCGGCACCATGCCCGTAGAGGGCAACACCCAGCCGTACGGCCTGCTGCACGGCGGCGCATCCGCCGTACTCGCCGAGACCCTCGGCTCGATCGGCGCGATGCTGCACGGCGGCAGCTCCAAGCTCGCCGTCGGAGTCGACCTCAACTGCACCCACCACCGGGGTGCCCGCAGCGGCCTGGTGACGGGTGTGGCCACGCCTGTCCACCGCGGGCGCTCCACGGCGACCTACGAGATCGTCATCACCGACGAGCACGACAAGCGGGTCTGCACTGCCCGCCTGACCTGCATGCTGCGGGATGCGGGCGCGGGCGGGGCGACTGTCTGACGAGGAGCAGCGGTCCGGCGCCCGCGAACCGGGCTCCGGGCCGGGCTCCGGGCCGTAAAATCCGCTCAACTTCCCCTCCACAACAGGAAACCGGTCAAGCACCGGCCAAAGAATCCCGGCACTCTTGCCGCACCGGCCACCCGCGCGCTTCACTGTCGATCACCCCCACAGGAGAACCCCCGTCCCGCGCAACGAAGGGCTTCTCTTGACTGCCATACCCGTACGTCTGAGTACCGTCACCGCCGCGGCCTGCGCCCTCGTCCTCGGCTCCGCCCTGCCGTCCTCGGCGATCAACTCTTACAACGCGACACCCGCACCGGAACGCACAGAGGTCGGCGCCCTGGTCGCCACCTGGGACAACGACAACAACCCGGCCACCCCCGACCGGGTCGACTGGGTCTGCTCCGGCACCATGATCGACACGGACACCTTTCTGACCGCCGCGCACTGCACCACCGACTGGCCGGCGAACGTGAAGTTCTACGTCTCCCTCGACCAGGACGTACAGGGCGCACTCGACAAGGCCTCCGCCGCCCACCCCGACGACCCCGCGGCCGTCGCGAAGGCCGTCGCTGTCCAGGGCGACGCCCACAATCACCCCCACTACCCCGGCCCGGCCTCGGACACCCATGACATCTCGGTGGTCGAGCTCCCCGCCTCCCAGGTCAAGGCACGCTGGTCGTTCACGCCCGCGTCCCTCCCCAAGGCCGGAGCCCTCGGCGCACTGGGCCCGCAGGGGCTGAAGGACACCTCATTCTTCGTCGCGGGCTACGGCACCCAGGAAGCCCAGCGAGGCCCCGGCGGCCACACCCACCCCGGCGGCGGTGTCCGAATGAAGGCCCCGGTCACATATGACGCACTCAACGACGCCTGGCTGCGCCTAGCCATGACCGCGCCGCAAGGCAACGGTGGCGCCTGTTACGGCGACTCCGGCGGCCCGAACTTCGCCACGCTGGGCGGCAAGATCACCCTGGTCGCCACCACGATCACCGGCGACACCCCGTGCTACGCCACGAACGTCACGTACCGCCTGGACACGCCTGGCGCCCGCGCCTTCCTTTCCCCGTTCGCAAAACTGCCGTAAGGCGGCGCCATGCCTGTTGTGTCACAGATCGTGACGACCTAGCTTTCCCTCATGGGGACCAGACCGCACGCTCCGGCCAAGTACGCCGTCTGCATACTCCTGGCCGCCTCACTGGGCGTCGTGGGCTGCTCGGATTCTCCTTCGGCCCGTCAACCCACGACGCCAACCCCTGCACCACAAAAGACCTCACCCGAAGAGACATGCACAAAACTCGTCTCCTACTGGGCCAAAGAGACACTCAAGGGCAGTAAATGGTCAGGGCTCGACTGGGAACAAAAGGGCCTGTCCAACGAGCAGTACGCGATCCATGAAGAGCTCGTCGCCGCAGGCCGCGCCGAAGCGAAGCACCAAGGGCGCGAAGCGGGCCTCCGGTTGGTCGACCGCCTGGCCAAGCAGAAGTGCGCAGCCCAGAACGGCGCAACCGGCAGCTCGGAGAATTGGCGCTCGCCCGAGTGAGCGTAGATCATCAGCGCCAACTCACGGATCACGCACAGCCGTTGACCCCTTCACCGCATCCCACGCCCCGGAGCATCACACCGCAGGTCATAGTGCACAGGAACGCCTCGCGACCACGGGGCCCAGCCTCCCCTGATGTAACGCTGCGTAATAAGGATGCAATCGAGAATCCGTGCGTCGCGATCAACGTCGGCCGCGTCGGCGATCTCGCTAGTACCCTTCAGGCCATTTGTCCGCTCACGGCCTCAAGATCGCGTCAAGCGCCACAGCGGAACTGCACGTTCTCAGCATGTGGGCTATTCCCGCGGCGAAATTATCGACTGTTCTGTCCACACTGACCCGCCCAGCGTTGGCCTTGGCATAACAAGAGAGTCACATCCTGACTTCACACCTCCACGACCCCTCCACCTCCGCCTAGAGTCACGGCCAGTCACCGCGTCCGCCGGGCGCGTCTGCTGCACGGCCCTGTATCGACCAGTACGGCCCGGCGATCGTCACGGCACCTCAGCAGAGGAGGCCGCGCCAGGGAAAGGACTTTTCGTGCGACACCGTTCTTTGCTCATACTCACCACAGTGCTGACCACCGGAGCACTGACGCTCACCGCTTGTGGGTCGCGCGACGACAACAAGGGCGGCGGCGACAGCGGCAAGACCACCGTCGTCATCGGTGTCGACGCACCACTGACCGGCTCCCTCTCCGCGCTCGGCCAGGGCATCAAGAACTCCGTGGACCTCGCGGCCAAGACCGCGAACAAGAACAACGAAGTCCCCGGCGTCGAGTTCAAGATCGAAGCCCTCGACGACCAGGCCGTCCCGGCCTCCGGCCAGTCGAACGCCACCAAGCTTGTCGGCAACCAGGACGTCATCGGCGTCGTCGGCCCGCTGAACTCCGGCGTCGCCCAGTCGATGCAGGGCGTCTTCGAGAAGGCCGACGTCGCCCAGGTCTCCCCGGCCAACACCAACCCGGCACTGAGCCAGGGCGACAACTGGGCCAAGGGCGAGCTGAAGCGTCCGTTCAAGACGTACTTCAGGACCGCCGCCACGGACGTCGTCCAGGGCAAGTTCGCCGCGCAGTACCTGTACAACGACGCGAAGAAGAAGAAGGTCTACGTCGTCGACGACAAGCAGACCTACGGCGCCGGCCTCGCCGCCATCTTCTCCGCCGAATTCAAGCGGCTCGGCGGCAAGGTCGTCGGCACCGACCACGTCACGGTGAAGGAGACGGACTTCTCCAGCACCGCCGACAAGGTCAAGTCGTCGAAGGCGGACTCCGTCTACTTCGGTGGCCAGTACCCCGAGGGCGGCCTGCTCTCCGACCAGATCAAGAAGACCGGCGCCAAGATCCCCACCATGGGCGGCGACGGCATCTACGACCCGGCCTTCATCAGCGCCTCCGGCGTGGCGAACGACGGTGACTTCGCGACCTCCATCGGCTACCCGGTCGAGAAGCTCCCGACCGCCAAGAAGTTCATCGCCGACTACGAGGCCGCCAAGTACAAGGACCCGTACGCGGCCTACGGCGGCTACTCCTACGACGCCGGCTGGGCCATCATCCAGGCCGTCAAGGCCGTCGTCGCAGACAACGGCGGCAAGCTGCCGGACGACGCGCGCGCCAAGGTCGTCGAGGCCATGGGCAAGGTCGCCTTCGACGGTGTGACCGGCAAGGTCGCCTTCGACCAGTACGGCGACACCACGAACAAGCAGCTCACCGTCTACAAGGTCGAAGGCAAGGTCTGGAAGGACGTCAAGTCCGCCACCTTCAAGGACTGAGCCACCGCACCACCCGCTCCGCCCGCGCCACACGCTCCACCTGATCAAAACCGCGCGAGGGCGCAACAGCGCCCTCGCGCGGAGTCATATCCGACAAGCTCATCGGAGGCCCTGCGGTGCACGAACTGCCGCAACAGCTGGCCAACGGCCTTGCACTCGGCGCCCTTTATGGCCTCATAGCCATCGGGTACACCATGGTGTACGGCATCGTCCAGCTCATCAACTTCGCCCACGGCGAGATCTTCATGATCGGGGGCTTCGGCGCCCTCACCGCCTACATCGTGCTCCCCAGCGGAACGTCGCTTCTCGTGGCCATCCCGCTCATGATCGTCGGTGGCGCAATCGCCTCCGTCGCGGTCGCCACCGCCGCGGAACGCTTCGCCTACCGACCGCTGCGCGGCGCGCCCAGGCTGGCCCCGCTCATCACCGCAATCGGCCTCTCGATTGTTCTCCAGCAGCTTGTCTGGGGCTTCTACCCCGACGCGAAGAAGCCGCGCAGCTTCCCCGAGTTCCAGGGCGAGTCGTTCAAGCTGTTCGACAACCTGTACCTCCAACGCGCCGACGCCTTCGTCCTCGTCCTCGCCCCCCTGTGCATGCTCGCCCTCGGCCTCTTCGTCGCCAAGAGCCGCAGCGGCCGCGCCATGCAGGCCACCGCGCAGGACCGCGACACGGCGAAGCTGATGGGCATCAACACCGACCGCATCATCGTGATGGCCTTCGCCATCGGCGCCGCGTTCGCCGCCGTCGCCGCCGTCGCGTACGGCCTCGACAAGGGCCAGATCAACTTCGAGATGGGCTTCATCCTCGGGCTCAAGGCCTTCACCGCCGCCGTCCTCGGCGGCATCGGCAACATCTACGGAGCCATGGTCGGCGGAGTCGTCCTCGGCCTCGCGGAATCCCTGTCGATCGCCTACATCGAAGAGATTCCCGGGATGCAGCAGCTCGGCGGCGGCGCTTGGGCCAACGTCTGGGCATTCGTACTTCTCATCGTCGTACTCCTCGTCAGGCCACAGGGCCTGCTCGGCGAGCGCGTCGCGGATCGGGCGTGAGAGCCATGACAACCGACACCACGCAGACAGCCGAAGCCACCCCGGCGAACAGCAACTCCCGCGCCGGCCTCTTCCGTTGGCTCACCGCCGTCGGCGGCCTCGCCACCATCGCCAGCACCTTCCTGTCCTGGACCTACACGGACGAGTTCCCCGGCGACCTCACCGTCTACGGATACCCCGGCGGCCTCCAGGTCCTCACCCTCGTCGCAGGCCTGCTCACCACCCTGTACGCCCTGGCCTCGCTCGACATCAAGGGCCTGCGCTGGCTGGCGCCCACCGGCACCACCCAAGCCCTGCGACTGCTCGCCCTCGGCGCCCTCGGCACCACCTGGTTCACGGTCATCGCCATCGCCGTCGAACTCGGCGGCGTCGTCAACCTCGAACCGGGCGGCTTCGTCGCAGCCGTAGCCACAGTCATCCCCGTCGCCGCGGCATTCCAGCTCCCCGACGACACCCGCAAGGCCCGGCGCCCCAAGGAACTCCCCTCCTGGGCCGAGATCCTGATCATCGTCGCCGCCTTCGGCATCGGCCTGTTCGTCGTCACCTACGGCATCGACACCGAGTACGCCGAACTCTTCACCGGCTACCTGATCACCGCCGGCTTCGCCGTCACCGCGCTCTTCAAGGCCGGCCTCATGGCACGGCTCTCGGCCATCACCACGAAGTACCGCTCCATCTCCGTGGCAGCCGCCTTCGTCGCCGCAGCAGCCTTCCCGTTCACCCAGAACACCGACCAGTTCACCCTCATCGCGGTCAACATCCTCATCTTCGCGACCGTCGCACTCGGGCTGAACATCGTCGTCGGCCTCGCCGGACTCCTCGACCTCGGATACGTCGCCTTCCTCGGCGTCGGCGCGTACACCGCCGCCCTGGTCTCGGGCACGACCGCCTCCGCCTTCGACGTCCAGTTCCCCTTCTGGGCCTCCGTCCTCACCGGCGGCGCCGTCTCCCTGATCTTCGGCGTCGTCATCGGTGCCCCGACCCTGCGACTGCGCGGCGACTACCTCGCCATCGTCACCCTCGGCTTCGGCGAGATCTTCCGCATCACCGTCGGCAACCTCGACGGCGTATCCGGACCGCAGGTCACCAACGGCCCCAACGGCGTACCAAACGTCCCCGACCTCGTCTTCTTCGGATACGACTTCGGCGAATCCCACTCCATCGGCGGCTTCGAACTCGGGTCGTACGCCAACTACTACCTGCTGATGCTGCTCGCGATGATCCTCGTGATCCTCGTCTTCAGCCGCGCAGGCAGCTCCCGCATCGGCCGCGCCTGGGTCGCCATCCGCGAGGACGAGACCGCCGCCACCGCCATGGGCATCAACGGCTTCCGGGTCAAGCTCATCGCCTTCGCCCTGGGCGCCACCCTCGCCGGCCTGGCCGGCACAGTCCAGGCACACGTCCAGAGCACCGTGGTCCCGGAGATGTACGTCTTCGCAGGCCCCGTACCGCCCAACTCCGCCTTCCTCCTCGCCGCCGTCATCCTCGGCGGCATGGGAACCATCAGCGGACCCCTCATCGGCGCCACGCTTCTGTACATGATCCCGGCCAAGCTGCAGTTCCTCCAGGACTACCAGCTGCTCGGCTTCGGCATCGCGCTGATCCTGCTCATGCGCTTCCGCCCCGAAGGCCTCATCGCCAACCGGCGCGCCCAGCTCGAGTACCACGAGACCGACCAACTCGACGTACCGGACAAAGGCCTGACCGACTCCGGCGTCGGCATCACGAAGGCGGGGGCGTGAACGACATGACGACCACCACCGAGAACACCACCGAAACCGCCGAGACCACCACGGTCCTGGACGCCAGCGGCGTCACCATGCGCTTCGGCGGCCTCACCGCCGTACGCTCGGTCGACCTCAAGGTCAACGCCGGCGAGATCGTCGGCCTCATCGGCCCCAACGGCGCAGGCAAGACCACCTTCTTCAACTGCCTCACCGGGCTGTACGTCCCCACCGAAGGCAAGGTCTCCTACAAGGGCACCGTCCTGCCGCCCAAGCCCCACCTCGTCACCCAGGCAGGCATCGCCCGCACCTTCCAGAACATCCGGCTCTTCGCCAACATGACCGTCCTGGAAAACGTCCTCGTCGGACGCCACACCAGGACCAAGGAAGGCCTCTGGTCCGCCCTCCTGCGCGGCCCCGGCTTCAAGAAAGCCGAAGCCGCCTCCCACAAGCGGGCCATGGAACTACTCGAATTCATCGGCCTGGAGAGCAAGGCCGACCACCTCGCCCGCAACCTCCCCTACGGCGAACAGCGCAAGCTCGAAATCGCACGCGCCCTCGCCAGCGACCCCGGCCTGCTGCTCCTCGACGAGCCCACCGCCGGCATGAACCCGCAAGAAACCCGGGTCACCGAAGAGCTCATCTTCGCCATCCGGGACCAGGGCATCGCCGTACTCGTCATCGAGCACGACATGCGCTTCATCTTCAACCTCTGCGACCGCGTCGCCTGCCTGGTCCAGGGCGAGAAGCTCGTCGAAGGCACCCCCGCCGTCGTCCAGGGCGACGAGCGGGTGGTCGCCGCCTACCTCGGTACGCCGTTCGAAGGCGCACCGGGCGCGGAAGAGGCCGCCGAAGTCGAAGCGGCCGAAGAAGCGCAGAGCACCGACAGCACCACCAGCAAGACCAGCACCACCAGCCCGGAAGGGGAAACCCAGTGACCGCTCTCCTCGAGGTCGAGGACCTCAGGGTCGCCTACGGCAAGATCGAAGCCGTCAAGGGCATCTCCTTCAGCGTCGAAGCCGGCCAGGTCGTCACCCTCATCGGCACCAACGGTGCGGGCAAGACCACCACCCTGCGGACACTGTCCGGGCTGCTCAAGCCCTCCGGCGGCCGGATCACCTTCGACGGCAAACCGCTGAGCGGAGTCCCCGCTCACAAGATCGTGTCCCTGGGGCTGGCCCACTCCCCCGAAGGCAGGCACATCTTCCCGCGCCTCACCATCACAGAAAACCTCCAACTCGGAGCGTTCCTGCGGACGGACAAGGCAGGCATCGAGAAGGACATCCAGCGCGCCTACGACCTCTTCCCCATCCTGGGCGAACGCCGGAAGCAGGCCGCGGGCACCCTCTCGGGCGGCGAACAGCAGATGCTGGCCATGGGACGCGCACTCATGTCCCAGCCCAAGCTCCTGATGCTCGACGAGCCGTCAATGGGCCTCTCCCCGATCATGATGCAGAAGATCATGGAGACCATCGTCGAGCTCAAGGCACAGGGCACCACCATCCTGCTCGTCGAGCAGAACGCCCAGGCCGCCCTTTCGCTGGCGGACGAGGCGCACGTCATGGAGGTCGGCACCATCAAGCTCTCCGGCCCCGGCCATGAGCTGCTCCACGACGAGTCCGTCCGCAAGACGTACCTCGGCGAGGACTGAGCCGCCCGTACGAACAGCAGGAGGCCCGCACGCCGAGCTCGGCGTGCGGGCCTCCTGCTGTCCCCTACTTACTGCTCCTTCTACTGCTCCTTCTACTGCTCCTTCGCGGCCTTCTTCTCCTCGGCGTCCTCAATGACCGCCTCGGCGACCTGCTGCATCGACAGCCGGCGGTCCATCGACGTCTTCTGGATCCACCGGAACGCGGCGGGCTCGGAAAGCCCGTACTGCGTCTGAAGAACCGACTTCGCCCGGTCCACCAGCTTCCGCGTCTCCAGCCGCTGCGTGAGGTCCGCGACCTCGGTCTCCAGCGCCTTCAGCTCCGTGAACCGCGACACCGCCATCTCGATGGCCGGTACGACGTCACTCTTGCTGAACGGCTTCACGAGATACGCCATCGCACCGGCGTCCCGGGCCCGCTCGACGAGATCGCGCTGCGAGAACGCGGTCAGCATCAGGACAGGCGCGATGGACTCCTCGGCGATCTTCTCGGCGGCGGAGATCCCGTCGAGGACGGGCATCTTCACGTCGAGGATCACGAGGTCGGGCCGGTGCTCACGAGCGAGCTCCACGGCCTGCTGACCGTCACCGGCTTCGCCGACGACGGAGTAGCCCTCTTCCTCGAGCATCTCCTTGAGGTCGAGGCGGATGAGGGCCTCGTCCTCGGCGATGACGACACGGGTCGTCAGCGGCGGGACGTGCGACTTGTTGTCGTCGTCGGCGGCGGGCTGGGGCGACTCGGGGGAGGTCACGGGGCTCCTCATTTCCAGGCAGGTGCTGATCCATGAGCGTACCTAGCTCCTGTATGTTTGACTCACAGCGGGTCTCCGCTAACCTTCTTTTTGAAGGACGCCCCGGTAGTCCAGCGGTAGAGACACGGTGCTCAAACCACCGACAGCGTCGGTTCGAATCCGACTCGGGGCACTTTACCTTCGATTCCAAGGCCGATGCTTGTTGGCGATCTTCACTCGCCACGGTGAACGCAGTATCGAATCGGCCCGGAACGCCATCGATCCGGCCAGGCTCCATGCCATGGAGCAGCACAATCCTTCGATACGCGAAGAAGCACTCGCTCTGATGCGTCGAGGCGTGAGCAATCGCGCGGTGGCGGAACGCCTAAATGTGCCACGTGGCACTGTCGGCTGGTGGCGCCACCAAGACCGCAGACGCCGGGGTGAGCAATTTGAACACCCCACCGATTGCCCGAGATGCACCGCACGACCATTCGACCACGAGGCGTACTCATACCTGCTCGGGCTATACCTCGGTGACGGGCACATCATCTCGAAACCCAGGCAGCACCACCTGTCGATCTTCTGTGCTGACACATGGCCCGGCCTGCTCAGCGAAGCCGAGTCGGCGATGCGCAAGGTGATGCCAATGCCCAGCGTTCAGCAACGGCAGAAGCAGGGCTGCGTCGAGGTCAAGTCGTTCACAAAACACTGGACTTGCATGTTCCCTCAGCACGGGCCCGGCAAGAAGCACGAGCGTGCGATCATCCTCGAAGCCTGGCAGCAGGACATAGTCGATGAGCATCCGTGGGCGTTCATCCGAGGGCTGATCCACTCGGATGGGTGCCGGAACATGAACTGGACCGTGCGGACGGTTGGCGGCGAGCGGAAGCGGTACGAGTACCCCCGCTACTGGTTCACCAACGTCTCGGACGACATCCGTCAGCTCTACACGAACACTCTCGACCGCCTCGGCGTCGAATGGAAGCACTGCACTCGACACGGGAAGCTCTACAACATCTCGGTCGCCAAACGCGCATCCGTCGCCCTGATGGACGCCCACGTCGGGCCGAAGTACTGAGCCGCGCCCCCGGCAGGGAAGGGCCCCTCTTCGGAGGGGCCCTTTACGGCGGCTACTTGGTGGCGGGGTCGTCCTCGCCGATGTGGTGGACTCGGACCAGGTTCGTCGAGCCTGCGATGCCGGGCGGGGAGCCGGCGGTGATGATCACTATGTCGCCCTTGTCGCAGCGGCCGATCCGCAGGAGGTGCTCGTCGACCTGGGCGACCATCGCGTCGGTGGAGTCGACGTGGGGGCCGAGGAAGGTTTCGACGCCCCAGGTGAGGTTGAGCTGGGAGCGGGTCGCCGGGTCCGGGGTGAAGGCCAGGAGCGGGATCGGCGAGCGGTAGCGGGAGAGGCGCTTGACCGTGTCGCCCGACTGGGTGAAGGCGACGAGGTACTTCGCGCCGAGGAAGTCGCCCATGTCGGCGGCGGCGCGGGCGACGGAGCCGCCCTGGGTGCGGGGCTTGTTGCGTTCGGTGAGCGGTGGGAGGCCCTTGGCGAGGATGTCTTCCTCTGCTGCTTCGACGATGCGGCTCATCGTCTTGACCGTCTCGATGGGGTACTTGCCCACGCTCGTCTCGCCGGAGAGCATCACCGCGTCGGTGCCGTCGATGACGGCGTTGGCGACGTCGGAGGCTTCGGCGCGGGTGGGGCGGGAGTTTTCGATCATCGAGTCGAGCATCTGCGTGGCGACGATGACCGGCTTGGCGTTGCGCTTGGCGAGTTTGATGGCGCGCTTTTGGACGATCGGGACTTGTTCCAGGGGCATTTCGACGCCGAGGTCGCCGCGGGCGACCATGATGCCGTCGAAGGCGGCCACGATGTCGTCGATGTTTTCGACGGCTTGGGGCTTTTCGACCTTGGCGATGACGGGGAGCCGGCGGCCTTCTTCTTTCATGATGCGGTGGACGTCTTGGATGTCGCGTCCGCTGCGTACGAAGGAGAGGGCGATGATGTCGGCTCCGGTGCGCAGGGCCCAGCGGAGGTCTTCGATGTCTTTTTCGGAGAGGGCGGGGACGGAGACGGCGACGCCGGGGAGGTTGAGTCCCTTGTTGTCGGAGACCATGCCTCCTTCGATGACGAGGGTGCGGACGCGGGGTCCGTCGACCTCGGTGACTTCGAGGGAGACCTTGCCGTCGTCTACGAGGATGCGTTCGCCGGTGGAGACGTCGGCGGCGAGGCCTTCGTAGGTTGTGCCGCAGGTGTGGCGGTCGCCTTCGATGGGTTCGACGGTGATGGTGAATTCGTCGCCGCGTTCAAGGAGTACGGGTCCTTCGCGGAAGCGTCCGAGGCGGATCTTCGGGCCTTGAAGGTCGGCGAGGATGCCGACGCTGCGGCCGGTCTCTTCGGAGGCTTTGCGTACGTGTTGGTAGCGCTGTTCGTGGTCGGCGTAGGTGCCGTGGCTGAGGTTGAAGCGGGCGATGTCCATTCCGGCTTCGACCAGTGCCTTGATCTGGTCGTATGTGTCAGTGGCGGGGCCAAGGGTGCAGACGATTTTTGCTCGGCGCATGGTTCGAGCCTAGGGCTTACCAGTCAGTAGACAATTGGCTGTGCATGACTGTCCAACAACCTTTGCATGAAAGGTTATTGACAAGTGTTGAATTGTGCGCGGGGGCGCTCCGATGAGCATGTCGCTCACAGTTGGGGTGGGGTCATGGTGAAGCGGGCGTTCACCTGCGCGTAGATGGTCTGGCGTTGTGGTTCCAGGTCAAGGGCGGGGGCTTCCTCCGCGCCTTCCGGGTAGGCCATCGACATGTGGCGGGCGCGGCCCGCGAAGGCGACGGGGACGGGGCCTGTGTCTTCGGCGCCGGGGTCGGCGAGTTCGAGGAGGGCGGAGAGTTCGGCGCCGAGTGCGTGGGCGTATTCGCGGGCGCGTTTGACGGCTTCTCGTACGGCTTGGCGGCGGACTTCGCCGTATGCGGGTGAGTCGGGGCGCATGCTCCACCAGGGGCCGTCTACTTGGGTGAGTTCGAGGTCGGCGAGGCGGGTGGTGAGTTCGCCGAGGGCGGTGAAGTCGGTGAGGACTGCGGTGATGTAGACGCGGCCGTGGTAGGCGCGGATGCGTTCGCCGCGGCCGTGTTTGGTGAGTTCGGGACTGATGGAGAAGGCTCCGGTTTCCAGCTTTTCGATGGCGTCGCCGTACGTTTTGACGAGGTCGAGGGCGATGGTGTTGCGCCGGGTGAGGTCTTCGAGTGCGGTGCGGCGGTCCGTACCGCGGGCGGTGACGGTGATTCCGATGCGGGCGATCTCGGGGTCGAATTCGAGGCGTGCTTCGCCTTGTACTGCGACGCGTGGGGCGTCCGGGGTGCCTGCTGCGCCGGGAGTGCCGTGCGGGGGTGTGGGGTTGTTCGTTTCGTCGGTCACTTCTCCACTGTCGCACTTGGGTCTGACAGGCAGCGGTCATCAGATCGAAACGCGTTGGGGGTGTTGCCGGATGTGGCTCCTGGGCCAGAATCTACGCGCGTCATTGTGCAATGGATCTAGGAGAGAAGATGCCGCTGAACCGTAGGACGTTTCTGGGCCGTTCGGCCGCTGCCGCTGCTGCGGGGGCTGGTGTGGCGATCGCGGGAGGGGGCGTGGCCGCGGCCGCGGAGGCGGCGCCCGCGGAGGGTCGTGGGCGTTCGCCGAAGCGGTACTCGTTCACTGTCATGGGGACGACCGACCTGCACGGCAATGTCTTCAACTGGGACTACTTCACGGACAAGGAGTTCGACGACAAGGCGCACAACGATGTGGGTCTGGCGAAGATCTCGACCCTGGTGAACCGGATCCGGGAGGAGAAGGGCCGCCGTAACACGATGCTCATTGACGCGGGCGACACCATCCAGGGCACCCAGTTGTCGTACTACTACGCCAAGGTCGACCCGATCACGGCGGAGCACGGCCCTGTGCACCCGATGGCGCAGTCTATGAATGCCATCGGGTACGACGCGGCGGCTCTCGGCAATCACGAATTCAATTACGGCATTCCGGTGCTGCGGAAGTTCGAGGAGCAGTGCGATTTTCCGCTGCTGGGTGCGAATGCGCTGGACGCCAAGACGCTCCGGCCGGCGTTTCCTCCGTACTTCATGAAGCGGCTGCGGACGCCGTGCGGTCGTGATGTGCGGGTGGCGGTTCTCGGGCTGACGAATCCGGGTATCGCGATCTGGGACAAGGCGAATGTGCAGGGGAAGATGACGTTCCCGGGGCTGGAGGAGCAGGCGGCGAAGTGGGTGCCGAAGCTGCGGTCCATGGGTGCGGATGTCGTCATAGTGTCGGCGCACTCGGGGTCGAGCGGCACGTCGTCGTACGGTGACCAGCTTCCGTACGTCGAGAATGCGGCGGGTCTGGTGGCCGAGCAGGTGGCGGGGATCGACGCGATTCTGGTCGGGCATGCGCATACGGAGATCGCCGAGTACTTCGTGGCGAACAAGGAGACAGGCAAGAAGGTTGTTCTGTCGGAGCCGCTCAAGTGGGGGCAGCGGCTGACGCTGTTCGACTTCGATCTGGTGTGGGCGAAGGGCCGCTGGGTGGTGGAGAAGGTGGGGGCGAAGGTTCTCAACTCCAACACGGTGGAGGAGGACCCGGAGATCACGAAGCTGCTGGGTGATGAGCACGAGAAGGTCGTGGCGTACGTCAACCAGGTGATTGGTACGTCCACGGTGGCGATGACGACGGCGGAGGCGGCGTGGAAGGACGAGCCGCTCATTGATCTGATCAACCATGTTCAGGCGGAGACGGTGA
This sequence comes from Streptomyces spiramyceticus, assembly GCF_028807635.1. Lineage (NCBI taxonomy): Bacteria > Bacillati > Actinomycetota > Actinomycetes > Kitasatosporales > Streptomycetaceae > Streptomyces > Streptomyces spiramyceticus. The sequence continues at coordinate 1,161,317 of NZ_JARBAX010000001.1, forward strand.
AGGCGGCGCTGGCGGGGGGCGCGTATGCGGCGTTGCCTGTGCTGTCGCAGGCGTCGTGTTTCTCGCGGAGTGCGGTGGTGCCTGCGGGCGAGGTGACGATCAAGGATGCGGCGGGTCTGTATCCGTTCGAGAACACGCTTGAGGCACGGCTGGTGAGTGGTGCTCAGCTGAAGGATTACCTGGAGTTCTCGGCGCGGTATTACGTGCAGACGGCGGCGGGGGCGCCGGTGGATACGGCGAAGCTGACGAATGCGGGGGGCATTCCCGACTACAACTACGACGTGGTGTCGGGTCCGGGTCTGACGTATGAGATCGATATTGCCAAGCCGGCTGGTTCGCGGGTGGTGAAGCTGTCGTTCGACGGGAAGCCGGTGGACGGGGCGGCGCAGTTCGTGCTGGCGGTCAACAACTACCGGGCGAGTGGTGGCGGGGCGTTTCCGCACATCGCGGGGTCGAAGCAGTTGTGGGCGAATTCGGAGGAGATCCGGAACACGATCATTACGTGGGTGAAGGGGAAGGGGACGGTGGATCCGGCGGAGTTCGCTGTGGTGGGGTGGAGGCTCACGCGGGAGGGTACGCCGGTGTTTTAGGCGGGGTGCGGGGCGTGGCTTTCGTGGCTCAAGCGCCGGACGGGCTGGACTTTCAGCCCGTCCGGCGTTTTCAGTTGCTCTGGACCAGTGGTGTCAGAACGGGTTGTTGGGACGGGATTTTTGGGGCTTCGCGGCGTTCCAGGCCGAAGCTGGTGAATGCCGTTCGGCTCGGCAGGGGGTAGGGCTCCTTGCCGGTCAGGGAGTTGAGGATCGTCGCGCTGCGCCACGCCGCGAGGCCGAGGTCCGGTGCTCCTACGCCGTGGGTGTGCCGTTCGGCGTTCTGTACGTACACCGAGCCGGTGATCGTGGGGTCGAGCACGAGGCGGAACTGGTCGTCGATGCGGGGGCGCTCGGCGGCGTCGCGGCGGATGTAGGGGTCCAGGCCGGCGAGGAGTTGTCCGAGGGGGCGTTCGCGGTAGCCGGTGGCGAGGACGACGGCGTCGGTGGTGATGCGGGATCGGGTGCCTTGCTGGAGGTGTTCGAGGTGGAGTTCGACCTTGCTGGTGGCGACGCGGCCTGCCGTACGTACGGACACTCCGGGGGTGAGGACGGCGTCGGGCCAGCCGCCGTGGAGGGTGCGCTGGTAGAGCTCGTTGTGGATGGCGGCGATGGTGTCGGCGTCGATGCCTTTGTGGAGCTGCCACTGGCGGGGTACGAGTTCGTCGCGGGCGGACTCGGGCAGGGAGTGGAAGTAGCGGGTGTAGTCGGGGGTGAAGTGTTCCAGGCCGAGCTTGGAGTACTCCATGGGGGCGAATGCTTCGGTGCGGGCGAGCCAGGTGATCTTCTCGTGGCCGGCGGGGCGGGCACGGAGGAGGTCGAGGAAGATTTCGGCGCCGGACTGGCCCGAGCCGATGACGGTGATGTGCCCGGCGGCGAGGAGGCGGTCTCGGTGGTCCAGGTATGCGGAGGAGTGGATGACGGGGACGGCGGGGGCTTCGGCGAGTGGTTTGAGGGGTTCGGGGATGCAGGGTTCTGTGCCGACGCCGAGGGCGACGTTGCGGGTGTAGGCGCGGCCGAGGGCTTCGGCTTCGCCGTCGGCGCCGAGTTGGGTGAAGTCGACTTCGAAGGCGCCGCGTTCGGCGTTCCAGCGGACGGCGTCGACCTGGTGGCTGAAGTGGAGGCCGGGGAGGGCGGAGCTGACCCAGCGGCAGTAGGCGTCGTATTCGGCGCGCTGGATGTGGAAGCGCTCGGCGAAGTAGAAGGGGAAGAGCCGCTCGCGGGTGCGCAGGTAGTTGAGGAAGGACCAGGGGCTTGCGGGGTCGACGAGGGTGACCAGGTCGGCGAGGAAGGGGACTTGGAGGGTGGCGCCTTCGATGAGGAGGCCTGGGTGCCAGTGGAAGGTGGGGCGCTGTTCGTAGAAGGCGGTGGCGAGGCCTCCGTGTACGCCGTCTGCGAGGGCGGCGAGGGAGAGGTTGAACGGGCCGATGCCGATGCCCACCAGGTCGTGGGGCGGATGGGGGTCCCCCCACGCCCCTTGGGCGTAGGGGGAGGGCTCTTGGGGCGGGGGCGCGGCGGTCATCGGTGGGCAATGCCTTCCGGGAGTGGCAGGTGTGGCGTGGTTGGTAGGTGTCGCGTGGGTGGCAGGTGTGACAGGAGGGCTTCCAGGTCGCTGGGGGTGGTGTGCGGGTTGAGCAGGGTGGCTTTCAGCCAGAGGCGGTTGTCGGCGCGGGCGCGGCCCAGGACTGCGCGGCCTTCGGTGAGGAGGGTGCGGCGGGTTGCGGCGATGTCGTCGTCGGTGGCGTGGGTGGGGCGGAAGAGCACGGTGCTGATGGTGGGGCGGTCGTAGAGCTCCAGGCCGGGGTTCTTGTCGACGAGGTCGGCGAGGTGCTGTGCGGCGGCGCAGGTGCGGTCGACGAGGTCGGCGAGTCCTTGGCGGCCGAGTGCGCGGAGTGTGACGGCGACTTTGAGGACGTCGGGGCGTCGGGTCGTACGGAGGGACCGGCCGAGGAGGTCGGGGAGGCCGGCTTCGGTGTCGTCGTCGGCGTTGAGGTAGTCGGCCTGGTGGGTGAGGCTGCTCAGGTTGGCGGTGTCGGGTACGGCGAGGAGGCCTGCGGCGATGGGTTGCCAGCCGAGTTTGTGCAGGTCGAGGGCGACGGTGTGGGCGCGGGCCAGGCCGGTGAGCCGGGTCTTGTGGGTGTCGCTGAAGAGGAGGGGCCCGCCGTATGCGGCGTCGATGTGGAGTTCGGCGTTGTGCTGCGCGCAGAGGTCGGCGATTTCGGGGAGCGGGTCGATCTGGCCGGTGTCGGTGGTGCCTGCGGTGGCGGCTACGAGCACGGGGTGGTGCAGGTCGGTGAGGGCTTCGTCGAGTGTGATCAGGTCGATGACGCCTGCGGGGGCGGGGACGGTGACCGGCTCGGGGAGGCCGAGGAGCCAGGCGGCGCGGCGCAGTGAGTGGTGGGCGTTGGCTCCGCAGACGAGCTGTACGGCGCCGTGGCGTTCGCGGGCGAGGAGGAGGGCGAGCTGGTTGGCTTCGGTGCCGCCGGTGGTGACGAGGGCGTCGGGGGCGGGGCCGTCGGGGTAGACCTCGGCGGCGAGCGTACGGGCCACTTGGGCTTCCAGTACGGAGGCGGCGGGCGCTTGGTCCCAGGAGTCCAGGGATGCGTTGAGCGCGGACGCGGCGAGGTCGGCTGCGGTGGCGACGGCGAGCGGTGGGCAGTGCAGGTGAGCGGCGCAGAGGGGGTCGGCGGGGTCGGCGGCGCCTTCGGTGAGAGCGCGGACGAGGGTACGGAGGGCTTCTTCGGCGCCGGTGCCTGTGGTGGGGAGTACGGGTTCGGCGGCGTTGCGCAGGCGCGTCGCGACGGCGTCGGGGCCGCCGGCGGGGAGTGGTCCGCCGCGGGCGACGGCTCCTTCGTGGAGGGCGTCGAGGACGGTGGCGAGGAGTGGCCGCAGGGCGGCCGGCCCGTCCTTGCCGCCGGCGAGGGGCGGGAGGGGGGTGCCGGTTGGCGGCGTACTCATTGCGGGGTCCTTCGGGCTGCGCGCTTGGCTGGCACACCAGCGTGTACAGGCGTGAGCCGGTGCGTCCGCAGAGCTCAACGAGCTGGACCCGAAAGTGGTATTTGGGGGGTGAGGAGGGGGGTTGGAGGGGGCTGGGCTGATATGGGGGCGGGTGCGGCCGGTGGGGCGGGTCGGGGACTGGTGGGGTGGGCGGTTGCGGAGGGTTTGGCCGGGTGCGGGTGCCTGCGGCGCTGTTCCCCTACCCTTCCCCGAGCTCTCGACTTCGTTCGAGCAGGGGAGACCCCATTCTTCCCGGCTGCGACATTTTGCGGCTGCCGCCGCGGGGGGGCTCCGCCCCAGACCCCGCTCCTCGAACTCCCCCAAGGGCTACGTCCAGGGGGACCCCCGGGGGGCTGGTAATCCAGCCTCTCCGGGGGTCTGGGGGCTTGCCCCCAGTTTGGGGAAGGGGCGGGGTGGGGCAAGAGCCGGGGCCTCAAGGCCTCAGGCGCGTCAGAGGCCCCGTACCGCCAGCGCGCGGCGCAGGTCGTCGAGTTGGTCTACGAGTTTGCGGCGCAGGGCCGGGATCATTTCGTTGTCGCGTACGAAGTCCTCGCCGAGGCGCAGGGATTCCGGGTCGACGGCGAACGCGGGGAATGCGTAACGGCCTGCTGCTTCAGCGATGGCGGGGCCTCGGCGGTCGGCGGTCGCAGTCGCGTCGCGGTAGTAGCGGGTGATGTAGGGCCGTACGAGGTCGGCCTGTTCGGGCTGCCAGAAGCCCTGGGCCGTGGCGGTGAAGAGGTAGTTGGAGAGGGTGTCGTCCTCGAACATGCGGGCCCAGGCGGCGGCCTTGGTCGCGGCGTCCGGGAGCGCGGCGCGGCAGCGGGCGGCACCTTCCTGGCCGGTGGCGCTGGGGTCGCGGTCGAGTTCGGCGGCGATGGCGGTTTCGTCGGTGGCGCCGAGGACGGCGAGGCGGCGCAGGATGCGCCAGCGCAGTTCGGGGTCGAGTTCGGGGCCGCCGGGGATGCTGCCGGAGGTGAGCCAGTCGTGGATGGCTTCGGGCCGGGTGGCTGCGTCGATGAAGTGGCGTACGGCGGTGAGGCGCAGGCCCGGTGCGTTGCCGTCCTCTGTGCGGCGGATGAGGTCGCGGCAGATGGAGGTGAGGGTGGCGAGGGCGGCGGGGCGGCCGGTGGCGTCGAGGTAGCGGTCGGTGATCTGGGTGGCGGCGAAGCCGAGGACGCCCTGGACGATGGCGAGGTCTGTCTCGTGCGGGAGGTGGGCGCCGGCGGTGGCCAGGTAGGCGGCGGGTTCGAGTTCGCCGTCGCGGACCATGTCGCGCAGGCAGTTCCATACGACGGCGCGGGTGAGGGGGTCGGGGACGCCGGAGAGGGTGCGCAGTACCCGTTCCTCGGATTCGTCGTCGAGGCGGACCTTGGCGTAGGTGAGGTCGCCGTCGTTGAGGATGACGAGGGCGGGGCGGCGGCCGGGTCGTACGGTCACGGACTCGCCCTGGGGTACGTCGATTTCGAATCGTTCGCGCAGGACGAGGTTTTGGCCGTCGACCAGGTCGTGGTCGTAGGCGCCGATGGCGATGCGGTGGGGGCGGTTGCCGTCCTGGTCGACGGTGAGGTGCCAGTAGCCGTCGGATTCGACGGGCCGGGGGGTGAGGGTGTCGACGCCGGTGGTGCGCAGCCACCGCTCGGCCCAGGCGTGGACGTCGCGGTCGGTGGCGGAGGCGAGGTTGTCGATGAAGTCGGCGAGGGTGGCGTTGGCGAATTTGTGGCGGGCGAAGTGGGTGTTGATGCCGGCCAGGAAGTCCTTTTCGCCGAGCCAGGCGACGAGCTGGCGGAGGGCGGAGGCGCCCTTGGCGTAGGAGATGCCGTCGAAGTTGAGCATGGCGGACGCGGTGTCGGGGACGGCGTCCGGGTCGGGGGCGACGGGGTGGGTGGAGGGGCGTTGGTCGGCGTCGTATCCCCAGCCCTTGCGGGCGACGGCGAAGTCGGTCCAGGTGTCGGCGAAGCGCGTGGCTTCGGTGAGGGTCTGGTAGCCCATGTATTCGGCGAAGGACTCGTTGAGCCAGATGTCGTCCCACCACTGGAGGGTGACGAGGTCGCCGAACCACATGTGGGCCATCTCGTGGGAGATGACCATGGCGCGGGTCTGGCGTTCGGTGTCGGTGACGGCGGAGCGGTAGATGAATTCGTCGCGGAAGGTGACGAGGCCGGGGTTTTCCATGGCGCCCGCGTTGAATTCGGGGACGAAGGCCTGGTCGTAGGAGTCGAAGGGGTAGGGCTCTTCGAACTTCTCGTGGTAGCGGTCGTAGCAGGCGCGGGTGATGTCGAGGATTTCGTCGGCGTCGATGTTCATGTACGGCGCGAGGGAGCGGCGGCAGTGGATGCCGAAGGGCAGGCCGCGGTGTTCGGTGCGTACGGAGTGCCAGGGGCCTGCGGCGACGGCGACGAGGTAGGTGGAGATGAGGGGTGTCGGGGCGAGTGTCCAGCGGCCTGCGCCGTGGTGTTCGGCGTTGCCGTTGCCGAGGACGGTCCAGCCTTCGGGGGCGGTGACGGTCAGGGCGAAGGCGGCCTTGAGGTCGGGCTGGTCGAAGGCGGCGAAGACGCGCTGGACGTCTTCCATGAAGAGCTGGGTGTAGACGTACGTTTCGCCGTCGGTGGGGTCGGTGAAGCGGTGCATGCCTTCGCCGGTGCGGGAGTAGTGCATGTCGGCTTCGATGCGCAGCTCGTGTTCGCCCGGGGTGAGTCCGGTGAGGGCGAGGCGGTTTTCGGCGAGCGCTTCGGGGTCGAGTGGCTGTCCGTCGAGGGTGACGTTGCGCAGGACGGCGGGCTTGAGCTCGACGAAGGTGTCCCCGGCGGTGTGTGCGGAGAACTGGATGACGGTGCGGGAGTCGAAGGTCTCGTCGCCGCGGGTGAGATCGAGTTCGATCGTGTACCGGTGGACGTCGAGGAGCTGGGCTCGGGTCTGCGCTTCGTCGCGCGTCAGTACGGACATGGGGACATGCTGCCTGATGGCTTGCGCGTGGCACAGCGGGCGTGTGTACGCCGCTTCTCGGCCGGGCAGTCGCGGTGCATGTCCCCTTCGGGCCCCTGGGGTGCGCCGGTCAGGGGCGGGGATCTATGACTTCGCGATCGTTTCGTGGTGGCGGATGACCTCCGCGATGATGAAATTGAGCAGTTTCTCCGCGAATGCCGGGTCCAGTTTGGCGTTCTCGGCCAGTTCGCGCAGGCGGACGATCTGGCGGGCCTCGCGGGCCGGGTCGGCCGGTGGGAGCTTGTGCTGTGCTTTGAGGTGGCCGACCTGCTGGGTGCATTTGAAGCGCTCGGCGAGCATGTGGACAACGGCGGCGTCGATGTTGTCGATGCTGTCGCGCAGCCGGCTCAGTTCGGCGATGACGGACTCGTCGATTTCGCTGGAGGTCATGGTCAGGGAGCTTACGTCGGTCCCGTCGCGATGGTGGGCGGGTGTTCGGGATCTGGGATCTGGTGGCTCCAGCCGCCGTGGACGGTGCGGCCCTGCTGTGCGCGGAAACGGACGGGGGCAATGCCGACGCGGCGGGTGAAGAGGCGGGAGAAGTACGCGGGGTCGTCGTAGCCGACGCGGCGGGCGACGGCGGCGACGGGGAGTTCCGTGGCGGCGAGGAGTTCCTTGGCGCGGCCGAGGCGGATGCCGAGGAGGTAGTCCTTGGGGCTGCATCCGGCGCCGCGGCGTACGGCGGCGCGCAGTTCGGCGGGGGTCATGCCGTGGCGTGCGGCGTGTTCGGCGACCGTCAGGGGCTGGAAGGCGTCGCGGGCGAGGGCCTGGAGTACGGGGTCTCCGTCGGCTCCGACGTCGGCGCGGGCGCGGCGCAGGGCGACGAGGAGTTCGTGGACGGCGGCCCCGGTCTCGACTTCGAGGAGGGGGTTGCCTCGGCGTGCGGCGCGGGCGATGCGGCCGACGGCGGCGCGGGCGGCGGCGGTGTCGGCGAGGGGGACGACGGGGCGGTCGGGTTCTATGTAGCCGAGTTCGGTGTACGTCGCGGTGGCCGGGCCGGTGAAGTCGACGAAGCTTTCGTCCCAGCCGGTGGCCGGGTCGGGCCCGTAGTGGTGCGGGGTGCCCGGTATGAGCCAGATCAGTGCGGGTGCGGTGACAGCGGTACGGTGCCCGTCCGCGCCGCGGAACCAGCCGCTGCCGGCGCTGACGACGACGGCCACGTGGTGGTCGAGGGTGCGTGGGCCGACTGTGGGCAGCGTGCCGTGCTGGAGTCCGACACCGAGGCAGACCAGGCCGAGGCGGTGGTGGGTGGGACTGGGGGTGAAATAGCGCATCCAGGTGTGGTACATCCGCTTTTCTTCCTCCCTGCTCGCCCGGGTGGCATTCAGGTGGCGTCCCGTTGGCTTCCGCCGGCGTTCCGTTGCGTCCAAACAGCGCTGATCTTTGTCCATGGACCGCTCTGCCGCCAGGGGGTGAAGTGGAGACGCTGTTGGTGGAGCGAGAGGCGGGGACCGTGGCTGACTTCACGGTGGGTGAGTCGGACTTTCTGCTGGACGGGCGGCCGGTGCGGCTGCTGTCGGGGGCGTTGCACTATTTCCGTGTGCACGAGGGGCAGTGGGGGCACCGGCTCGCGATGCTGCGGGCGATGGGGCTCAACTGCGTGGAGACGTACGTACCGTGGAATCTGCATGAGCCGGAGCCTGGCCGGTTCCGTGGCGTGGAGGCGCTCGGCCGGTTCCTGGACGCGGCGCGGGAGGCGGGGCTGTGGGCGATCGTGCGCCCGGGTCCGTACATCTGCGCCGAGTGGGAGAACGGCGGGCTGCCGCACTGGCTGACAGGGCCGCTGGGTACGCGGGTACGGACGCGCGACGCGGAGTATCTGGCGCATGTGGAGCGGTGGTTCGGGGTGTTGCTGCCGCAGGTGGTGGAGCGGCAGATCGACCGGGGCGGCCCGGTGATCATGGTGCAGGTAGAGAACGAGTACGGCAGTTACGGCTCCGACCAGGTCTATCTGCGGCATCTGACGGGGCTGCTGCGCGAGTGCGGTGTCACGGCGGCGCTGTTCACCTCCGACGGGCCCGAGGACCACATGCTGAGCGGCGGTTCGGTGCCTGGGGTGCTGGCGACGGCGAACTTCGGTTCGGGGGCGCGGGAGGGCTTCGATGCGCTGCGGCGGTATCGCCCGTCCGGCCCGCTGATGTGCATGGAGTTCTGGTGCGGCTGGTTCGATCACTGGGGCTCGGAGCATGTCGTACGGGATGCCGCCGACGCGGCGGCCACGCTGCACGAGATCCTCGAATGCGGTGCCTCCGTCAACATCTATATGGCGCACGGGGGCACGAATTTCGCGGGTTGGTCGGGGGCGAACCGGTCCGGGGCGCTGCACGACGGGGAGCTCCGGCCCACTGTCACGTCGTACGACTACGACGCGCCGATCGACGAGTACGGCCGTCCCACGGAGAAGTTCTGGCTGTTCCGGGACATCCTGGCGCTCCACCGGGACGGCGTCGGAGACGCCCCGCTGCCCGACGTGCCGCTCGCGCCCGCCTTGCTGGGTGAGCCGGCCCGGGTGGAGTTCACCGGGTGGTCGCCGCTCGGTGACGTCATCGACGTGCTCGGCGGTACGGAGACCGAGGCCGCGATGCCGCCGACGTTCGAGGAGCTGGGCGTGGACCGGGGACTGGTCCGCTACCGCCTTGACGTGCCGGGGCCGCGGCAGGCGTACCCACTGGGTGTGACGGGTCTGCGGGACCGGGCTGTGGTGTACGTCGACGGGGTGCGGGCGGGCGTACTGAACGGGGAGGGAGGGGCCGGGTCGTATACGGCACTGGAGGAGCCGGTGGCGGGGCCCGCTTCGGTGGAGCTGTGGGTGGAGTCGCTGGGCCGGGTCAACTACGGGCCCCGTTTCGCCGAGTCCAAGGGCATCACGGGCGGCGTACTGCACGAGCGGCAGTACGTGCACGGCGTACGGGCTCGGGGGCTGAGCCTGGACGCCTTCGACGACGCGGGCACGGTGGCGAAAGTGGCCTTCCGGGCGCTGGAAGAACCTGCGGGGGCGGCCGCCGGTACAGAGGCCGGTCCAGGCGCCGGTACAGGCGGGCTTTTCCGGGGCGTGTTCCAGGTTCGTGGCGTGGGGGACGCGTCGATCGTACTGCCGGGCTGGGAGCGGGGCTTCGTCTGGGTGAACGGCTTCTGTCTGGGGCGTACTGGGCTGCCGGGCCGCAGAAGTCGTTGTACGTACCCGGCCCTGTGCTGCGCGAGGGCGTGAACGAGCTCTGGGTCCTGGAGCTGGAAGGCGGGGGCGGGGGCCGCGTGGAGCTGAGCTGAGCGAGCAGCCCACCCCCACCCCCACCGCGGCATCAAGCCCAGCTCCGCACTCGGCGACGTAACACAACCGAGACGTGCAGCTACCTAGCGGTAACAAACCGCGGCGTGTCAGATTCCGCATGCCACCGGCCGGCGGCCCACCCTCATCGACACGCCATACCGCCAGGCATGGCCGACCGCAGGAGTTCCGTCGTGACCGGATTCCGCACGTCCACACGTACCTCCGGCCCACCCAGACCGAACCGCAGCAAGACCCGCAGCGGGAGCCGCAGCAAGAGCCGCTGCCTCGCCGCCGCGGTCCTCGCGATCACCGGCCTGGTGACCACGGGCGCGGGTACCTCGGCCGCCGACCCGACCTCCGGGCCCACCGCGATCGTCTCCATGGGCGACAGCTACATCTCCGGGGAGGCCGGCCGGTGGCAGGGCAACAGCCTCACCAACAGCGGCAGTCGTGACGGCACCGACCGGGCCTGGACCGGCAGCGGATACGACCCGAGCCGGGTCTACGGCACAACCGCCGCGAACGGCTGCCACCGTTCCGACTCCGCCGAGGTACGCAGCGCCACCGGCACCACGCAGGCACTGGTCAACATCGCCTGCTCGGGCGCCACCACCGCGAACGTCTTCCGGTCCTCGAACGGCGGCCAGTCGTACAAGGGCGAGGCCCCGCAGGCCGACCAGCTCGCGGCCGTCGCCGCCGCGAACAACGTCAAGACGATCGCACTGTCGATCGGCGGCAACGACCTCGGCTTCGCCGACATCATCACGAGCTGCGCGACGGACTACATCATCTGGTACTCGTACTGCCACGACGACCAACAGCAGGCCGTCGACGCGAAGATCGACACGGTGATGGCGAATGTCGGCAAGTCGATCGACGAGATACGCGCGGTGATGTCCGGCGCCGGCTATGCGGCCGCCGGCTACCGCATCGTCCTGCAGTCCTACCCCTCCCCCATCCCCCGCGCCGCCGACAACCGCTACGTCGAGTCCGGCTGGAGCCGCACGAACACCGGCGGCTGCCCGTTCTGGAACAAGGACTCCGACTGGGCGCGCGACTCACTCGTCCCGCAGATCGCCAACCGCCTCAAGGGCGTCGCCGCCGCCAAGGGGGCACAGTTCCTGGACCTTCGCGACATGCTGCAGGGCCGTGAGGTCTGCGCCAAGGCAGCGAAGCAGGTGAGTGCCACGCAGCCGGCGTCGGCGACGACCAGCGAGTGGGCGCGCTGGATCGACAGCAACGGAACCCAGGGCCCCGTACAGGAGTCCGTGCACCCCAATTACTTCGGGCAGCTCGGACAGGGCCGCTGCCTCGCCCTGATCTACGCCAAGCCGACCGGCAACTACACCTGCCGCAACACGGCGGGCTCCGGCGCGTCCGGGATGTACCTGACGGCGGTCTCCTGACCCAGCCCGCACACAGCCGAAGCCACGCCCCCAGTCCCGGGGGCGTGGCCGCTCCGGCTGCGAGCTACAGCTCTCGTACCTCGAAGGCGTCCAGTACGAACTCCGCCACCCCGTCGTCGCCCACCTTGCGCAGGCCGACCCATGGCTCACCCTTCGGGGCTGCCGTGAATTCGTAGGAGAACACGGTGGGTTCCGTGGCTATCGGCAACGGCAGGCCGGCCAGGTCCCGGTCGTCCACTCCCGTGATCCAGGCGTACTGCCCGGCCTTCTCGTTCTCGTAGCGGAAGGACACCCGGTAGCGCTTGCCCGCCTCGAACCGGACGGTGTGCTGCACGGTCCGGTAGACCAGGCCCTTGTTCTCGCCGCGCGACTTGAGCGATTCGGAGCCGTCGATGACGTCGTCGATGGCCTTGCCGTTCCAGCCGCGCTGCGTGAAGGGGGCATGCCGCTGCGCGATGTGGGTGCGCGGGTCGGTGGAGCCGCCCGCGTCGCCCTTCACGAATACGCCCCACCCCTGCGGCACGTGCTGGAAGTCCTCGAAGGCCACCGTGCCCGCCTTGGTGGACCGCGTGGCGGCGACGATCCGTACGTTGTCGAAGCGCACCCGTGCGTCGCCCGCCTCGGCCCGCAGAGTGAGGTCGACCGGACCCCCGCCCTCCGGCACGGTGAAGTACGTGAACATCCGCTGGAAGCGGGTGTCGTGCTTACGGTCGGCGGCGACGAGGTTGACGGCCGTGGACGTATCGGTCCAGTTCTCCGCCGTTGCCCCGTCGGCGGTCCGTACCGTGAGCGCGGCCCGTCGCCGCTCCCCCGCCTTCGCCCCCACCTCGACCTGTACGGAGGCGGCGTACGTCCCGGGTGCGAGGCGCGCGAGGCGCCGGCCGACGGCTGCCGCCCCGCCCGCGCCGATGACCAGCTCGTAATCGCCCGTCCGGCTCAGCTCCACCGAGGCGGGACCGCTGACCGTCCACCCCTCCAGAGAGCCGGAGTTGAAGCCCGGGTCGTACAGCGGGGTGGCCTGCCCCCAGTCCGGGGCGCCGGGCGGCGGCACCTGGGTGCGGTAGAGGACGTACGGCTGCTTCGCCTCGGCGTCGACGGTGACCTTGCCGGAGCGGACCGGCAGCTCGCGGACGTACACCCGGCCCTGGTCGGTGAGCTTGTAGAGCGCCACCTTCGACGCGCCCGCCCAGCCGCGCGGCAGCTGCCAGCTGCTGCTGCCGCCCGCCGGGTTGTAGTGGTAGAGCTTCGCCGGGTCCGTGGCTCTGCGCGGCTCCCACGGCAGGAGATAGCGCCCGCCGTCGTATACGAGCCGTCCGTCGGTGGTGATGCGCCGGGTTCCGTCCGCGTCGCCGACCACCGTCCTGGTCGGTCCGAAGAAGGTGATCTCGTGTGCGCCCCATGTCTTCACCGGGTACGCCTGGAGGTACTTGGCGGGCAGGCTGTCGGTCCAGATCAGCTGGTAGAAGGTGTTCCAGTCGGTCTTGTTGACCCAGCCCTCGAAGTTCCCTGTGCGCGGGATGCCGAGCAGGGTCGGCCACTTGTCGGCGAAGATGTCCTTCTGGTGGTTGCGGATGAAGCGGATCAGCTGGGAGTTGATGCCGCGCGAGGTGTCGCCGCCGTAGTCGACCTCGGTGGCCCAGTGCGACCACAGGGACGAGCGTTCCAGGCCGTGTCCCCACTCGGTGGTGATCTGCCAGCCCTGCTCGCGCAGTGCCCGCTGGAGCCGGTCCGAGGTCCAGCCGGACTCGCGGAAGACATCGATGTACAGCATGTTGAGGGCAGGATCGGTCTCGTCGCGCAGGTCCTTGAAGCGCTTCACGATGTCGCCGGAGACCAGGTCGCGCCGCTGGTCGATGCGGTAGCTCTGGTCGAGCCAGTCCCACTGCTCGTTCGCCTTGTCGACGAGGGTCTCGGAGAAGGCGTTGGCGACGGGGTAGGACTCGGTGGCGTTCACATGTACGCCGAAGTCGCTGCCCCACTTCCTGCCCTCCCTGACAAGGGTGTTGAGGTCGTCGAGCCCGCCCGCGCGCTTGTTGTGGTTGCCCGCGTAGTCGGGGTGGGCAGAGTCGTGCCCCTCCGACTGATAGCCCTTGAGCAGCGTGTACTGGCGCAGTCCGTCCGTCGCGAGAGAGATCCGCTTGACGTTGTCGAGCGTGGCGAGGAAGGGGTTGGTGGCCTGGCTGGCGAAGTTGAAGGGGATGTGCGGGACGACGCGCAGGTGCTGTTCGTCCGCGCCCAGCGGGGTGACCATGATGTCGCGGAAGGCGATGGCGGCGTCCTGCCAGTCGACGAGGCCGTCGCCGTTACGGTCACCGGTGATGATCACGGTGGCGTACGGAAGGGGCTCGGTGGCACCGGCGGGCGCGGTCGCGGCCCGGTGGGTCCACTGGCCGCACGCCAGTTGCGCCTTTACGTGGCCGTCCTTGCGGACAGTGGTACGCCACAGGCGTCCGTTCTCCCAGGTGGTGCCGGCCGCACTGTCGGGCTTGTCGTACGACGTATTGGTCTCCAGCGCCCCGCCCAGCCTGTCGTGTGCGACGACGGCGTACGCACAGCCGGTCGCCGCCTCGGCGGCCGTGTCCGGTGTGACCTTGACGAGGGTGTCGCCGCTCTTGGCCTTGTCCAGCTGGATCCTCGCGGCGAGCAGGGTGGCGCCGGGCTGGTCGCTGCGTACGGACAGGAAGGCGAGGGAGGGGATCTGGAGGGTGCCGACGCGCAGTGCGGCCGTGTCGGCGATCCTGGTGATCCGCCAGTCGACCTGCCGGCCGGTGACCCGGATCTCCGCATGGATCTCGGTGCCGCCCTCGAAGGCCAGGACGTACGCGATGCGGTCGCCGTCGGCGCGGGCGGTGACCCGGGGCGTACGGGCGGTTCCGTCGATCAGTACCGAGGTGACCGGATCCTCCTGCCCGTACAGCTTCGCGCCGGTATGGCGATCGGTGTACGAGACGATGCGGGGGAAGCCGGGGTCGACGCGCACCTCCAGCTCACGGGAGCGCAGCGCTGTCCCGGCGGCTCCAGCGGCTCCGGCAGCTCCGCCCGCTCCCGACGACGCGGCGCCGAACGCGGCGCCCGGTGTGGCCACGACCGCGCCGAGACCGATCAGTGCGGTGGCAGTCGTCACGGTCCTGCGACTCGGCCCACGGCCCTGTACGTACGAATCCACGCTCGCTCCTCCTGGTGACGGTTAACCGTGACCGTCACGATGCGCCGCGTGGTGCGAGGGGGCCTATGGACAAAGAAGGGGCGGGTGTTGGACTAACGCGTCCGACCCCCGCCCCTTCACCGCTCATGCGGGGGTCAGAGACCTGCGGCAGCCGACTTGATGGCCGCGGCGAAGGTCGACACCTCGGTGTACACACCGGGGTAGTTGGGGCGCGCGCACCCGTTGCCCCAGCTGACTATCCCGACCTGGATCCAGGCGTTGTTGTTGTCCTTGCGGAACATGGGGCCGCCCGAGTCGCCCTGGCACGTGTCGACACCGCCCTGGGTGAAGCCGGCGCAGATCTCCTCGCCCGCCACGAGGTCGGAGTACGACCGCTTGCAGCTGGTGTCGGAGACGAACGGGACCTGGGCCTTGAGCATGTAGCGCTGCTGGCTGCCGCCCTCGCGGTTGGCGCCCCAGCCGGCCACGGTGAAGGTGCCCTTGTTGTACGCCGTCGTGTCGGCGATCTTCAGGGTGGGCAGGTCGATCGGCTTGGCGAGCTTGATCAGCGCCCAGTCCTTGCCGGTGCCGTTGTAGCCGGGTGCCTGGAGGACCTTGGTGGACTTGACCTTGATGGCGCTCGGGCTCTGGAGGTCGACCACTCCGGCGGTGGCGGTGATGCTCGTGTTGTTGCCCGAGCCGTCCACGCAGTGGGCGGCGGTCAGGACGATGTCCTTGGCGTAGAGCGCCCCGCCGCAGCCCATGGAGAGCCGGACCATGAACGGGAATTCACCCTGGGCGGCCGGGGTTCCGCCGACGACGGGCGGCGGTGCGGCGGAGGCGGTGGATGCGCCCGCGGGCTGGAGGCTGATCGCGGCGAGGGCCACGGCACTGGCGGCCGCACATCTCTTGAGGACACGCAGAAGGTTCTTCAACGAACTGCCTTTCGTGGGGGGGTTTCGCTGGTTTGCTGCTGTGCGCGCGCACGACGGCCACCACACCGGCACACTGATGGCATGAGCCCGTCAACTCGCCGTTGGATTATGTGGAGTTGCCCGCCCGGCCGACAAGAGACGCTTCCAGCCACACCCGCCACACCGAGGCCGTATTCATCCGCACCGCGGTCCGCCGGATCCGCTTACAGTGGAGATCTGTTCACCGTCGTGTGAGGACGTGTGGGGGTGAGTGCGGGCGTGAGTGGCGGCAGCGAGGTCGTGCACGGCTTTCCGCACCTGACCACCGTGCGGTCCGCCCTCACGGCGCTCCACAAACGGCTCTCGTACGACGGCGTGCACACCTACGCACCGAGCGTCTTCCCCGTCGACGTCGCCTTCTCCGACCAGGACGATCTCCACCTCGGCACCCAGCGTGTGGCGCGCGCCCTCGTCCACCACCTGCATCTGCCGGACGCCCGCATGATCGTGAGCTTCCGCGAGATGGAGCACGCCGCGAGCGTGGAGCTCGCCGCCGGTCCCGAGTACTTCATCGAGCTCAACTCACGTTTCAGGACCCACCGCAACGACATCGGGGCCGCCCTCGCCCACGAGATCACGCACGTCCTGCTGCACCGGCTCGACCTCGCCTTCGCCGGGACGCGCGACAACGAGATCCTGACCGACACCGTGACGACGTATCTGGGCGCGGGCTGGCTGCTGCTCGACGCGTTCCGCGAGGACGGGGCGTCCAGCCAGAAGCTCGGCTATCTGACGCCGGAGGAGTTCGGATACGTCCTGGCGAAGCGCGCGATCGCCTTCGGCGAGGACCCGTCGCCCTGGTTCACCAGCGCGCAGGCGTACACGGCGTACACCAAGGGCCTGGCGCAGGCCCGCCATGACGAGCGGCAGCCGCCGCTCACGGCCGCCGGCTGGGCGGGCCGCCGCCGGTACGCCAAGGAGCGGCGGTACGCCCAGGAGAACGGCGGCCGGGCCGACCCCGGCCTCTCGTACGCCTTCGAGGGCGGCGGCCGCGAGCCGCTGCGCGTCTCCTTCCCCTGCCCGACCTGCCACCAGCGCATCCGTGTCCCGGTAAGCGGCCGGGCGCGGGTCCGGTGCGCCCTGTGCCGCACGATTCTCGAATGCGATACGTGAAGGGGCACACGTAGGGTCGAAGCATGACGAACGATCCGACAGCGGACGCGCAGACCCTGGTCGAAGCGGTGTACTACGCCGACGACGACACCGTCGTAAGGCTGCTGAGGTCCGGCATCTCGCCCGAGACCCCCGACGAAGAGGGCACGACCCCGCTCTACGAGGCGGCCATGCAGAACCGGCCCAGCATCGTACGGCTGCTGCTCGCCGCGGGCGCCGACCCCAACCGGGCGAGCGGCCCGGAAGCCGGTGACCTGCCGCTGTGCGGCGCCGCGGTGGGCGGCCATACGGAGGTCGTGGAGGCGCTGCTCTCGGCGGGCGCGACGCCGGATCTGCGCGAGGAATTCGAGTTCACCGCCTTGGCCTGGGCCGTACGGCAGGGGAACTCGGACACCGTGGAGGCGCTTTTGGAGTACGGCGCGGACCCCGACCTGCCGGGACCCGGCACCGAGCCGCCCCTGGTGGTCGCGGCGCACCGGGGGTCCACCGAGACCGTACGGGCCCTTCTGCGGCACGGCGCGTCCGCGCGCGAGGAGGCGCTGGCAGAGGCGCGGCGATGGCTCGAAGTCGACGTGGAGCAGGAGCTGCGCGAGGAGCTGCTCAAGTCCTTCGGGGCCGGGGACGGGAGCGGTGGCGCGAAGGTCGAGACCGTCACCCGCCGCATCGAGGAGGACGGCGGCGTAACGGTCGTGGTCGAGCTCATCCGGGACGGGGTGGCGCAGGCCGGCAAGGAGCGGCAGACCGGGCACGCCGCGATCGTCACTCTCCTGGAGCAGGAGCTCGGCATCCGTACGCCCTTCGAGGAGCTCGCCGGTCGGGCCCTGCGCGGTGGGGACCCCGACCGGGACGACTGGATGGAGGCGCTGGCCGCGCTGTGGCGGCGCGGTGACGAGGAGACGTTCCAGGCGGCGGCCGCCTGGTGCGCGAGCGGAGAACCGTTGCGGCAGGCCTTCGCCGCCGACGTACTGGCGCAGCTCGGTTTCGAGCAGGACGGGAAGCCCTTCGCCGCCCGCGCCCTGCCGCTGCTGCGGCAGCTGGCGCGCGAGGCGGAGGACCCCGAGCTGATCCAGGCGGCCGTCCTGGGGCTGGGGCACCACGCCGACCCGGCCGCGCTGCCGGAGATCCTGCGCCATGCGGATCACCCCGACACGGAGGTACGCCACCGGGTGGCGATCTCCCTCGTCGGCCTGGTTCCCGCCGGCCACGAGGAGGGTGCGGCGGCCCTGATCGCGCTCAGCCGCGACACCGACGACGAGGTGCGGGACTGGGCGACGATGGCACTGGCCGGCATCGAGGCCGACACCCCGGAGATCCGCGAGGCCCTGGCGGCGCGTCTGGAGGACCGCGACCCGGACACGGCGGCGGAGGCGGCCCGTGGCCTCGCGGCACGCCGGGACCCGCGCGCGGTGGAGGCACTGGCACGCCTGCTCGCCCACGAGGACCCGGAGGGGTACGCCTACTCCACTGCCGCGGAGGCGCTCGAACACGTGACGGACGAGACGGTGAGGCGCCGCCTGGAGCAGACACCGCCGCGCCACCGTTGACAGTGGAGTGGAGGAAGAGCGGGCAGAGGCCGTTCAGCAGCCGTAGTCGACGAGGTCGAACGACGCGTAGTGATCGGCCGTGTAGTAGTCCTCCTGTGCCGAGTCACCGGTGACGATGCGGCGCGCGCCGCGGGTGGGGGAGCCCGGCGTGATGACGGTGTACTCGTGGTAGTACCCGGTGTTCTGGCTCGGCAGGAGCTGCTCGCGGTTCTGGAAGACGGTCCCGTCCTGTTCGTACGGGAAGGGCCCGCCGGCCTCTATGAGGTCGAGGGTGTCGTGCGCCTGGGACGGCAAGGCGGAGTAACAGATGTCGCCAACCGCAGGGACGGGGGCGGCACTTGCGACGGCCGTTACCGGGCCGCCGACGAGGAGGGTGGAGACGAGAGCGGCGATGCCGCTGATGACGGAGATTCGTGGGGGGATCCGCATGGGCACCATGATGACGCGCGTAGAGCGGGGCGCGTCAATTCCAACTCCCGTGAATTTTCCGTGCGTTAACCTGACCGGAGGTCGGGGGGATGCGCGCGCTCAGCGCGTCGAGCGTGTCGAGGGCGTCGAGCACCTCCAGCCCGTCCGGCGCATCCAGCCCGTCCAACGCGTTGAGCCCGTCCAGCGCATCCAGCCCGACCAGCACCTCCAGTGGGTCGGAGCCCGTCGAGCACCTCCAACCTGCACAGCGCGTCCAGCGCGTCGCAGCCCGTCGAGCACCTCCAACCCGTCCAGCGCATCGGAGCCCGTCCAGCACCTCCAGCCCGTCGAGCGCACCGAGCGCACGGGAGCGCGTCCAGCGCCTCCCGGCGCTCTCGGAACGCTCCAGCCCCCTCCCAGCCGCACTTTCCGGCACCCCCAGCACCCCACCCCCGCACACCCCGCACCCCCAGCAACCCGCATGCCACCCCCCGCACCCGAGCGCGCCCCCTACCGCCCCGCCCCGTACACCGGCCGTACCGGCCCCGCGTCCGCCAGCAGTTTCAGCGCCGCCTCCCCCACCTCCGCCGGTGCCCACCGCGCCCCCTTGTCCGCGGTCGGCCCCTCGCGCCACCCCTCCATGACCGTGATGCGCCCCGCCTCCGCCTCGAAGACCCGCCCGGTCACGCCCGCGCTCGCCACCGACCCGAGCCACACGACGAGCGGCGAGACGTTCTCGGGGGCCATGGCGTCGAACTGTCCCTCCCCCGGCGCCGCCATCGTCTCGGCGAAGGTCTGCTCGGTCATACGGGTCCTGGCGGCCGGCGCTATGGCGTTGACCTGGGCGCCGTACCGCCCCATCTCCGCCGCCGCGACCAGCGTCAGACCGATGATCCCGGCCTTGGCGGCCGAATAACTCCCCTGCCCGACACTGCCCAACAGACCAGCGCCCGAGCTCGTGTTGACGACCCGCCCGTCCACCGGATGACCCGCCTTCGCCTCCGCCCGCCAGTGCGCGGCCGCGTGCTTCAGCGGAAGAAAGTGCCCCTTCAGGTGCACCCGCATGACCGCATCCCAGTCGTCCTCGTCCAGGTTGACCAGCATCCGGTCACGCAGAAAGCCCGCGTTGTTGACCAGGGTGTCGAGCCGCCCGAAGGTCTCCACCGCCGCCGTGATGAGCGAGGATGCCCCGTGCGTCGTAGCGATGTCGCCGCCGTGCGCGACCGCCTCGCCCCCTGCGGCGGTGATCTCGTCGACGACCTGCTGGGCGGGGCCCGACGACGTCCCCGCACCGTCCAGTCCGACCCCCAGGTCGTTGACGACAACCTTCGCGCCCTCCGCCGCGAAGGCCAGCGCATGGGCCCGCCCGAGCCCCCGACCCGCGCCCGTCACGACGACGACCCGTCCGTCGCAGATTCCCGTCATCTCACTTCTCCTTATTGGCAGTTGCGGCGTCGAGGAAGGCAGGGCGCTCCCCGCCCCCGTGCACGAGCAGCGAGGCGCCCGTGATGTACGCGGCCCGCTCGGAGGCCAGGAAGACGGCGGCATCACCGATGTCCGAGGGTTCGGCGAGCCGCCCCAGCGGAACGGTCCGGCCGACCGCCGCGACTCCCGCCTCGTCTCCGTAGTGCAGATGCGACAGCTCGGTACGGACCATGCCGAGGACCAGCGTGTTCACCCGGACGTCCGGTGCCCACTCCACCGCCATCGACCGCGCCAGGTTCTCCAGACCCGCTTTGGCCGCCCCGTACGCCGCTGTGCCCGGCGAAGGCCGCGTCCCGCTGACGCTGCCGACCATCACGACTGCCCCGCCGCCGGCCCGAAGGTGCTCGTACGCGGCCAGTGAGGCGGTCATCGGCGCGACCAGGTTGAGCTCGACCACCCGCGCGTGCCGCTCGGCCTCGCCCTCTCCCAGCAACCGGTACGGCGTCCCGCCCGCGTTGTTGACCAGCACGTCCAGCCGCCCGTACGCATCCACCACACCCGCGAAGAAGCCCCGTACGGCCGCCGCATCCCGCAGGTCGACGGGCCTGAACTCGGCCTCCAGGCCGCCCACTTCGACCGCCTTCTCCGGCGGTCGGCGGGCGCAGACCACCACCCGCGCCCCGGCGGCGAGGAACGCGCGGGCGATTCCGGCGCCGACGCCGCGGGTGCCGCCTGTCACGACGACGACCCTCCCGTCCAGTTGCATTCGCTGCTACCTTCCCTGCCTAACAAATGTTTGGTGGAAAGGTAGCTGATCCGTTCATGGGTGTCTCCACCGCAAGCCCGGACAAGGGCATTTCCGTCGTTACGGTCGACTTCCCGCCCGTCAACGCCCTCCCCGTGCAGGGCTGGTACGACCTCGCCGACGCCGTCCGTGCGGCCGGTCGCGACCCCGGGGCCCGCTGCGTCGTCCTCGCCGCCGAGGGCCGCGGCTTCAACGCCGGCGTCGACATCAAGGAAATGCAGCGCGACCCCGGCCACGCCTCCCTCATCGGGGCCAACCGCGGCTGCGCCGAGGCCTTCGCCGCCGTCTACGAGTGCGAGGTCCCCGTCGTCGCGGCAGTGGGCGGCTTCTGCCTCGGCGGCGGCATCGGCCTGGTCGGCAACGCCGACGCGATCGTCGCGTCCGACGACGCCACCTTCGGCCTGCCGGAGCTGGACCGGGGCGCGCTGGGCGCCGCCACCCACCTCGCACGCCTCGTCCCGCAGCACCTCATGCGCACGCTGTACTACACCTCGCGCACCGCCACCGCCGCCGAACTCCACGCGCACGGCTCCGTCTGGAAAGTCGTCCCGCGCGAAGAACTCCACGACGCGGCCCTGGGCCTGGCCCGCGAGATCGCGCAGAAGGACGGCTGCCTCATCCGGCTGGCCAAGGCCGCCATCAACGGCATCGACCCCGTGGACGTACGCCGCAGCTACCGCTTCGAGCAGGGCTTCACCTTCGAGGCCAACCTCGGCGGCCTCGCCGACCGGGTCCGTAACACCTTCGGCAAGGAGGCCGGGCAGTGACCGACAAGACCATGACCCCGGAGCAGGTCGTCGCCCGCCTCCGCAGCGGCATGACCCTCGGCATCGGCGGCTGGGGCTCGCGCCGCAAACCCATGGCCCTCGTACGCGCGATCCTCCGCTCCGGTCTCACGGACCTCACCGTGATCTCGTACGGCGGCCCGGACGTCGGACTGCTCGTCGCCGCCGGCAAGGCCCGCAAGGTGGTGGCGGCCTTCACCACCCTCGACTCGATCCCCCTCGAACCGCACTTCCGTACCGCCCGCCAGAGCGGCGCGGTCGAGCTCATGGAGATCGACGAGGCGATGTTCATGTGGGGGCTGCACGCCGCCGTGAACCGGCTGCCGTTCCTTCCCGTACGCGCCGGAATCGGCTCCGACGTGATGCGGGTCAACCCGGCCCTGAAGACCGTCACTTCGCCGTACGAGGACGGGGAGCGGTTCGCCGCGATGCCGGCCCTGCGCATGGACGCCGCCCTCGTCCACATGAACCGCGCCGACCGCGTCGGCAACGGGCAGTACCTGGGGCCCGACCCGTACTTCGACGACCTCTTCTGCGAGGCGGCGGACACGGCGTACGTCTCCTGCGAGCAGCTGGTCGAAACCGCCGAGCTGACGAAGACCGCCGCCCCGCAGACGCTCCTCGTCAAACGCCACTCCGTCACCGGCGTGATCGAGACCCCGAACGGCGCGCACTTCACCTCCTGCGCCCCCGACTACGACCGGGACGAGGCCTTTCAGAAGGCGTACGCGACGACTCCCTGGCCGGAGTTCGCCGAGCGCTTCCTGTCGGGCGTCGACGAGAAGGCCTACCAGTCCGCCGTGCAGACCTGGCACGAGGAGCAGAAGTGACCACCGCGACGACGGTCAGCCGCGCCGAATACTGCGTGATCGCCTGCGCCGACGCATGGCGCGACAACGGCGAGGTTCTCGCCAGTCCCATGGGTACGATCCCCGCGTTCGGCGCGCGCCTCGCCAAGCGCACCTTCTCCCCCGACCTCCTCCTCACCGACGGCGAGGCGACGCTCGTCGGTCTCGACGGGACGCCGGAAGGCTGGCTGCCGTACCGCCAGCACCTCACGATGGTCACCGGCGGCAAGCGCCACGTCATGATGGGCGCAAGCCAGATCGACCGCTTCGGCAACCAGAACATCTCCTGCATCGGCGACTGGTCAAAGCCCTCCCGCCAGCTGCTCGGTGTACGCGGCGCCCCGGTCAACACGCTCAACAATCCGACCAGTTACTGGGTCCCGAAACACTCCGCCCGGGTCTTCGTGGAGAAGGTCGACATGATCTGCGGAGTCGGTTACGACAGCGCGGCCGCCGCAGGGCCGTCCGCGACCCGCTATCACCGCATCCCGCGCGTCGTCAGCAACCTCGGCGTCTTCGACTTCTCGACCCCCGGCCACTCCATGCGGATCGCGTCCCTCCACCCCGGCGCCACCGTCGAAGAGGTCCGCGACTGCACCGGATTCGCCCTCGTGATCCCCGACGACGTCCCGTACACCCGGGAGCCGACCGCCGAGGAGCTCCGCCTGATCCGCGAGGTCATCGACCCCAGGGGCGTGCGCGACCGCGAGGTCAGGTCCTGATGGAGATGGAGACGGCACTCACGCGCCTTGTCGGCGTCAAGTACCCCCTTGTCCAGACCGGCATGGGCTGGGTCGCTGGCCCCCGCCTCGTGTCGGCGGCCGCTCGCGCGGGAGCCCTCGGAATCCTCGCCTCCGCGACGATGAGTGCCGAGCAGTTACGCCGCGCCGTACGCGAGGTCAAGTCCCGTACGGACGCCCCCTTCGGGGTCAATCTGCGTGCCGATGCGGGGGATGCGCGCGAGCGTGTACGGATCGTCGTCGAGGAGGGTGTGAAGGTCGCCTCCTTCGCGCTCGCCCCGTCCAGAGACCTGATAGCGGAGCTCAAGGACGCGGGCGTCGTCGTCATCCCCTCCATCGGGGCACGACGTCATGCCGAGAAGGTGGCGGACTGGGGCGCGGACGCGGTCATGGTTCAGGGCGGTGAGGGCGGCGGCCACACGGGCGAAGTGGCAACCACTGTGCTGCTTCCCCAGGTTGTCGACGCCGTGGGCATCCCTGTCATCGCTGCGGGGGGTTTCTACGACGGGCGGGGCCTGGTCGCGGCGCTCGCGTACGGCGCGGCGGGCATCGGCATGGGGACCCGCTTCCTCCTCACGTCCGATTCGACCGTCCCGGAGGCGGTGAAGGCGAAGTACCTGGCGGCGAGCGTCAAGGAGGTCACGGTCACCACGGCCGTCGACGGCCTCCCGCACCGCATGCTCCGTACTGAACTCGTTGACTCCCTTGAGCGGGCGGGACGTACAAAGGCGCTGGTGCAGGCCGTTCGCCGGGCCGCCGGCTTCAAGAAGATCTCCGGCCTGAGCTGGGCCGGGATGGTCCGTGACGGCCTCGCCATGAAGCACGGCAAGGACCTCAGCTGGAGTCAGGTCCTGCTGGCCGCCAACACGCCGATGCTGCTCAAGGCGTCCATGGTCGACGGCCGCACCGATCTCGGGGTGATGGCGTCCGGCCAGGTGGCAGGACTCATCGAGGATCTGCCGTCCTGTGCGGAGCTGGTGGCGCGGGTCATGGCCGAGGCGAACGAAACCCTCGAACGCATCTATGCGCTCGGCACCCTGCCGACACCAGGGTGATCCCCCTTCTCCTCATAGGAGTTGACCAGATGAGCCGTGCTCGAATCTGTCTGGCGACCGGAGTGGTCGTCTCGGCGCTCGCCGTCGGGAGCCTGCCTGCGGCAGCCCTGGCCGAGTCCCCGGCGGAGGCCACCGTTGCCGCTGCCGCCACCCTGCCCTACCGTCACAGCGACAGCGTCCGCCAGATCCAGCTACAGGGGGCGACCAACGTCCGCGACCTGGGCGGCTATCGCACGTACGACGGAGAAATGGTCCGCTACGGGCAGGTCTACCGCGCCGACGGGCTCGGCAAGCTCACGGACGCGGACGTCGCCACGCTCGGCCGCCTCGGCCTCGGGAAGGTCATCGATTTCCGGGTCCCTGTGGAGGTGCAGTACGACGGCGCCGACCGTCTGCCCTCCGGTCTCACGGCGACGTCCCGTCCGGTTACCGACAACGGTCTGTACGCGCAGTTGTTGACAGCCATCGGCTCCAGGGATCCGGTCAAGCAGGAGGAGATGCTGGGCGGCGGCAAGGCGGAGGCCTTCATGAGGGACGTCTACCGGACGTTCGTCACGAACCCGGAGAACCGGGCCCGGTTCGCGGAGACTCTGCGCGACATCGCGGACGGTGACCGGCGTTCGCCGCTGCTGTACCACTGCACGTCGGGCAAGGACCGTACCGGCTGGACGAGTTACGTCCTACTGCGCGCGCTCGGCGTTCCTTCGCGCACGGCCGAGCGCGACTACTTGGCGTCCAACGACTACAGAGCGGCGTACGACGCCAAGGTCCGGGAGGGCCTGAAGCAGTCCGGCTTGATGCAGAACCCGGACCTGCTGATCCCGCTCCAGGAGGTCCGTACGGACTACCTGGGCGCGGCGCTTGCCGAGGTGGAGACAGACTACGGCAGCCTCCACGGCTACCTCAGGGAGGGCCTGGGCCTGGACTACGGGACGCTGGCGAAGCTCCGGGCGAGGCTGGTGGGGTCGTAGGGGTGCCGGTGGGGGCGGTGCCGGTGCGGAGGCCGATGCCTGCGGCGCCTTCCCCCGCCCGCCCCTTCCTGCTGTTCCCGCTGTGACATTTTGCGGCTGCCGCCGCGTAGTGGGCCGCCCCAGACCCCGCTCCTCAGACTTCGTCCGGGGGGGGAACCCCAAGGGCGTCCGGGGGTCTGGGGGCTTGCCCCCAGTTTCGGGAAGGGGCGGGGAGGGGAAACAAGCCCTCCGGCGTTACGCCGCAGCGCTACGGCTTCCGCCCTGCGCACCGTTCCCCGAGCGGCCACCCCGCCCACGGCCACGGCTGCCCGGCGCACGCTCGCCCTGGCTACGACCGCCGCCCTGCGCACGAACGCCGCCCGAGGCACGGCCACCGGCCTGGGCACGCTCGCCCGACGCACGGCCACCGCCCTGCGCACGCTCACCCTGCGTACGGCCACCAGCCTGCGCACGGTCACCCTGGCCACGACCGCCGCCGCCCTGGGCGCGTTCGCCCTGGCCACGACCGCCCGCCTGGGCGCGCTCGCCCTGGCCACGACCACCGCGCCCACCGCCCTGCGACGGCCGGCGCTTCGGCTTCGCGGAAGCCTGCTGCTGCTGCGGGACCTCGATCACGACGGCGACGCCCGAAGGCTCGCGCGCTCCGGTGATCCGGGTCAGTTCGTCGTCGCTCGACTTGACCCTGGCGGTCTGCGGGACGATGCCCGCGTCCGACATCAGGCGGGTCATCTCCCGCTTCTCGTCGGGCAGTACGAGCGTGACCACGCTGCCGGACTCACCCGCACGAGCGGTACGGCCGCCACGGTGCAGGTAATCCTTGTGGTCGGTCGGCGGGTCGACGTTGACCACGAGATCGAGGGCGTCGACGTGAATACCGCGGGCCGCGACATTGGTGGCCACCAGCGCCGTGATCTGCCCGGTCTTGAACTGGTCGAGCGTACGGTTGCGCTGCGGCTGCGAACGGCCGCCGTGCAGCGCCGCCGCGTGCACACCGCTGGCCAGCAGCCGCTTGGCGAACCGGTCCGCCGCACGCTTGGTGTCCACAAAGAGGATCACCCGGCCCTCGCGCGCCGCGATGCGCGTGGCAACTGCCTTCTTGTCGGTCTCGTCGGCGACGTACAGCACGTGGTGTTCCATCGTGGTCACCGCACCGGCCGACGGGTCGACGGAGTGGACCACGGGGTCGGTCAGGAACATCCGGACGAGCCGGTCGACGTTACGGTCCAGGGTCGCCGAGAACAGCATCCGCTGCCCGTCCGGCTCGACCTGCTTGAGCAACGCCGTGACCTGGGGAAGGAAGCCCATGTCGGCCATCTGGTCCGCCTCGTCGAGGACGGTGATCGACACTTGGCCGAGGTCGCAGTCGCCGCGCTCGATGAGGTCCTTGAGGCGGCCGGGAGTGGCCACGAGGACCTCGGCGCCACGGCGCAGCGTGTTCGACTGCTTGGTGATCGACAGGCCGCCGACGACGGTGGCGAGACGCAGGTTCACGGCCGTCGCGTACGGCGTGAGGGCGTCGGTCACCTGCTGCGCGAGCTCGCGCGTGGGTACGAGGACCAGCACGAGCGGCATGCGCGGCTCGGAGCGGCGGCCGGCGGTACGCGCCAGCAGTGCGAGACCGAAGGCAAGGGTCTTACCGGATCCGGTTCGCCCGCGGCCGAGTATGTCGCGGCCCGCGAGCGAGTTCGGCAGGGTCGCACCCTGAATGGGGAAGGGCTCCGTCACACCCTGTGCCGCCAGCGTCTTGAGCAGAGCTGCGGGCATGTCGAGATCGGCGAAGCTCTCGACGGCCGGCAGCGCCGGGGTAATGGTCTCCGGCATCGCGAATTCACCCTGCACAGGCGTGGCCCGGCGGGCATTGCCCTTTGCGGGGGCTTTGCCGCGGGCCTGCGACTGGGACTGTGCGGAGCGATTGCGGACGGGACGTGCTGAGCGTGCGGCGGCGGGGCGTTCGGAGCGGGTCATTCGGGTTTGCCTTCCTGAGGACAAGCACAAGCCGGGGCCCGCACCTTCACGGTGCGGGCCCCGGCCGGCGAGGTATCGCGTCGGCTGATTAGGCCGGGACGATGTTCTCCGCCTGCGGGCCCTTCTGGCCCTGCGTGACGTCGAAGGAGACCTTCTGGCCCTCCTGGAGCTCACGGAAGCCCTGGGTGGCAATGTTCGAGTAGTGGGCGAAGACGTCAGCGCCGCCGCCGTCCTGCTCGATGAAGCCGAAGCCCTTTTCCGAGTTGAACCACTTCACGGTTCCAGTAGCCATGTCATTCTCCTAAAAAACTGGGGCAGATCCGGAAATCCGCACTGTACGGATTCCACGTCGCCGCAATGAGCCCCATCCGGAGAACCGGAAAACAAAATGCGCCTGAGGAAGCATTCCCGTCAGGCGCACATAATGTTTATGGGTACCAAAACTGCAACTCGCCCACTCTAACACGATGGCGCCGAAGCGCCAGCCCTTCGCGGCAGGAAGATCGCGGCCCGTGCGGGGCGTTCACGTGCGCGCCACTTCCCGTTCCCGGCGATTCCGAATTCATGGCATGAACACCGCAAGCGCGCTACAGCCGCTCGATGATCGTGACATTCGCCTGGCCGCCGCCCTCGCACATCGTCTGGAGGCCGAACCGGCCCCCTGTCCGCTCCAGCTCGTGCAGCAGCGTCGTCATCAGCTTCGCGCCGGTCGCACCCAGCGGGTGTCCGAGAGCGATGGCGCCGCCGTTGACATTGACGCGGTCCGGGTCCGCGCCCGTTTCCTTCAGCCATGCGAGCACCACGGGGGCGAACGCCTCGTTGATCTCGACCAGGTCGATGTCACCGATCGACATGCCGGTCTTCTTCAGTGCGTACGCCGTCGCCGGAATGGGGGCGGACAGCATCCGGATCGGGTCCTCGCCCCGTACCGACAGGTGGTGGATGCGGGCGCGCGGCGTCAACCCGTGTTCGGCAACGGCCTGTTCGGATGCGATCAGCATCGCCGCCGCGCCGTCCGAGACCTGTGAGGAGCAGGCGGCGGTAATCGTGCCGCCCTCTATGACCGGCTTGAGGGCCGCCATCTTCTCCAGGGTCGTGTCACGGCGCGGGCCCTCGTCGACCTTCACGTCGCCGTACGCGACGGTCTCACGCTCGAAGCGGCCCTCGTCGATCGCGCGGATCGCCCGCTGGTGGGAGCGGAGTGCGAACTCCTCCATGTCGCGGCGCGAGATGCCCCACTTCTCGGCGATCAGCTGCGCGCCGTGGAACTGGTTCACGGGTGCGTCGCCGTACCGGGCACGCCAGCCCTCCGAGCCGAGGAACGGGCCGTCCGTGAGCCCCAGTGGCTCCCCCGCCTGCCTGGACGCGAAGGCGATCGGAACCTGCGTCATGTTCTGCGTGCCGCCCGCGACCACCAGATCCTGCGTCCCGGAAAGGACGCCCTGTGCCGCGAAGTGCACGGCCTGCTGGGAGGAGCCGCACTGCCGGTCGATCGTGACCCCGGGCACCTCCTCGGGAAGCCCGGCGGCCAGCCACGCCGTACGGGCGATGTCACCGGCTTGCGGGCCCACTGTGTCGAGGCAGCCGAACACGACGTCCTCGACGGCAGAGGGGTCGATGCCGGAGCGGGACACGAGGGCCTTCAGTACGTGGGCCCCGAGGTCCGCCGGGTGGACGGCTGCGAGGCCTCCCTTCCGGCGACCGACAGGGGTCCGTACCGCTTCGACTATGTAGGCCTCGGACATGGCTGCTGCTCCTTGTACGTCCTTATAGGGATGGGGTTACGTACGTACGGCGATGCCGTCCAGGACCATCGACAGGTACTGGCGGGCGATTTCCTCCGGGCTGTGCCGGCCGCCGGGCCGGTACCAGGACGCGGCGACCCAGACGGTGTCGCGGACGAAGCGGTACGTGAGCCTGACGTCGAGGTCGGCGCGGAAGACGTTGGCGGCGACGCCGCGTTCCAGCGTGCCGAGCCACGCCTTCTCGAACTTCTGCTGCGAGTCGCCGAGGTAGTGGAAACGAGGCTGTGAGGACAGGTGCCCGGACTCCTTCTGGTAGATCGCGACGGCGGCACGGTGCCGGTCGATCTCCCGGAAGGATTCGGTGACGAGCGCCTCGATGGTCTCCCTCGGCCCGAGCCCGGCGGCGAGCACGGTGTCGTAGCCGTCCCACAGCTCGGTCAGGAAGGTCGAGAGGATCTCGTCGAGCATCGATTCCTTGGAATCGAAGTGGTAGTAGAGGCTGCCCGCGAGCATCCCCGCCGCGTCCGCGATCTTGCGGACGGTGGTGGCGTTGTAGCCCTGTGCGGCGAATACCTCGGCGGCGGTGCCGAGGAGTTCGCGGCGGCGCTCGGGTGAGGCGGTCACCTGGTTCTTCTTCTTGTTAGGCACCTTGCCATTGTCCGCCCAGGCACTAGGCACGCTGGCTGCTGATCGAGACGGTTTCGCCGGTCATGTACGAGGAGTAGTCGCTGGCGAGGAAGACGATGACGTTGGCGACCTCCCACGGCTCGGCGTACCGCCCGAAGGCCTCCTTGGCGGTGAGCTCGTCCAGGAGTCCGGCAGAGGTCACCTTCGCGAGGTGCGGGTGCATGGCGAGGCTGGGGGCGACGGCGTTGATCCGTACGCCGTACTGCGCCGCCTCGACCGCCGCGCACCGGGTGAGCGCCATGACGCCGGCCTTGGCGGCGGCGTAGTGCGCCTGACCGGCCTGTGCGCGCCAGCCGACGACTGAGGCGTTGTTGACGATCAGCCCGCCCCCGGCCGCCGCCTTCATGGAGCGCAGGGCCGCCCTTGTGCAGCGGAAGGTGCCGTTCAGGGTCACGTCCAGGACTTTCGACCACTGCTCGTCGGTCATGTCGACCAGCTCCGCCGTGCCGCCGAGTCCGGCGTTGTTGACGACGATGTCCAGGCCGCCGTGGGTGTCCTCCGTGAGCGAGAACAGGGCCTGGACCTGCGCTTCGTCGGTGACGTCGCAGGGCAGCGAGGCGACACGGTCGGCGCCGAATTCGTCGGCCAGGGACGCCGCGCTCTCCTTGAGGCGGCGGGCGTGCGCGTCGCTGATGACGACGGACGCGCCTTCTTCGAGGAATTTACGGGCGGTGGCTCCGCCTATCCCGGCGCCGGCCGCTGCCGTGATGACGGCGCTGCGGCCGGTGAGCAGGCCGTGGCCTGGCACGTAGTGGGGAGCGTTCACGCCCGTACCTCCTTCGGAGACGGGATGTACGTTAACCTACCAAACACTTGTTAGGGAAGGATGGATGCCATGAAGAAGGCGAGCCCGTAATGGACTTGGACCACACCGCCGAAGAGGACGTCTTCCGGGCAGAGGCGAGGGCCTGGCTCGCCGCGCATGTGCCCGCCGCTCCGCTTCCCTCCCTGGAGACCGAGGAGGGTTTCGCGGCGCACAAGGAGTGGGAGGCGCGGCTGCACAGCGACCGGTGGTCGGTCGTCTCCTGGCCCAAGGAGTACGGCGGGCGGGGCGCCGACATCTTCAAGTGGCTGATCTTCGAGGAGGAGTACTACGCCGCCGGGGCGCCCGGCCGAGTGAGCCAGAACGGCATCAACCTCCTAGCGCCCACTCTCTTCGACCACGCGACGGACGAGCAGCGCGCCCGCGTGCTGCCGTCGATGGCCAGCGGTGAGGTCGTCTGGGCGCAGGCCTGGTCCGAACCCGAAGCGGGCTCGGACCTCGCCTCGCTGCGCTCCACGGCCGTGCGCACGGAGGGCGGCTGGCTGCTGTCCGGCCAGAAGACGTGGTCCTCGCGGGCCTCCTTCGCCGACCGCGCGTTCGGGATCTTCCGTACCGAGCAGGGGACGGCGAAGCCGCATCAGGGCCTGACGTATCTGATGTTCGACCTGTCGGCGCACGGCGTGACGGTACGGCCCATCGGGCGTCTCGACGGGAAGCCGGCCTTCGCCGAGCTCTTCCTCGACCGGGTCTTCGTCCCGGACGCGGATGTCATCGGGGAGCCCGGGGCAGGCTGGAAGGTCGCCATGTCGACAGCGGGCAACGAGCGCGGGCTGACCCTCCGCTCCCCCGGCCGCTTCCTCGCCGCCGCCGGCCGACTGACGGACTTGTGGCGTGCCCGTGCAGACCCCGGCGACACGGCGCTGCGCGACCGGGTTGCGGACGCGGTGATCGGGGCGCGCGCGTACCGGCTCTTCACGTACGGCAATGCCTCGCGCTTCGCCGCG
This sequence comes from Streptomyces spiramyceticus, assembly GCF_028807635.1. Classification (NCBI taxonomy): domain Bacteria; kingdom Bacillati; phylum Actinomycetota; class Actinomycetes; order Kitasatosporales; family Streptomycetaceae; genus Streptomyces; species Streptomyces spiramyceticus. The sequence continues at coordinate 1,192,534 of NZ_JARBAX010000001.1, forward strand.
GGGGCGAGCATCGGCGCCGAGTCCAGCCTCAACAAGGTCTTCTGGTCCGACTACGACATCGCCCTGCACGAGACGGCGCTCGACCTGCTGGGCGCGGACGCGGAACTGGCGCAGAGCGAGTGGGCGGAGGGCTACGTCTTCTCGCTCGCCGGGCCCATCTACGCGGGCACCAACGAAATCCAGCGCGACATCATCGCCGAGCGGCTGCTCGGCCTGCCGAAGGGACGCCGCTGATGCGCTTCCTCCTCGACGACGAGCAGCGGGACTTCGCGCGCTCCCTCGACGCGATGCTGACGGCGGCGGACACTCCGTCGGTGGTACGGGCGTGGGCGGCCGGGGACCACGGGCCCGGGCGGGAGCTGTGGTCGAAGCTGGCGGATGCGGGGGTCTTCGCGCTGGCGGTTCCGGAGGCGTACGAGGGCGTGGGCCCGGGCGGGCCGTTGCCGGTGGAACTGGCCGTTGCCTTCGTGGAGTTGGGGCGGCACGCGGTGCCGGGCCCGGTGGTCGAGACGGTAGCTGCTGCGGTGCTGCTGGCGGGGGCGCCACCGCTCGCCAAGGAGTGGCTGCCGCGGATCGCCGCGGGTGAGGCTCTGGTATCGATGGCGGACGCCACGCAGGCGCGTGCGCCCTACGCGCTGGACGCGGACGCCGCTGATGGGGTGCTGGTGCTGCTGCCGACTGCGTCCCCTTGTGCGTTGCGACTGGCGCCGCCCGGGCACGGCCCTCTGCACCCCTCTGCCGATCCGGCGCGGCGCCTGTTCCGGCCGCTGGACGGTGGGGAGGAGGTGACCGTCGCAGCGGGGGCGGTGGGAGCGGCGCGCGACTGGGCGGCGTTCCTCACGGCTGCGCAGGCGCTCGGGACCGGGGAGGCACTGCTGGCGCAGACGGTGGCGTACGTCAAGCAGCGCACGCAGTTCGGTGCGGCGATCGGTTCCTTCCAGGCGGTCAAGCACCGGCTGGCAGACACCCTGACCGGCCTCGAATTCGCCCGCCCGCTGCTGTACGGGGCTGCGCTCTCGATGGCTCCAGGCGACATCGCGGCGGCAAAGGTGACGGCGGGCGAGGCGGCGTACGCGGCCGCCCGTACGGCGCTTCAACTGCACGGCGCGGTGGGCTACACGGAGGAGCTGGACCTGTCGCTGTGGCTACGGAAGGCGCGGCCGCTGCGGGATGCGTGGGGGAGGCCGTCGGAGTGCCGGGCGAGGGTGCTGGCTGCGTAGCGCGGGGCGCGTGATGGGTGCGGTGCGGGTGCGGGTTGCCTGCGGCGCGTTCCCCTACCCTTCCCCAAGCTCTCAACTTCTTTCGAGCAGGGGAGACCCCATTCTTCCCGGCTGTGACATTTGCGGCTGCCGCCGCGTGGGAGGGGCAAGCCCCCAGCCCCCGGGCACTTTCAGCCTCTGGGGGTCCCCCCGGACGAAGTCTGGGGGAGTTTGAGGAGCGGGGTCTGGGGCGGAGCCCCTCACGCGGCGGCAGCCGCAAAATGTCACAGCGGGGAAGGGGCGGGGTGGGGAAAAGCGCCGCAGGCCCCAGCACCGTCACAACCTCCGCACCGCGAAACGCGGATAAGGTCCCGCGCATGATCGCTGAATTGCAGTGCGTGGTGCTGGACTGCGAAGACCCGCTCCGCCTCGCCGACTTCTACGAGTCGCTTCTCGGCGGCACGGTCAATCAACCGGACCGCCGCTGGGGCGTAGACGACAACTGGTCCACGCTTCACACCCCCGCCGGCCTCGTGCTCGCCTTCCAGCGCGTGACCGACTACCGCCCGCCCAACTGGCCGGACCCGGCCGGCCCGCAGCAGTTCCATCTGGACTTCGGCGTTCCGGACCTCGACTCGGCCCACGCCCAGGTGATGCGGCTGGGCGCGAGGCTGCTGCTCGACGACGGTGACGGCGCCCGCAGTTGGCGGATCTACGCGGACCTCGCGGGCCATCCCTTCTGTCTCGTACGCCACTGAGCAGCGACACCAACACTCGTAGGCCAACACCTGTTGACAACACCGAGCCGCAGGCTTTACATTTGCCTACACGCGTTGACCAACAGTCGTTGGCACCAGGAGGTCGCCATGAACGGCAAGACCGGTACCACTCAGCACACCGCCACCGTCATCGTCGTCGGATCCGGTCCCACCGGGCTGCTGCTCGCCGGTGATCTCGCCGCCGCAGGCGTCTCCGTCACCGTGGTCGAGAAGCGCCCGCAGGGCATCAGCAACCTGACCCGCGCCTTCGGCGTGCACGCCCGCACTCTGGAGCAGCTCGACGCCCGGGGGCTCGCCGACGAGCTGATCGACACCGGTCAGAAGATCACCAGGGTCCGGCTGTTCGCCGCGCTCTCGCTGGACATCTCCCACATGCCGTCGCGCTTTCCGTTCGTACTGATCACTCCTCAGTACGAGGTGGAGAAGCTGCTGTTGCAGCGTGCCGAGAAGAACGGCGTCCGTTTCGTGTACGGAACGGAGGTCACCGGTGTCACGCAGGACGACGAAGGGGTCACCCTGAAGGTGCGCCACGAGGACGGCACCGGTGACACCTTGCGCGCCGCCTACCTGGTCGGCGCCGACGGCGTGCGCAGCACGGTGCGCAAGGCCCTGGGGTTGCCGTTCCCCGGGCAGTCCGTCATCAAGTCGATCGTCCTGGCCGATGTGAAGCTGACCCAGGAACCGGAGCGCACAGTCGCGGTCAACGGCGTGGGGAACGCCTTCGGCTTCATCATCCCGTTCGGGGACGGCTACTGGCGCGTCGGCGGCTGGGACCGCACCCGCGCCGAGGTGGCCGACAGCGAGCCCGTCGAGCTGGAGGAGCTGCGCGAGATCGCCGAGCGTGCCTTCGGCTCCGACTTCGGTATGCACGACGCCCGTTGGATGTCCCGCTTCCACAGCGACGAGCGCCAGGTGCCCGACTACCGGGTCGGCCGTGTACTGCTCGCGGGCGACGCCGCGCACACCCACTCCCCGGCCGGCGGCCAGGGCATGAACACCGGACTCCAGGACGCAGCCAACCTGAGCTGGAAGCTGGCAGCGGTCGTCAACGGGCAGGCCGAGCAAGGCCTTTTGGACACGTACAACGCGGAGCGGCATCCGGTCGGGCGGGCCGTCCTACGCAGCAGTGGCGCGATCATCCGGCTCTCCATGGCGCACAACGTGGCGCAGCGGGGTCTGCGCGCCGTGCTGGCGTTCGCCGCCGGGCATCTGCGGCCCGTGACCCGTAAGGCCATCGGCCAGATCACCGGAATCGGCTACGCCTACGGGGCGCCGCGCGGTTCCCACCCCCTGACCGGCAAGCGCGTGCCCGATGTCGAACTGGAGGACGGGCGGCTGTACGAGGCGCTGCGCGCGGGCAAGTTCGTACTCATCACGCCGCGCGGCACGTCGGTAGACCACGATGAGGACCGCCTCACGGTGGCCGAGTGGGCGAGTGACCGCCGTACGACCCTCCTCGTGCGCCCCGACGGTTACGCGGCCTGGGCTTCGGAGTCCTCGGGTGACGGGCCCGTATCCGCGAGGATCGCGGCCGGCCGGATGCAGGTCTCCTGGCGGGCCGCGATGCGCTCGCCGATACCGCGCAGCTGATCACGCGGGTGGCCGCTCATGCCCACCTCATCCGTGCAACACCTGGAGGGGAACTATGCTGCGCTCGAAGTCACCCTTACCGACGGGGAGTTCACGCGCCTGTCTCAAGCAGTGTGACGACCGCCGTCTGTCCCTCGGCGAGCAGAGCGACGGGCGACCGGACCACCGCCGCGTCGTACCGGCCGAGGGTTACGCCGTCGAAAGACGCGGTTCCGTCCAGGGCGACGATCACCACAGTTCCGCCGGGCGGGACCGTGACGGCCGACTCGCCCCGTACGACGGCGACGGTGGCGAACGTACGGTCCCTGCGGTACATGACGTTGAAGTTCACGACGCGACCGCCGAGCAGCCGGCAGTTCGTGGCGACATCCCCGGGGAAGTGCTGGGGGACGCAGCACGTGTCGACGAGCCGCCGCTCGCCGCCCACCGTGAGGTCCATCCCGGCGCCCTCGGCCATCGTCAGGATCCGGTCCACCCCGGGAAAAGCGGAGAACGGCCCGTCCGCCGCGACCTCCGCGAGGCTGATGCGCCACGCGAAGTCGGCCATCCCCGCGTCCTGTGGCCAGGCTGCGATCTCCCGGGTGATCCCGCCACCGTTCTTCCACGGCACGGCCTCCCGCGAGGCCGCCCGCAGTACGCGGACACTCATCGCGCGATGCCCTGTGCCCGCGCGGCCGCCAGCCAGGACGGGAACTCCCGGACGAGCCGGTCGTACAGTTCGGCGTCCGGGACCTGCCGCGGATCGGGGCCGGCATGGAAGTAGCCGGCGTTGTCTACGGGGCGCTTGGCGGGTACGGCGAGTTCGTCGAGCTTGCGCAGGAAGTTGAACTGCGAGCTGCGGGTGTTGCCGAAGCCGACGAACTGCCAGAACAGCGGCAGCTTGGCGGCCTTGCAGATGTACCGCTCCGCCGCCAGCTTGCTGCTGGGGCCGCCGTCGGTCTGGAAAACGACGAGTGCGGGGTGCTGCGAACCACTGTCGAGGTAGTGGTCGATGACCGCATCCATGGCGAGGTGATAGCTGGTCTTGCCCATGTGCCCGAGTCCGGCGACGATCCTGTCGATCCGGCCCGGGTGGTTCTCCAGCGCGATGTCGGCGACGGCGTCGACGTCCGTGGAGAAGAAGACGACGGGGACGGACCCGTCGTCGTCAAGATGCGCGGAGAGCCCGAGCACCTGGTCGGCGAGGGCCTGGACGCTGCCGTCCTTGTAGTAGTCGCGCATGGATCCGGAGTAGTCGAGCACCAGATAGACCGCGGCACGCTGCCCGTTCAGCCCGTGCTTGCTCAGCGAGACACCGGCGCTCTTGTAGAGGCTGACGAGTGCCGGAGCGGTCTCCTCCACCTTGCGGAGGTCGATGGGCATGGGGACTCCTGGTCGGGTGCGTACGCCGTCGGGCTGCCGAGGTTACGTGATCAGGCGCACGGGGCTACGGCTACCGGGGGTAGAGCTCGCGCACCAGTGGGCACGGTCAACCCAACAGGCGTGCGGGGGCAACGTCGCCAGCCGGGCGGGACGGTCGTCCCGCACTTCAGGGCTCTGGAGGCCGGGTGAAAATTTCGCTGGACGGCAAGGTCGTCGTCATCACTGGCGCGGGGCGCGGCCAGGGCGCGGCTGAAGCCCGGCTCTTCGCCGAGGCGGGCGCGTGCGTCGTGGTCACGGACGTACGGGTGGAGGAGGGCCGGGCGGTCGCCGGATCCCTGGGCTCGCAAGGGCTGTTCGTTCGTCATGACGTCTCGGCGCAGGAGAGCTGGACGGAGACGGTCGCGGTCGCCCTCGCCGCGTACGGCCGGATCGACGCGCTGGTCAACAACGCCGCGCTCTGGCGCACGGCATAGGTCGAGTCGGACAGGCTGAGGGTGTCCGGCCTACTCGGCCTGCACCTGGAAAGCCGGCAGCTCGAAGATTCGCTGTTTGCCCTCGTCGTCCATCAGCTCCACCAGCGGCAGCACCAGCCCCCACAGGTCGCGCTTGTCCACCTCCCGTGCCAGCGCGTCCAGTTCGCCCTCCCCCAGCCCGGCCGCCGCGTCCGCGACCGTCTTGCGGGAGTCCGTCGGCAGCACCTCCACCAGCGGCAGGAACTCCGCCCAGAGCCCGGTCGCCACCACCGCGCGTACGACCCCTTCGAGCACTCCCGCCGAGCGCAGTGACGGCAGCCCGGCGACCGCCCGGCGCTCCTCGTCGCCGAGCAGCGCCACCAGCGGCAGCAGCGACTCCCACAGGTCCTGCTCCGCCACGACCCGTACGAGCGCGTCGAGCCGTTCCTGGGGCTGCGCCGCCGCGAGGGAGGCGATACGGGCGCGCTGCTCGTCCGGGACCATCCCGGCGATGGCCAGCGCCTCGGGCCACAGGCCGTCGGCCGCCGCTCCGACAACCGAGGCGAGCCGGTCTTCGCCCATCAACTCGATGACCTGACCGAGCCGTTCGGGCATGTCGATGGCGAAGCCGGTGCGCAGCACCACGTCGTCGGCGATCTGCGGGATGATCCGTTCCAGTGCGGAGTCGCGCAGGTGCCCGACGAACCGCCCCATCGTCAGATGGTCGCCGCGTTCCGCAAGCGCGACGGCGATCCGTACGAGCAGATTCTCGTCGAGCCGGTCGACGATCCCCGCGATCCTCCGGGGATCGAGGTGGGCGCAGGACTCGGCGGTGAACGAAACCGGCAGCTTCTCGATGATGTCGGCGGCCCGCGCCGGTTCCAGCTTGCCCGCGACCGCGGCGGCGAGGCGCGGCCCCAGCGCCTTCTGGGAGATCGCCGCGGCCACCCCGGCCGGGACCAGCTTGGTGGCCTTGGCGATCCGGTCGAGCATCTCGGGCGTGCCGTCGAAGAGCGCGGCGGCGGCCTGTTCGCGCAGGCGGCGTACGTCTTCGGCGGGCAAGGTGCGCAGGAAGGCGAGGCGCTCGCGGGCCCCGGAGTTCTCGGGGGACCCGGGGGCACCGGGGGCGACGGGCTCGTCGGGGTCCGCGCCCAGCAATGCGGCGATCTTCTCGGTCTCGGCCCTGTTGCGGAGCTTGTCCATGTCGGGGATCACCGGCTCACTTGAAGAGGATGCGGCGTACGGGACCACGGGCGAGGGCGGGGACCAGTTTGAGGGCCTCCTCCGCCGCGTCGCCGAGCCCGGACGCCCGGCGCTCGCGTTCGCGGCGCACTGCGTCGGCGAGGAGAGTGAGTTGTCCGTCCTCCAGGCGGCCGATGCTCGGCGGCGGCTGTGCGCCGCCCAGTTCCTTACTCAGTCGCGTCAGCGCTTCGGTACTGCTCATGCTCACGGCCCTTCCGATGACGGTGGATGTTCCTACGCCGGTCCCGCCCCTGCCCCCCTGTCCCTGCTCTTGTCCCCGCTCCTGTCCTGACCCTGAAGCCGAATTGACTTTTAGTCAATAGCTGGCGCTTGACCTCAACTCCGCTTGAGGTAAGAGGCTTTGGCCATGAAGCCGATACGCGTCCCCCGCCCCCTTGTGACCCTGCTGATCGTCCTGCTCGGCTACCTCACTCTCCCCATGGCGATGTCCGGCACGACGATCGCCCTCCCGGAGATCGGCCGGGACCTCAATGCCTCCGGTGCGTCCCTCCAGTGGGTGGTCACCGGCTACTTCCTCACCGCCTCCGCCTTCATGCTCGTCGCGGGCTCGCTCGGCGACCTGTTCGGGCGGCGGAAGGTGTACGCGACCGGAGCCGCCGTATACACGGCCGGCACCCTCGTCGCCTCCACCGCCCAGAGCATCCTGGTCCTGGACGCCGCACGCACCCTCGCCGGTCTGGGCGCAGCGGGCGTGATGGCGGGCGGTGGCGCGATCCTCGCGTCGGCCTTCGAAGGAGCCGCCCGTACCAGGGTGTTCGCCACGGTCGGTACTGTCGCGGGCATCGGCATCGCGGCCGGACCGACGGTCTCCGGCGCAGTCGTCGGGGCCTTCGGCTGGCGGACCACGTTCCTCCTCTTCGGGGTCGCCGGAATCGTCATCCTGTCCGCGACCCTCTTCATGACCGAGTCCAGGGCGGCGGCCCGGCCCAGGGTCGACGTACCCGGCGCGGTCACCTTCATCGCCGGTCTCGCGATGGTCATGTTCGCCATCGCCCAGGGCGGTCGGGCGGGCTGGAGCAGCGCCCGCGTCCTTGTCCCGCTGGCCGCCGGCTTCGCGCTGCTCGCCCTGTTCGTGGCGATCGAGCGGCGCAGCGACCACCCGATGCTGGACCTGGCCCTGGTGCGCAACCGGCGCTTCATGGGCTGGATCGTCGGTGCGACGGCCATCGCGATCGGCTCTTCCGGCGTCATGGTCTTCTTCCCCACCTACCTCCAGGGAGCGAACAGCCTCTCCGCCGGTGACGCGGGTCTGGTCATGCTGATGCTGACCGCCCCCGTCTTCGTCGTCCCCCAGATCGGCGGCCGCCTGGTCACCCGGGGCCTCCCGGCCCGCCACATCGTCGCCGCGGCCCTGCTGCTGTCGGCCGCGGGCAACGCCTGGCTTGCCCTCACCCTGCACCCGGGCACCGGCGCCGCGGGTCTCTCCGTACCGCTGATCCTGATCGGCACGGCGAGCGGCCTGACCCTCGGGCTTGTCGACGCCCAGGCCATGAGCATGGTCGACCAGGAGCACGTGGGCATGGCTTCCGGCCTGCTGAACACGATCCGGGCCGGGTCCAACTCCCTGATGCTCGCCGTCTTCGGCGCCGCCCTGATCACCCTGATCCAGTCCCGTGTGGGCGACGCCGCCGTCGCGGCGGACGTGGCGGCGGGCAACCTGGCCGGCCCCCGGCATGCCGAGCTGGCCGGGCAGTTCACGTACGCCTGGCAGTTCGCTCTGACGGTCGCGGCGGTGGCGATGACGGCGGCGGCGGTCCTGGTCCACCGCATGCTGACCCCGCCGAAGGAGCGGCGTACGGACCGGATCGAGCCACAGCGCACGGTCCCGGAGCCCGTCTGACGCGAGACGCCCTACAGCTCCTCCCCCAGCGGCAGCCGGTGAACCCCCGGAAGGTACTCGTCGAGCTCGCCCGGCACGAACCGCGACATCCCCACGACATGCCAGAACTCACCGGCCACATCGCCCTCGTACTTGTAGCCGCCGGCCGGCGTCAGGGCCGCCCACCCGCCCGGTACGCCGATCAGCGTCGCCCGCAGCGAGGGCTGCCCGTCCGCCGGGAAGTTCCAGAGCCGCACGGTGCCGTCCTCGCTGCCGCTGGCCAGGGCCGTACCGTCCGGGCTGAAGGCGACGGACAGGATCCGGCCCGCGTGACCGGTCAGTTCGGTGATGTGCTCGCCGGTGTCGGCGTTCCACAGCCCGATCGTGCGGTCGTCCCCGGCCGCCGCCAGCAGCGGAAGGCTCGGATGGGCGGCGACCGTCCACAGCCTGCCGCCGCGCCCGCGCAGTCGCAGGCTCGGCTCGTTGTCCCGCCAGACGATGGCCGTACCGTCCCAGCTCGCACTGGCCAGCCACTGGCTCCCCGGTCCGAAGGCCACCCCGTACACCCGGTCGTCATGTGCGACGAGTTCCGCGACGAGGCCGCCGGAGCGGGCGTCCCACAGCCGTACGCGGCTGTCGTCGCAGCCGGTCGCGAGGACATCGCTGTCGGACCTGAAGGCGATGGAGCGGACCCTGCCGCGGTGCTGGTCCAGGTTGGCCACCTGCGCGCCCGTGGTGCGGTACCAGAGGCGGACGGTGTCGTCGTCGTTGGCCGTGGCGAGCAGTTGGCCGTCGCCGCTGAACGCCTCGGCCCAGATGTGCTCGGTCTCGATGTCGAGCTCTCTCAGGTACTGGCCGCCGGCCGGGTTCCAGAGGTAGATGTCACCGTCGTTGCTGGCGGTCCCGAGGACCGGTTCGACCGGGCTGAACGCCACGGAGACGAGCCGGTCGCCCCGTCCGGTCAGCTCCTCGGTACGCCGCCCGGTGCGCGTCTCCCACAGCCGTACGACACCGTCGTTGCCGCAGGTGGCCAGGTGGGCGCCGTCGGCGCTGAAGGACAGGTCGCTGATCCGGCGTCCGTGGCCGCGCAGGATGCGCTTGCCCTGGCCGGTGGCCGCCTCCCAGACCTGCGCGCCTCCGTCGTTCCCGACGGTGAGCAGCTGGCTGTCCTGCGGCCGGAAGGCCAGGGCCCATGCGGAGCCCCGGTGTTCGGCGGGCTGCTGGCCGTGGAGGGTGACCGTGTGTCCGTGCCGCTGGGTGGTGACGTTCCACAGCCGGACCGTGCCGTCGCTGTCGCAGGCCGCGAGGAGCTTGCCGCCGTGCCCGAAGAGCACGTGGTAAACGGCTCCTGTGCACCGCTCCAGGATCCCGGCCTGTGTGCCGACCACCGGGTCCCACAGCCGTACTTGTCCGTCGGTGTCGCCGCTGGCCAGGAGGTTGCCGTCGGGGTGGAAGTCAAGGGCGTACACGCGTCCGGTGTGGCCGGTGAACTCGTGCAGCAGCCGCGGCCCGCCCGCCCCGTCCGCCCTGTCCGCCCTGTCCGTCCCGTCCGCCGTCCAGATCCGTACGGCTCCGCCCTGCCCCTCCGCGCCCTGGTCGGCGGTGGCGAAGACGGTGCCGTCCGGGCTGAACCTGACGCGGTAGACGGCCCCTTGATGGCCGCCGAGTTCCCCTGTGCAGTGCCCGGTACGGATGTCCCACAGCCGTACGTCGGCAGCCGCGTCGCCGGTGATCAGGGTGCGGCCGTCCGGGCTGAAGACCGCGGTGTAGACGGGGGCTGTGTGGCCGGGAAGTCGGTGTACGGGTTCCCCCGTGGCCACGTCCCAGATCGTGACCAGGCCTTCGCCGTCCCCGGTGGCGAGCAGCGTGCCGTCGCCGTCGAGCGCGACCGGCCACACCCCGTCGGGGTGGACCTCCAGCCGGTGCCGGCACTCACCGGACACCGGGTCCCACAGCCGTACGGTGCCGTCGGAGCCTCCGGTGGCGATGACGTCGGCGCCGAACTTGACGGCGTACACCCGCCCTTGGTGGCCCTGGAGGGTGCGCAGCGCCCTGCCCGTGTCCGCGGCGCAGATCAGGATGCCGCCGTCCTCGCTCCCGACCGCGAGGAGCTCCCCCTCGGGGCTGTACGCGATAGGTTCGGGGAGTCTGCTGGTGCGCATGTCGAAGCCGTACGGAACGCCGACGGACGAGGGCCGGAATCCCGCGTCCACCGCCATGCCGGGTGCGATGGCGGCGGTGCGCAGCTCGGGGGCCGACCGCACGGACGCGTCCGTGAGCGAGTCGATGAGGGCGGCCCGGTGCCAGCGGCTGCCGGTGAGCCGCGCACCGCGCAGATCGGCCCGGGTCAGGCGGGCTCTGCGCAGGTCGGCTCCGGTGAAGTCGGCCCGGCCGAGGTCCGCGCGGTCGAGGCGGGCGCCGACGAGACGGGCGTTCCTGAGGACGGCGCCGGAGAGATTCGCGCCGATGAGCCGGGTGTCGGTCAGGTCGGCGCCGGTGAGGTCGACGCCGGAGAAGTCGCGGTAGGAGAGGTCCTCCCCGGCCAGCCGGGCTCCCCGCAGATCCACATTGGCGGGCACGCGCAGCCGGTCGCTGATCCGTACGGCGTTGGCGCGCGCCGCGTCGTTCGCACCGCGAGCGGAGGGGCCGGAAGACCCGCCGGACCAGCCGGACCCACCGGACCCGTCGGACCCAGCAGGCCCCCCGGACCCCCCGGACCCGTCGGACCCGGAAGGTCCTGACGAGTCGAGAACGTCCTGGACCCAGCGGACGCACAGTTCGTGGTCGGCGAGGTCGCAGAAGAACTCCACCGCGAGCTGGCTCAGCGGGCGCGCGCAGAGCAGTCCGTACCGCCCGCCGGCGAGCTGGCGGGCGGCTTCCTTCGCGACCAGCCACTCCACGACGGAGCCGTGGATGAACTGGAAGAGACCGTCGTCGCTGCGCACCAGCAGGCTGCCGGCGCCGACCGCCTGCGCCGACTCCTGGGTGGACAGCGGGCTTTCGGCGAGTTCGCTGAGGGTGGTGGCCACCGTGTCGGTGAGCTCGTCGAGCCGCAGCGCACTGCGGCCGCTCTCCCACAGCCGCTGGGCCAGCGCGGTCACCGACGACCAGAGCTCGGCGAGGGTGAGGCCGGGCGGTGCGCCGGGTCCGCCCTGGCCACGGCGCTCCTCGTGGGCGAGCCAGGAGGCGAACACGTCCTCGTAGAGCCGGGCAGGGCTCAGGGCCCGTCCCGCACCGGCGACCGCCCGCAGCTGGTCCTGGCTCAGGTCGGCGACGAAGGAGAGCAGCCGGGGATTGCGGCACAGCGTGAGCAGGTCGGGGATGTTCCGCAGGAGCTGGTAGCGCTCGTCGGCCGCACTCTCGTCGCCGTAACTGTTGACCAGATACGACCGGACCTGCGCGGGAGTGAACCCTTCGACGGACAGGATCCTGCGCTGCGGCAGCAGTCCGACGCGCTCGCCGAGAGCGGTGAGGATCTGCTCGTGGGACTTGAAGTGCTGGGTGCGGCTGCTCACCACGATCTTGGCGTTGTCGACGGACGCGTCGAGCAGCACCTGCAGATGGTCGGCCGCCCGGTCGTAACTGACCCGGTTGACCAGCTCGTCGAAGCCGTCGAAGAGCAGGACGACCCTGCCCTGGGCAAGCATGTAGCGCAGGGCGCGCAGGTCTATCGTGTCGACCTCGTGGCCCGCCAGGTGGGCGGCGACCAGGCCCTCCAGGCTGTGCGCGCGGTCGAGGGTGCTGAGCGGGATGAGCAGCGGCGTCAGATACGGCAGTTGTTCGGGGATACGGCGGGCCAGCTCGCGCAGGGCGAACGTCTTGCCGTGCCCGAAGTCGCCGAGCAGCAGGACGAAACGGCCGTGGTCGGCCTCCAGAAGCTCCAGCAGGTCCTCGACCAGGCCGTCGTGCTCTTCCCCGTCGGGGCGGTCGGCGTCGCGGTAGCGCTGGGGGAGATAGAGACCCGGCGCGTACTGGTCGCTGCCCTGCAGCCGCGCGGTCTGGGCGGACACATAGCCGCGCAGGTCGAGCAGGCCCTGGAACTCGATGAAGCTGCGCACCCTGATCCCGCGGCGCGCGGCGCGCTCGCGCAGTCCGCTCTGCGGGGCGGGCCCGTCGTACACCAGCTCGGCCTCGGATCCGGGGTCGGTGGCGTGGACGTGCGTGATGAAGCGGTCGAGTTCCTCTTCGGTGGGTGTGCCGGGGCGGACGGCGATGCGCTGCTGGCGCACCACGCCGTCCTCCCGCCAGGTGGCCATCAGCTGAACCATGTCATCGGGTGCACGCCGGGGAACGTCGCGAAGCCGGACGCCTTCCCTGCGGGCCTGGCAGACCTCCTTCACCCGCTCGACGAGCAGGTCCACGGGCTCGTCGACCGTGGCCCGTTCGTGCGTCGCGTCCGCGGAGGCGGAGGCTGCGCCGGGCCGGTCCGGTACGGGGAAGACGCGGCGGGTCCGGCTCCACGTACCGGGGAAGGTCTCCGGCCCCTTCGCGCCCCGGTCGCTCCACCGGGTGACACCGTCGGCGGTGACCTGGAGCAGCTCGAACCTGGCGGGCGCAGCCGCGCCGAACAACGGCAGGTCGCCGGTGGCGGTGGACAGCCGGGCGTGGGTCGGGTCGTCGGCGGTGCTGCGGGGCCCGCCGGCCGGGCCGTGCAGCAGCATGTGCAGCCGGGGGGCGGCGAGCCGCTCCAGCGTGTCGGCGTCCCGCAGCACCCCGGGTCCGCCGACGGCGTCGCCGGGGCGGCGGCGTTCGGTGAACGGGTGACGGACGATGCCGATCCGCAGCCAGCCCTCCTCCTCGTACGGCCGCAGCGCCTCCGCGAACCAGGCCGCCTGGTCGCGTCCGACGAAGCCGTACTGGTCCTCCAGGCGGTGGCTGTAGGCGACGGAGGAGTTGAATCCGGCGACCACCGTGCTCAGTTCGGGCACGGGAAAGAGGGTCCAGGGCTGATCGCTGTCGAAGACGGTGTCGAGGCCGTGGTAGAGGTCGCGGAAGAGCCGTGTGTAGTGGCGCCATTTGGGCCAGTACGGCGGCTGTGGCGCGACCTCGTCCGCCTCGCAGGTGCTGAAGTACGCGCGGCAGGCGGCCAGGCTCACATCCTGGGCGCCGGGCACGACCATGACGCGCTGCGGCGGAAGGTCGAGCTGGGACCGTACGGCGGTGAGGAAGCTGAGGGCCTGGTCGCACTCGCGCGGGCTGCCGGATGCGGTGAGGTCACCGGTCACCACCAGTAGGTCGGGGGTGGGCGCACCGGCGTTCCGCAGCTCGACGAGGTCCCCTCTGAGCTGCCGGCTCAGGGTGTCCGGCTCGCGTCCGCGCCCGAAGTCCGGCCCGGCCAGGTGCAGGACGGTCACCGCGTCCTTGGCGCTGCCGCCGGTGGAATCCGGCGGGTAGAGAGGCGCCCGTACGGGCCGTCGCCGTCCTGCCCAGCCGGCGCCGCCGATCCGGCTCGGCCCCTGCTGTACGGGAAAGGGCGTCTGCCCGGCGCCGCCGCGCGATCCCAGGGTGCTCCCGGGGTAGCCGGGCCGCCTGTCCGGGCGCGCATGCCCGTCCAGGGCCTGGCCGACCCGGGTGAGCAGCATGCCGCGGGCGGCGTCGTGGTCCGCTACGCCGACGAGGTCGACGTACGTGATCGTGGCGAGCAGTCCCTCGACGGGGATGTCGTCGACGCGGACCGTCAGCAGGCGCCGCTCGGGCGATTCGGGGGAGGCGCGCAGAGCGGCCTGCCACTCCATGCGTCCGTAGGTGGAGCGCTCATAATGGCGGCTGAGCACCGCGATGACGGCGGCCGATTCGCTCACTCCACGGTCCATGAAGTCAATGAAGTTTGTGCCAGGAACGAAGTCCCACGCCTGGACCACGGTGCGATATCCGGCCTCCTCCAGGGTCCAGGCAATCCACGACGCCCATTGCTCGTCGGCCGGCGAGTAGCTGATGAAGAAGTCCAACTCGCCTGCTTGACCGCTCAGTTCCCCGTCCGTCAACATGACGACCATCGTAGGAGGTCTTTCCGGTGAGCGCTGGGGTGCGACAAGGCCTGCATCCGCTGGACTGGCTGGCCGCCGGACTGCTCGCCGCCGGCCTGCTCAGCGTTGCCACAGGTCTGCTGCCGACGGCTCCCGCCGGGGACGCGATGGAGCGCATCGGGCCTCTGCTGGTCTTCCTCGGTTCGGTCATCGTGCTCGCGGAGTTGACGGGCAAGGCCCAGGTCTTCGACGTCGTCGCCACCTGGGTGGCCCGTGCGGGGCGTGGAAACTACCTGTTGTTGTTCGGGCTCTGCGTGCTGTTCGCCTCCGTCACCACCATCACGCTGAACCTGGACACCACGGCGGTGCTGCTGACCCCGGTGATGCTGGCACTCGCCACGCGCGTCGGCATCGCCGCCGTACCGCTGGCGATGACCACGGTCTGGCTGGCGAACACGGCCAGCCTGCTGCTGCCCGTGTCGAACCTGACGAATCTGCTCGCGGCGGACCGGGTCGCGTTGTCGCCGGCCGAGATGGCCGTCACGATGTGGGCGCCTCAACTGGCGTCCATCGCCGTCACCATGGCGTGCCTGTGGGCGTTCTACTGGCGGCGCGGGCGCCGGGGCGAGGTCCGCTACACGCCGCCGCCGGCGCCGAAGACGGACGACCCGGTGCTGTTTCGCGTCTGCGCGCTGGCGTGTACGGGCTTCCTGCTGGCGATCCTGCTGGCCGACGTACCGCTGTGGTCGGCGTCCCTGACGGCCGCGCTGATCGTGGTGGTGGCCTTCGCGCTGCGGAGCAGGGCGGATCTGAGGCTGTCCCTGATGCCGTGGCGGCTGCTGGTGCTGGTGCCGGGGATGTTCCTGGTGGTGGAGACCGTCAACTCCAACGGGCTGCACGCCCTGCTGACGGCGGCGATCGGATCCGACAACGGCATCGTCGGCATGCTGCGCTCGGCCGGCGTCGGCGCGGGCGTGTCCAACGTCCTCAACAACCTGCCCGCCTACATGGCGGGCGAGGCGGCCGTACCGGAAGCCAACCACCAGCAGCTGCTGGCCCTGCTCATCGGCGTCAACGTGGGCCCGGTCGTCACGCCGTGGGCCTCGCTGGCGACGCTGCTGTGGTTCGAACGCTGCCGCTGGCACGGCACGAGTATCGACCTGGGCCGTTTCCTGGGCACCGGCCTGGTCCTCGCGGTGTCGGCCACGCTGGCCGCCACGACGACGCTGGCACTGGTCGCCTAGGCCGGTCGTCCAAGCCGCTGCCTGGGCCGGTTCCCTACGGCGTGCGCGGCAGCGTCTCCGCCACCTCCCGCAGTACGTACTCCAGCGCCGCGCCCTTCGCCGCGACAAAGCTGCGGCCTTCGTCGGGCCCCGTGAAGCCCGGCCGGAAGGGCTCCCCGGTCAGCGTGCGCAGCTCCACTCCCGCCTCGGCGGCGAGCAGCGCCCCGGCGGGGAGGTCCACGCCCTCCGCCCGGTAGCCGACGAACCCGTCGATCGTTCCGCGGGCCAGCATGCTCCAGCCCAACAGCGGTGCCCACAGCTGAAGTACGCGTCGGCAGCGCCGCTCCAGCGCCCCCCGCAGGGTCACCAGCCTCGTATCGGCGCGATCCACGGCGTGCCCCTGGGTCCAGGCCAGCACGGGCCCCGACTCCGGTACGCCGCCACCCGGCCCGGTCAACCGGCCCCTGGGGCCGTACGCGCCTTGCCCGGCGACGGCGTGCCAGGTGTGCCCGGTGACCGGTTCGTGCACGACCCCGACCACCGGTGTGTCACCGACGCAGAGCCCGATGCCGACGACGAACGACGCGAGGCCGATCGCGATGTTGTTGCTGCCGTCCAGCGGGTCGACCAGCCAGGTGCGGCTTCCGTCGGCGCCCAACAGCCCGGCTTCTTCGGAGAGGACGCGGTCGTACGGGAAGTGGTGCTGCAGCCGGGTGAGGACGATCTTCTCGGCGGCCAGGTCGAGATCCGTCACGACATCGCCGTTCTCGCCCTTTGTGCGCACCTGGAACACGTCGGGGAAGCGGCCCCGCAGCATGCCTCCCGCCTCTTCCGCCGCCGCGACGGCCACCTTCAGCTCGCGGGCGAAGGCCTCTCCGGCGGGGTCAGGCACGCTGTTCGGCATGGATCCTCCTGAGAGCCCGGCGGACGGTCCGCTCGGTCTGTCCGGTGTCGCACAGTTTGCGGGTGGTCCTGGCCGGGCGGCCGTCGAGCGGGCCGAGCGAGAGATCCACCCGTCCCGGCAGCGACAGCCCGAGCACCAGGGTGGCCGCGGGCCGTTCGGGCGCCACCACAGTGGCGTGGAACTCACCCGCTTCCAGGGTGTACGACTCCCCGCCGGAGCTGACGAGCTGCGGTCCCGGCTCGCTCCGCACGAGCCAGGACGTGGGACGGATCTCGTCGATCCCGTCCGGCCCACTGTGTACTTCGAAGACCCGGTGCGTCGGAGACGATCCCCCGTCGCGCACCCGTACCGGAAGGTTGGCAACCCGCCCGTACAGCACATGACTGCGCAGCTCCCAGCTGTGTGCGTGCATGGGCGCCGCGCCCGGCTCGGCACGGGTGCCGGGCTCGAAGAGGTGTACGCAGATGCCGCGCGGGCCCTCCCTCAGCAGCGGCAGGCACAGAAAGCCGAGCGGATGCCGCACGGCACGCAACTGCCGCTTGCCCGAGACGATTTCCTCCAGGGCGGCGGAAGCACTGACGCGGGGGGCGAGGGTTGCTCCACCCTCCGCGAGGGCCTGTTCGAGCTCGTCGTAGTCCATGGGGCCGCGCCTGTCGGCGCCTCACCTCCGGTAAGGGTCCTCCGCGTGCAGGGCCTTTTCGATGATCTCGCCGATGTCGCCGTCGGAGAAGACGCGAGGGAGCTGCAGCCTCAAGTCGTCGAAAAGCACACGTACTTCGTCGACGGTGGGCTCCAGTCCGAGCGGTGAGGCGACACGCAGGTCGAGCACAGTGGCCTGCTCCCTGCTCTGGTGCAACTCGGTTACGTAGTAGTCGTAGAGCGGCTGCCCCCGCTCGATCAGAAGGTTGACCCGGGACGTGTCGTCCTGGGTGACGATCAGGCATGATTCGGACAGGTCGAACCGCAGGGTCGGCACGGCGGACGACAGATGCACGCTCATTTCGAGCGTGGTCAGCTGCCGCTGGTACCAACAGGCGGCCAGCACCGTCGCGTACGACTCCTTGCGCACCCGGTCCGCCGTCCAGGCACCGGCCGTGCCGGCGCTTCTCTGCCCGGCGAACATCTGCCGGAAGCGGGCGTACGCGGCGCAGGCCCGCTCGTCCGCCGGGTTCACGATGTCGATCTTCACATTGAGCTGTGAGCGCTGCTCCTTGGCGGCGGCCACGCACTGCGGAAGCGTGACGGCCCGCAGATACGTGCCGGTGCCGCCCTTGAAGTACCAGAGGTTCGTACGCTGGCGGGCCTTGCGCAGGGCCTCGCCCACCTCGTTGCCCGACAGGGAACGCACCATGGCGAGGTCTTCGAGCGCGCGCCGGGTCCCCGCCATCGCCTCGTGAATGCTGGCGGGCTGACGTACCCGCTCCACGATCGACCCGAGCGCCAGCGCGCCGAGCACGACCAGGGTGGCCCCGGAGGCGACATCGTCGGTGATGACGTCGCCGAAGATGTCCAGAAAGCCGATCGTCAGGGCAACGGCCGCCGCGACGACCACATCCATGTTCTTCAGGACCCAGGCAATGGACCGTTCGAGACGGCCCACGCGCGCTGCCATATGCGTACCTCTCCCCCGTGGTGCTCCGATGGTAGGAGACACACCTGCGGACCCGCCAGGGCACTCGATGGCCAGTACCGTCAACTACCGATCATCTACGGCCAGTTGGTCCTAGACTCGGCGCATGAGAGTCGGACTGCGCTGGGCCTGGCAGAACATCGACGGAACCCTCTCGGTACTGCTCGCGGCAGCGGTCAGCGTGCTCGGAGTCACGGAAACCGTCTCCGACGGCATGCTGCAGAACGCCATCGCGCTCACCCTCGCCGTGCTCGCCTTCACCATGCTGCGCGACCGCTCGAAGGCGCAGCGGCAGACGGCGGCGCTGGAACAGCTGACCCGCATGGAACCCGAAATCGCCCGCATACGGGGCACCTTGGAGGAGCTTCCGGAGGTCACGATCCTGACGGGCCAGGAGATCACCCAGGCCCTTCGTGCGGCCAGGGACAACACCGACCGCTGGTACTTCAAGGGCTCCACGGCGACGTACGTCCGAGCCGTCACGCTCCCGGAATGCGTGGACAGCGCGCGCCGGGCGCAGCGCAAGCTGGATGTGGGGCTGGAGATCCTGGACCCGACGGACCTCGCGCTCTGCCAGCAGTACGCCGACCTGTTCCGCTCGCTGTCCACGGGACCGGACTCCGACCAGCATTCCTGGACGGCGGACGGCACGCGCAGGGAGCTGTACGCGACGATCCTGGCGGCCTGCTGGCATCTGCACCGCTACCGGCTGCTGGACATCCGTATCGGCCTGACTTCGTCGATCAGCACGTTCCGCTGGGAACTGTCGTCCAGCGTCCTGATCATCACCCAGCGGGGGCCGCAGTTCCCGGCGATGATGATGCGCCGCGGCCGGGCGCTCTACAACTCCTGGAGCACGGAGCTGGACCAGAGCCTCAACCAGGCCCGCGCGGTGCCGCTGCGCGAGGCCCGGCACCTGCCGTTGTCCGCCGTGCCCACGCCGGAGGAGGTCCGGACGCTGTTCCTGGCACTGGGGATGGCGCTCCCGGACACGTACACGGACGACGACCTGCGCGACCTGTCCCACAAGGCCGTCAGGGAACCGGACCCGTACCGCCAGCCGGCGTAGGCCGGACGTGCCGCGGCGCCTGCCGTCGTCCGGTCGGGGACAAGGCAGGCGCCGCGTTCTTCCGTACAACGCTGTACGGACGTTCTTTGGGTGCGTGCGTCAGACCGTCAGTGCACGGTCCGTCGGCTTCACCGGGGCCGGCAGTTCGCTGGCCCCCGTCAGGAAGCGGTCCACGCCGCGCGCCGCCGAGCGGCCCTCGGCGATCGCCCACACGATCAGCGACTGGCCGCGGCCCGCGTCGCCCGCGACGAAGACGCCGTCGACGTTCGTCGCGTACTCCGCGTCGCGCGCCACGTTGCCGCGCGCGTCGAGCTCCAGGCCGAACTGCTGGACCAGGCCGTTCTCCTGGTCCGTGCCCGTGAAGCCCATCGCCAGGGTGACCAGCTGAGCGGGGAGCCTGCGCTCGGTGCCCGGCTTCTGCTCAAGCTTGCCGTCCTTGAACTCCACCTCGACGAGGTGCAGGAACTGGACGTTGCCGTCCTCGTCGCCCTCGAAGTGGGTGGTGGAGACGGAGTAGACCCGCTCGCCGCCCTCCTCGTGCGCGGAGGTGACCTTGTACAGCATGGGGAAGGTCGGCCACGGCTGGTTGGCGTTACGGTCCTCGCCCGGCTTGGGCATGATCTCCAGCTGGGTGACGGAGGCCGCGCCCTGGCGGTGGGCGGTGCCCACGCAGTCCGCGCCCGTGTCGCCGCCGCCGATGACCACGACGTGCTTGCCCTCGGCGGTGATCGGGGAGACCGTCAGGTCGCCCTCCTGCACCTTGTTGGCGAGCGGCAGGTACTCCATCGCGAAGTGGATGCCGTTCAGGTCGCGGCCCGGGACGGGCAGGTCGCGGGAGACCGTCGCACCGGCGGCGATGACCACCGCGTCGTAACGACGCCGCAGCTTCGCGGCGTCGATGTCGCGGCCGATCTCCACCTCCGTACGGAACTTGGTGCCTTCCGCACGCATCTGCTCGATGCGCCGGTTGATGTGCACCTTCTCCATCTTGAACTCGGGGATGCCGTAGCGCAGCAGCCCGCCGATGCGGTCGGCGCGCTCGTACACCGCGACCGTGTGACCGGCCCGCGTCAGCTGCTGGGCCGCGGCGAGGCCGGCCGGGCCCGAGCCGATGACCGCGACGGTCTTGCCCGACAGACGCTCGGGCGGCTGCGGCGTGACGTCGCCGTTGCCCCACGCCTTGTCGATGATCGAGACCTCGACGTTCTTGATGGTGACGGCCGGCTGGTTGATGCCGAGCACGCACGCCGACTCGCACGGAGCCGGGCACAGCCGCCCGGTGAACTCCGGGAAGTTGTTCGTGGCGTGCAGCCGCTCGGACGCCGCCGCCCAGTCCTCGCGGTAGGCGTAGTCGTTCCACTCGGGGATGAGGTTCCCGAGCGGGCAGCCGTTGTGGCAGAACGGGATGCCGCAGTCCATGCAGCGCCCGGCCTGCTTGCTGATGATCGGCAGCAGGGAGCCGGGAACGTAGACCTCGTTCCAGTCCTTGACGCGCTCACCGGCGGGGCGGGTCTTGGCGACCTCGCGTCCGGTGGTCAGGAAGCCCTTGGGGTCAGCCATTGGTCGCCGCCTCCATCATCTTCTCGGTGGTCTCCTGCTCGGAGAGACCGGCGAGCTCAGCGGCGTCCTTGGCGGCGAGCACTGCCTTGTACGTGGACGGGATGATCTTGCTGAAGCGGGTCACCGCGGTGTCCCACTCGGCCAGCAGCTTTGCGGCGACCGTGGATCCGGTCTCCTCCTGGTGGCGGCGCACCACGTCGTGCAGCCACACCTTGTCGACGGGGTCGAGCTCCTCGACCGCACCGGCGTTGCCGGAGTTGACGTTGTCCGGGTCGAGGTCGATGACGTACGCGATGCCGCCGGACATGCCGGCCGCGAAGTTACGTCCGGTCTCGCCCAGGACGACCGCCTTGCCGCCGGTCATGTACTCGCAGCCGTGGTCGCCCACGCCCTCCGAGACGACCGTGGCACCGGAGTTGCGGACGCAGAAGCGCTCGCCCGTCCTGCCCCGCAGGAAGAGCTCGCCACCCGTCGCGCCGTAGGCGATGGTGTTGCCCGCGATCGTCGAGTACTCGGCGAGGTGGTCGGCGCCGCGGTCCGGGCGGACGATGACGCGGCCGCCCGAAAGGCCCTTGCCGACGTAGTCGTTGGCGTCGCCTTCGAGCCTGAGCGTCACACCGCGCGGGATGAAGGCGCCGAAGGACTGGCCCGCCGACCCGGTGAACGTGATGTCGATGGTGTCGTCGGGCAGGCCCGCACCGCCGAACTTCTTCGTCACCTCGTGGCCGAGCATGGTGCCGACGGTCCGGTTGATGTTGCGGATCGCGACCTGCGCGCGGACCGGCTCTGCGGCCTCCGCGCTGTCCGCGGCCAGGGCGTCGGCGGCGAGCTCGATCAGCTCGTTGTCGAGCGCCTTCTCCAGCGCGTGGTCCTGGACCGTGATCTGGTGGCGGACCGCGCCTTCCGGCAGCTCGGGGACGTAGAAGAGCGGCTCCAGGTCGAGGCCCTGCGCCTTCCAGTGGTCCACGGCCGCGTCGGTGTCGAGGAGTTCGGCATGGCCGACGGCCTCTTCGAGCGTACGGAAGCCGAGCTCGGCCAGCAGCTCGCGCACTTCCTCAGCGATGAACTGGAAGAAGTTGACGATGTACTCGGCCTTGCCGGAGAACCGGTCGCGCAGGACCGGGTTCTGCGTGGCGATGCCGACCGGGCACGTGTCGAGGTGGCAGACGCGCATCATGACGCAGCCGGAGACGACGAGCGGCGCGGTCGCGAAACCGAACTCCTCGGCGCCGAGCAGCGCGGCGATGATGACGTCGCGGCCGGTCTTCAGCTGGCCGTCGGTCTGGACGACGATGCGGTCGCGCAGGCCGTTGAGCAGCAGGGTCTGCTGGGTTTCGGCGAGGCCGAGCTCCCAGGGACCGCCCGCGTGCTTCAGCGACGTCAGCGGGGAAGCGCCCGTTCCGCCGTCGTGGCCGGAGATCAGGACGACATCGGCGTGCGCCTTGGACACACCCGCGGCGACCGTACCGACGCCGACCTCCGACACCAGCTTCACGTGGATACGCGCGGCCGGGTTGGCGTTCTTGAGGTCGTGGATCAGCTGAGCCAGGTCCTCGATGGAGTAGATGTCGTGGTGCGGCGGCGGCGAGATGAGCCCCACACCAGGCGTGGAGTGCCGGGTCTTCGCGACCCAGGGGTAGACCTTGTGACCGGGCAGCTGGCCGCCCTCACCCGGCTTCGCACCCTGAGCCATCTTGATCTGGATGTCGTCAGCGTTGACGAGGTACTCACTCGTCACGCCGAAACGCCCCGAGGCGACCTGCTTGATGCTGGAGCGCCGCGCCGGGTCGTACAGCCGCTCGGCGTCTTCGCCGCCCTCACCGGTGTTGGACTTGCCGCCCAGCTGGTTCATGGCGATGGCGAGGGTCTCGTGCGCCTCCTGGGAGATGGAGCCGTACGACATGGCGCCGGTGGAGAAGCGCTTGACGATCTCGGAGACGGGCTCGACCTCATCGATCGAAATGGCCTCGCGACCGCTATTGAACCCGAAGAGCCCACGCAGCGTCATCAGCCGCTCGGACTGCTCGTTCACGCGGTCCGTGTACTGCTTGAAGATGTCGTACCGGCGGTTGCGAGTGGCGTGCTGGAGGCGGAAGACCGTCTCCGGGTCGAACAGGTGCGGCTCGCCCTCGCGCCGCCACTGGTACTCGCCGCCGATCTCCAGCGCGCGGTGCGTGGCGGCGATGCCGGAGGCCGGGTAGGCCTTGGCGTGCCGGGCGGCGACCTCCTTGGCCACCACATCCAGACCGGCGCCGCCGATCTTGGTCGCCGTGCCGTTGAAGTACTTCTCGACGAAGGCCTCGTCCAGACCGACGGCCTCGAAGACCTGCGCGCCCCGGTAGGAGGCGACGGTCGAGATGCCCATCTTCGACATGACCTTGAGGACGCCCTTGCCGAGGGCGTAGATCAGGTTGCGGATGGCCTGCTCGGGCTCGGCGCCCTCGATGAACGTGCCCGCGCGGACCAGGTCCTCGACGGACTCCATCGCCAGATACGGGTTGACGGCGGCCGCACCGAAACCGATGAGCAGCGCGACATGGTGCACCTCGCGCACATCGCCGGCCTCGACGAGCAGCCCCACCTGGGTGCGCTGCTTCGTACGGATCAGGTGGTGGTGCACGGCGGAGGTGAGGAGCAGCGACGGGATCGGCGCGTGCTCGGCGTCCGAGTGCCGGTCGGAGAGCACGATCAGGCGGGCACCGGCCTCGATGGCGGCGTCGGCCTCGGCGCAGATCTCCTCGATACGGGCGGCCAGCGCGTCGGCGCCACCGCTGACGCGGTAGAGACCGGCGAGGGTGGCGGCCGTCAGGCCCGGCATGTCGCCGTCGGCGTTGATGTGTATGAGCTTGGCCAGCTCGTCGTTGTCGATCACCGGGAAGGGCAGCGCGACATTGCGGCAGGTCGCCGCGGTCGGCTCCAGGATGTTGCCCTGCGGGCCGAGCGAGGAACGCAGCGAGGTGACGAGCTCCTCGCGGATGGCGTCCAGCGGCGGGTTGGTGACCTGCGCGAAGAGCTGGGTGAAGTAGTCGAAGAGCAGCCGGGGCCGCTCGGAGAGGGCCGCGATCGGCGAGTCCGTACCCATGGAACCGAGCGGCTCACCGCCGGTGCGGGCCATCGGGGCGAGGATGACGCGGAGCTCTTCCTCGGTGTAGCCGAAGGTCTGCTGGCGGCGGGTGACGGAGGCGTGCGTGTGCACGATGTGCTCGCGCTCGGGCAGGTCCTCAAGCTCGATCTCGCCGGCTTCCAGCCACTCCTTGTAGGGCTTCTCGGCGGCGAGCCCGGCCTTGATCTCGTCGTCCTCGATGATGCGGTGCTCGGCGGTGTCGACGAGGAACATCTTGCCGGGCTGAAGGCGGCCCTTGCGGACGACCTTCGCGGGGTCGATGTCGAGGACACCGACCTCGGAGGACAGCACGACGAGCCCGTCGTCCGTCACCCAGTAGCGACCGGGACGCAGACCGTTGCGGTCGAGTACGGCGCCGACCTGGGTGCCGTCGGTAAAGGTGACACAGGCCGGGCCGTCCCAGGGCTCCATCATCGTGGCGTGGTACTGGTAGAAGGCGCGGCGGGCCGGGTCCATGGAG
The DNA here is from genome assembly GCF_028807635.1 of Streptomyces spiramyceticus. Lineage (NCBI taxonomy): Bacteria > Bacillati > Actinomycetota > Actinomycetes > Kitasatosporales > Streptomycetaceae > Streptomyces > Streptomyces spiramyceticus. Next base: position 1,216,934 of record NZ_JARBAX010000001.1, read on the forward strand.
TCGTGGTTCTCCCACGCCTCGGGGACCATCATCAGCACGGCGTGCGGCAGCGAGCGCCCGCCGAGGTGCAGCAGTTCGAGCACCTCGTCGAAGGACGCGGAGTCGGAGGCGTCGGGCGTACAGACGGGGAAGATCCGCTCCAGCTTCTCCGCACCGAAGAGGTCCGACGCGAGCTGGGACTCGCGGGCCTTCATCCAGTTGCGGTTGCCCTTGACCGTGTTGATCTCGCCGTTGTGCGCGACGAAGCGGTACGGGTGGGCGAGCGGCCAGCTCGGGAAGGTGTTCGTCGAGAAACGCGAGTGGACGAGCGCGACGGTCGTGGCGCAGCGGCGGTCCGACAGGTCGGGGAAGAACGGCTCCAGCTGCCCGGTGGTCAGCATGCCCTTGTAGACGATCGTCCGGGCGGAGAGCGAGGGGAAGTACACCCCGGCCTCACGCTCGGCGCGCTTGCGCAGCACGAACGCCTTGCGGTCCAAGGCCAGGCCCGTGTTCGTGCCGTCCTCCACAAAGATCTGGGAGAAGGCCGGCATCGTGGCGCGTGCGCCGTTGCCGAGCAGGGAGGGCGTGACGGGGACCTCGCGCCATCCGAGGACGTTCAGTCCTTCCTCGGCGGCGATCGTCTCGATCTGCGCGACGGCCTGTGCGGAGCCGTCGGCAGGGAGGAAGGCGATGCCGACGGCGTACGCCCCGGCCTCGGGGAGGTCGAACTCGGTGACCTCGCGCAGGAAGGCGTCGGGCACCTGGAGCAGGATTCCGGCGCCGTCGCCGGAGTCGGGCTCGGAACCGGTGGCACCGCGGTGTTCGAGGTTGCGCAGCACGGTCAGCGCCTGCTCGACCAGCTCATGGCTGGCCACACCGGTAAGGGTGGCCACAAAGCCGACGCCACAGGCGTCGTGCTCATTACGGGGGTCGTACATCCCCTGCTGGGCGGGGCGACCGTCCATGGGCGACCAGGCGTCGGAACGCATCGGCACTCCCGTCGTCGTCGTGGCATAAAGAACTACCGAGGGACGACGTTGGCCCTCCGCGAAATTTCGTGCAGGTTACATGATGGCTGGCTTCTCGCGAGGTGGATAGCTCATTCCAGCATGCGGACACCGCTCATAGCGGTGAAGGTGGGGCAAGGTGGACAGACCGACATCCGTCCGGTCGTCACAGAAGCAGGCTTCATTGCCTGCGGTGTTGTGGGCTCTTTCCCGGCCGTTAAGGAATCAAAACCACCGGGTAACAGACTAGTTATGTGGAGCCCTGCATAGGGTCTCACCCTACGGCGGTTCCGAACAGTGCTCCAAGGGCGTAAGTCACACCGGCGGCGGCGCCGCCGAGCGCCAGCTGCCGCAGTCCGCTGAACCACCAGGACCGCGCCGTCACCTTAGCGACGAGCGCCCCGCAGGCAAAGAGCCCGACCAGCGCGAGCAGCACGGCCGGCCACAGGGAGGCGGCCCCGAGAAGATACGGCAGTACGGGCAGCAGGGCGCCCAGCGCGAACGCCCCGAACGACGATACGGCGGCGACCAGCGGCGAGGGAAGGTCGCTCGGGTCGATGCCGAGCTCCTCGCGGGCGTGTATCTCCAGCGCCTGCTCCGGGTCCTTCGACAGCTGCGTCGCGACCTCGCGCGCCAGCGCCGGTTCGACGCCCCGCGACCGGTAGAGCGCGGCCAGCTCCTCCAGCTCGTCCTTGGGGTGCTTGCGCAACTCGCGCCGCTCGACGTCCAGTTCGGCCTCGACGAGCTCGCGCTGCGAGGCCACGGAGGTGTACTCACCGGCCGCCATGGAGAAGGCACCGGCGGCGAGACCCGCGAGGCCCGTGATGACGATCGTCTGCTGCGACACGGCCCCGCCCGCGACGCCGGTCATCAGGGCCAGGTTGGAGACCAGGCCGTCCATCGCCCCGAACACCGCCGGGCGCAGCCAGCCGCCGTTCACGTCGCGGTGCGTGTGATTGTCGCGGTGCGCCTCGTGGAGCGTTGCCTCGGTCTCGATGATGGCCATGCTGTCCGGTTCCCCTCTCGCCGGAGCCGGTCCCTGTACGGGCCCCGGCTCCCCCCTCTCAACGTCTCCGAAAATACGCAGGATTTATTGCTCCCGCCAGCAAGGAAGGCCGTACTTACCAGGGCTCGGAGCATGCGAAAGGGCCGCCGGACCATGAGCGGTCCGGCGGCCCTGGGAGGCTGTTTCGGCGGTCAGGCCTTGTCGGCCGAGGCCCCGTCCTTCACGTCGGAATCGCCGTCCTCCGGGTCGGAGGCACCGTCCTGCGTGTCCTGCGCGTCGGGCTCGGCGTCATGCGGGTCGCCCTTGGCCTCGCCGTCGGCCTTCGGCAGCTCGGCCGCCTTCGGCTCGACGATTTCCTCACGGCCCGGCCGGAGCTTCGCGGAGATCACGATGTACACGACCGCGAACACGAATACGACGATCGAGGTCCATACGTTGAGGCGCAGCCCCAGCACATGGTGCGCCTCGTCGACGCGCATGTACTCGATCCAGCCGCGGCCGGCGCAGTACAGGGCGACGTACAGGGCGAAGACGCGGCCGTGTCCGAGCTTGAAGCGGCGGTCGGCCCAGATGACCAGCAGCGCGGCGCCGATGCACCACAGCGACTCGTACAGGAAGGTCGGGTGGTACAGGCCCGCCTCACGGTTCACGCCCTCGGAGATCTTGAGCGCCCAGGGGAGATCCGTCGGCTTCCCGTAGAGCTCCTGGTTGAACCAGTTGCCCCAGCGGCCGATGGCCTGCGCGAAGGCGAGGCCGGGGGCCAGCGCGTCGGCCCAGGCCGGGAGCGGGATCCCGCGTCGGCGGCAGCCGATCCAGGCGCCCACCGCACCGAGCGCGACGGCGCCCCAGATGCCGAGGCCGCCCTCCCAGATCTTGAAGGCGTCGACCCAGTTCTTACCCTCGCTGAAATACAGCTGGTAGTCGGTGATGACGTGATAGAGCCGTCCGCCGACGAGGCCGAAGGGCACCGCCCATACGGCGATGTCGGCCACGGTGCCGGCATTGCCTCCCCGGGCGACCCACCGCTTGTTGCCGTACCAGACGGCGACGAAGACGCCAATGATGATGCAGAACGCGTAGCCGCGGAGCGGGATCGGTCCGAGCTCGATCACACCGGTCGACGGGCTGGGAATATAGGCAAGTTCCATGGCAGGGTCGACGCTACCCTGCCGGGCGGGGCGTACGGCAACCCACCCGGCAACGTCTGGATAACGAGGCCGGTGCGCGGCTACGGCAATAGCGGCGGAGTCGGAGCCTGGGTCGGCGTCTGGGTCGGTGTCGGCGTCCGGGGCGGGGTCGAGGCCGGCGTCGGGGACGCCGTCCCGGGCTTCTTGCCCTTGTTCGCCTCGGCGACCCACTTCTTCAGGTTCTCGGGCGAGATCTGCTCATTGCCCTTCCGCGGGAAGATCGACTCCCCGTTGAGCTGCACTGTCGGCGTCCCGCTGAAGTTGCCCTTCTGGAACGCCTCGTTGGACTTGCGCACCCAGCCGTCGTGCGTCCCGTTGTTCACGCACTGCCTGAACGTATCCGTGACGAGCCCGTCGACCTTGCCGGCCAGCTCGATCAGACGGGCGTTCTTGCCGAAGGCGTCATCGGTCTCGGCCGGCTGGTTCTGGTACAGCACGTCGTGGTACGGGACGAACTTCCCGGCGCCCTGCGCGCACCCGGCGGCATTGGCGGCCCGCAGGGATCCGGTGCCGCCCAGGTTCCCGTCGATGAGCGTGGCCAGGTGGTACTCGGTCTTGATCTGGCCCGCCGCCTCCAGCTCATGGATCGTGTCCCGGAAGGCGTTCTCGAACTGGGCGCAGGCCGGGCAGCGGAAGTCCTCCCACACCGTGAGCGTCGACGGCGCGTCCTTCGCCCCCACGGGAATCGTCGGACCGCCCTTGTCATCCGTGCCCGCGGGCGCCACCACGGGGCCCGCGGTGTCGTCGCCGTCCGAGCCCGCGTTGGCGGCGATGAGCCCCACCACGGCCGCCAGGCCCAGCGCGGCGACCACGGCGGCGGCCACGATCATGGTCCGCCTGCGCTTCTCGCGGGCCTTGTGCGCCTCGCGCTCCTGAATGAGCCGCTCGCGGGCGGTTCGTTTTCCCTCACGGTTCTTGTCATTCACACCCGCAGCAACGAACCGGGGAGGCACCAGCGCGCCTCCCCGGTCCAGGTCCACCCGTTCGGACTACACCGCTCAGTTGTTCCCGCGGCCCCCGCGTACGCCGTCGGCCAGCTCCGCCGCGAGCGCCCTCACGGCTTCCAGACCGGCGGCCTCGTCCGGCGCGTCGAGCAGCCGCTGGACGAAGGCCGAGCCGACGATCACGCCGTCCGCGAAGGCGGCGACCTCCTTGGCCTGCACGGCGTTGGAAACGCCGAGCCCGACGCACACCGGCAGGCCGGTCGTCGCACGCGTCCTGCGCACCAGGTCCTGCGCCTGCTCGCCGACCGACTCGCGGGTGCCTGTCACGCCCATCAGCGACGCGGCGTAGACGAAGCCGGAGCCCGCCGCCGTGATCGTGGCGAGGCGCTCGTCCTTGCTGCTCGGCGCGACCACGAAGACCGTGGCCAGGCCGTGCTTCTGGGCGTGCTCACGCCACAGCGCCGACTCCTGCACCGGCAGGTCGGGCAGAATGCAGCCCGCGCCGCCCGCCTCCGCCAGCTCCGCGGTGAAGCGCTCGACGCCGTACCGGTCGATGGGGTTCCAGTACGTCATGACAAGCACCGGCGCACCGGTCGCCTCGTACGCCTCGCGCACCGTGCGCATCACGTCGGCGATCTTCACGCCGCCGCGCAGCGCGATGTCGTCGGCGGTCTGGATGACCGGGCCGTCGAGCACCGGGTCGCTGTGCGGCAGTCCGATCTCGACCACGTCGGCGCCGCCCGCCAGGACCGCCTTCACGGCTTCGATGCCGCCGTCCACGGTCGGGAATCCGGCCGGGAGGTAGGCGATGAGGGCGGACCGGTCCTCGGACCTGGTCCGCTCCAGGGTGTCGCTCAGCAGCTGAATGTTCCCGCTCACTTGGTGTCCCTCTGGATCTCGGCGGCGCCGTTGGCGGCGGAGGCGTCGGCCTCGACCGCGGCGTCGGTGTCGTACAGGCCGAAGTAGCGGGCGGCCGTGTCCATGTCCTTGTCGCCGCGCCCGGACAGGTTGACCAGGATCAGCCCGTCCTTGCCCAGTTCCTTGCCGACCTCCAGCGCACCGGCGAGCGCGTGCGCGCTCTCGATGGCCGGGATGATGCCCTCGGTGCGGGACAGGAGCAGCAGCGCCTGCATCGCCGCGTCGTCCGTCACGGCCCGGTATTCGGCGCGCTGGCTGTCCTTGAGGTACGCGTGCTCGGGGCCGATGCCCGGGTAGTCGAGGCCCGCCGAGATCGAGTAGGGCTCGGTGATCTGGCCCTCCTCGTCCTGGAGGACGTACGACCGCGAGCCGTGCAGGATGCCGGGCTCGCCCGCGGACAGGGTGGCCGCGTGCTCGCCGGTCTCGATGCCGTGCCCGGCGGGCTCGCAGCCGATGAGACGTACGTCCGCGTCCGGGATGAAGGCGTGGAAGAGACCGATGGCGTTGGACCCGCCGCCGACGCAGGCGACCGCCGCGTCGGGCAGCCGTCCCGTGCGCTCCAGGATCTGGCGGCGTGCCTCGACACCGATGACCCGGTGGAAGTCGCGGACCATGGCGGGGAAGGGGTGCGGGCCGGCGACCGTGCCGAAGAGGTAGTGCGTACGGTCGACATTGGCGACCCAGTCGCGGAACGCCTCGTTGATGGCGTCCTTCAGGGTGCGGCTGCCGGACTTCACGGCGACGACCTCGGCACCGAGCATCCGCATGCGGGCGACGTTGAGCGCCTGGCGCTCGGTGTCGATCTCGCCCATGTAGATGGTGCATTCGAGGCCGAAGAGGGCGCACGCGGTGGCGGTGGCGACGCCGTGCTGGCCGGCGCCGGTCTCCGCGATCACGCGCGTCTTGCCCATGCGCTTGGTGAGCAGCGCCTGGCCGAGCACGTTGTTGATCTTGTGTGAGCCGGTGTGGTTGAGGTCTTCGCGCTTGAGGAAGACCCGTGCCCCGCCCGCGTGTTGGGCGAACCGGGACACCTCCGTGAGGGAGCTCGGGCGGCCCGTGTAATTGACCATCAGGTCGTTCAGTTCGGCCGCGAAGGCCGGGTCGGTCTTGGCCTTGTCGTACTCGACCGCGACCTCGTCGACCGCGGCGACCAGCGCCTCGGGGATGAACTTGCCGCCGAACGCGCCGAAGTAGCCCTCGGTGTTGGGAACTTGACCGTCCGGGTCCGGGATGAAGAAGTCGGAAGACATCCGGGTACTCCTCAGAAGGGGCTGACGCCCCATTAAGAATCAACGGGTGGACTTCACCGTGTGCGCCGCGCGCGCAGAGCCGCAGCAGTACGCATTTCAGGCGTACCGGGGCACGGGGTTGCTACAGCGCGCCTTCGGGGCGCCATCGCATGCCGTTGATCTGGCCGGGCTCGGACCCGATGTGGTACCGCACCCGCCGTCCCAGCACCCGCCGCGCCGGTGCCCTGCACCCACGCGGACGGCACCCGCGCGCCAGCGGCGCATGCGGGTCGCGCGTCGGGGCCCCGGACAAGCTCAGTGCCTGCCGGGTGAGTGCGGCGGTGCGGCGGTGCGGGGTCATGTCGGCGGGGTCAGCTCCGTCCGTGCCGCAGCGCCGGGTGGGCGCCCGCGGCGACCAGGTCGGCGACGGCGGCCTTCGGGTCGCGTCCGGTGACCAGGGACTCCCCCACGAGCACCGCGTCGGCGCCCGCGTTCGCGTACGCGATGAGGTCGTGCGGGCCGCGGACGCCGGACTCGGCGACCGTCACGATGCCCGCGGGGACCTCGGGTGCGACCCGCTCGAACGTGCCGCGGTCGACCTTGAGCGTCTTGAGGTTGCGCGCGTTGATTCCGATGATCTTCGCGCCGGCCTCGACCGCGCGCTCGACCTCTTCCTCGTCGTGCGCCTCGACCAGCGGCGTGAGCCCGATGGACTCGGCACGCTCGATCAGGGAGACCAGGGCCTCCTGCTCCAGGGCGGCCACGATCAGCAGCGCCAGGTCGGCGCCGTACGCCCGCGCCTCCCACAGCTGGTAGGCCGTGACGATGAAGTCCTTGCGCAGCACCGGAATGTCGACCTTGGCGCGCACGGCCTCCAGGTCGGCCAGCGAGCCGCCGAAGCGGCGCTGCTCGGTCAGTACGGAGATGACGGCCGCGCCGCCCGCTTCGTAGTCGGCGGCGAGCCCTGCGGGATCCGCGATCGCGGCCAGCGCGCCCTTCGACGGGCTGGAGCGCTTGACCTCGCAAATGACCTTGACGCCGTCGCCGCGCAGTGCGGCGACTCCGTCCTTGGCCTGCGGGGCCTTGGCCGCGCGGTCCTTGAGCTCGTCGAGGCTGACGCGTTCCTGCCGCTCTGCGAGGTCGGCGAGGACGCCTTCGATGATCTCGTCGAGCACACTCACGCGAGCGGCCCCCTTCCGGGACTGTGATGGTGGGCCAGGATCAGCCACTTCCGATGTTATCCGCAGGAGGCCTCAGGTCTCGCATCGAGTTGACGTCTGTCCCACTACCTGGGACTTTACGGCGCCAAGGCCGAGCCGAACGGCAAATTCCGGATAACGCTGAAGATCGCCGCCACGGCGCCGATGCTCCACCAGTACACGGGCCTGAGGGTGATCCTCATCGGGATCCCCTTGGTGGCACGCACGACCCAGACGGCCCACAGCACGGCGAAGACCCCGTAGCCGACGACGGCCATGGCATTGGCCCCCAAGGCGGCCGCCAGATCGCCGGTGGCGACGCCGTGCGCGCTGCGCAGTCCGCCGCACCCCGGGCAGTAGATCCCGGTGATCTGGAGCAGCGGGCAGACCGGGTAGTGGCCGGGCTCGTTGGGGTCGACGGCTCCGACGTACGCGAAGGCCGCGGCGACGCCCGCCAGCGTGGCCACCGGTGCGGCGAGCCGCCGGGCAAGCGGCGCCCCGGCGGGGGCGGCCGGGGGCGGCGGAGGGGCGGGGGCAGGAGAAGGCAAGGCGTCCACGGGCCGATTGTCCACGCTCATGAAGAAAGGCGCAGCCCCGTTCGGGCTGCGCCTCAACATCCAGGCCGGTGAAGGCCGGCCAGGGGCTCAGTGGGCCTGCAGCTCTCCGGCCTCCGCGCGCGCCCGGCGCAGCTCCTCGGACTCCTTCGGCATGCCGAGACCCGCGGCCTTCATGGCCAGACCGACAACACCACCGAGCAGTACGACCGCGCAACCGGCCCAGAAGCCGAGCGGTTCGGCCAGGACCATGAAGGCGCCCGCGATGCAGAAACCGATGAAGGAGATGGTGACACCGGTCCAGGCGGCCGGGGTGTGTCCGTGGCTGTTGCCCGCCATGTGCTGCTCCTCGTTGCTGTTGCTCTGTGGTGGTCGTACGTCGTTGCCCATTGTCCCGTACCCGGCCCGGTGCTCCGAGTCGGGGGTCACCCGTCGCGCGTCGGGTCCTCGCCCCGGTCCAGTGCCTTCCAGAGGTCCTCGGGCCGGTCCGGGTCAGGGGCGGGTGCCGCCTTGCGGGGGCGGGGGGTGCCGTCGCGCTCGTAGCGGCCGGACATGGCGGGCCAGGTCCGGCCGTACCGCAGGGCGAGGAGCCCGGCGATCAGGAGCAGCAGGCCGCCGACGGCGGTCACGTACGGCCAGGCGGTGTGCGTCAGCGACTCGGCGGTGGCGGCGGTGTCGCCGGTCATCTTGGCCGCCTTCTCGTCGAGCGCTCCGCTGTCCGAGGCGCCCAGGAAGGCGGTGGCGGCGGCGCCCGCGCCGCTCAGTGCGAGCAGCGCGGAGACCAGCAGCCTGCCGCCACTGCGGACGGCGAAGACGGCGACGAGCGCGGCGAGGCCGACGACGGCCAGCGCGGCGGGGGCGCCTGTGACGTCCCGCCCCTCGGCGTCGAGCGGCAGCGCGCTGCCTCCGACGGCAGCCGCACCCTCGGCCCAGGTCTGGCCCGAGGCGAGGAGCACGACGGCGGCGCCGAGGGCGCCGAGCAGCAGGGCGGCGGCGAGACTGCGGCGGCCCGCCGAAGCGGCGGGCCCTGCCTGGCCGTCGCTTCGCGGAATCGGAAGGGGTACGGGGGATGCGGCACTCACGGGTCCCACTATCCCTTACGTCCCGTTCGCGGTCAGAGGCGGTTCGCCGTGTGCACCGCGCGCAGCACCGCGGCCGCCTTGTTGCGGCACTCGGTGTCCTCGGCGACGGGGTCGGAATCGGCCACCACACCGGCCCCGGCCTGCACGTATGCCGTGCCGTCGCGCAGCAGGGCGGTACGGATGGCGATGGCGGTGTCGGAGTCGCCCGCGAAGTCGAGATAGCCGACGCAGCCGCCGTACAGCCCGCGGCGGGAGGGTTCGAGCTCCTCGATGATCTGCATCGCGCGCGGCTTCGGGGCTCCGGAGAGGGTCCCGGCCGGGAAGCAGGCGGTCAGCACGTCGAAGGCGGTCCGTCCCGGCGCGACCCGCCCGGTCACGGTGGAGACGATGTGCATGACGTGCGAGTACCGCTCGACGGACATGAAGTCGACGACCTCGACGCTGCCCGGCTCACAGACCCGGCCCAGGTCGTTGCGGCCGAGGTCGACGAGCATCAGGTGCTCGGCGCGCTCCTTGGGGTCGGCGAGCAGCTCGTCGGCCAGTGCCTGGTCCTCCTGCGGCGTCGCGCCGCGGTGCCTGGTCCCCGCGATCGGGTGCACCATCGCGCGCCCGTCCTCGACCTTGACCAGCGCCTCGGGGCTGGAGCCGACGACGTCGAAGCCGTCGAAGCGGAAGAGGTACATGTACGGGGAGGGGTTGGTGGCGCGCAGGACCCGGTAGACGTCCAGTGCGCTCGCCGTGCAGGGCGTCTCGAAGCGCTGGGACGGTACGACCTGGAATGCCTCGCCCGCGCGGATGCGCTCCTTGATGTCGACGACGGCGTCCTGGTAGGCCTCGCCGCCCCACAGCGCGGTGTACGGCGGTAGTTCGGACGGCGGCAGCGCGGCGGGCGCGGTCGGCACGGGCCTGCTCAGGTCGGCTTCCATGGCGTCGAGCCGGGAGACGGCGTCCGCGTAGGCCTCGTCGACGCCGGTGTCGAGGTCGTTGTGGTTGATCGCGTTGGCGATCAGCAGGACGGTGCCGTCCCAGTGGTCGAGTACGGCGAGGTCCGAGGTGAGGAGCATGGTCAGCTCGGGGAGCCTCAGGTCGTCGCGGCCCTGCTCGCCGATCTTCTCCAGGCGCCGCACGATGTCGTACCCGAGATAGCCGACCATGCCTCCGGTGAAGGGCGGCAGGCCGCGCGCGAGGTCGTGCGGGGTGTGCAGCGTCTCGATGGTGACGCGCAGCGCGTCCAGCGGGTCGCCGCCCACCGGTACGCCGACAGGCGGCGTACCGAGCCAGTGCGCCTGGCCGTCGCGCGCGGTCAGGGTGGCGGCGCTGCGTACACCGACGAAGGAATACCGGGACCAGGAGCGGCCGTTCTCGGCGGACTCCAGGAGGAAGGTGCCGGTCCGCTCGGCGGCGAGCTTGCGGTAGAGGCCGACGGGGGTGTCGCCGTCCGCGAGCAGCTTGCGGCTGACGGGGATGACGCGCCGGTCTACGGCCAGCTTGCGGAAGGTCTCGATATCCATGGCCGGTGACCTTACTTCGCGAGTGGGAGGAGTACGCCGGAGTCGAAACAGGTGCGGTCGCCCGTGTGGCAGGCGGCGCCGACCTGGTCGACCTGGACGAGGACCGTGTCGGCGTCGCAGTCCAGGGCGACGGACTTGACGTGCTGGAAGTGCCCGGAGGTGTCGCCCTTGACCCAGTACTCCTGGCGGCTGCGCGACCAGTACGTGCAGCGGCCCGTGGTGAGGGTCCGGTGGAGCGCCTCGTCGTCCATCCAGCCGAGCATGAGCACCTCGCCGGTGTCGTACTGCTGGGCGATGGCCGGGACCAGGCCGTCGGGGCTCCGCTTGAGGCGGGCGGCGACGGCGGGGTCGAGGTTGCTTGAGCGGGGCGTACTGGTCATGTCCGCCATTGTGCCGCGCCCGGGGCGCCGGGCATTCGACCAGTCCGGTCGTTGGACGCGCGGCGCCGTGGCCGTAGCGGGGTTGCGGTCGTACGCTGGCCGTCATGTCGACCCATGCCAAGCGTGAACGGCTCCTCCTCGCCGACCTGCTGGAGGCTGCCGGACCCGATGCCCCGACGCTGTGCGACGGCTGGAGCACCCGTGAACTCGCCGCCCATGTGGTGGTCCGCGAGCGCCGCGCGGACGCTGCGGGCGGGATAGTGCTGGGGGTGCTGAAGAGCCGGCTGGAGCGGGTGCAGGCGGAGTTCGCCGCCAAGCCGTACGAGGAGCTGATCCAGCTCATCCGTACGGGGCCGCCGCGGATGTCTCCGTACGCCCTGAAGCAGCTCGACGAGGCCGCCAACACCGTGGAGTTCTACGTCCACGCGGAGGACGTGCGGCGGGCACAGCCGGACTGGACGCCGCGCGAGCTCGACGCCGTCTTCGCCAATGTGCTGTGGTCGCGGATCGAGAAGGTCGCGCGGCTGCTGGGCCGGAAGTCGCCGGTGGGTGTGGTGCTGCGGCGGCCCGACGGGCAGACGGCGGTGGCGCACCGGGGGACGCCGGTGGTGACGGTTACCGGGGAGCCGGGGGAGCTGGTGCTTTTCGCCTTCGGGCGGCAGGACGCGGCGAAGGTGGAGCTGGAGGGGGACGAGGCGGCGATCGCGCGGCTGGCCGAGGTGAAGCTTGGTATTGCCATGTAGGGCGGGCGGAGCTTTTGTTTCCCCTGCCCGCCCCTTCCCGAACTGGGGCGCTGCCCCAGACCTCGGTCCTCAAACGCCGGACGGCTGAAAGAATTCAGCCCGTTGGGCGTCCCCGGGGGTCTGGGGGCTTGCCCCCAGTTTCGGGAAAGGGGCGGGTAGGGGAACAGCGCCGCAGGCCGCCCCTACCGCACCGGGTGCCCCGCCTCGCGCAGCGTGTCCTTGACCTGGGAGATGCGCAGGTCTCCGAAGTGGAAGACCGACGCCGCCAGCACCGCGTCCGCCCCCGCCTCGATCGCCGGCGGGAAGTGTTCGAGGCGCCCCGCGCCTCCGGACGCGATCACGGGCACCGTGACGTGCTTGCGTACCGCCGCGATCATCTCCGTGTCGTAGCCGTCCTTCGTACCGTCCGCGTCCATCGAGTTGAGCAGGATCTCCCCCGCGCCCAGTTCGGCCGCGCGGTGTGCCCACTCGACGGCGTCGATGCCGGCGGACTTGCGGCCGCCGTGCGTGGTGACCTCGAAGGACCCCGACTCGGTACGGCGCGCGTCGACCGAAAGCACCAGCACCTGGCGCCCGAAGCGCTCCGCGATCTCGCGGATCAGGTCGGGGCGGGCGATCGCCGCGGTGTTGACGCCGACCTTGTCCGCGCCGGCCCGCAGCAGCTTGTCGACGTCCTCGGTGGTGCGTACGCCGCCGCCGACCGTCAGCGGGATGAAGACCTGCTCGGCGGTGCGGCGCACCACGTCGTAGGTGGTCTCCCGGTTGCCGGACGAGGCGGTGATGTCCAGGAACGTCAGCTCGTCGGCGCCCTCGGCGTCGTACAGCTTGGCCATCTCGACGGGGTCGCCCGCGTCGCGGAGGTTCTGGAAGTTGACGCCCTTGACGACCCGGCCGTTGTCCACGTCCAGGCAGGGGATCACTCGGACCGCGAGAGTCATGACGTCACGTCTCCCCGATAGGCCTCGACCTCTACCTCGACCACCAGGCGGGGGTCGACGAAGCCGGAGACGATGAGCATTGACGAGGCGGGGCGTGCGGCGTCGAACAGCTCCTTGTGGGCGCGGCCGACCTCCTCCACGTCCCGGGCGTGGGTGATGTACATCCGCGTACGCACCACGTGCTCGCTGCCGAGACCGAGCTGCTTCAGCGCGCCGAGGGCGACGTTGAAGGAGTTGACCGCCTGCTCGTAGGGGCCGCCGTCGGCGATGTGACCGTCGATCATCGACGTGCAGCCGGCGACCAGGACCAGGCCGTTGGGCAGCTCCACCGCGCGGGAGTAGCCGAAGGTCTCCTCCCACGGGGCTCCGGTGCTCACCCGGCGTACGGAGTCGGTCATGAAGCCACCGCCGCGAGCGCCTCTTCCAGCGTGAACGCCTTGGCGTACAGCGCCTTTCCGACGATCGCGCCCTCCACGCCCTGCGGGACGAGCGACGCGATGGCGCGCAGGTCGTCGAGGGAGGAGACGCCGCCGGAGGCGACGACGGGCTTGTCGGTCGCGGCGCAGACGTTCTTCAGGAGCTCCAGGTTGGGGCCCTGGAGGGTGCCGTCCTTGGCAATGTCGGTGACGACGTAGCGGGCGCAGCCCTCGGAGTCGAGGCGGGCGAGCGTCTCGTAGAGGTCGCCGCCGTCGCGGGTCCAGCCGCGGCCGCGCAGGGTCGTGCCCCGTACGTCCAGGCCGACCGCGATCTTGTCGCCGTACTCGGCAATGACCTTGGCGACCCACTCGGGGGTCTCCAGCGCGGCCGTACCGAGGTTGACGCGGGTGCAGCCGGTGGCGAGGGCGGCGGCGAGCGAGGCGTCGTCGCGGATGCCGCCGGACAGCTCGACCTTGATGTCCATGGAGCGGGCGACCTCGGCGATCTGCGCGCGGTTGTCGCCGGTGCCGAAGGCCGCGTCGAGGTCGACGAGGTGCAGCCACTCGGCGCCGGCCTGCTGCCAGGTGAGGGCGGCCTGGAGGGGATCGCCGTACGACGTCTCCGAGCCGGACTCGCCATGGACGAGGCGGACGGCCTGGCCGTCGCGGACGTCGACGGCGGGGAGCAGTTCGAGCTTGTGGGACATCAGAGGGTTCCGATCCAGTTGGTCAGCAGCTGGGCTCCGGCGTCGCCGGACTTCTCGGGGTGGAACTGGGTCGCCCACAGCGCACCGTTCTCGACGGCGGCCACGAAGCGCTCGCCGTGCGTGGACCAAGTGACGTGCGGGGCACGGATCTTGGCGTTGGTGACTTCCAGGCTCCAGTCGTGCACGGCGTACGAGTGCACGAAGTAGTAGCGCGCTTCGGCGTCGAGACCGGCGAAGAGCTCGCTGTCCTCGGGGGCTTCGACGGTGTTCCAGCCCATGTGCGGGACAACCGGTGCCTTGAGCGGGCCGACCGTGCCGGGCCACTCGTCGAGGCCTTCGGTCTCCACGCCGTGCTCGATGCCACGCTCGAAGAGGATCTGCATGCCCACGCAGATGCCCATGACCGGGCGGCCGCCGGAGAGCCTGCGGCCGACGATCCAGTCGCCGCGCGCCTCGCGCAGCCCCTTCATGCAGGCGGAGAAGGCTCCGACGCCGGGGACCAGCAGTCCGTCGGCGTTCATGGCCTTGTCGTAGTCGCGGGTGATCTCGACGTCCGCGCCGACGTGGGCGAGGGCCCGCTCGGCGGAACGGACGTTGCCGAAGCCGTAGTCGAAGACGACGACCTTCTTCTGTTCGCTCATGCCCAGAGTCCTTGAATTCGCATGACACCGGCGACCAGGCACATGACGGCGCCGATACCGAGCAGCGCGATGACGCCCTTGGGCAGCTGCTGCTTCCAGAAGGAGTACACGCCGCCGAGCAGGAAGAGTCCGACGACGATCAGGATGGTGGAGAGGCCTGTCACAGTGCGCCCTTGGTCGAGGGAAGAATGCCGGCGGCGCGCGGGTCGTGCTCCGACGCGTACCGCAGGGCCCTGGCGAGGGCCTTGAACTGGCACTCCACGATGTGGTGCGCGTTGCGTCCGTACGGGACGTGCACGTGCAGGGCGATCTGGGCCTGGGCGACGAAGGACTCCAGGATGTGCCGGGTCATCGTGGTGTCGTACTCGCCGATCATCGGCGCCATGTTCTCCGGCTCGGTGTGTACGAGGTACGGGCGGCCGGAGAGGTCGACGGTGACCTGGGCGAGCGACTCGTCCAGCGGGACCGTGCAGTTGCCGAAGCGGTAGATGCCGACCTTGTCGCCGAGCGCCTGCTTGAAGGCGGCGCCGAGCGCGAGGGCGGTGTCCTCGATCGTGTGGTGCGAGTCGATGTGCAGGTCGCCGTCGGTCTTCACGGTGAGGTCGAAGAGGCCGTGGCGGCCGAGCTGGTCGAGCATGTGGTCGTAGAAGCCGACGCCTGTCGACACATCGACCTTGCCGGTGCCGTCGAGGTTGATCTCGACGACGACTGACGTCTCCTTGGTGGTGCGCTCGATCCTGCCGATGCGGCCAACGCGAGTCATGAGCTCTGCTCCTTCTTGAGTTCGCGTACCGCATCCAGGAACGCGTCGTTCTCTTCGGGGGTGCCGGCGGTGACCCGCAACCAGCCCGGTACGTCGTTGTCGCGGACCAGGACGCCGTGGTCGAGGATCCGCTGCCAGGCCGCGTGCGAGCCCCCTGGGCCGTCGAACCGGCCGAACTGGACGAAGTTGGCGTCCGAGTCCGTGACCTCGAAGCCGATCACGCGCAGCTCGCTGACCAGGCGGTCCCGCTCGGCCTTGAGCTGCTCCACGTACCCGAGCAGCGTATCGGTGTGTTCGAGCGCGGCGAGCGCGGTGGCCTGGGTGACGGACGACAGGTGGTACGGCAGGCGCACCAGCTGTACGGCGTCGACCACCGCGGGGTCGGCGGCGAGGTAGCCGAGGCGCAGGCCCGCGGCGCCGAAGGCCTTGGACATGGTGCGGGAAAGCACCATGTTCGGCCGGCCCTCGATCAGCGGCAGGAGGGAGGGGTGGTGGCTGAATTCGGCGTACGCCTCGTCGACGACCACCAGGGACGGCTTGGCCGCCTGGGCCGCTTCGTACAGCGCGAGGACGGTGTCCGACCCGACCGCTGTGCCCGTGGGGTTGTTGGGGGAGGTGATGAAGACGACGTCGGGGCGGTTCTCGGCGATGGCCTTCTCGGCCGCCGCGACGTCGATCGTGAAGTCCTCGTTGCGCGGGCCGGAGATCCAGCCGGTGCCGGTGCCGCGGGAGATGAGGGCGTGCATCGAGTACGACGGCTCGAAGCCGATGGCGGTGCGGCCGGGGCCGCCGAAGGTCTGGAGCAGCTGCTGGAGGACCTCGTTGGAGCCGTTGGCCGCCCAGACGTTGGCGACGCCAACCTTGTACCCGGCGGTGCGGGTGAGGTAGCGGGCCAGCTCGGTGCGCAGCTCGACGGCGTCCCGGTCGGGGTAGCGGTTGAGCTCGCGGGCGGCGTCGCGGACGCGCTCGGCGATGCGGTCGACGAGCGCGTCGGGGAGCGCGTACGGGTTCTCGTTGGTGTTGAGGCGTACGGCCACGTCCAACTGGGGGGCGCCGTAGGGGGACTTGCCTCGGAGCTCGTCGCGGATGGGGAGGTCGTCAATGCGGGTCATTGCGTCGGCACCTTCCATCCGAACCTTGCCTTGAGCGCAGCCCCGTGCGCCGGCAGGTCCTCCGCCTCCGCCAGCGTCACCACGTGGTGGGTGACGTCGGCGAGTGCTTCGCGCGTGTAGTCCACGATGTGGATGCCGCGCAGGAAGGACTGGACGGACAGGCCCGAGGAGTGGCAGGCGCAGCCGCCGGTCGGCAGGACGTGGTTCGAGCCGGCGCAATAGTCGCCGAGCGAGACCGGGGCGTACGGGCCGACGAAGATCGCGCCCGCGTTGCGCACCCTCCTGGCGAGCGCGGCGGCGTCGGCGGTCTGGATCTCCAAGTGCTCGGCGCCGTACGCGTTGACGACCTTGAGGCCCTCTTCCATGCCGTCGACGAGGACGATGGAGGACTGCTTGCCCGCGAGCGCCGGAATGATCCGGTCCGCGCTGTGCTTGGTGGCTTCGACCTGCGGTCCGAGTTCCTTCTCGACCGCGTCCGCGAGTTCCTCGGAGTCGGTGACGAGGACGGCGGCGGCCAGCGGGTCGTGCTCGGCCTGGCTGATCAGGTCGGCGGCGACGTGTGCCGGGTCCGCGGTGTCGTCGGCGAGGACCGCGATCTCGGTCGGGCCGGCCTCGGTGTCGATGCCGATCAGGCCGGTGAAGTAGCGCTTGGCCGCGGCGACCCAGATGTTGCCGGGGCCCGTGACCATGTTGACCGGCGCGCACTCGTCCGTCCCGTACGCGAACATCGCGACGGCCGTGGCGCCGCCGGCGGCGTACACCTCGTCGATGCCGAGCAGTGCGCAGGCGGCCAGGATCGTCGGGTGCGGCAGGCCGCCGAACTCGTTCTGCGCGGGGGAGGCGAGGGCGATCGACTCGACGCCGGCCTCCTGCGCCGGGACCACGTTCATGATCACGGAGGACGGGTAGACGGACCGGCCGCCGGGCGCGTACAGCCCCACCCGCTCGACCGGCACCCACCGCTCGGTGACCGTGCCGCCGGGCACCACCTGGGTGGTGTGCTCGCTGCGGCGCTGCTCGCGGTGGACGATCCGCGCCCGGCGGATCGACTCCTCCAGGGCAGCCCTGACCTGCGGGTCGAGCTGTTCCAGGGCGCTGCTCAGCGCCTCGGCGGGCACCCGGACCCGCTCAAGTTTTACGCCGTCGAATTTCTCCGCGTACTCGATCAGCGCGGCTGTGCCCCGATGATGTACGTCCTCGCAGATGGGACGCACCTTTTCCAGGGCGGCCTGTACGTCGAAGTCGGCACGGGGCAGCAGGTCGCGCAGGTCGGCGCCCTCGGGGAGGGCATCGCCGCGCAGATCGATTCGGGAGATCACGCGTCAATTCTCTCAGACCCCATCCGGCCGTCGAGCGCCCGTATCACTGGCTGATACACGCCCCACCGGTCATTCCTCACCACTAGCGTTCAGCCCGTCACTCAGAGGGAAGAACTGCTGTACGAATCGGCGAAAGGGGCGGCCTTGACCGAGCCGCAGCAAGACGTCGAAGCGCCCGGCTGGCTCAGTGCGGCGGAGCTGGGCATGTGGCAGGCGTTCCGCAATGGAAGTACCTACGATCTTCGCACCCGCAATCCCGTCCTTGACGATCCCATGTCCACCAGACCCTGGGCTCCCGAGCGCACCGTCCGCGCCCGCGTCGTCGCGCTGCTGCTGCTGAGCGGTCCGCCCGCGCTGGCCGGCCGGGTCGCCGCGCTCAAGCTCAACGGCGTACAGATCACCGGCACCCTCAAGCTCGCGGGCGGGCGTGTCGAGCCGTACGTCG
The DNA here is from genome assembly GCF_028807635.1 of Streptomyces spiramyceticus. Lineage (NCBI taxonomy): Bacteria > Bacillati > Actinomycetota > Actinomycetes > Kitasatosporales > Streptomycetaceae > Streptomyces > Streptomyces spiramyceticus. The sequence goes on from NZ_JARBAX010000001.1 coordinate 1,235,014, forward strand.
AACTGAACAACTGCCGCTTCGAGAAGGAGGTGCTGCTGCCGGAGTGCCGCTTCGTGACGCTGCGCATGGTGGGCTGCGCCATCCCCCGCCTCGAAGCCGCCCGGCTGCAGACCGAGGGCGACCTGCATCTGCCGCGTTGTCAGGTCCCTGGCGGCATCCGGCTCACCGACGCGCAGATCGGCACTGATCTGCTGATCAACCAGATCGTGGTCCACCAGGACCGTATCGGCCGCTCGATCGCCGCCGACGGGCTGTCCGTCGCGCAGGACCTCCAGGCCGAAATGATCGAATCGCACGGCGAGTTCAGCATGCGCGGAGCGACCGTCGGAGTCTCGCTGAGCCTGCGGGGCAGCCGACTGCGCGGCCCGTACGGCGTGGAGGGACGGCGGGCGCTGAACGCCCCGCAGCTCACCGTGGGGCGGACGCTCTACCTGACGCCGGCCGGGATAAGCCCCCGCGGCCTCGGCCCGGGCGCCACCCCGCCGTACGGCATCGGGAACACGCCGGTGCGCGGCACGCGCGTCCAGCGGTTCGAGTGCGACGGCGGGATCCGGCTGGACGACGGGCGGTTCGGCGACGCGGTGGACCTGGGCAGCGCGAGGTTCATGATGTCGCTGGGGCAGGAGGTTTCGCTGCGCCGGATCCAGACACCCGAGCTGCGGTTCCTCGGCGAGCGGCCGGAACAGGGGAAGTTCGTGCTGTCCGGCGCGAAGGTGGGCAACCTCGTCGACAAGGCGGACAGCTGGCCGGGCCCGGGCGGCCTGACCATGGACGGCTTCGGCTACGAGAAACTCGTACCGCGCGGGCCGTTCCCGCTGTCCCGGCGGCTTGCGTGGGTGACGGCCGCGACCCCGGAGTACGCCCCCGAGCCGTACGAACGTCTCGCCACCGTCCTGCGCGGCAGCGGCGAGGACGCCGACGCCCGCGAAGTACTGCTCGCCAAGCACCGCAGGCGCCGCGAGACGCTGCCGCTCGCCGGGAAGCTGTGGGGCGTGATCCAGGACTGGACAGTGGCGTACGGCTACCGGCCCGGGCGGGCGGCGGTGTGGATGACCGTGCTGTGGGCGGCGGGGGCGGTGGCCTTCTCCCGGCTCGACCCGGCCGCGATCAAGCCGGAGGAGCACCCGAAGTGGAACGCGTCCCTCTTCGCCCTGGATCTGCTGCTGCCGGTGATCAACCTGGGGCAGGACGGGTACTGGCGCCTGGAGAGCGCCTGGCAATGGGCGGCGGCCGCGCTGATCCTGCTCGGCTGGGTGCTGGCGACGACGGTCGCGGCGGGGGCGTCACGACTGCTGCGGCGGGGGTGAGGCGGGGGCGCGTCCCGGGGGCCCGGCCCCCGGCCTCACGTGCCGGATTCGCATCACTTCTTTACCGCCCCTTGACTTGCCGGCGCACAACCTTTCAGGCCGATACGAAAGTTTCACAGCCACCTCTTGGCACGCCCCCCACCTGCGGTTTTCAATGGTCCGCACCATGCCATTCCTCCGCGCACTGATCAGCACCGCGCGCATGATCCGCCACACCCCCGAGCTCGCCGCCGGACTTGTCGCCGACGACGAGGTGCTGCTCGACGTCCCCGACGAGCGGCTGGGTCCGACGCTCGTCGCCGCCGCCGTCGGCGACTACGGCCCCGCTGCCAAGCTCCTCGCCACGACCCGCGAGGCCGCCGAGTGGGAGAACCGCGACCGGTACACCACGCGCCTCGCCACCTTCGCGCACAGCCGCCAGGACTGGCTCGACGACTGGCTTGCCGTCGCCCCGCGCGACACCGACGCCCTGCTGGTCAAGGCCGAACTCGCGGTGAGCCGGGCCTGGGCGTCACCGGCCAGGGCCGAGCGGCTGCGCGAGGTCGGCCCGCTGATCGACGCGGCCGCCGAGGGCGCTCCGCGCGACCCCGTGCCGTGGCGCATCGCCCTTGACCATGCGCGCGGTACGCATGCCTCGCACACCGCCTTCGAGGAGCTGTGGGGGGAGGCGGTGGGGCGTTCCTCGCACCACTACGGCTGCCATGTCTCGGCCCTCCAGTACCTCTCCGCCCAGTGGTACGGCTCACACCGCGAGTGCTTCGACTTCGCCGAACAGGCCGCGGAGGACGCCCTTCCGGGATCGCTGGTGCAGGCGCTGCCCGTACGCGCGGCCTTCGCCCACCTGCTGAGCGGTGACAGCACGGTGATCCCGCACGAGCGCGTCGATGCCGCCGCCGACCTCGCGATCGCGCTCTCCGCCGAATACGAGGCAGGCGACCCGTGGCCGGCCGAGGTACGCAATCTCCTGACGTACATCCTGGTCACGCGGGGGCGCTGGGCCGATGCGCTGGAACAGTTCCGGCTGATCGGGCCCTACGCGACGTCGTTCCCCTGGACGTACCTGAGTGACGACGCGCTTGGCCAGTTTCTGGAGTTGCGCGACGGCGCGAGAATCCAGGTCGCCTCCGCGATGCCTTTGCGGCCTTTGCGCAGGACGGCCCGTCGTATCAGCTCCGACGGCCATTACGCTTGAGCGCTGTGACCACCGCTCGCCTTCCCCTCTTCCCGCTGAACTCGGTACTTTTCCCCGGACTCGTGCTGCCGCTGAACATCTTCGAGGAGCGTTATCGCGCCATGATGCGCGATCTGTCGAAGGCCGCGGAGTCGGCCGACTCCCCGGACCCGGCCGGCGCCGACGGCTCCTCCGGCGCGTCCGCGGACGATCCGCGCCGCTTCGTGGTGGTCGCCATCCGCGACGGACGCGAGGTCGCTCCCACCGCGCCCGGCATGCCGGACGCCACGAGCACGACCGAGCGCGGCCCCGCCGCGGGCTTCGGCTCCGACCCCATCCAGGCCTTCCACCGGGTCGGATGCATCGCGGACGCGGCGACGATCCGCGAGCTCGAGAACGGCAGTTACGAGGTGCTGGCCACCGGCACGAAGCGGGTGAAGCTGCTCTCGGTCGACGCGAGCGGCCCGTACCTCACCGCCGAGGTGGAGGAGCTGCCCGAGGAGCCGGGCGACAGCGCGGGCGCGCTCGCCGAGGGCGTCCTGCGGGCCTTCCGCAGCTACCAGAAGCGGCTCGCGGGGGCGCGGGAGCGCTCGCTGACGACGGGAGCGGAGCTGCCGGACGAGCCGTCCGTGGTGTCGTACCTGGTCGCGGCCGCGACGGTACTGGACATCCCGGCGAAGCAGCGCCTGCTGCAGGCGCCCGACACGGCGACGCGGCTGCGCGAGGAGCTGAAGCTCCTGCGCGCCGAGACGGCCGTTATCCGCCACCTGCCCTCACTCCCCGCCGTCGAACTGACCCGGGACCCCACCAGCCCCAACTGACCGGAGGCAGAGCCCCAGTGGCCAAGAAGAAGCACCCGTCCGCAGGCACCCCCGCAACGGTCGCGCTGACCGCGACCGGGACGGCGTACACCCTCCACGCGTACGAGCACGACCCGGCGGTCCCGTCGTACGGCGAGGAGGCCGCCGAGGCCCTGGGCGTCCCGCCGGACCGCGTCTTCAAGACCCTGGTGGCCGACGTCGACGGCAGCCTCACGGTGGCGGTGGTCCCGGTGGCGGGCTCGCTGGACCTCAAGGCGCTGGCGGCGGCAGTCGGCGGAAAGCGGGCGACGATGGCGGACCCGGCGGCGGCGGAACGCACCACGGGCTACGTCAGGGGCGGCATCTCCCCGCTGGGCCAGCGCAAGAAGCTCCGTACGGTCCTCGACGCGTCGGCCTCGTCGCACGAGACAGTGTGCATCTCGGCGGGCCGCCGGGGCCTGGAGGTCGAACTGGCCCCTGCGGACCTGGCAACGCTCACGGAAGCGGTAATCGCCCCGATCGGGCGCGCGTAACGTCTCGACAGGGAGCGGGTCCTGGGGCGCGCGAGGCGGCGCACGAATTCTTTCCCCACAAACGGGGGTCTGGGGGCTTGCCCCCAGTTCGGGAAGAATGGGGTCTCCCCTGCTCGAACGAAGTTGAGAGCTTGGGGAAGGGTAGGGGAAACAGAACCGCTACCCGCGTCAGGGCATACGGTCCCCGGCCCCCGGCCCCGCCCCAGGACCAGGCCCCGCGTCGGGACCAGGCGCACCCGCCGCCGGGCCGGGCGGCGGCCCGTACGCCGGCATCCCCCAATGCGGCGACTCCGGCTCCGGATCCCGCGCACCGAACAGCGCCGTAAGCGCCAGATGAACCAGCAGCGCAGCCAGCGGCCACGCCAGCAGCGCGCCCTTCGCACCGAGTTCGAGCGGCGCGTCGAAGGTGACCCCCTCGCCGACCTCCCGCGCGTGCGCGACCACGTCGTCCGTAGGGCCGAACCAGACGCCGATGCCCCACGCCAGCAGCGAGCCGAACAGCCCGCCCAGCGCGAGCCCCACCACCAGCGGGATCCCCCCGCGCCGGTTGAACCAGAAGGCCAGGGCCGCACTCACCGCGCCGAACGCGAGAGCCAGCAGCGCGAACGTGCCGTCCGCGCCCACCGCCTCCTCACCCTCGGTGTCCTTGAGGAAGACCGCCTTGTCGGTGGAGACCAGCGGAACGTTCGGCGCCAGCCACAGCCACAGCAGCCCCAGGGCCACACCCATGACCGTCGACGCCAGGACGACCACGGAGGCCCTGACCACCTCCATCGACAGACTGGTGTCGTCGTCCACAGCGGGATAGGGCGATCCCGCAGGGTCGGAGTGGGCGTGGGGAACGGCCCCGGCGTCGGACTTCTGCCAGGGGTCGTTCGGCGGCTGCCGGTGAGGCGGCGTCAGAGGAGCAGTCACCCTGCCATCGTGCCAGGCCCACCCGGCCCACGCCTCACCGGACTGCTGCCGGGCCTGCACCGGACCCACGGCGGACCTGCACCGGACCGCCGGCAGACCCGGACCCGCCCCCTAGCGGACCGCGGCCCGCCGGTACGCCCACGTGGCGACGGCCAGCGAGACCACGCCGACGGCCGCGCAGACGGCAAGGTTGAGCGCGACGGCGAGCCAGTCGGGCTGCGCGTCGAAGGTCCTGGCGAAGGCCTCGACTCCGTACGTCGACGGCAGCAGGTCACGCACGTACGAAATCGGCCCGGGCAGCCGCTCCGCCGGCAGCACGCCCAGCAGCAGCGCCGCGGACATCCCCAACTGGCCGAGCAGCGTTGCCAGTTCCTGCCGGGGCGCGAGCAGCCCGAGCGCCGCTCCGAGCCCCGCGAGCGCGGCCCCGGCCAGCGGGATCACCGCGAGCAGGACCCACAGATGCGTGAGCGGCAGCTGGAAGAGGGTGCAGCCGATCACGGCCGTGACGAATGTGCCGGGCACGGTGAATGAGGCGTAGGCGGCAGCCGCGCCCAGCACCACCGCGGCGGGCGGCACCGGCAGGGTGGCGTAGTGGTCGAGCCCGCCGCTCGACCGCATCTGCCCGAAGTACTGGGCGAGCAGATTCAGCGCTACGAAGGCGACGACAAGCACGCTCGACCCGGCGACGACCGCCCGCGCCTCGCCGCCCCCGTCGACGACCCCCCGCATCAGAACCATGATCCCGACGGACTGGAAGGTCGCCACGAAGAGCAGCGGGATACGAGCCACCCGCGCCCGGGACAACTGCGCCCGGTAGACGGCGGCGAGCGACGGCAGCAGCCGGGCACGCGGCGCGAGAGGCGCGGGCCCCTCGCAGGCACCAGCCACGGAAACGGGTCCCGTACCGGTAGCGGTACGGGCACCCGTACCGGCACCGGCACCAGCACCGGTCACAGACCAGGGCGCCGCCCCGCCCCGCACCTTGGGCACGTCACTCACACTCACGCCTTGACCAGCCCCTTCGTACCCTTCGTGCTGCCGCCGAGCGCCAGATAGACGTCTTCCAGACTCGGCGTCGCCAGCGTGAAGTCGTCGAGCGCCGCGAAAGCCGCGCCGCCCGTGACTGCGGCCACGGCCGCCCGCGCCTCGTCGGGGGCGAGCCGGAGCACCCAGCGCCGCCCGGACTCCTGCGCGGACTCCCGCAGCGCGGCGACCTCGGGCACGTCCAGCGGCGCCCGCTCCCGCCACAGGAGGTCGAGCCGCACCTCACCGGCGACATGCGCCTTGAGCCCGGAGGGGCTGTCGCACGCTATGACCTTGCCGCGCTCCAGCACCGCGACGCGGTCCAGCACGGTCTCGGCCTCGATGACGTTGTGCGTGACGAGCAGCACGGTCGCGCCGCTCTCCGCCCGCCGCCGGTCGACCGCGGCCCAGACAGCACGCCGCGCGACGGGGTCCATGCCGGTGGTCGGCTCGTCCAGTACGAGTACGGGCCGCTCCCCCACCAGCACGGCGGCGAAACAGGCGAGCCGCCGCTGCCCGCCGGACAGCTTCTTCAGCGGACGACCGGCGATCTCGGTCAGCCCGAGCTCTTCGAGTACGTCGTCCCGCTCGGCCCGCGCCGCCTTCGCGGTGAGCCCGCGCAGCCGTCCGGTCGTCTCGGCGGCGAGCGAGACGGTCAGCTCGTCGAGCGCGGTGGATTCCTGCCCGAGGTACGCGACGAGCCGCGAGGCCCGTTCGGGATGCCGCACCAGATCGTGGCCGAGGAGCTCGACGCTTCCGGAATCCGGCCGCATGAGTCCGGTCAGCTGGCGTACGAGGGTGGACTTGCCGGCGCCGTTGGGCCCCAGCAGTCCGAAGATCTCACCGCGCCGTACGTCGAGGGAGATCCCGTCGGTGGCACGCACGGCGGGGGTGCCGGGCGTTCCGCGGCGGCCCCGGGCGGCGGGATACGTCTTGACCAGCTCACGCACGGCACAGACGACTGCCGTGCCGCGTCCCGCCTGTGCTGTGCCCGTACTCACGAGGGACGAGCCTACGGGGTTCCGGACCCCGCACCGTCCCCGGGGCCGCTTCCCCCACCGCCGCGCGCGTCCTCCCCCCACCGTCCCCGGGACGGGCTACTCCCCCGCCGTCACGTGCTCCGCCGCTGCCCGCACATCGATCTCGCGCCAGAAGCCCGCCCTGATCGCGTACCGGTCGTGCTCGTCGATCTGATCGTCCTTGTGCGCCAGCAGCCCGAACCGGGCGGCGTACCGGAGCAGTTCGCCGTCGATACGGTGCGGGATGCGCGGGTACATCGTCGAGAGCTTCTGCGTGTGGCCCGGGTCCGGCAGCCGTTCCATCCAGCGCCGGGCGAAGACCTGGCCGACCTCGAACGGGTCACCGCCAACCGTGGTGATGTCCTCCTCGCGGTCGGCCCAGCGCTGCTCCGCACTGGTCAGCTGGGCCAGGGTGGGCAGCAAGGCGGTCTCGGCCGGTTCGCCGAGCGGGCTGCTGCCGCCCGGGCGTTCGGCCCAGCCCTTGTCGGAGGACCAGCGCAGCGTCGCCCCGGCCCCGCTGGTCGCCGCCGTGCCGCTCGGATGCTGCGCCGCCTGCGTGCCGGGGCCGCGCAGGCTCGCGAGGTCCTTCGGGGTGGGTACGCCTTTGGGGCCCTGCCCACTGTGCGTCTCCGCGGACCCGTTGTCGCCGGAGGCGGGGGCCTCGGCCGGGGCGGAGCCGGGGCCGGATCCGTCTACGGAAGGGGTGTCACCCGGGGCGCCCGCCGACGACCCGTTCCTCGCGGCCGCCGCCTCGGCTTCGGCGTGCGCCTGTGCGTGAGCCTGCGTGTGTGCCTGGGCGTGTGCCTGCGCCTGGGCCGCCCGCTCCGCCGACGCGGCGAGCGCCGACTCGGGCAGCGGGGCCGACAGAATCGCGGCGATTTCCGGCCGCGGCGCCGGCGGCGGCGCGCAGATCCCGGTGAGGTCCTTCGCCCGTACTGCCTTGGTGATCCACGCCCGGTCCAGGACGCGGCGCTCGTCGGCCTCGGCGACCAGATCCTCGGACTGGTTGTAGTCGCCGTCGGCGGCCTGCACGGCCCACAGGTGCACCGCTACGCCGTGCTCCTTGGCGGACATCAGTCCCGGTAGCAGATCCCCGTCCCCGGTCACCAGGACGATGTCGGAGCAGGCGCGATTTCTGGCCAGTTCGGTCAGCTCCGCATGCATCGCGGCGTCGACGCCCTTCTGCGCCCAGCGCCCGTCGCTGCGGGTCAGAGCGCCCAGCCGGACCGTCACCCGCGGCATGACCCTGAGCCGCCGGTGCTCGGGCTGCGGCACGCGGTCGGGGGCGCCGTCGAACCAGTAGATGCGGAGCAGCGGTTGTTCCGTATCGGCTTCTGCCCGCTCTCGCAGGCCCTGGATCAGGGCTGCGTGATCGACGGTGATGCGGGAACGGGCCGGTTCTCCGGCGAGCAGGCTCGCGGCGGCGCCCAGCAGATATCCGGCGTCCACCAGGACGACGCAGCGGTCCACGCGTTCCACCCTCTTTCGGGAACCTCGGGATCGGAAGGTACTTCAGGAGGCGTTCGGGCTTCAGCTTCGGGGTTCGGTTTCGGTGTTCAGTTTCGGGCTTGACTCAGGCTTCCTTCGAGTCTGCCCGACTACGTGAGGGTTAACGGCCGGAACTCGATCATCGGCGTGGCGGAAGCCGAAGTTGCTTCACAGCGGCCTCAATTACGCACGGTAATGATCCAAAATGCGTTGTTTGTCGGTCTGTGTGAGTCTGGTCCCGGCCCTGGCCCCTAGACCCCACACAGGAGGCAGCACCATGGCCAAGAACAAGAATCGCAAGGGCGGCGCCCAGCAGGAGCGCGCGTCGGCGGCGGAGCGTGGAGCAGAGCAGGCGAGGGACAGTGCCTACGAATCCCAGGCTCAGCCGCAGACTCAGGCGCAGGGCAGTCCCGCCGATGTTGCCCGTAAGCACCAGCGGCGCTTTGGCCACAACTGATCACGCCGCGCACAGCACCAGAGGTACAGCGCGAAAGAAGGGGCGCACCCGTGACGACGGGGGCGCCCCTCAGTGGTTGTCCAGCTCTTTTCCCAGTGCCCGTCAGCCCGCCAGGCAGGACGGGCCGAGCAGCACCTTCAGGTCGCCGAAGAGCGCCGGGTCCGGCTGAACGCGGTGCCGGTCGAGCCGCAGCACCGTCGTCTTGCGCGCCCCCTGGAGCTTGATCCGGACCTCCGTGTTGCCCCGGTGGTGGTTCAGGATCTCGCCGAGCTTGGTCACCATCGGCGGCGTGACCTTCACCGTCGGGATGGTGAGGACCACGGGCGCGTTCGTCCCGGCCGAGGACACGTCGGGGACCATCAGCTCCATGGCGACGAGCCGCGGAATGTCCTCGCGCTTGTCGAGGCGGCCCTTGACGAAGACCACGGTGTCCTCGACGAGCTGGGTGGACACCAGTTGATACGTCGCCGGGAAGAACATGCACTCGATGGAACCGGCCAGGTCCTCGACGGTGGCGATGGCCCACGCGTTGCCCTGCTTGGTCATCTTGCGCTGGAGGCCGGAGATGATGCCGCCGATGGTGACGATCGCTCCGTCGGAGTGCTCGCCGCCGGTGAGCTGCGAGATCGCGGCGTCGGCCTTGTCGCTCAGAATGTGCTCGATGCCGAAGAGCGGGTGGTCGGAGACGTACAGGCCGAGCATCTCCCGTTCCTGCGCCAGCAGGTAGGACTTCTCCCACTCGATGTCGGAGAACTCGACGTCCAGCCCGAAGCCCGGCTCGGAGGAACCGTCGTCCGCCTCGCCCATCCCGCCGAAGAGGTCGAACTGGCCCTCGGCCTCCTTGCGCTTGACCGCCACCACGTTGTCGATCATCGGCTCGTGGTGGGCGACGAGGCCCTTGCGGGTGTGGCCCATCTCGTCGAAGGCACCGGCCTTGATCAGCGACTCGACCGTGCGCTTGTTGCAGACGACCGCCTCGACCTTGTCGAGGAAGTCGGGGAACGAGAGGTACTTCCCCTTCGCCTTGCGGCACCGGATGATCGAGTCGACGACGTTCGTACCGACGTTGCGGACGGCGGTGAGACCGAAGAGGATCACGTCGTCGCCCTGGGCGGCGAAGTTCGCCTGGGACTCGTTCACATTGGGCGGCAGCACCTTGATGCCCATGCGCCGGCACTCGTTCAGATAGACGGCCGACTTGTCCTTGTCGTCCTTGACCGAGGTCAGCAGCGCGGCCATGTACTCGGCCGGGTGGTTCGCCTTGAGATACGCCGTCCAGTACGTGACGAGTCCGTACGCCGAGGAGTGCGCCTTGTTGAACGCGTATCCGGCGAAGGGCACCAGGACGTCCCACAGCGCCTGAATGGCCTGGTCGCTGAAGCCGTTCTTGCGGGCACCGGCCTGGAAGAGAACGAAGTTCTTCGCCAGCTCCTCGGGCTTCTTCTTGCCCATCACGCGGCGGAGGATGTCGGCCTCGCCGAGCGAGTACCCGGCGACGATCTGGGCGGCCTTCTGCACCTGCTCCTGGTACACGATCAGGCCGTAGGTGAGACCCAGGACCTCCTTGAGCGGCTCCTCCAGCTCAGGGTGGATCGGGGTGATCTCCTGGCGGTTGTTCTTGCGCTCCGCGTAGTTGGTGTGCGAGTTCATGCCCATCGGGCCCGGCCGGTAGAGGGCCGAGACGGCGGAAATGTCCTCGAAGTTGTCGGGCTGCATCTGGCGGAGCAGCGAGCGCATCGGGCCGCCGTCGAACTGGAACACGCCGAGCGTGTCGCCGCGGCAGAGCATCTCGTACGTCTTGGGGTCGTCGAGCGGGAGGTCGAGCATCTCCAGCTTGATGCCCTTGTTGGCCTCCACCATCTTGACGGCGTCGTCCATGATCGTGAGGTTGCGCAGGCCGAGGAAGTCCATCTTCAGCAGGCCGAGCGACTCGCACTGGGGGTAGTCCCACTGCGTGATGGTGACGCCGTCGGTGTGCCGCACCCAGATCGGGGCGTGGTCGACGATGGGCTCGCTGGACATGATCACGCCGGCCGCGTGCACACCCATCTGCCGGACCAGGCCCTCGACGCCCTTCGCGGTGTCGATGACCTTCTTCACGTCCGGCTCGTTCTCGTACATCGCCCGGATCTCGCCCGCCTCGTTGTAGCGCGGGTGCTTCGGGTCGGTGATGCCGCTGAGGTCGATGCCCTTGCCGAGGACGTCGGCGGGCATGGCCTTGGTGAGGCGGTCGCCCATCGCGTACGGATAGCCGAGGACGCGCGCCGAGTCCTTGATCGCGTTCTTGGCCTTGATCTTGCCGTACGTGCCGATCATGGCGACCTTGTCGGCGCCGTACTTCTCCGTGACGTACCTGATCACCTCCACGCGCCTGCGCTCGTCGAAGTCGATGTCGACGTCGGGCATGGAGACACGCTCGGGGTTGAGGAACCGCTCGAAGATCAGTCCGTGCTCGATCGGGTCGAGGTCGGTGATGCCCATCGCGTACGCCACGATCGAACCGGCCGCGGAGCCTCGGCCGGGGCCGACCGCGATGCCGTTGTTCTTGGCCCACATGATGAAGTCGGCGACGACCAGGAAGTACCCCGGGAACCCCATCTGGATGATGATGTCCATCTCGTACTCGGCCTGCTTCTGCCGGTCCTCGGGGACACCGCCGGGGTAGCGGCGGTTCATGCCGACCCGGACTTCCTCCTGGAACCAGGTGATCTCCGTGAAGCCGTCCGGGATGTCGAACTTCGGCATGAGGTTCTTCGCCTCGAACATGCCGGTGGTGTCGATCTGCTGCGCGACCAGAAGGGTGTTGCGGCAGCCTTCCTGCCAGGCGTCGGAGGAGTCGACGGCGTACATCTCGTCGGTCGACTTCAGGTAGTAGCCGGTGCCGTCGAAGCGGAAGCGGTCCGGGTCCGAGAGGTTCTTGCCGGTCTGGATGCACAGCAGCGCGTCGTGCGCGGTCGCCTCGTTGGCGTACGTGTAGTGCGAGTCGTTGGTGACCAGCGGGGGGATGCTGAGCTTCTTGCCGATCTCCAGGAGTCCGTCACGGACGCGGCGCTCGATCTCGATGCCGTGGTCCATCAGCTCCAGGAAGTACTTGCCCTCGCCGAAGATGTCCTTGTAGTCGGAGGCCGCCTGCACCGCTTCGTCGAACTGACCGAGCCGCAGCCGCGTCTGCACCTCGCCCGACGGACAGCCGGTGGACGCGATGAGCCCCTCCGACCACTGCGCGATGGTCTCCTTGTCCATGCGCGGCCACTTCGTCAGCCAGCCCTCGGCGTACGCGTCGGAGGACAGCCGGAAGAGATTGTGCAGCCCGGTCTTGTTCGCCGCCCAGATCGTCTTGTGCGTGTAACCACCCGAACCCGACACGTCGTCGCGCTTCTGGTGCGGCTGGCCCCACTGGATACGCCGCTTGTTGCGCCGCGACTCCGGGGCGACGTACGCCTCGATGCCGATGATCGGCGTCACCCCCGCCTTCTTCGCCGAATGGAAGAAGTCGTAGGCACCGTGCAGGTTGCCGTGGTCGGTCATCGCGATGTGCGACATGCCCATCTCGTTGCACGCCTCGAACATGTCCTTGAGCCGCGCAGCACCGTCCAGCAGGGAGTACTGGGTGTGAACGTGAAGGTGCGTGAAGGGCGGCTTGGTCACGGTGAAGGCCTCCGGCAAAACGGTCGGTGACAGGTCGGGTGGACAGCGCTGAAGTCTACTTCGGCCGACTGACAACGAAGGGGCACTCACGGGTACGGTCGAGCGTTGGACGGGGCGGAACCGGTCCCTTGCTCAGTCCAGTATTCAGCCCAAATCAGCCATGTACGCCATGCACCAGGAGGCCCCGGCGATGTCGGTCCAGCAGACAGCCGCTGCTCAGCGCGGCGAGCAGATTCTCGCCGTTTTCGGCACCGCGTTCGGAGAGCTCCTGGCGGCCGACCCGGCCGCCTTCCGGGTCAAGTTCCGCAAGATGGCCGCCTCGGCCTTCGCCTTCTACCGGGGCACGGCCTGCCTGTTCTACGCCGACCTGGAGCAGGACCACGCCGGATGGGGTGGCGGGAACAAACACAGCGGCCCGTACCTGGACGAGCGCACCGGCCGGGTCTGGATCCACGGCGATCTCCACGCCGAGAACTTCGGTACGTACATGGACTCCCAGGGCCGGCTGATCTTCAACGTCAACGACTTCGACGAGGCGTACGTCGGCCCCTTCACCTGGGACCTCAAGCGCTTCGCCGCCTCCGTCGCGCTCATCGGCTACACCAAGGCGCTCGGTGACGAACAGATCACCGAGCTGGTGCGGACGTACGCCGCCGCCTACCGCGAGCGCATCCACGCCCTGGCCACCGGCGCCAAGAATGACGAGGTCCCGCCCTTCACGCTGGACACGGCAGAGGGGCCGCTGCTCGGAGCGCTGCGCTCCGCGCGCTCGCTGACCCGCTTCGGTCTGCTGGAGACGATGACCGAGATCCGCGAGTTCGAGCGCCGCTTCGCGCCGGACGGCGGCGCCATCGATCTCGATGCCGCCACGCGCTACAAGGTGCTTGCGGCCTTCGACGGGTACCTGGAGACGCTGCCCGAGTCCAGCCTGACCCGCCCCGACTCGTACCGGGTGAAGGACGTCGTCGGGCGCCGCGGCATCGGGATCGGATCCGCGGGCCTGCCGTCGTACAACATCCTGCTCGAAGGCAACAGCGACGCCCTGGAGAACGACGTCGTGATCTACATGAAGCAGGCGCAGACCCCGGCCGTCTCCCGGCACATCACCGACGGCGCCGTCCACGAGTACTTCCAGCACGAGGGCCACCGCACGGTGATCTCCCAGCGTGCCCTCCAGGACCACGCCGACCCGTGGCTGGGCTGGACCGAGCTGGACGGCCGCGGGCAGCTGGTGGCGGAGGTCTCGCCGTACGCAGTGGACCTGGACTGGTCGGACATCGACGACCCGGACGAGATCGCGGCGGTCGTAGCCGACCTCGGCCGGGCCACCGCGACGATGCACTCGGCGGCGGACGACCAGAGCGGTCACTCGCTGGTGCCGTTCTCCACCGAGCGGGCGATCGACGCGGCGATCGCGGCCGACGAGGACAGCTTCGGCGACCTGCTCGTGGACTTCGCGCACTCCTACGGGGCGCGGGCGCGGGCCGACCACCAGATCTTTGTCGACTTGTTCCGCAATGGCCGGATTCCCGGGCTCTAGTCTCAGCGGACTTTAAGGGTCTCTTACGGGCGCACGTGGGAAACTCACGAGCTATGGACATCTCGGGGACGCGGCTCAGGGCGGCACGCGCGGCGCTTTTCACAGCGCTCGTCGTGACGCTCTCCGCCGCGTCCCATGTGCTGCTCTCGCGGGTCCCGCTGCCCCTGACCGTCGTCGCCGCGCTCGCGGCCGTCGTGTTCACCGTGGCGTACGCGCTGGCGGGCCGGGAGCGCGGCTTCGGGGCGATTGCCGGTCTGCTCGTACCGCTGGAGCTGGCCGCCGACACCGTGTTCACCACCGGACAGCACGTCTGTTACGGGCCCGCGGGCGGGCCGGTGGCAGGCTCCCTGCGCTCCGTCGGCCTGGACGTACTGTGCGGCGGCAGTGCCGGCAGTGCCAGTAGCGGGCTGGGATCACCGCTCGTACGGGTCACGGGCCCCCAGGAGAGCGTCGCCGCCCTCCTCAGCTCCCCCGATCCCGCCCTGCCCTGGCTGCTGCTCGCCGCCCACGTGACGGTCGGGCTGCTCGCCGCGGCCTGGCTGCGGCGCGGCGAGGCCGCGCTCGCCGGGCTGGTGCGGACAGTTGCCGCGTTCGCCTTCCGGCCGCTGCTGCTCGCGGTCGCCGTGTCGGCCTCGGCCCACCGGTTCGTACGGCGCGTGGTGCGCCCCGCGCGCCGTGCCCGTGCCGCCTTCCACGCCCGTCTGTTCGTGCACTCCGTCGGACGGCGGGGGCCGCCGCGCTCGGCATTCGTTTCCGCCTGAGCCCAGCCCCCTTTCCTCGCCCCACACGGAGAAAACGATCATGAGTGCACGCAACAACCAGGCCAACAAGGCAGCGGCCCGCGAGCGGCTGCGCATCGAGCGCGAGCGCCAGGCCAAGAGGGACAGGACGCGCCGTCAGCTGATCGTCGCCGCGTCGATCGTCGGGGTCCTCGCGATCGCCGGCGGCGTCGGATACGGCGTCATGCAGGCGAACAAGCCCTCCCAGTGGGAGGCCGCCAAGAACGAGAAGCAGATCACCGCGCCGGCGAACACCACGGGCAAGAACGGCACGACTCTCGTCATCGGCAAGAAGGACGCCAAGAAGACGCTGGAGCTGTACGAGGACTCCCGCTGCCCGGTCTGCGCGACCTTCGAGCAGGCCAACGGCGAGACCATCAAGAAGGACGTCGACGCCGGCAAGTACAAGCTCCGGTACGTCGGCGCCGCCTTCATCGACCGGACCATCCCGGGCGAGGGCTCGCGGAACGCGCTGAGCGCGCTGGGAGCGGCGCTCGACGTCAGCCCCGAGGCGTTCCTGGAGTACAAGGGCGCGCTGTACGCCCAGAAGAACCACCCGGCGGAGCAGGACGACAAGTTCGCCAAGGACGACTACCTGCTCAAGGTGGCCGACGAGGTCGACGCCCTCAAGGGCAACAAGGAGTTCCAGAAGGACGTGCAGGACGGCACCTTCGACGCGTGGGCGCTGAAAATGGCGGACACCTTCCAGAAGAGCGGAGTGAAGGGCACTCCTGCGCTCAAGATGGACGGCAAGACGCTCACCGGTTCGGGCGGCGAGGGCAGCCCGCCGATGACTCCTGAGGAGTTCAAGACAGCCATCGACAAGGCCCTCAAGGGGTAGTCGGCACACGGCACTTCACCCAAGGGTGGGCGAACATTCTTGCGTTTGCCCACCCTTCGGCCGTACTGATCAGTAATGTACGGTCGTGACCAGTCGATTTCCTTCATCTCCCAGCCGCCGCACCGTCGTAAAGGCCGCTGCTGCCACCGCTGTTGCCGTCCCTGTCGTCGCCGGTACGAGTTCCGCCGCCGCTGCCGTACAGAGACCCGAATTCCTTCATGGTGTTGCCTCCGGCGACCCGTTGTCCGACGGCGTACTCCTGTGGACCCGTATTACGCCGACACCCGACGCTGTACCGGGCTCCGGCAAGGGCCCCGATGTGACCGTGAGTTGGGAGGTCGCGGAGGACAAGGGCTTCTCCAAGACCGTCGCCCGCGGTACGACCGTCGCGCGGGCCGCGACCGACCACACGGTCAAGGTCGATGTAAGGGGCCTGCGCCAGGGCACCGCCTATTACTTCCGCTTCACCGCCGACGGCGCGGTCTCCCCCGTCGCCCGCACCCGCACCGCTCCCGCCGCCGACGCCGCCACGCCCGGTGTGCGCTTCGGTGTCGTCTCCTGTGCCAACTGGGAGTCGGGCTACTTCTCCGCCTACCGTCACCTCGCCGCCCGCACCGACCTCGACGCGGTGCTCCATCTCGGCGACTACGTATACGAGTACGCGACAGGCGGCTACCCGGAGCCCAAGTACGTCGTACGTCAGCACGAGCCGGCGCACGAGATCGTCAGCCTCTCCGACTACCGCACCCGGCACGGCAAGTACAAGACGGACCCCGATCTCCAGGCGCTGCACGCCGCGCACCCGGTCATCGCGATATGGGACGACCACGAGTTCGCCAACGACGCCTGGTCGGGCGGCGCGGAGAACCACACGCCGGGCGCCGAGGGCGAGTGGGCCGCGCGCGTGGCCGCCGCCAAGCAGGCGTACTTCGAGTGGATGCCGGTCCGCGCCTCCACCGAGGGCACCGTCTACCGCCGCCTGCGCTTCGGCAAGCTGGCGGACCTGCACCTCCTCGACCTGCGGTCGTTCCGCTCCCAGCAGGCCAAGGTCGGCAGCGGCTCGGTGGACGACCCGGAGCGTACGGTCACGGGCCGCGCCCAGCTGGACTGGCTGAAGTCGGGGCTCGCCTCGTCGGACGCCGTCTGGAAGCTGGTCGGTACGTCGGTGATGATCTCGCCGGTGGCCTTCGGCTCCGTACCGGCCCATCTCCTGGAGCCGATAGCCAAGTTGCTCGGCCTGCCCAAGGAGGGTCTCGCGGTCAACGTCGACCAGTGGGACGGCTACACGGACGACCGCAAGGAGCTGATCACCCACCTCAAGGACAGGGCGATCAAGAACACGGTCTTCCTCACCGGCGACATCCACATGGCGTGGGCCAACGACGTGCCGGTCAAGGCGGCGACGTACCCGCTGTCGCAGTCCGCCGCGACCGAGTTCGTGGTCACCTCGGTGTCGTCGGACAACCTCGACGACATCCTGCATGTCGCGCCGCAGACCGTTTCGCTGGTGGCGTCGGCGGCGGTCAGGGCCGCCAACCGCCATGTGAAGTGGCTGGACATGGACTCTCACGGCTACGGCGTCCTCGATGTGACCGCTGAGCAGTCGCAGATGGACTACTACGTCCTGTCCGCCAAGGAGAAGCAGGACGCGACGGCGGAGTGGACCCGCTCGTACCGCACGCTCAGCGGAACGCAGAAGGTCGAGCGGGTGAACCAGCCGGTTCGCTGATAGGCGATTTTCAGCCACGCGGGGCCTGTTACCAACAGATCACGCCAAGAGGTGGGTGGTGTTAATTCGCCATCCCGAATGCGGACACACCACCCGCCTCGGTAACCCCGGCAGTTACCTCTGGATCTCAAAGTCTGGACCAGGCCGAAAGTTTTCGCCCCGATGCCCCAATTGATCTGAGGATTGATTGGGCTTGATCACCACTGATCAATATCTGACATGCGCACGTAATCTCCCGGCAGCGGCGAGGAAGTCACCCTCGCCCACCCCCGCGAGGAGTCAACGTGCGAGCTATTGCCCGTATATCCCCCCTTCTGCGCAAGCGCTTCATCGGTACCGCCGTCATGGCCGGAACTCTTGCCCTGTCCACGCTCTCCGCACCCGCCGGAGTCGCCGTGGCCAAGGCCCCCAAGGCCTCCACGGAGAAGTGCGTCGAGGACACGCACGCGAGCGCCACCGCCCGCGAGGCACGCCCCTCGGGCGAGCAGCACGCCCACGAGCCCAACGAGGTGACCGCCGCCAAGGCCAAAGCCATGGACGCGGACCTCCAGAAGAGACTCGGCAAGCTCCGATCGTCCGGCGCCGCCACCGGCAGAGGGTTCTCGGCCACGGCCGTGACCAACATCCCGGTGTACTTCCACGTCATCCACAGCGGCACCACCGGCAAGCTCTCGGCGACCGACATCAACAACCAGATGGCGGTCCTCAACTCGGCCTTCGGCGGCCAGGGCACCGGAAACGTCAACTCCAACTTCCAGTTCACGCTGGCCGCCACGGACTACACGGACAACGCCTCCTGGTACAACCTGGCCTCCGGCTCGACCGCCGAGAAGGAGATGAAGTCCACCCTGCGCCAGGGCGGCCCCGGAGCCCTGAACTTCTACACCGCCAACCTCAGCGGCGGCCTGCTCGGCTGGGCGACCTTCCCGAGCTCGTACAACTCCAACCCGGGCATGGACGGCGTCGTCGTGCTCGACAAGTCGCTGCCCGGCGGCTCCGCAGCCAACTACAACGAGGGCGACACCGCCACCCACGAGGTCGGCCACTGGATGGGCCTCTACCACACCTTCCAGGGCGGCTGCAACGGCAACGGCGACTACGTCACCGACACCCCGGCCGAGAAGAGCCCGGCGTACCAGTGCCCGACCGGCCGTGACTCCTGCGCCAGCAAGACCGGCACCGACCCGATCCACAACTTCATGGACTACACGTACGACAACTGCATGTACCAGTTCACCCAGGGCCAGGTGACGCGGATGAGCAACAGCTGGACCGCGTACCGCGCCGGCTGACCGGACGGTCCTCTACCCTGACGCCATGAGCGGGCCGGGGGACATCGTAGACGGGCGTTTCGAGCTGTTGGAGCGGCTCGGCAGCGGGGGAATGGGCACGGTATGGCGTGCTCGTGACACCGCCCTCCACCGCGAGGTCGCCCTCAAGGAAGTCCGTCCCTCCGGCCCCGCGTCGACGGGTGATGCCGAGGCCTCGCGTGTCCTGCGGGAGCGGGTACTGCGCGAGGCCAGAGCACTGGCCAGGATCAACCACCCCCATGTGGTGACCATCCATCACATCATCGACGAAGCGCCTCACCCCTGGCTCGTGATGGAACTCGTTCCGGGCCACACCCTTCAGCACTGCCTGGAGCAGGGCCCCTTGCCGCCCCAGGAGGCGGCGCGCACCGGCCGTGAGGTCCTCTCCGCCCTGCGCGCCGCCCACACCGCCGGGATTCACCACCGCGACGTGAAACCGGCCAACGTCCTCCTGCGGGCGGACGGCAGCGCCGTCCTGACCGACTTCGGCATCGCCGCACTCCAGGACTCGGCGTCCCTGACGATGACCGGCGAAGTGATCGGCTCCCCCGAGTACATGGCGCCCGAGCGCCTCCGCGGCGCGGCCGAGACCGCGATCCTTCCCGTAGGGGCGTCCGACTTCTGGTCGCTCGGCATGATGCTGTACGTCTGCGTGGAGGGCGTAAGCCCGATGCGCCGCGGCAGCACGCTCGCCACCCTGGCCGCGGTACTCGACGACCCCATTCCGCCGCCCCGTCAGGCAGGTCCGCTCGGGCCCGTACTGGCCGAGTTGCTGGTACGGGATCCCACTGCGCGGCCCGATGCGGACCGGCTCGACGCGCTGCTGGCAGGCGCTGCGGCGGGGCGCCTTCCGGCACCGCCTCCCCTGCCCGTACCGCCGTCGCCGACGCATTTCGACCCCTCTCGGCCTGCCGCGTACACACCGCCCCTTCCGCCGCAGTCACAGCAGACCGTGCAGTCCGTACGGTCGGAGCCGTCAGTGCGGCCCGAGGGGCAGCGCCGCAACCGGGCGCCCTTCGCGGCGGCGGCCGCCGTCGTCGCTCTCGCCCTGCTGTGCGCCGGTGCGTACGCCGTGCTGAAGCCGGAGGGCAAGGCGGGCACGACGGCAGGGCTGGGCGGCAGCGGCAGCACCACGACGGTCACCGCGAGCGCCACACCGGACACCAAGGGCCCGGAGACTTCCCCCGCCCCGTCCACGCCGGCTCCAACCGCACCGCCACCGACCACACCGCAGTCGACACCACCGCCCACAAAGACGTCCGCCACGCCGCCGCAGCAGCCGCCCGCCGTGGCCGACAGCTGGATCGCGCAGCTCCACTCCGAGCCGCTGTCGTCCGGAAGCGCCGCGCTCGACCGCCGCCTCGCGACTGTCCGTCGGCAGGTGCCCGGCGCCCAAGTGCTGCGCAGCGACGACTTCTCGTCGCTGCGGCCGGGCTACTGGGTCATCTACGCCCCGGGGCCGTTCAGCAACGGCCGCCAGGCGCTGTCCTTCTGCGCCGAGCGCGGCCGTACGACGGCCAATGAGTGCGTGGGCCGCTGGGTGAGCGACAGCACGGCCCACCGGACCTACCTGTGCCGCCCGCCGGCGAGCGCCCCGACCGGCCGCTGCACGCGCCCGTAACCGCCAGAGCCTCCAGAGCGCACAGAGCGCCAGGAGCACCCGACAACCTCTAGAGCGTCGCCAGGAACCCGATCGCGACCTTCCACGTCTGCTTGGCGGCCGCAGCGTCGTAGTCCGGCAGGTCCGGGTCGGTGTAGACGTGCCCGGCCCCCGGATAACGGTAGATCTCCACGTCCGCGCCGATCCGCTGCATCCGCAGATACCAGGTGTTCAGCCAGTCGTCCGACTCAAACGGGTCGGGGTCCGCGACATGAAGCTGTACGGGCAGGCCGGGCGCCGACGCATTGTCCGCGATGTCCGAAGTCCCGTGCAGAAGCAGCAGGCCGCGGGCCCTTTCGTCACCGAGCGCCAGAGTCTGCGCGACGGAACCGCCGAAGGAGAAACCGGCGTACACCAGACCGCTCTCGGAGTGCGGGGCGGCGGCCTGAACGGCCCGCTTGAGCAGCTCGTCGCGGCCGATGCTGTCCTTGAGCGCCATCCCCTCCTCCACGGTTTCGGCAGTTTGCCCCTCGAAAAGGTCGGGCACGTGCACCTGGTGCCCGGCGGCACGGAGCCGTTCCGCGGCAGCGTGCACCGCCGGCCGCAGACCGTAGACGGAATGGAAGAGCATGATGTCCATGCCGTCATCCTGCCAGTTGGCGTCGGAGTCTCGGAGTCATGGAGAACGTGCTGCGCCCGTTGACCGTCATCGGTGGCTCCGTCGTGCTCACGCTGCTCGTCGGCTGGGCCGCCGACCTTCTGCTGCGCCGGACCGATGCCCGCCACCACGAGACCCCGATGTGGGACCTGCTGCGCCGGTGCCGTCTGCCGCTTCAGGTCGTCCTCCTCACGGCCATGCTGAGAGGGATGTACGAGCAGACGGACCTGAGGGTCGTCCGGGAGCACAGGGACGGCATCGGCCAGGTCCTTTCGCTGGCGCTGATCGGCGCCGGTGCGTGGCTGGTGGTACGGATCACGTCCGCCGTGGTCGAGTCGTCGTATGCCCGCTACGCGTCCACCACACGCGATCCGGCCCGGGTACGGCGCGTCCGTACCCAAGTCACGCTCATCATGCGGATCGTGACCGCGGTCGTCGCCGTGGTGGCCGCCGCCGCGATGCTGCTGACCTTCCCCGGTATGCAGACCGCAGGGAAGTCGGTACTGGCCTCGGCCGGAATCATCGGCATCGTCGCCGGTGTCGCCGCCCAGTCGACTCTCGGCAACCTCTTCGCGGGCTTCCAGATCGCCTTCGGCGACATGGTGCGGATCGGCGACACGGTGGTCGTGGACGGCGAGTGGGGTGTGGTGGAGGAAGTCACGCTGACGTTCCTGGCCGTACGGACCTGGGACGAGCGGCGGATAACGATGCCCGTGTCGTACTTCACCAGCAAGCCGTTCGAAAACTGGTCGCGCGGCGGGGCCCAGATGACCGGCACGGTCTTCCTTCAGCTGGACCACAGTGCCCCGGTGAGTCTGATGCGGGAGAAGCTCCGGGAAATCCTGGCCGCTTGCGAGGAGTGGGACGGCCGCGACTGGAGCCTTGCCGTCACCGATACGACGCCGAGCACGATGGAGGTACGGGCCGTCGTCACCGCGAAGGACGCGGACGACGTGTGGACGGTGCGGTGTGTCGTACGGGAGCAGCTGATCGCCTGGTTGTACGAGCACCATCCGTACGCACTGCCCCGGATCGCCACGTCCGCGGCCGCGCCGGCGCCGGACGGCCAGTGGCCCGAACTGGGCAAGGCCGACAGGCGTCCGCCGCGTGCCGAGGAGGTGCTCACCAACAAGTCCGACAACCCGGACGGCACGGACGACGCGGACCGCACGGACCACGTGGACCGCACCGACCGCACCGACCGCACCGACCGCACCGACGACGCGATCCCGCGCACCGGCCGGGGCTAGGGCTTGCCCCCCGGCCTCACCGCCGCAGCGCCCACCTCTGCACCGCCTCCAGCGGCCCGTGGGAGAACCGGCGCAGCCACAGCACGGATCCGGCCATCAGCGTCAGACACACCGCCGCCCACAGGCCCATGACCCACCACGGGCCGCTGCCTTCGAGCCGGGCGGCCAGGCCGAGACCGAAGCCGTAGGAAACAACCACGCAGAGCGCGTTCTGGGCGACATAACACGTCAGCGCCGTACGGCCGACCGAGGTGAGTCCCAGCGTGAGCAGGCCGGTCTTGCGCACCCGGTCCGTCAGAACGCCGATGAGGCCGATGTAGCCCACCGCCATCACCGGAGCCGCCACATAGCGGCCGAACAGGAAGAAGTCCGGGCCTCCGAGGGCCGCCGCCGCGTTCAGCGGCAGCCCGACACCCAGGCCCCAGCCGAGCATGCGGACCCTGATGCGCCGCCCGCGCTCGTCGGCGGAGAACGCGCCCGCGCGGAACAGCCGTACGCCCAGCAGGAAGAGGAAGACCAGCAGCGCGAACGACAGCACCGGCTCGATGCGCAGGACCGCGGCGTGCTGGAGGCGGAACGTCACTTGCTCCAGATAGCTGCCGTCCGCGTAGAGAGCCACGACGTCACTGTCCACGCCACTCTCACTGTCCACGCCGCCGGAACCGTCCCCGTCCGAGCCGACGGCGACGAGCGCCAGCGTGAGCAGGGACATGCCCGCGAGATGCAGCCCCGCCGCGCCCCACATCACCACCCTCCTGAACCGGTCGGAGCGGGTGAGCAGCCAGGCCACCAGAAGCGCGGTGACGGCGTACCCCATGAGTACGTCCCAGGCGAAGACCAGGACGAAGTGCAGGGTGCCTTCGGCGAACAGGAACAGCGCCCGCCACCGGTAGCGGCCCGGCCACGGCTGTCCGCGCTTGGCCGCCGACCCGAACTGGATGGCAAGGCCGACGCCGAACAGGATGGTCAGCATGGCCAGGAACTTGCCGTCGGCGAGGAACCTGAAGGTGCCTTCGGCCACCACCGGCAGAGAGAAGCCGGACGCCCGGTCGACGGTTCCCGAGAGGATGCCCCACTCCGCCCCCGGGCTCGTGAAGATCCACACGTTGGTCATGAGCGTGCCGAGGATCGCCGCCCCGCGCAGTACGTCGAGGAGTGGCAGCCGCCCCGCCTGCCGGGTGCCTGTGCCCGCGTCCTTGCCCTCACCCGTAACAGGCGGGCACCGAACCGCACTTACGCTCTCCGTCATCGCCGTTCCCCCAGGATTCGTCATGACCTCCATCGTCGCGACGCAGAGCGCGCAAATCCTCGTGAGCGGTGATGAATCCGCGCTACATCCTTCGATGTACCGGGCGGAAGTCAGCTGAGACCGCGCACATCGCCGTCCGGGACAGCGCTGTGCCCCCGCCGTCCGGGACGGCGGGGGCACAAGCGCACGTGACTGCTACTGGCGGATCTGCTGCCGGATCCAGACCCCGGCCTCCTTCAGGACGCCGGTCCCCGTCCACGTACTGCCGTTGCAGGTGCCGGGCTTGAAGACCGCGCCGGATCGGTTGTCGTCGGAGTAGTTCCAGTTGGTCCAGGAGATCTTCTTGCGCTTCATCAGGTCGAGGAAGCGCTGGGACTGGGCGAAGTCGTTGGCGCCTTCGCCGGCGTAGTTCTGCGTACCGAACTCGGTGACGAACACGGGGAGTCTGTCGGACGCCCGGTTGAGTGCGTCCAGGTATTCGCGCTGGTGGGAAGCGGCGTAGAAGTGGAACGTGTACATGATGTTGGAGGCATTGACCGGATTGCGGACGACCTCCTGCTCGTCCGCGCCCTCGGAGACGCCGAACGACGACCAGGCGCGCGTGCCGACCAGGACGACGGCGTCGGGGTCCTGCGCCCGGATGATCGGGATGATCTTCTCGGCGTACGACTTGATCTTGGACCAGCCGACCCCGGACGGCTCATTGGCTACCTCGTAGAGAACGCCGGGGTTGTCTTTGTACTTCTTCGCCATCGCAGTGAAGAAGGTCTTGGCGCGCGAGAAGTTGTGGTTGGGGTCGCCCGGGTCGAGCATGTGCCAGTCGATCACGGCGTACATGCCGCGCCTGTTGGCCCCGTCGACGAACTTCTGGGCGAGGGCGGTGAAGCGCTGGGGGTCCGTCTCGTAGCCGTCCTCCTGGACGTACGTCGAGACGCGCAGCACGTCGGCACGCCAGTCGCCGGCGAGCGCGTCGAGCGATCCATCGGTGACGCACTGGGAATACCACTGGGTGCCGTGCGTGCTCATGCCGCGCAACTGGACGGCCTGGCCCTGGTCGTTGCAGAGCTGCCGGCCGCAGACCTTGAGCCGGCCGTTCGCGGAGACGGGTGAGGTGGGCGATGCGGGGGGTGCGGCGCCGACCGGCGACTGCAGTGCGATCACGGCTCCGAGTGCCATGGCGACGAGCAGGGTGTTGCGGGGGCGCATCGTGCGTCGATGCATGGGTGGTGCTCCCTTCGGGTGGGGGTCCGGACGGGAGTTCGCGTGAAAGTTAGGGTTGTTTCCAGTTGCCGTCAAGAGTGTTGGGAAGCTTTCCTAACGATTACGGAGACAGCAAAACGGGGCCACAGCCCTGAGCTGTGGCCCCGCCTGTCCTGCTGAGCTGCGATTACAACGCGCGCCGCATCGCCTGCGCGTAAGAGGCCGGATTCACTCGCTCTCGGCCCGGATCGCGTCCAGCGCCTGCTGGAGGTCGTCCGGGTACGTGCTCTCGAACTCGACCCACTGCCCGTCGGAGGGGTGCTCGAAGCCGAGGCGCTTGGCGTGCAGCCACTGCCGCGTCAGGCCGAGGCGCTTGGCCATCGTCGGGTCGGCGCCGTAGGTCAGGTCACCCACGCAGGGGTGGCGGTGGGCGGACATGTGCACACGGATCTGATGCGTGCGCCCCGTCTCCAGCTTGATGTCCAGCAGTGACGCGGCCCTGAATGCCTCGATCAGGTCGTAGTGCGTGACGGAGGCCTTGCCCTCGGCCGTCACGGCCCACTTGTAGTCGTGGTTCGGGTGACGCCCGATCGGGGCGTCGATGGTCCCGCTCATGGGGTCGGGGTGGCCCTGCACCAGCGCGTGGTACTTCTTCTCGACGACCCGGTCCCGGAACTGCGCCTTGAGCAGCGTGTACGCCCGCTCCGACTTGGCCACGACCATGAGGCCGGACGTACCGACGTCGAGGCGGTGCACGATGCCCTGGCGCTCGGCGGCGCCCGAGGTCGAGATCCGGTACCCGGCGGCGGCGAGCCCGCCGATCACGGTGGTGCCGGTCCAGCCGGGGCTGGGGTGCGCGGCGACTCCGACCGGCTTGACGATCACGACGATGTCGTCGTCGTCGTGCACGATCTCCATGCCCTCGACGGGCTCGGCGACGATCTGCACAGGCGCGGCGGCCTGCGGCATCTCCACCTCGAGCCACGCCCCGCCCCGGACCCGCTCGGACTTCCCGACCACCGACCCGTCGACCTGAACCTTCCCGGCGGCGGCAAGCTCGGCCGCCTTCGTACGGGAGAATCCGAACATCCGGGAAATGGCGGCGTCGACGCGCTCGCCCTCAAGGCCATCGGGAACGGGCAGGGTGCGGAACTCGGGAATCGTACTCACCCGTCGAGTATGCCTTGTCAGTCCTTATGAACGGTCCCGTCAGGGTCCAGGCCCCGGAACGACAGGATCACGATGAGGATGCCGCCGCACACAATCGCGGAGTCGGCGAGGTTGAAGACCGCGAAGTTCGCCGGCGCGATGAAGTCGACAACAGCGCCCTCGAAGACACCGGGCGAGCGGAAGATCCGGTCGGTGAGATTGCCCAGCGCACCGCCGAGCAGCAGGCCCAGCGCGATGGCCCAGGGCAGGCTGTAGAGCTTGCGCGCGAGCCGGGCGATCACCACGATCACGGAGGCGGCGATGATCGTGAAGATCACCGTGAAGGCCTCGCCGATCCCGAACGCGGCGCCCGCGTTCCGTACCGCCTCGAACCTCAGCAGGTCACCGATGATCTCGATCGGCTCGTGGTGCTCCAGTTTGGCCACCACGAGCATCTTGGTGCTCAGGTCCAGCAGATAGGCCATGACGGCCACCGTGAAGAGCACAGCGATCTTCCGCTTGCCCTTGGGCGCGGGCTGCTCAGCCCGGCCTGCCGCGTCGGAGGACTCCTCCGGCTCGGCTCCCCCCGCCTCGGGGGTATCCGGCGTACCGATGATGCGCTCCGCCTCTGCCACGTGAGTCCCTCAACCTAGGTGCCTGACTGAGCACGAGGGTACGGCACACACGTACGGACTCCGAGGCTCAGTACCGGCGCTCCTGCTTCTGCTTGTCCTCCACACACAGTGTGGCGCGCGGGAAGGCCTGCATGCGCGCCTTGCCGATCGGCTTGCCGCAGATCTCGCAGAGCCCGTACGTGCCGGAGTCGAGCCGGCCCAGAGCCCTCTCGGTCTGCTCCAGCCGCTCGCGGGCGCTGGCGGCCAGCGCCAGCTCGTGCTCGCGGGAGATGTTCTTGGTGCCGGTGTCGGCCTGGTCGTCGCCCGCGCCGTCCCCGGAGTCCCGCATCAGGCCGGTGACCGCCTGCTCCGACGCGGCGATCTCCGCCTTGAGCTCGGAGACCTCGCCCATCAGCACGGCCCGGGCCTCGGCGACCTCCTCCGGGGTCCACGGCTCCTCCCCCGGCCGGACGGCGAGCTCGCCCGGCGGGGCGGCCTCGACTGCTCCTGTACGGGACGGGGGGACCGCCGTCGCGGTGGCCGCGGTGGCCTTCTTGGCGGCCGAGGTCCTGCTGGGAGTCTTCTTCGCAACCACCGTCTGGGCTCCTGTCTCTTCCGCGGCCTGAGCCGCCCCCTTGGCCGCAGGAGCGGCCCTCTTCGCAGCCGCCTTCTTGGCAGGTGCCTTTTTGGCCGGCGCTTTCTTGGCAGGTGCCTTCTGGGCCGGTGCTTTCTTGGCAGGCGCCTTGGTGACCGGTGCCTTGGTGACCGCTTTGGTGACCGCTGCCTCGGTGACCTCTGCCGCCTTCTTCGCGACGGTCTTCTTTGCGGTCTTCTTTGCGGCGGTCGTCTTGGCGGCGGACTTCTCGGCCGTGACCTTCTTCGCGACGTCCGCCTTCTCCGTGTCAGCCCCGTCGGCTTGCTGTGCGGCGGTCTTCTTAGCCACCATGGCCGCGACCCCTTCACATTTTGTGATCTTGCGCGCAAATCGTTCTGGGACGATAAGTCGACCCCAGCCCCGCGGCAACGGGGCACGCCGCCGGTTCGGCCCGCCCGCGCGGGTGGCGCGGCGAGCCTGCATCCGTTGTGCCCAGCTCTCCGCCCGGTAATCCGCCCCGCGGGCGCGGCACGGAGTCCGCCGGGGCGCGTATGGCCATTCGGGTTATCGGCGCAGGGTCCCGCGCCGCGCGAAAACCGGGCGGCCGTCCTGCCGCACGGCCCGTACACTGGGGCCCAGCGAAAGGCCACGATGGGGACGAGTAGCGTCGTACGCAGCCAAGAGCGACCCGGGGACGGTGGAAGCCCGGGGGCAGGCGCGGCGTGAAGCATCACCCCTGAGCCGCCGGAAGAAAGCTTTGAACAGTGGGCTCCGCCCACGGGCGCAAGGCCAGTAGAACCGGCATCGCTGCCCCAATGAGGGGGTCACGGGCACCGCCCGGGGCCAAGGAGGGTGGTACCGCGGGAGCACAGCGCTCTCGTCCCTCCGACGGAAGCCACAGTCCGCCGGAGGAATCGATGTCGCAGTACCGCCAGGTGCCCGCCCAGGTCGACCTGCCCGCGCTCGAGCACGCAGTGCTCGATTTCTGGCGCGAGAGCAAGGTCTTTTCGAAGAGTCTCGAGCAGTCCGAGGGACGCCCCGAGTGGGTGTTCTACGAGGGCCCGCCGACCGCCAACGGAATGCCCGGCGCTCACCACATCGAGGCCCGCGTCTTCAAGGACGTCTTCCCGCGCTTCCGCACGATGCAGGGCTACCACGTCGCCCGCAAGGCCGGCTGGGACTGCCACGGCCTGCCCGTCGAGCTCGCCGTCGAGAAGGAGCTCGGCTTCAACGGCAAGAAGGACATCGAGGCGTACGGCATCGCGGAATTCAACGCGAAGTGCCGCGAGTCGGTCGGCCGCCACACCGACGCCTTCACCGAACTCACGAACCGCATGGGCTACTGGGTCGACCTCGACGACGCGTACTGGACGATGGACCCGTCGTACGTCCAGTCGGTGTGGTGGTCGCTCAAGGAGATCTTCAACAAGGGCCTGCTGGTCCAGGACCACCGCGTCGCCCCCTGGTGCCCCCGCTGCGGCACGGGCCTGTCCGACCACGAGCTGGCGCAGGGGTACGAGACGGTCGTCGACCCGTCCGTCTTCGTCCGCTTCCCGCTGACCTCGGGCCCCCTGGCGGGCGAGGCGGCGCTCCTGGTCTGGACGACCACCCCGTGGACCCTGGTGTCCAACACGGCAGTCGCCGCGCACCCCGACGTCACGTACGTCGTGGCGACGAACGGCGAAGAGAAGCTCGTCGTCGCCCAGCCGCTCCTCGAAAAGTCGCTGGGCGAGGGGTGGGAGACCACCGGCCAGACCTTCACGGGCGCGGAGATGGAGCGCTGGGCGTACGACCGTCCCTTCGCGCTCGTGGAGTTCCCGAGCGCCGGCGAGGGAACCAATGGGCACAGTCCGTCCGAGGCCCACTTTGTCGTCAACGCCGACTACGTCACCACCGAAGACGGCACCGGCCTGGTCCACCAGGCCCCCGCGTTCGGTGAGGACGACCTCAGGACCTGCCGCGCGTACGGCCTCCCGGTCGTGAACCCGGTCCGCCCCGACGGCACCTTCGAGGACGAGCTGGACCTCATCGGCGGCCAGTTCTTCAAAAAGGCCGACGAGGCGCTCACCGAGGACCTGGGCAACCGCGGTCTCCTCTTCCGGCACGTCCCGTACGAGCACAGCTACCCGCACTGCTGGCGCTGCCACACCGCACTTCTCTACTACGCACAGCCGTCCTGGTACATCAGGACCACCGCGGTCAAGGACGCGATGCTGCGCGAGAACGAGAAGACCAACTGGTTCCCGGACTCGGTCAAGCAGGGCCGCTTCGGCGACTGGCTGAACAACAACATCGACTGGGCGCTGTCCCGCAACCGCTACTGGGGCACCCCGCTGCCCATCTGGCGCTGCGAGGACAACCACCTGACCTGCGTGGGCTCGCTCGCCGAGCTCACCGATCTGACCGGCACGGACCAGTCGTCCCTGGACCCGCACCGCCCGTACATCGACGACGTCACCTTCACCTGCACCGGTGAGGGCTGCTCGCTGACCGCGACGCGGGTGCCCGAGGTCATCGACGCCTGGTACGACTCGGGCTCCATGCCCTTCGCGCAGTGGGGCTACCCGTACCAGAACAAGGAAATCTTCGAGAAGCGCTACCCGGCGCAGTTCATCTCGGAGGCCATCGACCAGACCCGCGGATGGTTCTACACGCTGATGGCCGTCGGCACGCTGGTCTTCGACAAGTCCTCGTACGAGAACGTGGTCTGCCTGGGCCACATCCTCGCCGAGGACGGCCGCAAGATGTCCAAGCACCTCGGCAACATCCTTCAGCCCATCCCCCTCATGGACCAGCACGGCGCGGACGCGGTCCGCTGGTTCATGGCGGCCGGCGGCTCCCCGTGGGCGGCGCGGCGCGTGGGCCACGGCACGATCCAGGAGGTCGTCCGCAAGACGCTCCTCACGTACTGGAACACGGTCGCCTTCCAGGCCCTGTACGCCCGTACGTCCGGCTGGGCCCCGTCGGCGGCCGACCCGGCCCCGGCGGACCGCCCGGTCCTGGACCGCTGGCTGCTGTCCGAGCTGCACGCGCTGACGGACCAGGTCACCCAGTCCATGGAGGCGTACGACACGCAGCGGGCGGGCAAGCTCCTGTCCGCCTTCGTGGACGACCTCTCCAACTGGTACGTACGCCGCTCGCGCCGCCGCTTCTGGCAGGGCGACAAGGCCGCGCTGCGCACCCTGCACGACGTGGTCGAGACGGTCACCCGCCTCATGGCGCCGCTGACCCCCTTCATCACCGAGCGGGTCTGGCAGGACATGATCGTCCCGGTCACGGCGGACGCCCCCGAGTCGGTGCACCTGTCCACCTGGCCGAAGGCCGACCTGGCCGCCATCGACCCGACGCTGTCCCAGCAGATGACGCTGGTACGCCGCCTGGTCGAGCTGGGCCGCGCGACGCGCGCGGAATCGGGCGTCAAGACCCGCCAGCCGCTGTCGCGCGCGCTGGTGGCGGCGTCGGGCTTCGAGACGCTGACCCCCGAACTGCACGCCCAGATCACGGAGGAGCTGAACGTCTCCTCGCTCGCCTCCCTCGCTGATTCCTCCGCTGGTGCAGCGGGAGGCGGCTCCCTCGTCGACACGACGGCCAAGGCGAACTTCCGCGCCCTGGGCAAGCGCTTCGGCAAGGGCGTCCAGGCGGTGGCCAAGGCGGTGGCGGAGGCCGACGCGGCGGCCCTGTCCCTGGCGCTGCGCGAAGGCACGGCGACGGTGACGGTCGACGGCGCCCCGGTCTCCCTCTCCCCGGACGAGGTCATCATCACCGAGACGCCGCGCGAGGGCTGGTCGGTGGCCTCCGACTCGGGCGCGACGGTCGCCCTGGACCTGGAGATCACTCCCGAGCTGCGACTGGCAGGCCTGGCCCGTGACGCGATCCGCCTGATCCAGGAGGCCCGCAAGAACAGCGGCCTGGACGTCGCGGACCGCATCGCCGTCCGCTGGACCGCGTCCGACCCGGCGACGACGGAGGCGCTCACGGAGCACGCCGCGCTGATCGCCGACGAGGTCCTGGCGGTGGACTTCGCGGCGGCCGAGGCGGACGACACGTACGGCGCCCCGTTCACGGACGAGTCCCTGTCCCTGACGTTCCGCCTCCGCAAGACGGAGGCGTAACCCGCCGGCGAAAGCCCCGGCCGACTTTGTCGGCCGGGGCTTTCGCTTTCCCCCACCCGCACCGCCGCACCGCACCGCCGCACCCACACACGCACGCACGCGCACGCAAAAGGGCCGGGCCCCGGGGAAACCCCGGGGCCCGGCCCTCAGCCTGCCGACGGCTACGCGCTCAGCGCGCGCACCGCCGTCAGTTGTCGTCCTCGTCGATCAGGAACCCGCGCATCGGCGAAGGAGCCTGCTGCATCGGCTGCGGAGCCTGCGGCCGCACCGGAGCCATCGGCTGGGTCATAGCCGGCGACATCTGCTGCTGGCCGCCGTACGACGGACCGTTGGAGGACGGGCCACCGTGGCCGCCCATCGACGGGTTGCCACCCATGGAGTGCCCCATCGCACCCGCACCGGCCGGCGCCATCGAACCGCTCATCTGCGGAGCCGGCGGCAGCGACGCGGTCGCCGGGGTCCGCGGCGGAGCCAGCGAGTCGTCCGACTGGGTCTCCAGCTGACGCAGCTGGCTCTCCAGGTAGGACTTCAGCCGGGTCCGGTACTCGCGCTCGAAGCCGCGCAGGTCCTCGACCTTGCGCTCCAGCGTGGCGCGGGCGGACTCCAGCGAGCCCATCGCGACGCGGTGCTTCTCCTGCGCGTCCCGCTCCAGCGCGTCAGCCTTCGCACGGGCGTCCCGCTCCAGACCCTCGGCACGGCTGCGCGCCTCACCGACGATCTTGTTGGCCTCGGAACGGGCCTCCGCGATCGCCTGGTCGGCCGTCTGCTGCGCCAGCGAGAGCACACGCGCGGCGCTGTCGCCGCCGGGACCCTGACCGGGCTGCGGGAGCTGCGGACCGTGGCCGCCCATGGGTCCGCCCATGGGGCCACCCATCTGGCCCTGGCCCATCTGACCCATTTGGCCCTGCATCTGGCCCTGCATCTGCCCCTGGCCCATCTGACCCTGACCCATGGGCCCCTGGCCCATCGGGCCGGGACCGTGCTGGCCCTGCGGACCCGGACCGTGCTGGCCCTGGCCGTGACCGCTGGGACCCGCGGGCAGCTGCGGAGCCCCACCGGGCAGCTGGGGCGGACCCATCTGCGGCGGCTGCTGCTGGACCGGCGGGCCGGATATGGCGGCAGGCACGGGTGCGCCGGGACGATCCTGCTGCTCCGGCGGCTTGCGCATACCCTGCTGCTGGTTCTGCGCGGCGGCACGCGTCGCGGCAGCCAGCTTGGCCCGCAGGTCCTCGTTCTCGCGGAGCAGGCGGGTCAGTTCGGCTTCGACCTCGTCGAGGAAAGCATCGACCTCGTCCTCGTCATAGCCTTCTCGGAGGCGGACGGTCGTGAACTGCTTGTTCCGCACGTCCTCGGGGGTCAACGGCATCTCTTCTTCACCTCTACGTAGTCGTCGGCAGTCGGCAAGACCGTATCGCTCACAATCTGACCACGATGCTGATCAGGATGTAGACGATGATCATCAGAACGAAGAAGGACAGGTCGAGTGCCACGCCCCCGAGACGCAGCGGCGGAATGAACCGCCGCAGAAGCTTGAGCGGTGGATCGGTGACAGTGTAGGTGGCCTCCAGAACGACCACCATCGCCTTGCCGGGTTCCCATGAGCGCGCGAACTGGAAGACGTAGTCCATGACCAGCCGGAAGATCAGGATGATCAGGAAGCACATCAGCGCGATGTAGATCACCTGTAGTGCGACGCTCATCTCGCGCTTCCCTCTCCCCGTGCTCTCGTGGTTCCGGCCTGCCGGCCGGGTTGTTGCGGTGTCGTGTCTCAGCTCTGGTTGAAGAAACCGCCCTCTGCGATACGGGCCTTGTCCTCCGCCGTGACATCGACGTTAGCAGGCGACAACAGGAACACCTTCTGCGTCACTCGCTCAATGCTGCCATGGAGCCCGAAGACAAGTCCTGCCGCAAAGTCGACAAGTCGCTTCGCGTCCGTGTCGTCCATCTCCGTCAGGTTCATGATCACCGGGGTGCCCTCGCGGAAGTGTTCCCCGATGGTACGGGCCTCGTTGTAGGTCCGCGGGTGAAGTGTGGTGATGCGGTAGGGCTCCCGCTCGGACACAACCTTGGGCATGATCACCGGTGCGTTCTTCTCCAGGTTCGGACGTTCAGGTGTGATGGATGCCACGGGGGCGATTCGTGCGGGTCGTCCGCTTTCCGCCGGGAGCGGAACCGGTTCACGCTGTGCGGGCGGCTGCACCACGCGCACGGGTTCTTCGTGCCGCTCCTGGTGCGGGGGCTGGTGCCGGCGGTGTTCCCGCTCGGGCTCCGGCTCGGGTTCGAAGTCGTCATCGGGATCGAAACCCCGGCCGTCGTAACCATCGTCCTCCACGAGGCCGAGGTAGACCGCCATCTTGCGCATCGCGCCGGCCATTCTCTGAGTCCTCCGCTCTGTGGTGGATCGCCCTTGTTGCCAATGCCGCAGCGTCACAAAGTGCCCGCGATCCACTCGGCCTGCCCACCTATTGGCGGGAATGACCATATTTTCTACTGTGGTCCGACTTGCTTCGCGACGTTACCGGAGCCTGGGTCGGACTCCGAGCACCGCAGTACCGACGCGTACATGTGTCGCTCCGGCCGCCACTGCCTGCTCAAGGTCCGCACTCATACCCGCGGAGACCATGTTCGCAGCAGGATGAGTCGCGCGCAGGCTTGATGAGAATTCCATCAGCCGCTCGAAAGCCGCCTGTTGGCGCCCCGCGTACGGGCCGGCGAGCGGTGCGACAGTCATCAGTCCGTCGAGCCTGAGGCCGGGCGCTTCAGCAACCTTCGCCGCCAACTCCTCAATACCGTCCGGCGCCACGCCGCCGCGGTCCCCCCGCTCACCCGACTCCGCGTCGAGTGCGACCTGGATCAGGCAGCCGATCTCGCGTTCCGCGCGTACCGCCGCCGTCGAGAGCGCCGTGACGAGCTTCGCTCGGTCAACGGACTGCACAACATCGGCATAACTCGCCACAGAACGGACCTTGTTGGTCTGAAGCTGTCCGACGAAGTGCCAGCTGATGGGCAGGTCCGCACACTCGGCCGCCTTGGGCGCCGCGTCCTGGTCCTTGTTCTCCGCGACATGGCGTACGCCGAGCTCGGAGAGCAGCCGCACATCGCTCGCGGGGTACGTCTTGGTGACCACGATCAGGGTCACTTCCGATCGCTTGCGTCCAGCAGCCGCACAGGCGGCGGCGATACGTTCCTCCACCTGTGCAAGATTTGCGGCGAGTTGAGCTCTACGGTCCGTCATGTCCTACCTATCCAGCCAGACATATCCGGCGAGCCGCCCCGTGGTGCGCTCGCGGCGGTACGAGAAGTGGTCGTCCGATTCCAGGGTGCAGACCGGCGACCGCTGCCGCCGGCGTACGCCCAGCGCTTCGAGCTGGGCGTGCACTCCGGCGGTCACATCGACGGCCGGCGTCCCCCAGCTCGTCTCCGACCAGGCATCGGGCACGACTTCCGCGACCTCGGCCCGCATCTGTGCCGGCACTTCGTAGCAGCGCCCGCAGACGGCGGGCCCGGTACGCGCGGTGATACGGGAAGGATCGGCGCCCAGTGTGATCATCGCCTCGACGACGGCCGGGACGACTCCCGCGACCATGCCGGGGCGTCCGGCGTGAGCGGCGGCCGCGATCCCGGCGACGGGGTCGGCCAGCAGAACGGGCGTGCAGTCCGCGGTGAGTACGGCGAGTGCGAGCCCGCGGCGCGCGGTCACGACGGCGTCGACCGCCATGACCTCCCCCGCTCCCCACGGCCCCTCGACCACGGCCACATCCGGCCCGTGCACCTGGTTCATCCAGACGACCCGGGCCGGGTCGAGGCCGAGCGACTTGGCAGCGAGGTCACGGTTGTGACGTACGGCAGCCGGGTCGTCACCGACCGCACCGCCGAGATTGAGCGCTTCGTACGGAACGGCGCTCACCCCGCCCCACCTGTCGGTGAAGGCGAAGTGCGCGCCGTCCGTATTGTCGTGCTGCCCTATCACTTCAAGAAGTCCGGGACATCCAGCTCTTCGGCCTGGCTGTCCGCGTACGGACGAGCCGTCGGTACGTGCGCCGGCGAGGCCGGGGCCTCGTTCGCCGGGGCGGTCTCGGCCGGGACCGGTGCCTCTTCGCGTACGGGCACAGTGCCCATCGAGCCGGCCGGCCGCGAGGTCTCCGCGGGGCGGACCGGTGCGGGCTCCTCGCGCTTGGCAGTGGCGCCCGCGCCGAGCACGTTCTCGCGACGGGCCGGCGGCTGTCCGCCGTCGAAGCCCGCGGCGATGACCGTGACCCGTACCTCGTCGCCGAGCGCGTCGTCGATGACCGCGCCGAAGATGATGTTCGCCTCGGGGTGGGCCGCCTCGCTCACCAGCTGCGCGGCCTCGTTGATCTCGAAGAGGCCGAGGTCGCTGCCGCCGGAGATGGAGAGCAGTACGCCGCGTGCGCCGTCGATGGACGCCTCGAGGAGCGGCGAGGAGATCGCCATCTCGGCGGCGGCCACCGCACGGTCGTCGCCGCGCGCCGAGCCGATGCCCATGAGGGCCGAACCCGCCTCGGACATGACCGACTTGACGTCGGCGAAGTCGAGGTTGATCAGACCCGGAGTCGTAATGAGGTCCGTGATGCCCTGCACACCGCTCAGCAGGACCTGGTCCGCCGACTTGAAGGCGTCCAGCACGCTGACCTGGCGGTCCGAGATGGACAGCAGCCGGTCGTTGGGGATGACGATGAGGGTGTCGACCTCTTCGCGGAGCTCGGCGATGCCGTCCTCCGCCTGGTTCGCGCGACGCCGGCCCTCGAAGGTGAACGGGCGGGTGACCACACCGATCGTGAGGGCGCCGAGCGAGCGCGCGATGTTGGCGACGACAGGTGCGCCGCCCGTTCCGGTGCCGCCGCCTTCGCCGGCGGTGACGAAGACCATGTCGGCCCCCTTGAGGACCTCCTCGATCTCCTCGCGGTGGTCCTCTGCCGCCTTGCGGCCGACTGCCGGATTGGCTCCGGCGCCGAGGCCGCGGGTGAGTTCGCGGCCGACGTCGAGCTTGACGTCGGCGTCGCTCATCAACAGGGCTTGCGCATCGGTGTTGATCGCAATGAACTCGACGCCCTTGAGACCGACCTCGATCATCCGGTTGATGGCATTGACACCACCGCCGCCGACACCGATGACCTTGATGACTGCGAGGTAGTTCTGCGGTGCTGCCACGTCGAAGGCCTCTCGCCTCGAGTTACGTGTCGCCGCCTCGCGGGCCGCGCTGCGACGACTGATGCCGATATGGGACGGTCCGAACGCCGACCCGAACCCTAACGCTGAAGTTTAGGGTTACCAGTGTTTCTGTTCCTTGGACTCTTCCGAACAGGACACTAAGTCGACAAGTGGCGCACGTTCAACGAACACGCCGAACCTCCCGTTTTTCTTTTCACCCTATGTGATCACCCATATCGCTGGCCAACCAGGGTGCTGGCCAGCACGTATGACCGTCAACTCCCTGACGCGGCGGGGGCGGTGGGCGCACTCACATCGAAGTGCTCGGCACTCGGAGCTGCTTTCATGAGAGCTCTCAGTGCGCGCGCCTTCGCCGCGCCCTGTTCGCCGCTTCCCCACATGACCGTACGTTCCCCGCTCAGCTCCAGGGTGATGGAGTCGTACGAGCGGACCCGGACCGACCGCAGGTCACGGTCGACGGATTCGGGGACCTCCCGGGTGACCCGTACCGCTTCCTCAAGCAGCCGGCCCGCCCCGAAGCGGCGCAGACTTGATGACTCCTCAGGCACCAATTCCAGGAACGGTACGCCCTTGGGCGCCTCGGCGACCATGGCGAACCGCACACTCTCGTCGTCCACTTCGACGAACTTTGCGCCCTTTTTTATGACCAGTACGGGCTTTCGCTCGGTCACTTTCAGAGCGATGCCGTGCGGCCACGAACGAACGACATCCACCGAGTCGATACGCGGCAATTTCCTGCCGATCCGGTCCTCAATGGCATCCGTGTCGACGGAAACCAGCGGCGCTCCGATCGGAACGGCCGCCGCCGCACGTACCTCACCGGGCGTCAGAACCTTTGTCCCGGACGCCTTCACCTGCTCCACGCGCAGCCAGGAGGAGCCGTAGAGCAACCAGATTCCGCCCGAGACGAGCAGCACGGCCGCGGCCAGCAGCACGATCAGCCGGCCCCGGCCGGGAAGCCGGAGCCGCCCGCCCACCCGCTTGCCGCCCGGCGGGCGGGCCGCCGACGACCCCTGCGCCTGTCGTTCACCGCGCTGGGCGGTCGTCGGTCCGGCCACTCCCTGTCGCCTCCTCGGTCCTGCGTATGGGGACCGTTCAGCCGGCCCTGCGTGCGGCAATCGCCTCGTACACCATGCCGACGAGCAGCTCGTCGGCATCCCGGCGTCCGAACTCGGCAGCCGCGCGGGACATCTCGTACAGCCGGTGCGGGTCCGCGAGGACGGGGATCACCTGGCTCTGCACCCACTCGGGCGTGAGCTGGGCGTCGTCGACCAGCAGGCCGCCTCCGGCGTTGACCACCGGCTGGGCGTTGAGCCGCTGCTCTCCGTTGCCGATGGGCAGCGGGACGTAGGCGGCCGGCAGTCCGACGGCGGAGAGTTCGGCGACGGTCATCGCGCCCGCGCGGCAGAGCATCATGTCGGCCGCGGCGTACGCGAGGTCCATCCGGTCCACGTACGGTACCGGGATGTACGGCGGCATACCGGGCATGTTGTCCACGCGCGGCAGTTCGTTCTTGGGGCCGACCGCGTGCAGGATCTGGATCCCGGAGCGCTGGAGGACCGGCGCGACCTGCTGGACGACCTCGTTGAGGCGCCGGGCGCCCTGCGAGCCGCCGGAGACGAGCAGCGTCGGCAGGTTGGGGTCGAGACCGAAGGCGGCGCGCGCCTCGGGGCGGACCCTGGCCCGGTCGAGGGTGGCGATGGTGCGGCGCAGCGGGATGCCGATGTAGCGGGCACCTCGCAGCTTGCTGTCGGGCGTGGAGACGGCGACAGCGGCCGCGTAGCGCGAGCCGATCTTGTTGGCGAGGCCGGGGCGCGCGTTGGCCTCGTGGACGATGATCGGCACGCCGAGGCGCTTGGCCGCGAGGTAGCCGGGCAGGGCGACGTAGCCGCCGAAGCCGACGACGCAGTCCGCCTTCGTACGCTCCAGGATCTGCTCCGCGGCCTTGATGGTGCCGCGCAGCCGTCCGGGGACGGTGATCAGTTCGGGGGTGGGCCTGCGGGGCAGCGGGACGGCGGGGATCAGCCCGAGCTCGTAACCACGCTCGGGTACGAGCCTGGTCTCAAGTCCGCGCTCTGTGC
Organism: Streptomyces spiramyceticus; assembly: GCF_028807635.1. Classification (NCBI taxonomy): domain Bacteria; kingdom Bacillati; phylum Actinomycetota; class Actinomycetes; order Kitasatosporales; family Streptomycetaceae; genus Streptomyces; species Streptomyces spiramyceticus. The sequence goes on from NZ_JARBAX010000001.1 coordinate 1,273,272, forward strand.
CCAGGGCTGTGATGCCCACGCTCGGGTCCTGCCTGCGCAGGGCGTCCGCGAGGGCGAGCGCGGGCTCGATGTGGCCGGCGGTCCCCCCACCGGCGAGTACGACATGCACCGAAATTCACCGCTCTCCGGACGGACGCTTCTTGACGCGCCGTCCCATCGTCTTCCATCTCACCCCGGCCCCTTTGCCAAGGACCGTTCTTCGCATGGCCAGGGCGGCCTTCGCAGCGGGTTCCTCTCGCGCGAAGGCGATCAGCAACCCTACGGCGAACATGGTCGGCAGCAGGGCTGAGCCCCCGTAGGAGAACAGCGGGAGCGGGACACCGGCGATCGGCAGCAGGCCGAGCACCGCACCGATGTTGACCACGGCCTGAGCCGTGATCCAGGTGGTCACACCTCCCGCGGCGTACCTCACGAAGGGGTCCTCCGTGCGTCCGGCCACGCGGATACCCGCATAGCCTAGAGCCGCGAACAGGGCGAGTACCGACAGCGTCCCCGCCAGACCCAGTTCCTCACCGGTGATGGCGAAGATGAAGTCGGTGTGGGGTTCGGGGAGTTGGCCCCATTTTTCCACACTTGCACCGAGCCCGGAACCGAACCATCCGCCCGACGCCAGAGCATAGATCCCGTGCACTGCCTGCCAGCACTCGCCCTGGGGGCCGAGGTCGGTCGCGCCGATGCACTGGAGCCGCGACATCCGGTTCGCGTTGTTGCTGATGAGGATGAAGCCGACGAGGGTGGCGAAGCCGAGCACTCCGCCGAAGAGCCTGGTGGGAGCCCCGGCGAGCCAGAGCAGTCCGAAGAGGATCGCGGTGAGGATGATCGCCGTACCCATGTCTCCGCCGAGCATGATCAGGCCGAGGAGCAGGAAGGCGACGGGGACGAACGGCACCAGGATGTGTTTCCACTGGGTCAGCAGCCGCTTGTCGTGCTTGCGGGCCAGCAGGTCGGCGCCCCACAGGATCAGCGCGAGCTTGGCGAACTCGCTGGGCTGGAGCATGAAGGGGCCGCCCAGCGAGATCCAGTTCTGGTTGCCGCCGATCGAGACCCCTATCCCGGGGACCTGGACCAGGACCATCAGGAAGATGGTGCCTGCAAGCAGCGGGTAGGAGAGCGCGCGGTGCAGCTTGGCGGGCATCCGGGAGGCGGCCAGCAGCAGAACCGTTCCGATGACGGCGGCGAGGAACTGCTTGCCGAAGAAGTACGAGGCGGGCAGTGACAGCTCCAGCGCCTTGATCATCGAGGCGGAGTAGACCATCACGAGGCCGAGCACGGTGATCAGGAGGGCGCTGCCCAGGATGAGGTAGTACGCCGTGAGCGGCCGGTCCCAGGCCCGGCGGGCCTGCTCGTACAGCCGCCGCAGATTGCTTCCGCCTTTGCTGCCGGTACCGCGCGGCGGCCTCGGCACGGTCGTACCGCGCCGGCGCACCGCGGCGGGGCGACGTGCCGTCCCGGTCGCCGCGCGGCCGCGCAGCACGAGACGGCCGCTCAGGGCACTGTCGTCGGCCAACATCTCGGTGTCCCCTCCACTCATGTGCGGCGCCGACCGGTCCACGGCGCGGGGACCGGTCCGCTAGTCGCGCTCCGAAGCCAACTCGCGTACGGCGTCGGCGAATGCCTCGCCACGCTTGATGTAGTTGGTGAACATGTCCATGGAGGCGCAGGCCGGGGCCATCAGCACCGTGTCCCCGGGCCGCGCGAGCCGCGCCGCTTCCCGGACCGCCGCCGACATCGCCCCAGTGTCGGTCCGGTCGAGGTCGACGACCGGTACCTCGGGCGCGTGTCGCGCGAGGGCTTCGCGGATGAGCGCACGGTCGGCGCCGATGAGGACGGCGCCGCGCAGGCGCTGTGCCGACTTCTCGACGAGTTCGTCGAAGGTGGCGCCCTTGGCGAGGCCGCCCGCGATCCACACGATCGGGTCGTACGCCGCCAGCGAGGCCTCGGCGGCGTGGGTGTTGGTGGCCTTGGAGTCGTCGACGTAGGCGACACCGGCGACGTCCGCGACGTGCTCGATGCGGTGGGCATCGGGGCGGAACGCCCGCAGTCCGTCGCGTACGGCGGCGGGCTCGACTCCGAAGGCGCGGGCGAGGGCCGCGGCCGCGAGGGCGTTCGCGATGTTGTGCGGGGCCGGCGGATTGACGTCCGAGACCTCGGCGAGCTCCTGGGCGTTCTTCCGGCGGTCCGCCACGAAGGCCCGGTCGACCAGGATGCCGTCGACGACGCCGAACTGGGAGGGGCCGGGGGCGCCGAGGGTGAAGCCGATGGCGCGGCAGCCCTCCTCGACGTCGGCCGCGCGGACCAGGTCCTCGGTGGCCGGGTCGGCCACGTTGTAGACGCAGGCGACCTGGTTGCCCTCGTAGATACGGCCCTTGTCGGCGGCGTACGCCTCCATGGAGCCGTGCCAGTCGAGGTGGTCGGGGGCGAGGTTCAGCACGACCGCGGAGTGGGCGCGCAGCGAGGGCGCCCAATGCAGCTGGTAGCTGGAGAGCTCGACGGCGAGGACGTCGTACTTCTCGTCACCGAGGACGGCGTCGAGGAGGGATACGCCGATGTTGCCGACGGCGGCGGTCTTCAGGCCGGCCGCCTCCAGGATCGAGGCCAGCATCCGTACGGTCGTGGTCTTGCCGTTGGTGCCGGTAACCGCGAGCCAGGGAGCGGGAGCCCTTCCCGACGGGGTCGCGCGCAGGCGCCACGCCAGTTCCACGTCGCCCCAGATCTCCACGCCCGCCTCGGCGGCGGCCAGGAAGAGCGGCTTGTCGGGCTTCCAGCCGGGTGCGGTGACGATGAGCTCGGTGCCCTCGGGGAGGGTCGCGCCGTCGCCGAGGCGCACGGTGACGCCCAGGGCTTCGAGCTCCGCGGCCTGGGTGCGGGCGCGCTCGTCGTCGCCGTCGTTGACGACGGTGACGTGAGCGCCGAGGCCCCGCAGCACACGTGCTGCGGGGATCCCGGAGACACCGAGACCCGCCACGGTTACCCGCTTGCCGGTCCAGGTCACTTCTGTCACTTGTCGGCCGCCCAGCCCGCGTAGAAGAGGCCGAGACCGATGATCACGCACATGCCCTGGATGATCCAGAAGCGGACCACCACAAGGACTTCGGACCAGCCCTTGAGTTCGAAGTGATGCTGCAGCGGCGCCATCTTGAAGACGCGCTTGCCGGTCATCTTGAAGGAGCCGACCTGGATCACGACGGACATGGTGATCAGGACGAACAGCCCGCCGAGGAGCGCCATCAGGAACTCGGTGCGGGAGCAGATCGCCAGACCGGCGAGCGCGCCGCCCAGGGCGAGCGAGCCGGTGTCACCCATGAAGATCTTGGCGGGCGAGGTGTTCCACCACAGGAAGCCGAAGCACGCGCCCATCAGGGCGGCGGCGACGACCGCGAGGTCGAGTGGATCTCGTACTTCGAAACAAGCCTCGGGGTTCGTCAGGCTCGGCGCGTCGGCGCAGGACTCCTGGAACTGCCAGAGACCGATGAAGGTGTACGCGCCGAAGACCATCACGGAGGCGCCGGTGGCAAGTCCGTCGAGGCCGTCGGTGAGGTTCACACCGTTCGACATCGCCAGGATCATGAACAGCGCCCAGACCACGAAGAGCACGGGGCCGATCGACCAGCCGAAGTCCTGGACGAAGGAAAGCTTGGTGGAGGCCGGGGCGTTGCCGCGGATGTCCTTGAACTGCAGGGCCAGGACGGCGAACGCGATGCCGACAATGAGCTGGCCGGCCATCTTCGCCTTGGCCCGCAGGCCCAGCGAACGCTGCTTGACGATCTTGATGTAGTCGTCGAGGAAGCCGACCAGACCCATGCCCGCCATGAGGAAGAGCACCAGCAGGCCGGAGACACTCGGCTTCTCGCCGGTGATGACCTTCGCCAGGGCGTACGCGATGAGCGTGGCCAGGATGAAGGCGATGCCGCCCATGGTGGGGGTGCCGCGCTTGCCGTGGTGGCCGCGCGGACCGTCGTCCCGGATGAACTGCCCGTATCCCTTGCGGGCCAGCAGTTTGATGAGCAGCGGGGTACCGATCAGGGTCAGAAAGAGCCCGATGGCTCCCGCGAAGAGGATCTGCCTCATCGGCCGGTGACCTCACCCTCGGTGCGGGGATCGAGCAGTGCCTGGGCGACCCGCTCGAGACCGACCGACCTGGAAGCCTTCACCAGCACGACGTCTCCCGGACGCAGTTCACTGCGCAACAGGTCGACCGCCGCCTGCGCGTCGGACACGTGCACCGACTCCTCACCCCACGAACCCTCGTTGTAAGCGCCCAGCTGCAGCCAGGACGCTTCCCTGCCCCCGACTGCCACGAGCTTGCTGACGTTGAGCCGGACGGCGAGCCGTCCGACCGCGTCGTGCTCGGCGAGCGAATCGTCACCCAGCTCGGCCATCTGGCCGAGCACCGCCCACGTACGGCCTCCCTTTGTCTGGGAGGCCCGACCCATTGCCGCGAGCGCGCGCAGGGCGGCTCGCATGGATTCGGGATTCGCGTTGTAGGCGTCGTTGACGACCGTCACGCCGTCAGGACGCTCGGTGACCTCCATGCGCCAGCGGGAGAGGGTGCCCGCCTCGGAGAGCGCGGTGGCGATCTCGTCGACAGACATGCCCAGCTCATGGGCGACGGCGGCCGCGGCGAGCGCGTTCGACACGTGGTGCTCACCGTACAGCCGCATGGTCACGTCACTGCACCCGGTGGGGGTGTGAAGGCTGAAGGTTGGCTGCCCATTCTCTGTGAGACGGACATTCTCGGCGCGTACGTCGGCATCCTCGGCCTCACCGAAGAGCAGGACGCGGGCTTTCGTGCGGGTCGCCATGGCGCGTACGAGCTGGTCGTCGGCGTTGAGCACGGCCACACCGCCCTCGTGGGACGGCGGGAGGGCCTCGACCATCTCGCCCTTGGCCTCGGCGATCTGCTCGCGGCCGCCGAATTCGCCGATGTGGGCCGTGCCGACGTTCAGTACAAGGCCGATGCGGGGCGGGACCAGGCCGGTGAGGTAGCGGATGTCGCCGATGTAGCGGGCGCCCATTTCGAGGACGAGGTGCTGGGTGTCCTCGGCGGCCCGCAGGGCGGTGAGCGGCAGGCCGATCTCGTTGTTCAGATTGCCGGCGGGCCAGACCGTGGGGCCCTTGCGTTCGAGGAGCTGGGCGATCAGGTCCTTGGTGCTGGTCTTGCCTGCCGATCCGGTGAGGGCGACGGCGGTGGTGCCGAGGCGCTCGACGACGGCGCGTGCGAGGGCTCCGAGCGCCCCCACGACGTCGTCCACCACGATGGCCGGTACGCCGACGGGGCGGGCGGCCAGCACGGCTGTCGCGCCCGCGTCGACCGCGCGCCGCGCGTAGTCGTGGCCGTCGACGCGTTCGCCGGCGAAGGCGGCGAAGAGGCTGCCCGGCTGCACCTCGCGGGAGTCGATGACGACGGGGCCTGTCACCTGGAGGGTCAGGTCCGGTATGTCGTACGACTGCCCGCCGACGATTTCGACGATCTCGGCGAGGGAGAGGGCGATCACTGGGTCATCCCACTGTTCTGGAACATCGCAACGCTCCGAATCGCGGCGCGAAGGACCTCACGGTCGTCGAAGGGGCGTACCACTCCCGCGATGTCCTGGCCCTGCTCGTGGCCCTTGCCCGCGACGAGCACGGTGTCACCGGGTTTGGCGCGGGCCACGGCCGCCGCGATGGCGGCGGCCCTGTCGGCGTCGACCAGGACGTCGCCGCGCTCGTGCACGGGCACCTCCGCGGCGCCCGCGAGCATCGCGGCGAGGATCGCGAGGGGGTCCTCGGAACGGGGGTTGTCGGAGGTCAGTACGGCGGTGTCGGCGAGGCGGGCGACGGCGGCGCCCATCGAGGGCCGCTTCTGCTTGTCGCGGTCGCCGCCGCAGCCGAGCACGACGTGAAGTTCTCCCTCGGTGACCTTGCGCAGCGCGCGCAGGACCGATTCGACGGCGTCCGTCTTGTGCGCGTAGTCGACGACCGCGAGGTACGGCTGCCCGGCGTCCACGCGCTCCAGGCGGCCCGGTACGCCGGGGACGGCGGCGATGCCGTCGGCGGCGGTCTGCGGATCGATGCCCGCCACGGCGAGCGTGACGATCGCGGCGAGCGTGTTGGCGACGTTGAAGGGCCCTGCCAGCGGTGCGGTGGCGGCGATGCGCTCGTCCTTGGGGCCGATCGCCGTGAACGTACTGCTGAACGGGCCGACTTCGACGCCCTCGGCCCGCCAGTCGGCGTCGGGGTGGCCCTCGGCGGAGAAGGATGTGACCGGGACACCCGACTCGGTGACGAGCCTGCGGCCGTAGTCGTCGTCGAAGTTCACGACGCCGACCTTGCTCCGCTCCGGGGTGAAGAGACGTGCCTTCGCCCGGAAGTAGTCCTCCATGTCGGAGTGGAATTCCATGTGCTCGGGGCTCAGGTTGTTGAAGACCGCCACGTCGAAGACGCAGCCGTCGACCCGGCCGAGCACCAAGGCGTGACTGGAGACCTCCATGGCGACCGCCTCGACGCCGCGCTCGCGCATGACGGCGAACAGCGCCTGGAGGTCGGTGGCCTCGGGGGTCGTGCGCTCGGACTTGATGCGGTCGTCGCCGATGCGCATCTCGACGGTGCCGATGAGACCGGTGAGCCTCCCGGCTGCCCGCAGCCCGCCCTCGACGAGGTACGCCGTGGTGGTCTTGCCGGACGTACCGGTGATGCCGAGCTGGAGCAGGTCCCCACCCGGGCGGTCGTAGATCTCGACGGCGAGCTCGCCCATCCGGCCGCGCGGATCGTCGACGACCAGGGCCGGCAGGCCCGTCTCCGCGGCGCGCTCGGCGCCCGCGGGGTCGGTGAGGATCGCGGCCGCGCCGAGACCCGCCGCCTGGGCGGCGAAGTCGGCGCCGTGGAAGCGTGCGCCGGGCAGGGCGGCGTACAGATCGCCCGGCCTCACGGCACGGGAGTCATGGGTGATGCCCGTGACTTCCGCCGTACCCGGACTCTCGATACCCAGCCGTTCGGCCAGCTCCCCGAGGGGTGTCGGGCGGACCTGGACCGGCCGGGGCGCTCCGGGGTAGGTCACCGGGGCGTCCTTCTGGGTGGTTTGTGACTGATCAGCGTGTGGCACGGCGGTGAGCGTACCGGGCGCACCCGGCCCGCCGCGAAACGAGGGGGGCCTGGGCGCATCCGGGTCTTCGTGGTTCCCGGCATTCGGGGTGATGGTTGTCACTGGTGGTCCTGAATCACTGGCCGGGACTGAAGGACACCGGCAGCCGGGCGGGCTTGCTGCCGGTCGGTGCGACCTGGAGGGTCTTGAGAGCGAACTCCATGACCTGCTTGTAGATGGGGCCGCAGATCTGGCCGCCGAAGTAGCTGCCCCTGGTCGGGTTCTGGATGGCGCAGTAGACGGTGATCCGTGGGTTGTCGGCGGGTGCGAATCCGGCGAAGGACGCGGTGTAGCCCTTGTAGCGTCCGGTGGCCGGATCCACGCGGTTGGACGTGCCCGTCTTACCGCCGACGCGATAGCCGGGGATACGGGCCTTGGTGCCCGTACCCTCCACGTCGTCCACAACCGACTCCAGCATGGTGGCCAAGGTCTTGGCTGTCGCCTCGCTGACCACGCGGGTCTTCTTGGGGGCGGGGGCCGGGGTGAAGCGGCCGTCCGGGCCCTTCGTGCCGCGGACGAGCGTTGGCTGGATACGTACGCCGCCGTTGGCGATCGTCGAGTAGACGGAGGCCGCCTGCATGGCGTTGAGCGACAGGCCCTGGCCGAACGGGATCGTGTACTGCTGCGAGGTGCTCCAGTCCTTGGGCGGGGCGAGGATGCCCGCCGTCTCACCGGGATAGCCGAGGCCGCTGGGGCTGCCGAGGCCGAACTTGCGCAGGTACGAGTAGAGGACCTGGTTGGCCTGCGGCCGGGTCTTGCCGAGCTGCTCGGTCGCCAGGATGGTGCCGATGTTGCTGGACTTGGCGAGTACGCCGTTGAGCGTCAGGTACCAGGTGGGGTGGTCGATGTCGTCCTTGAACAGCCGGTCGCCGCGGTGCAGCCGGTTCGGTACGACGACATGGGTGCCCGGCGTGGCGGCGTTCTCCTCCAGCACTGCGGCCATGGACATGACCTTGGCTGTGGAGCCCGGTTCGTACACGTCCTGGAGGGCGGCGTTGCCCATGGCTGCCGCGTTGGCCTGCGAGAGGTTGTTGGGGTCGAAGCCGGGGGCGTTGGCCATGGCCAGGACCTCGCCGGTGCGGTTGTCCTGGACTATCACGTAGCCGCGGTCGGCATCGGACTTCTGCACCTGCTCGGCGATGGCGCGCTGGGCGGCGAACTGGATGTCGCGGTCGATGGTCAGCTCGATGTCCGAGCCGGGTACGGCGGGGACCTCGCGGGCACCGACGGTGGGGACCCGGCGGCCGCCGGACTGGGCGTAGGTGATCTGCCCGTCCGTGCCCGCCAGCTCCTTGTTCAACTGCGTCTCCAGGCCGCCCGCGCCCTTGCCTTCGGCATTGACGTAACCCAGTATCCCGGCGGCGAGATCGCCATTGGGGTAGACGCGCTTGCTGCTGGGCTCCTGGAAGACGCCGAGCAGCACATTGGCGCCCGGGCCGCCCTTGGCCTTGTCGGCCCTGGCCTTCTCGGCGAAAACGCTCTTGAGGTCCTTGATCTGCTTCCAGATCTGCGGGGTCTGGCGGCGGGCCAGGACCGCGTACCTGCTCTTGGGCGTGCTGAGCTTCCTGGCCAGGTCTCCGGCGTCCTTGCGGAGGATCGGGGCGAGGAGCGCGGCGGCCTGCTCGGGCGCGTCGTGCGTCTTGCTGAACTTGGCGGTGAACATCGACGGGTCGGCCGTGATGTCGTGCGCGTCGACGCTGGTGGCGAGGGCGATGCCGCCGCGGTCGGTGATCTCCCCGCGCTCGGCGGCCAGTGTGGCGCTGGAGTACCGGTTCTTCTCCGCCTTGGCGGCGTACGCGCTCGCGTCCACGGCCTGCACCTGGAGCAGTCGTACGACGAAGGCCAGCATGACCAGCGTCAGACCGAGGCTGACCAGGCGCAGCCTGGGCTTGGGGCTGCCGAGGCGCAGGGCGGGAGTGGCCTTGGACGCGGAGCGTGCGGAGAGGCGCGGGCGTCCTACGGAAGGGTGCGCGGCGGGCTTGGGGCGCCCCCCGCCCTGCGGACGACCGGGGCCGGGCACACGGCGGCGCGGCGGTTCCTTGGGGGGCACTGCGTCACCTGCCGGGGGTAGGGGCGGGTCGGTACGCCGGCGCGGAAGCGGGCGGCGCCGGGGCCGGGATCGTCGGCGTGGAAGCGGGCGGCGCCGGGGGCGGGGCGGACGGCGCCCCGGTGGCGGGCGCCTGAGGCGGGGCCGACGGCGCCGTCCCAGGGGGCGGGACCGACGGCGCTCCGGGCGTGGGCTCCGGGGCGGGGAAGTTCAGCGGCGTCGCGACGGCGGCGGGCTCGGCGGACGCCGGGGAGGGGACGCCGCGGACCGTTCCGTCCGGGTCGAGGAACGCGGGGGAACCGCCCGGCACCATGCCGAGTTCGCGGGCCCGGCGCTCTAGCGCGCCGGGCGCGGACCGGTCGTCGACGTCCTGCTGGAGCGCCTGCTCCTGGTCGGTCAGTTCGGTGGTCCGCTTCTTGAGTTCGCTCAGTTTGAACGAGCCCTCGTTGAGCGAGGAGTTCAGCAGCAGGAGGGTGATCAGACCGCCGCCGAGCAGCAGCACGACCAGCAGGACGAAGGGGGTCTTGGCCGCCGTACTGGGGCCGCCCGACGGCAGCAGCCGCGCCAGCCGCGCGGCCCGCCCCTTCAACTGCTTGGCCGGCTTGGTCACAGCACGTCCTCCCGGATGCGCTCAGCGCCCCGGAGCCTGGCCGGGGCGGCACGCCGGTTCTCGGCCACCTCTTCCTCCGTCGGCAGTTCCGCACCGCGCGTCAGCAGCTTCAGCCTCGGCTGGTACTGCTCGGGTACGACCGGCAGGCCGGGCGGCGCCGTATTGGCGGCCCCTGCCGCGAAGACCTGCTTGACCAGTCGGTCTTCGAGCGAGTGGTACGACAGGACAGCGATCCGGCCGCCCACGGCGAGCGTCCCGACCGCCGCCGGGATCGCCTTCTCCAGCACGCTGAGCTCGCCATTGACCTCGATGCGCAGCGCCTGGAAGGTGCGCTTGGCGGGGTTGCCACCGGTGCGCTTGGCGGCCTGCGGCAGTGCGTTGCGGATCAGCTCGACGAGGCGGGCACTGTTGCTGAAGGGCTCCTTCTCGCGTTCGCGCACGATTGCCGAGACGATCCGCTTGGCCTGCTTCTCCTCGCCGTACTGGCGCAGGATCCGCACCAGCTCGCCCGGCGGGTAGGTGTTGAGGACCTCGGCGGCGCTGACGCCCGTCGTCTGGTCCATGCGCATGTCGAGGGGGGCGTCGTGGGCGTACGCGAATCCGCGCTCGCGCTCGTCGAGCTGCATCGACGAGACGCCGAGGTCGAACAGGATGCCCTGTACGCGCGGGACGGAGAGCCGATCCAGGACCTCGGGCAGCTCGTCGTAGACGGCGTGCACCAGGGTCGCCCGGTCGCCGAACGGGGCGAGCCGTTCGCCGGAGAGCCGCAGCGCTTCCTTGTCCCGGTCGAGTGCGATGAGCCGCGCCGAGGGGAAGGCGGTCAGCAGCGCCTCGCTGTGTCCGCCGAGGCCGAGGGTGCAGTCGACGACCACGGCTCCCGGCTGCTCGAGCGCCGGGGCCAACAGGTCCAGGCATCGCTGGAGCATCACCGGGACGTGTCGGGTCTGGCTCATGCGCCCTCTCAGGTGCCGGCGCGGCTTTGTACGTACGGCCTGGTCCCCCTCCGCTCACAAGGGGAAGCGGCCTGCCGGCGCCGGGGAAGTGGCGTCGGCCGACCGGCGAGCGGGAGGAGGCCGGGCCGTACGTACGCCGCGCACGCGGGGAAATTCACGATGGATGTGCGAGATGTGTCCGTAAAGCGATGACGGGTGCGTCACGCCACCCACTTCGCGTCACTTTAGTCCACGGGCCCTTCCGGTCAATCAACCGGCCAGCGCGTCGCCCAGCGTTGTTTTCACTCGTACGGAGGAGACCATCGGCCACGTGTGGGTTACCTCACAACAAGCCTTGTTGACGTTCTTTGTCCCTTCTCACAGCGGGCCCGCACCCCCCGTGACCATTAACGTCTGAAGCATGTCGACTTCCGCAGATCTTCCCACCGAGCCCACCGCAGCGCAGCCCGGCGCGGCGCGCACCGGCGGTACGGTCACCGACCGCCTCGTAGAGGCGAACCGGGCGTACGCCGCGAACTTCGACGACCCGGGGATGGACGCGCGGCCCGTGCTGCACGTCGCCGTGGTCGCCTGCATGGACGCGAGGCTCGACCTGCACGACGCCCTCGGGCTCTCACTGGGCGACTGCCACACCATCCGCAACGCGGGCGGCGTGGTCACCGACGACGTCATCCGGTCGCTGACCATCAGCCAGCGTGCGCTGGGCACCCGCAGCGTCATACTCATCCACCACACCAACTGCGGTCTCGAAAGCCTCACCGAGGACTTCCGGCACGAGCTGGAGGACGAGGTCGGGCAGCGTCCGCCCTGGGCCGTGGAGGCCTTCCGGGACGTCGACCAGGACGTACGGCAGTCGATGCAGCGGGTGCGGACCTCGCCCTTCCTGCCGCACACCGACGACGTGCGCGGCTTCGTGTTCGAGGTGGCCACCGGCCTGCTGCGGGAGATCGACCCTGTGAAGTGACGCGAACTGAGTGGACAAAAACACGGCAACCCCCGACATATCCCGCGCAGTTGTCCACAGGCGAGTGACACGAAGCGGTAACGGCAACAAGAATGCGTGTGTGACATCCCGTCCGAACATTCCAGGCGTGGTGTCCGTATTTCGGGGTGGGCCGGTCCGTCGTCGTGGCGTCGGCCTGTAGAACGGGGCCGAGGAGGGCCGGGTGACGACCTATGACGATCGAGCGAGCCTCACAGATCTGACCACCACAGCGGAGCGAGTCCGCAGGTCGGTGGAGGGTGTGATCGAGGGCAAGCCGGAGGTCGTACGGCTTTCGCTGACCGTGCTCCTCGCGGAGGGGCATCTGCTCATCGAGGATGTGCCGGGCGTGGGCAAGACGATGCTCGCCAAGGCACTGGCCAGATCCATCGACTGCTCCGTGCGGCGCATTCAGTTCACGCCCGACCTGCTGCCTTCGGACATCACGGGCGTCAGCATTTACGACCAGCAGCGGCGCGACTTCGAGTTCAAGCCGGGTGCGATCTTCGCCCAGATCGTGATCGGCGACGAGATCAACCGCGCGTCGCCGAAAACCCAGTCCGCGCTGCTGGAGTCGATGGAGGAGCGCCAGGTCACCATGGACGGGCAGACGTACGAGCTGCCCACCCCGTTCATGGTGGTCGCCACGCAGAACCCGGTGGAGATGGAGGGCACGTATCCGCTGCCCGAGGCGCAGCGCGACCGCTTCATGGCGCGCGTCTCCATCGGCTATCCGAGCGCGGAGGCCGAGCTCCAGATGCTCGACGTGCACGGCGGGGTGTCGCCGCTCGACGACCTCCAGCCCGTGGCGCACGCGCACGAGATCGTGAAGCTGATCGACGCCGTCCGTACGGTCCATGTGGCCGAAGCGGTCCGGCGGTACGCGGTGCAGCTGGTCTCGGCCACCCGCAGCCATCCCGATCTGCGGCTCGGCGCCTCGCCGCGCGCGACGCTGCATCTGCTGCGCGCCGCCAAGGCCTCGGCCGCGCTGAGCGGGCGTGATTACGCGCTGCCCGACGACGTACAGGCGCTCGCTGTGGCGGTGCTCGCGCACCGGCTGCTGCCGACCGCCCAGGCTCAGCTGAACCGGCGCACCTCTGAGCAGGTGGTCCTGGAGATCCTCCAGCGCACGCCCGTACCGACCGCCGCCGCACCCGCCGCCGCACCGATTGCTGCCGACGGCGGCCACGCGGCGGCCCGGGCCACACCACCTCCCGGCGCTCCGCTGTACGGCCGTCAGCAGCAGCCCGGCGTACGGCGACTGTGATGGCGGGCGGGGGGCCCGCCGCAGCGGACGACGGCAGGGACGACGGCGGGGACGGCGACGAGAAGGGCGGCCTGCGGGCGGCGCTGTCGGGCCTGACCACGCGCGGCCGCTCCTTCCTGGCGGCCGGCATCGCCGCCGCGGTGTGCGCGTACGTCCTGGGACAGGCCGATCTGCTGCGCGTCGGACTGCTGCTCGCGGTGCTGCCACTGGTGTGTGTGGCCGTGCTGTACCGCACGCGCTACCGGGTCGCGGCCAGCAGGCGGCTCTCGCCGTCGCGCGCGGCGACGGGCTCGGAGGCGCGCGTACATCTGCGGATGGACAACGTCTCGCGGCTGCCCACAGGGCTGCTGATGCTCCAGGACCGGGTGCCGTACGTGCTGGGGCCGCGGCCCAGGTTCGTCCTGGACCGGGTGGAGGCGGGCGGCCGGCGCGAGGTGTCCTACCGGGTCCGCTCCGACCTGCGCGGACGCTATCCGCTCGGGCCGCTGCAACTGCGGCTGACCGACCCCTTCGGGATGTGCGAGCTGACCCGGTCCTTCAGCGCGTACGACACACTGACCGTGATCCCGCGCGTCGAGGCGCTGCCCGCGGTGCGGTTCTCGGGCGAGGCGTCGGGGTACGGCGACGGGCGCAACCGCTCGCTCGCGCTGGCCGGCGAGGACGATGTGATCCCGCGCGGCTACCGGCACGGCGACGACCTGCGCCGCGTCCACTGGCGCTCCACCGCGCGCTACGGCGAGCTGATGGTGCGCCGTGAGGAGCAGCCGCAGCGGGCCAGGTGCACGGTGCTGCTCGACACCCGGCGGGTGGCCTACCAGGGGGCCGGGCCCGACTCGGCCTTCGAGTGGGCGGTGTCGGGAGCGGCTTCCGCGCTGGTGCACATGCTCGAACGGGGCTTCTCGGTACGGCTGTTGACGGACACCGGGAACTCGGTGCCCGGTGAGGGGGCCGGTGGTTTCGCCGGGGCCACGCAGGAGACGGCCGATTCCGCCGGTCTGATGATGGACACGCTGGCCGTCGTCGGCCACTCGGACGGCGCCGGGCTTTCCCGGTCGTACGACGTGCTGCGCGGCGGAAACGAGGGTCTCCTGGTCGCCTTCTTCGGTGACCTGGACGACGAGCAGGCTGCCGTGGCGGCGCGCATGCGCCAGCGCAGCGGCGCCGCCGTCGCCTTCGTCCTGGACAGCACCACGTGGGTGCGGGGGCACGAAGCCACGGATGCCGGGCGGCCCGCGGGCGAGGGCGCGGCGGAGGTCGAGGAGCGGGTCAGGCCGCTGCGAGAGGCGGGGTGGACGGTGCTCGCCGTGCCTCCGGGCACGCCGCTCGCCGATCTGTGGCGGACGGCGGAACGACAGCGCACCGGCGCGGGGGCGTCCCCTGCGGGCGGCGCGGCAGGCACATCTGGGGGTTGGTCATGAGTGGTCGCGGACGGCTGGCGCTGTGCGCCATGGCGGCCACGCTGATGGCGGCGGGCGCGCTGCTGCCGCTGGTCGACAAGGCCTCGTGGTTTCTGACGGCCGTGCTGCTGGTGGCGATCCAGGCGGGCGTGGGGGCGCTGGCCCGGCGGGTGCCGCTGGCCCGGTCCCTGACCGTCGCGGTCCAGGCCTTCGTGGCTCTGGTGATGCTCACCGTGGTGTTCGCCATGGACGCGGCGATCGGCGGCGTACTGCCGGGGCCCGAGGCGTTCCGGGAGTTCGGCCGGCTGTTCACTTCGGGTGCGGAGGAGGTCGGGCGGTACGCCATCCCGGCTCCGGCGACCGAGGGCATCAGGCTGATGCTGGTCGGCGGTGTACTGCTGATCGGGCTTGCGGTGGACGCGCTTGCCGTGACGTTCCGCAGTGCGGCTCCGGCGGGGCTGCCGCTGCTCGCGCTGTACTCGGTGGCCGCGGGGCTTTCGCAGGGCGGAGCGGGCTGGCTGTGGTTCCTGCTGGCGTCCTCCGGCTATCTGCTGCTTCTGCTGGCCGAGGGCCGGGACCGGATCTCCCAGTGGGGCCGCGTCTTCGGCGGCGCACCGCGCACCGGGGGCCGTACGGCAGCGGCCGGATTCGAGACGGCGGGCGGCTCCGCGCTGGCCCCGGTCCGTACGGGCCGGCGCATCGGCGTACTGGCCCTGGGCATCGCCCTGGTGGTTCCGGCGGCGCTGCCGGCGCTGGACGGAGGGCTGCTGGCGGGCACGGGCGCCGGTAAGGGGTCCGGTTCCGGGGGCGGGACGATTTCGGCGGTGAATCCGCTGGTCTCCCTGCAGAACAGCCTGAACCAGCCCGAGGACCGCGAGGTGCTGCGGTACCGCACGAACACGGACAGCACGCGGGATCTGTATCTGCGGATCGTCGCGCTGGACCAGTTCGACGGCTCCGCGTGGAAGTCGTCTGAGCGCCGGATCGAGGACGTGCCCGGCCGGTTGCCCCGTCCGCAGGGGCTCAGCCCCGACGTCCGTGCGACCGAGATCAACTCCAGTGTCTCGGCAGCCGGCTGGTACTCCCAGAGTTATCTCCCCATGCCGTACCCGGCGACGCAGGTGGACATCGACGGCCGCTGGCGTTACGAACCGGCCGGGCGGACGCTCGTGGGCGACCGGGGCCAGACCACGCGCGGTGTGCGCTACACGGTGAGCAGCCTGATAGTGCGGCCGACCGCGGAGCAGCTGGCTGCGGCCTCGACGCCGCCTGCCGCGATGCTGCGCGAGTACACCAAGGTGCCCGATTCGCTGCCCGAGGTGGTGAGTTCGACGGCGCTCGATGTGACGAGGGGTGCGTCGAACGACTACGAGCGGGCGGTCAAGCTCCAGGACTGGTTCGCGGCGAAAGGCGGTTTCACGTACGACACGCAGGTCCAGTCGGGCAGCGGCACTGCCGCGATCGCCCGCTTCCTCAGGGACAAGGAAGGCTTCTGCGTCCACTTCTCGTTCTCGATGGCCGCGATGGCAAGGACGTTGGGCATCCCGGCGCGCGTGGCGGTGGGTTTCACGCCCGGCACGGGGCAGTCGGACGGCACCATGTCGGTCGGCCTGCGCGATGCGCACGCGTGGCCGGAGCTGTACTTCGAGGGCGTGGGGTGGACCCGGTTCGAGCCCACGCCGACCCGTGGCTCGGTGCCGGACTACACCCGCGCGCAGACGCCGTCCGGTGAGGCGTCCAACCCGGCGCAGGCGGAGCCCAGCACGTCGTCGGTGCCTTCGGCCGCGCCCAGCGCCACGGACAGCTGCCCGGCGCAGAGCAGGAAGCTGGGGGACTGCGGCGGTCCGGCGCAGCAGGGTGGGGCCGGCCCCACCGACCCCGGTGTTTCTGCCGGGTTCGTGATCCTGGTGGCGCTGGGGGTGGCGCTCGCGGTGCTGGTTCCCCTGGTGCCGCTGCTGTTGCGGAGCCGGACGCGCTCGCGACGGCTCGGCTCCGGCGGACGCACGCCCGCGGATGCGGCCGCCCGTACGCTGGCCGGCTGGCGTGAGATCACGGACTCGGCCTGGGACTACGGCATCGAGCCCGACGAGTCGCAGACGCCGCGCAAGGCGGCAGCTCGGATCGTGCGTCTCGGCGGGCTCGAAGGAGCGTCCGCCGAGGCGGTGCACCGGGCGGCGGGGGCGGTGGAGCAGGTGCTCTACGCCCCTCGGCCCTCGGATGCGGGCGGTCTCGCCGAAGAGGCCCAGCGGGTACGGGCGGGTCTGCGGGCAGCCGCCGGGCGGAGGGCACGTCTGCGGGCAGTGCTCGCGCCCCGCTCGGCTGTCCGCGTGGTAGTGGGCCATGTCGGAGCGGTGGGCCGCGGTGTCGAACCGCTGGGGAGCGAGCCGCTGGAACCTGAACCGGTGGGCCGGTGCCCTGCGGCGTCGCCCGTCCCGTCAGGGCGGCTGACCAGGCACTCGGGCACGCATACGCCCGGATGCGAATACGAGTGAGGGGTGACCGCCTTGAGGCGGTCACCCCTCACTCGTAGCAAGTGCTGGATGCGATCGGATGCGATCAGTGTGCGCGGCCGGTGCTCAGCGCCCCTGGCCCTCGTCGCGGCGACGCTGCCACCGCTGCTCGATACGGTCCATGAACGACCTGCGCTGCCTGGGGCGGCTGCGAGCGGTCGTGCCAGGAGTGCCGGGTGCCGGTTGCTCACCGGGCTTCGGGGCCTTGCGCCAGCCGGTGACCGCGAGCACTGCGCAGCCGAGCATCACAAGGAAGCCGACCACGCTGATCCAGATCTGCTGTGCGACCATTCCGGCCATGAGGAGCGCGATACCCACCAGAAAGCCTGCGACCGCCTGGTAGACCCGTCGCCGGGTGTACGTACGCAGCCCGCTTCCCTCAAGCGCTGTCGCGAACTTGGGATCTTCGGCGTACAGCGCTCGCTCCATCTGCTCGAGCATTCGCTGCTCGTGCTCCGAGAGCGGCACGGAGTCCTCCTAGTCGTCGGTCGCGGGGGGCGACCGTATGCGGCCCTTTCAGAATAGGCAGGGAATCGCCCCCGTGAAACCCGCCCTCTACGCCAATTCACAATCCGGGCCGCCATGCCGTGTCAGCTGCCTGAGGCGTCCATTCCCCATTGGCCGATCCGGCATGCCGGACGGTGTGCTCCGATCATACGGGGCGAGACGGCCGATCGGGTGGCCTGTGGCGCACTCCATGTGCCACTGCGTTGCTGATCAGCCGCGTCCGGCGCCCCGTTCGGGCGGTGCCTCAGGCCCCGCCCGGGCTACTGCTTCTCGCCCAGTACGTGCAGCTGGGTCGCGACGGCGTGGAATGCGGGGAGCTCGGCGGCCGCCGCTTCCAGCTTGAGCAGGGCGTCCAGGGCGCCGGGCTCGGTGTCCACCAGCACTCCGGGGACGAGGTCGGCGAAGACCCGCACGCCGTGGACGGCGCCGACCTCCACACCGGCCGCGCCGACCAGTTCCGTGAGCTGGTCGGCGGTGAAGCGTCGTGGTACCGGGTCGCCCTCGCCCCAGCGGCCCGCAGGATCGGTGAGCGCGTGCCTGGCTTCGGTGAAGTGGCCGGCCAGGGCCCTGGCCAGGACTGCGCCGCCGAGCCCGGCGGCGAGCAGGCTGAGCGTGCCCGAGGGGCGGAGGGCTTCGACGGCGTTGCGTACGCCCTCGGCCGGGTCGTCGACGTATTCGAGGACGCCGTGGCACAGGACGACGTCGAAGCCGCCCCGCTCGACGACGTCGAAGAGGCCGTGGATGTCGCCCTGCACGCCCCGGACGCGGTCGTCGACCCCGGCTTCGGCGACTCGGCGCTCCAGCGCGAAGAGCGCGTTGGGGCTGGGGTCGACGACCGTGGCGCGGTGGCCGAGGCGGGCTACGGGCACCGCGAAGTTGCCCGTGCCGCCACCGGTGTCGAGGACGTCCAGGGTGTCTTTGCCGGTCGCCTTGACCTTGCGGTCGAGGGCGTCCTTGAGCACCTCCCAGACCACGGCGGTACGGAGGGAGGCGCGGGGGCGCATCGGGTCCGACACGGCAGTTGACTCCTCGGCGCGGTGCCGCCGCGTGCGGCGGGGCGGTGAATGTTCGAGCGACGCATCGTTCTTGTAAAGGCCCTACCACCCTATTGCCTTCGGGGAGCAGCTCCGATCACCCCGCGTCAGGGTGCTCCGTCGGGTCCGTACGGGGCTGGGGCAGTACCGGATCGAGCACGAGCAGCCGCTCGACGAGGCGCAGGAACATGGCCGCGTCGCGCAGCAGATCATCGGCGTCGCGGCTGGTCGCCGCTCCCTGTATGCCGGCCTCGGCGCGCGCCCGGCGACGCGCTCCGGAGGCGAACAGGGCACTCCACTCCGTCAGCTCCGGTGCGATCTCCGGCAGGACTTCCCAGGCGCTGCGGATCCGTTGGCGACGGCGCGCTGTCGTCTCGGGGCGTGCGCGGGCGGCGAGGACCGCGGCCGCTGTACGCAGGGCGGCGAGGTGGGCAGTGGCGTACCGCTCGTTCGACGTTTCGAGGGTGGCTGCCTCGTCCAGCCCCGTGCGTGCCTGGGCAAGCAGGCTGAGGGCGGCGGGTGGGGCGCCGGCCCTGCGCAGCACGGGGTGGACGTCGCCGGCGGGGCCGGTCAGTGAGGGTGCAGGGCCGGTGGCGCGGCGCCGCTGGGCGGCGGCTGCGGGTGTGCGAGCCATGACGAACCTCCTGTCGTCGCGTGACGGCTCTGTAGCCGTATGTGTCCATCGTGAGGGCCACCACTGACAATCGGCTCTGACCTGGGATTTTGCCTCGATCGCGAGTTCGGGATAACTTTTGTACTGACCGGTCAGTTCAAAAGTGGGGAGGGGCTCGTGGACAGCCCGCACGGGGCAGCTGTGACCGCCGAGAACTTCGGGCTCAAGGGCCCGCGCGGCTGGGCCTTCCGCGGCGTACGCGTCGACGCAGAGCCCGGCACACTCATCGCGATAGAGGGCCCGTCAGGATCCGGCCGCACCTGTCTGCTGCTCGCCCTCACCGGCCGCATGCGCGCCACCGAGGGCCACGCGGAAGTGGGGGGCCTGCGCCTGCCGAAGAAGCTGGCCGCCGTACGCCGTATCACCGGGCTCGGCCCGGTCACGGGCGTGAGCGAGCTCGACCCGGCCCTCACGGTCGCCGAGCACCTGCACGAGCGCGCGCTCCTCCAGCGCCGGTTCGACGGCTCGCTGCGCACGCTGTTCAAGCCGCGCGCCGAACGGGCCGCCGAGGCAAGGGCCAGGATCGACGCCGCGCTCGACGCCGTGGGCCTGGCCCTGGACTCGCTGCCCAAGGGGCCGCGTACGTCCGTACGGGATCTGGAGCGTCTGGAGGCGCTGCGCCTGTCGGTCGGGCTCGCGCTGATGAGCCGTCCCCGGCTGCTCGCCGTGGACGACACGGACCTCAAGCTCTCCGACACCGAACGGGCCCTGGCCTGGGAGCTGCTGCGCTCTGTCGCCGCGGCAGGGACGACCGTCGTCGCGGTGTGCAGCGAGGCGCCCGACGACGCGCTGCGGGTCACGGCCGCCGGAGACCCGGCTGACACGGCCGGCATCGCCGGCACCACCGACGCCGCTGCTGATGCCGCAGACGCCGCCGCCGACGACGTCGCTGACGCCGACAAGACCGACGAGACCGACACGACCGACGACGAAAAGGGGGCGGACGATGCGCTCGCCGAAGCTGGCCGCGCTTGAGCTGAAGCGGTTCGGCAGGGGGAAGCTGCCGCGTGCCGCGCTCGTCGCGCTGCTGCTGCTTCCGCTGCTGTACGGCGCGCTGTACCTGTGGTCCTTCTGGGACCCGTACGGCAAGCTCGACCGCATTCCCGTAGCCCTCGTGAACGACGACAAGGGCGCGACCGTCTCCGGCAAGAAGATCGCCGCAGGTGACGAGATCACCGGAAAGCTGCACGACAGCGACGTCTTCGAGTGGCACGAGGTGAGCGCCGACGAGGCCCGCAGGGGCGTGGAGGACGGCGCGTACTACCTGTCCCTGAGCATGCCGTCGGACTTCAGCGAGCGAATCGCGTCCAGCTCCGGCGACGTGCCCGAGACGAGCGCCCTGCAGGTGCGCACGAACGACGCCAACAACTACATCGTCGGGCAGATCTCCAAGACCGTCTTCTCCGAGGTGAGGACCGCCGCGTCGAAGAACGCCTCCCGTTCCTTCCTCGACCGGATCTTCATCTCCTTCTCCGACATCCATGACGCCACACAGACGGCGGCCAAGGGCGCCGACGACATCAAGGGCGGGATCGGCAAGGCGAAGAAGGGCTCCGGCGACCTCAAGAGCGGTCTCGGCAAGGCCAAGGACGGCTCCAAGAGCCTCGCGGACGGCCTGCAGAACGCCAAGAAGGGCAGCGGCGACCTCGCGGCCGGCCTCAAGCGGCTGAACAAGGGCTCCGGCGACCTCAGGACCGGCTCCCAGCAGGTGGCGGACGGCACGCAGAAGCTGGCTGACACGGTCAACGGAATCGCGGGCACAGTAAGGCCGTATCTCAAGGACAACGGCAAGACGATCGGCGATACGGCGAAGCTCGTCGCCGACAGCACCCGGATCGTCCGCGAGAATCTCGGCACGCTCGTGAAGACCGCGCCCGTCCTGGCCGAGGGCTCCCGCGAGGCCGCCGACGAGCTGCACACCGTCTACCAGGCGCGCTGTGTGGACCAGCCGCTCCCCGACCCCGCCTGCCCGCAGCTGAAGAAGGCCGACAAGGCTGCGGCGGACACGGCGCTCATCTCCGCCGACGTCAACAATCTCGTCAAGAACCAGCGCGGCGACCTGACGCAGCTGGACAAGGACCTGGCCCAGCTCCAGACGAAGGCGCGCGAGCTCTCGGTGCGCGCACCGCACCTCGACGAGGACCTGAGCAGCGCCGTCAGCAAGGTCAACGCGCTCAACACCGGCGCCAACAAGGTCGCCCGGGGCGCCGCGAAGCTCGACACAGGACTGACCGACGCCAAGACCGGCGCCGTGAACCTCGACCGGGGCATCGGCAGGCTCAACAACGGCGCCGCCGACCTGGACGGCGGAGTCGGCAGGCTCAAGAACGGCGCTGGGGAGCTGAACGGCGGCCTGATCAAGCTCGTCGACGGCTCCGGAGAGCTCGCCACCGGCCTGCACAAGGGCGTCACCAAGATCCCCGACTACGACAAGAACGACCGCGACCAGCGCACCGAGGTGATGGCCGACCCGGTCCAGCTCGCCTCCCAGTCGATGCACAAGGCGCCCAACTACGGCACCGGCTTCGCCCCGTACTTCATCCCGCTGTCCCTGTGGGTCGGCGCGATGGTCGGATACATGCTGATCCAGCCGCTCAACCGGCGCGCACTGTCGGCCGGAGCCTCCGCGTGGCGGATCGCCGTGGCGGGCTGGCTGCCGGTGGCCGCCATCGGCGTACTGCAGGTCGGCATCCTGATGTCCGTACTGCACTGGTCGCTCGGCCTCAAGATGGAGCACGCCGCAGGGACGATCGGGTTCCTGGCACTGGTGACCGGCTGCTTCGCGGCGATCGTGCAGTGGCTCAACGCCCGCTTCGGTGCTGCGGGCCGGATCCTGGTCCTGGCGGTGCTGATGCTCCAGCTCACATCGGCCGGCGGCACCTACCCCGTACAGACCAGTCCGGGCTTCTTCAACGCCATCCACCCCTTCCTGCCGATGACTTACGTCGTGGAAGGCCTGCGCAGGCTCATCACGGGCGGCGGCCTGGAGCCGGTCTGGACGGGCAGCCTGGTGCTTCTCGCCTTCACCGCAGGCGCCCTCGCGCTGACGGCCGTCTCCGCGCGGCGCAAGCAGGTGTGGACGCTCGACCGTCTGCACCCGGAGCTCAGCCTGTGAGAATCGAGCCCATGGAAAGCAGCAGAACGCGCCGCGAGACCACCAGGCAGAAGCTCTACGAAGCGGCCGTCACCCTCATTGCGGAGCAGGGTTTCTCCTCGACGACGGTGGACCAGATCGCCGAGCGCGCCGGGGTCGCCAAGGGCACGGTCTACTACAACTTCAAGAGCAAGACCGAGCTCTTCGAAGAGCTGCTGCGGCACGGCGTCGGCCTGCTCACCGCCTCCCTCCAGGCGGCGGCCGACGAGACGGACGAGCGCGGCGGCACCAAGGTGGAGGCCCTCGACGCGATGATCAGGGCCGGTCTCGGGTTCATCGACCGCTACCCGGCCTTCACCCAGCTGTACGTCGCCGAACTGTGGCGCACCAACAGGGCCTGGCAGTCGACCCTCCTGGTGGTACGGCAGGAAGCGGTCGCCGTCGTCGAGACGGTGCTGCGGGAGGCCGTCCATAACGGTGAGCTCAACGAGGAGATCGACATTCCGCTGACGGCGGCCGCGCTGGTCGGGATGGTGCTGGTCGCGGCGCTGGACTGGCAGGCGTTCCAGCGGGAGCGGTCGATCGACGACGTGCATTCGGCGCTGTCGCGGCTGCTGCACGGCCGGGTGAGCGGCCGCTAGCGGCCCCGTCCGGAGCCCCGCACAAGCGGCCCGGAGGAGCGAACAAAAAGCGCCGGTCCGGCGAAGCTCGATCCCCCCGAGCTTCGCCGGACCGGCGTTCTTTCGTGTCCCCCCGTGTTCCCCCGGCGGTCCCCCGACCCCCGTGGTACACCCCCGTTCCGTCAGGGGAGCCGCGCCGCTCCGCCGCCCCGTGTCGGCGGTATCGGCGCTGCGCCCCTTCCGTGGTCTCCACTCTTCCGTCTGCGCAGGTGAGAGCCCATCCGCGAATCTACTCATCTCCTGTACTAGGTACGGATACTCAGCACTGCGTGCTCGACCCCAGTCCGGCCGGGCGGCCGTTGTCAGAGGCGGCCGATAAAGTCCCTGGCATGGCACGGATTGTGGTGATCGGCGCCGGCATGGGCGCGATGGCGACCGCTGCCCGGCTGGCCGTCGCGGGCCACCGGGTGGCGGTGTACGAGCGCGCGGCGACGTACGGCGGCGCGGTGGACCGGTTCGAGCGGGACGGCTTCTCCTTCGACACGGGGCCGGGTCTGCTGCACCTGCCCGCTGTCTACCGCGACCTGTTCGCCAAGACCGGCAAGCAGTCGCTGGAGCAGTGCGTCGAGCTGATGCCCGTGGACCCGGCGAGCCGGCACATCTTCGCGGACGGTACGGCCGTGTCCCTGCCCAATGCCTCGCGGGCCGGTGTCGCGGCGGCACTGGACGCGGCACTCGGCGACGGCGCCGGTGAGCGCTGGGGCGACTTCATGAACCGGGCCCGCGACGCCTGGGACCGGACCAGACGGCCGCTCCTCGAGGAACCGCTGCGCCAGGACTGGCAGGTGCTGGGCCGCGATCCGTACCCGTCGGTGCGCCACCGCAGGATGCTCCGGCGCGACCGGCAGGCGACCACGCTCGCGGAGATCGGCGAGTGGGAACTGGCCGAGCCCCGGCTGGCCGCCCTGCTGGACAGTTACGCCCTGTCGTACGGGCTCGATCCGCGCAGCGCGCCCGCCTCGGCCGCCGTACTGCCGTACATGGAGCAGACCTTCGGCAGCTGGTACGTGCGAGGCGGGATGCGGGAGCTGGCGCGTGCGCTGTACGAACGGTGCCTGGCGCGCAAGGTGGAGTTCACCTTCGGCGCCGAGGTGACCGGGGTTCTGGAGAAGGACGGCCGCGCGGTGGGCGTGGAACTCGCGGGCGGTGCGGTCGCCGACGCGGACTCGGTGGTCTTCGCGGCCGACCCCCGGACCCTCGAACGGATGGCGGCGGGACGTGAGGTGTGGTCCGGCGACGACGTCCGGCCGGTGCCGGAGCCGACGGCACCCGGGCGGCTCACGGTCCTGCTCGCGCTGCGCGGAGGCCGCCCCGCCGACGCAGTCCACCGGACAGTGGTCCACTCCGCCGACGCCGGCGCCGAGGCCTCAGCGGCCTTCGGCGGCACACACGCCGAGCGCCCCACCGTCACGGTGCTGCGTCCCGGCGACCCGCTGACCTGCCCCGATGACGGGCACGAAGCGGTGACGCTGACGGCCACCGTCGCTCCGCAAGGGCCTGTCGACTGGACGGACGAAGCGCTGGCCGGGCGGTACGCGGACGACGTGATGGAGGCGGCGCTGCGGGCCGTGCCCGACCTCCGGGAGCGCGTGCTGTGGCGCGAGATACGGACCCCGGCGGACACGGCTGCCGTTACCGGCACTGTGGGGGGCTGCGTACCGCCGCCGGCGCTGGCGGGAGCCGGGGGACGCTGCCTGTACCCGTCGAACAGCACCCGCCTCGCCGGTCTTCACCTGGCCGGAGGCTGGGCGCATCCCGGCGGCGGACTGGCGCACGCCGGGATGTCGGGGGCCCTTGTCACGGGGCTCATCGTCGAGGGGGACGGCTTCCGCGGCTCGCAGTAGGGGCCGCTCAGCGGGGCCCGCAGCGGCAGGGACTGTCAGTAGCGGTACTGCTCGTTGTAGCCGGTGGTGTTGTAGCCCGTGGTGTCGTAGCCGTTGGCGTCGTAGCGGTTCGCGTCGTAGCCGTTCTGGTACGGGTCCTGGACCGGCTGCTCGCCGCCGAACTGCTGCTCGCCGTCGCGCTGCTGCGGGACCCACACCCCACCGGGCGGCGTCTCATTGCCGTACTGCTGGGTGCCGTACGGCTGAGTGCCGATGTACGGGTCGGAGTACGCCGCGTACTGCTGCTGCTCGGGCGCGTAGCCGTACTGGCCCGCGTACACGTCCTGACTCGGCTGGTCGTAGCCGGTGTACGTCGTGTCGTACTCGTTGTAGCCGCCGAACGCGTTGGCCTGGGGCTGCGGTTCGGCGGCGTACGCCGCAGCGTCGTAGACGCCGTACTGGCCGGTCTCGTCGGGCAGCGGCTGAGGTGCGTACACCGGCTCCGGCGGGGCGGCCGGCTCGTACTCGACATCGGACACGTACTCCAGGTCCGAGACCTCCAGCGTCGGCTCCTGCTCGACGGCCCGCGCACCGCCCCTGCGGCGACGGCTCTCCCCCGGCTTACCGCCTATGGCCCAGCCCGTCGAGAACCCGCGGCGGAAGGACAGCGTGACGTACGTCTGGCCGATCGCGAAGGCGATGGCGCCCGCCCCGATCACGAGCACGGACGACAGCAGCACACCGAGGACCACGCCCACGAAACCGGCGAAGGCCAGCAGCCGCCAGCGGAGCCTCGCCTTGTACTGCAGCAGCACTTCGCCGAGCAGCCACAGCGCCACGACTCCGAACGCGATGTAGAGGACCGCCCAGCCCATGTACGCCCCTCTCGTACGCCGCCGCGGCCCCAGGAGGCAACAGCAGGCACAGCCGTCAGGACTGCGCGTGCTCGTGCAGTCCGAGATTCTCGTAGATCTCGAGCGTCGCCGTGGAGTTGTTCAGCGTGATGAAGTGCAGTCCGGGTACACCCTCGGACAGCAGCCTCGAGCAGAACTCCGTCGCGAACTCGATGCCAATGGAGCGTACAGCCGCCGGATCGTCCTTGACCGCGAGGATCCGCTCTTTCAGAGCTGGCGGGAACGATGCGTTGCTGAGCTGCCCGAACCTTTCGATCTGCTTCACGCTGGTCACCGGCATGACCTCGGGGATGATCGGGGTCTCGCAGCTCGCCGCCGAGACCCGGTCCCTCATCCGCAGATAATCCTCTGGGTCGAAGAACATTTGTGTGATGGCGTAATCGGCGCCCGCCCGGCACTTGTCGACGAAGTGCCTTATGTCGTCGTCCCAGTTGTCCGAGCGCGGGTGCATCTCGGGGAAGGCGGCGACGCCCACGCAGAAGTCACCCGACTCCTTGATGAGCCGGACCAGGTCCGCCGCGTACGTCACGCCCTGCGGATGCGGGATCCACTCGCCCATGGGGTCGCCGGGCGGGTCGCCGCGGACCGCGAGGATGTTCCGGATCCCGCCGTCGGCGTACTGGCCGATCATGTTGCGCAATTCGGCGATTGAGTGGTCGACGGCGGTGAGGTGCGCGACCGGCGTGAGGGTCGAGTCGTCGGCGATCTGCTGGGTGGCCTTGACGGTGCCCGCACGCGTGGAGCCGCCGGCGCCGTAGGTCACCGAGACGAAGCTGGGTGCCACCGCCTCGACCCGGCGCAGCGCGTTCCACAGGTTCCGCTCGCCCTTCTCGGTCTTGGGCGCCCAGAACTCGAAGGAATACGAAGTTTTGCCGGTCGCGAGCAGGTCACGCACGGTTCGCGCGTGATCAGTCCTGGTGGAAGCAGTGCCAAGGGCCATATCGGCAGGTTAGCCAGAGCAATGCGGAGCCCCAACAAATCCGGTGTAATTTATCCGTTTTGCCGGTTTTCCGTCCACCCCTCGGACAATCTTGGACACTCACGTGTCGCGGCCCCTGACGCGCTTCGCGAGATCGGCCGTCGCGGCCGCCGGATCGTCGGCCTCGGTGATCGCCCGTACCACCACGACCCTGCGGGCACCCGCGTCCAGCACCTCGTCGAGGTTGCCCGCGTCGATCCCGCCGATCGCGAACCACGGCCGGTCCTGGCGCAGGGCGGCGGTGTACCGGACGAGACCGAGGCCCGGGGCGTACCGGCCGGGCTTGGTGGGGGTGGGCCAGCAGGGGCCCGTGCAGAAATAGTCCACGCCGGGCTCGGCGGCTGCCGCGTCCACCTCGGACTCGGAGTGCGTCGAGCGGCCGGTCAGCACGTCGTCCCCGAGGATCGCGCGCGCGGCCGGGACGGGCAGGTCGCCCTGTCCCAGGTGCAGCACATCGGCGCGGATGGCGTGGGCGACATCGGCCCGGTCGTTCACGGCGAGCAGCTTGCCGTGCCTGCGGCAGGCGTCGGCGAAGACCTGGAGGTGCTCCAGCTCCTCGGCGGCCTCCATGCCCTTGTCGCGCAGCTGCACGATGTCCACGCCGGAGGACAGGACGGCGTCCAGGAACTCCGGGAGGTCGCCCTGGCGCTTGCGGGCGTCCGTGCACAGATACAGCCGGGCGTCGGCGAGCAGTGCGCGCTTCGTGGACGTGGGCATGGTGGCGCTCCCCCGTTGCTGGGCGGTGCACGGGCCGCCGGGGGCCCGTACACCGCATGCGGTTAAGTCGTCAGTGATCAGACGGCGAGCGCCTGTGCGCGCCGCTTCACCTCCGTGCCGCGATTCTCACTCAACGCCTGCGCGGGGGTGCCGGGCAGGGTCGGGTCGGGAGTGAAGAGCCACTCGAGCATCTCTTCGTCGGTGAAGCCGTCGTCCCTCAGGAGGGTCAGGGTCCCGGCGAGACCCTTGACCACTTTGTCGCCGTCGATGAAGGCGGCAGGCACCTGAAGCACCCGGTTCTCGCCACGGCGTACGGCGATGAGCTGGCCTTCCTTGACCAGCTGCCGGACGCGCGTCACCTCGACACCGAGCTTTTCAGCGATGTCGGGGAGGTTGAACCAGGCAGGGACGAGAGCATCGATGTTTGCGTCAATCTCGGTCACGGGACAAGCCTGCCACCTGGGACTGACAGTCGGTAGTCGGGACCCCGTCGTGTGCCGCTAAAGCGTCGCCGACTTGAGCGGAACGGACGGGTCCGCGGCCCGCTCCGGGTCCAGCGGGGCGCCCGATTCGATCAGTCTGCGGCCCTGTGCGAGGTCACGCGGACGGGCGACGGCGAGCAGCGCGACCAGCGCCCCTTCACGCAGCCAGCACACGGTCCAGGCCGCGCCGGCCGGGTCCCCGCGCCACACCAGCGTGTCGGCGGCGGCGTGATGGCCCGCGTACTGCACGAAGCGGCCGAACTGCTCGGACCAGAAGTACGGGACGGGGTCGTAGTCCTGCGGTGTCTCGCCGACGATGTTCGCCGCGACCGTACGGGGGCCCTGGAGCGCGTTGTCCCAGTGGTGCACGAGCAGGCGTTCGCCGTAGCGGTGCGAGGGGAAGGAGGCGCAGTCCCCGACGGCGTACACATCGGGGAGCGAGGTGCGCAGGCGGCTGTCGGCGGTGACGGAACCGTCGGGTCCGAGCTCGATGCCGGAGCCTGCGAGCCAGTCCGTCGCGGGCCTGGCGCCGATGCCGACGACCACCGCGCCGGCCGCGAGCCGCCGCCCGTCGGCGAGGACGACCGTGCCGGGCTCGATCTTCGCGACGCGCGCCCCGGTCAGCAGCCCGGCGCCGCTCTCGGCGTACCAGTCGGCCATCGGGACGGCGACCTCGGCCGGCATGGTGCCCGCCAGCGGCCGGTCGGCGGCCTCCACGACGGTCACGGCGCAGCCCGCCTCGCGGGCGGCCGTGGCGAACTCCGCGCCGATCCAGCCGGCCCCGACGACCACGATGTCGTGCTTCTCGTCGAGTACGGGCCGCAGCCGCGCGGCGTCGTCGAGCGTGCGCAGCAGATGGACGCCGGGGACGCCTTCGCTGCCGGGCAGGGTGATGGGCTGCGCTCCGGTCGCGACGACCAGTACGTCGTACGGAACGGGGCCCGAGGGCGTGTCGATCTCGTGCGCCAGGGGGCGTACGCCCATGACTTCGCGCCCCAGCTGGAGCTCGATCCCGAGCGCTTCGAAGTCCACGTCGAAGGCCGACCCCTCGGCCTTGCCGAGCAGCACCGCCTTGGAAAGTGGCGGTCTGTCGTACGGCTGGTGCGGTTCGGCGCCGATCAGTGTGACGGGGCCGGTCCAGCCCTGCTCGCGCAGTGCCACAGCGGTCTGTACGCCGGCCATTCCCGCGCCGACGATGACGACGCGCTGCTCTGTCTGCCTCTGCTCGCTCACCCGATCACTGTAGGGCGGCTTGTCGGGCCGCCCCGAGGGCCGCGAGGGGAGATCTCTGACACACCGTCACAGAGGCAGTGGTGTCACAGAGGCAGCTGTTCGACAACGCTCGTCCCGCTGCCCTCCTGGGACTCCCACTCCCAGGTCTCTTCCAGTCGCACCCGCCCGTCGGAGAGGACTGTGACGGTGGACCGGCAGTGCCCGGAGGAGGTCGTGCCGTCCTGCTTCAGCTGTACGTACCGGAAGTCCAGCGCGTCGCCCTCGCGCGTACCGACGAGGTGGCCGCGTACGACGTCGCCGCCCGCGTAATCGGCCCAGATCCGGCCGTTCTCCTCGTGGTACGAGAAGCGGGTCCGGGTGCCGACCTGCCCCGGCGCCTGGTCGGCGACCGGCGAGAGGACGAGTCCGTCGAGCGAGGGGACCGAGCGGGCCACAGGAGTTGCTCCCTTACTGCGCGTTGGGGACGGGCGTTAGGGTGGCCACCGTACTGCTGGCTTCCGAGGGCTACCCCGGGACCCCCAGCAGGCGAAGACAACCGCGGGAGCCCGGGCGGACCGGGCTGAGAGGGAGGCTGGGCGGCCTCCGACCGTACGAACCTGATCCGGGTCATGCCGGCGAAGGGAGGGGCTGGACGCCTATGCATTCACGTAATTCTTCGGATTCTCCGGAGGCGGTGCCGCACGCGCGGTCGGACGCACGGTCGGACGTACTGGTCGTCGGAGGCGGGATCATCGGTCTCGTGACGGCCTGGCGGGCGGCGCAGCGCGGGCTGCGCATCGCTGTCGCCGATCCGGATCCGGGCGGCGGGGCCGCTCAGGTCGCGGCCGGGATGCTCGCCGCCGTCACCGAACTGCACTACGGCGAGGAAACACTCCTCGGCCTGAACCTTGCCTCCGCCGGACGCTATCCGGCGTTCGCCGCCGAGCTGGAGGCGGCCAGTGGGCAGGACATCGGATACCGCGCGTGCGGCACGCTCGCGGTCGCTCTGGACTCCGACGACCGCGCCCACCTGCGCGAACTCCACGCCCTGCAGCGCCGCTCGGGGCTGGAATCCGAGTGGCTCACGGGGCGCGAGTGCCGACGCCTGGAGCCGATGCTCGCGCCGGGCGTGCGCGGGGGTCTGCGGGTCGACGGTGACCACCAGGTCGATCCGAGGCGGCTGGCCTCGGCGCTGGTGACGGCGTGCGAGCGAGCCGGCGTGGTTTTCCACCGCACCTGGGTGGAGCGGCTCTGTGTCGTACGGAACCGGGCCACCGGCGCCGTACTGGCGGACGGGACGGAGGTCTCCGTCGGCCAGGTGGTGCTGGCGGCGGGCAGTCTCAGCGGCAGGCTCGCGGGCGTACCGGACGACGTCCTGCCGCCCGTACGTCCCGTGAAGGGACAGGTGCTGCGGCTGTCCGTACCGCGGGCGTACGCGCCCTTCCTGAGCCGCACAGTGCGGGCCGTCGTGCGCGGCAGCCACGTCTACCTCGTGCCGCGCGAGAACGGCGAGCTGGTCGTCGGCGCGACGAGCGAGGAGCTCGGCTGGGACACGACCGTCACGGCGGGCGGGGTGTACGAGCTGCTGCGCGACGCGCACGAGCTGGTGCCGGGACTCACCGAGCTGCCCCTGGTGGAGACCCGTGCGGGGCTGCGGCCGGGTTCGCCGGACAATGCGCCGCTGCTGGGGCCGACCGCGCTGGAGGGGCTGCATCTGGCGACCGGGCACTACCGCAACGGGGTGCTGCTGACGCCGGTCACGGGGGATGCGATGGCGGCCGTGCTGGCCACGGGGGAGCTTCCCGAAGAGGCCCGTGCGTTCAGTCCGCGCCGTTTCGCGCCCGGAGGCGTGGCCGCAGCCGCGCCTGGATCCGTGCCCGTACCCGCATCCGTAGCGACACCGCAGGAGCAGCCCGTATGACCATCTCCGTGAACGGCGAGAGCCGCGAGGTCGGCGCCGGTACGACGCTGGACGCTCTTGTCGCGACCCTCACCCGTGCCTCTTCCGGCGTGGCCGCCGCAGTCAACGAGACCGTCGTACCGCGCGGACAGTGGGCCGCCACCACGCTCGGCGACGGCGACCGTATCGAAGTCCTCACCGCAGTCCAGGGAGGCTGAATCATGGCCGACGATCTGCTCACCATCGGCGACACCACGTTCTCGTCCCGGCTGATCATGGGCACGGGCGGGGCGCCGAGTCTCGACGTGCTGGAGCGCTCACTGGTCGTTTCGGGGACGGAGCTGACGACCGTCGCGATGCGGCGGCTCGATCCGACGGTCCAGGGATCGGTGCTGTCCCTCCTCGACAAACTGGGCATCCGTGTCCTGCCGAACACGGCAGGGTGCTTCACGGCCGGAGAGGCGGTGCTTACGGCGCGGCTGGCGCGGGAGGCGCTCGGCACCGACTGGATCAAGCTGGAGGTCATCGCCGACGAGAGGACGCTGCTGCCCGATCCGATCGAGCTGCTCGATGCGGCGGAGGCTCTGGTGGACGACGGCTTCACGGTCCTTCCGTACACGAACGACGATCCGGTGCTCGCGCGGAAGCTGGAGGACGTCGGGTGCGCGGCGATCATGCCGCTGGGTTCGCCGATCGGGTCGGGGCTCGGCATCCGCAACCCGCACAATTTCCAGCTGATCATGGAGCGGGCGAAGGTCCCTGTGATCCTCGACGCGGGGGCCGGGACCGCGTCCGACGCAGCGCTGGCGATGGAGCTGGGGTGCGCGGCGGTGATGCTCGCGTCGGCGGTCACGCGGGCGCAGGAGCCGGTGCTGATGGCGGAGGCGATGCGGCACGGCGTGGAGGCGGGGCGACTGGCGTACCGGGCGGGGCGGATTCCGCGCCGCCATTACGCGGAGGCGTCGTCGCCGGGGGCGGGGCGCGCGGCCCTGGATCCGGAGCGCCCGGCGTTCTGACCGCGCGAGGAGCCCGCGTTCCGACCGAGGGGCCCCGACGTTCCGACCGCGCGGGTGACCGGGGTTCCGACCGCGCGGGGGGCCCGACGTTCCGACCGCGCGGCTGACCGGCGTTCCGACCGCGGGGGGAATCGAAGGCCCCCCGCGCGTGCCGTGCGTCACAGGTCGGCTTCAGTACCGCTGCGGGCGCGGGACGGGCGCCAGCGGTGTCCGTGGCGGCTCGTAGACTCCCCTGCGTGGATACGACCCTTCAGGACCCTCTCGTCGGGCACGTGCTCGACGGCCGCTACCGCGTCGATGCGCGCATCGCCGTCGGCGGCATGGCCACGGTCTACCGGGCCGTCGACACCCGGCTCGACCGGGTTCTCGCCCTCAAGGTGATGCACCCGACCCTCGCCGCCGACGCCTCCTTCGTGGACCGGTTCATCCGGGAGGCCAAGTCGGTCGCGAGGCTCGCGCACCCGAATGTGGTCGGGGTGTTCGACCAGGGCACGGACGGTGCCTATGTGTACCTCGCGATGGAGTACGTCGCCGGGTGCACCCTGCGCGACGTACTGCGCGAGCGCGGCGCTCTGCAGCCCCGTGCCGCACTCGACATCCTGGAGCCGGTACTGGCCGCGCTCGGGGCAGCTCACCGCGCCGGGTTCGTCCACCGGGACATGAAGCCGGAAAACGTCCTGATAGGGGACGACGGACGGGTCAAGGTCGCCGACTTCGGGCTCGTACGTGCCGTGGACACCGTCACCAGTACCACCGGCTCCGTCCTCGGCACCGTCTCGTATCTCGCGCCCGAGCAGATCGAGCACGGCACCGCCGACACCCGGGCGGACGTCTACGCCTGCGGTGTCGTGTTGTACGAAATGCTCACCGGCAGCAAGCCGCACGCCGGCAGCACCCCCGCCCAGGTGCTCTACCAGCACCTCCACGAGGACGTGCCCGCCCCCTCCGCCGCCGTCCCCGGGCTGGCGGCCGAGCTGGACGAGCTGGTCGCCGCCGCCGCCGCGCGCAACCCGGAGATCCGTCCGTACGACGCCGTGGCGCTCCTCTCGCAGGCCCGGGAGGCGCGCTCCGCGCTCAGCGACGAACAGCTCGACATCGTGCCGCCACAGGCCCGGCCGGAGGCCGAGGGGCAGGGCGGGGCCGAGGACCGTACGAGCGTCATTCCCCGCGCCCTCAGGACGCCTGTGCCAGTGCCCGCCGACGGCAACGGCGGCGAGCCTCTCAACCGCACCAGCAGGCTCCAGATGCCCGCGCCGGACGCGCCGCCCCAGGCCGCGCCGCGCGGGCGCACTGTGGCGCCCAGGCGCGGGGTGCTCGCGATCGTCACCGCGCTGCTGCTGGTCCTCGGCGTCGGTGCGGGAGTCTGGTACATCAACTCGGGGCAGTTCACCCGCGTGCCCTCCCTCCTCGGCCAGACGGAGAAGGAGGCCGGGAAGCGGCTGTCCGCGGCCGGGCTCGACGTCAAGAAGGTCGAGCGGAAGTTCAGCGAGGCGTACGAGCGGGGCACTGTCATGGACAGCGACCCGAAGTCCCGGGCGCGCATCCGCGACAACGGTTCCGTGACGCTGGTTGTGTCACGCGGCCCGGAGATCGTGGAGGTCCCCGACGTCGGGCGCCTGCCGCTCGACAAGGCCGCGCGGGAGATCGAGAAGGCCGGTCTGGCCCCCGGCATCATCACCCAGGCATTCAGCGAGGACGTCCCGCAGGGCTCCGTCATCAGTACGGACCCGGGCGCCGGCACCAAGCGGCAGCCGGACTCCGCGATCGCCATGGTCGTCAGCAAGGGCTCGCCCATCGAGGTGCCCGACGTGACCGGCGAGAGCGTGGAGGACGCCGCCTCGGAGCTCGAAGACCTCGGATTCGACGTAAAGGTCGCGTCCGGGCGGGTCTCTTCCCAGGAGGAGGCCGGGTCCGTCGCGAAGCAGTCCGCCGCCGAGGGCGACCGGCTCGCCGAGGGCGACACCATCACGCTGACGGTGTCCAAGGGGCCGCGCATGATTCCCGTGCCCGATGTGGTCGGTGAGAACGTCGACGACGCGAGGAGCACGCTGGAGGACG
Source organism: Streptomyces spiramyceticus (assembly GCF_028807635.1). Lineage (NCBI taxonomy): Bacteria > Bacillati > Actinomycetota > Actinomycetes > Kitasatosporales > Streptomycetaceae > Streptomyces > Streptomyces spiramyceticus. Next base: position 1,307,247 of record NZ_JARBAX010000001.1, read on the forward strand.
CGGGCTTCGAGGTCGACGTGGACCGCCCGTTCCTGTCCTTCAGCGACGAGATCGCGAGTCAGTCGGTCGAGGGCGGCGAAAGCGCTCCCGAGGGCAGCACGGTCACCATCAAGACAAAGGGTCTGTAAGCCCGCCCAACAGGACGCCCCGGGGCCGGTCGGTGGCACCGTCCGGCCCTGGCATCCTGTTGGGACGATGAGCAACGCACCTTTCCCCTCCCGAAACCCCGTCGGCGGCCATGTGCCCGTGGCTGGCGGCCTCGCCACGACCGGTCTCGCGTACGCCCGTGAGATCGGCGCCGAAACCGTGCAGGTCTTCGCCGCCAACCCGCGCGGCTGGGCGACGCCCACCGGAAATCCGGCCCAGGACGAGCTGTTCCGCGCGGCCTGCGCCGCCGAGCGGATCCCTGCGTATGTCCACGCGCCCTACCTGATCAACTTCGGCTCGCACACCGAGGCGACCGTGGAGAAGTCCGTCGAGTCGCTGCGGCACTCACTGCGCCGCGGCCGCGAGATCGGCGCGCTGGGCGTGGTGGTGCACACCGGCTCGGCGACCGGAGGCCGCCCGCGCTCCGAAGCGCTCGCGCAGGTACGCACCCACCTGCTGCCGCTCCTGGACGAGCTGACCCACGACGACGACCCGTTCCTGCTGCTGGAATCGACAGCCGGCCAGGGCGCCTCCCTCTGCTCGCGCACCTGGGACTTCGGCCCGTACTTCGAAGCGCTCGACGCGCACCCCAAGCTGGGCGTCTGCCTCGACACCTGCCACATCTACGCGGCGGGGCACGACCTCGCGGGGCCCGGCGGGATGAAGCAGACCCTCGACCTGCTGGTGGACACGGTCGGCGAGGGCAGGCTCAAGCTGATCCACGCCAATGACTCCAAGGACGTGGTCGGCGCCCACAAGGACCGCCACGAGAACATCGGCTCCGGCCACATCGGCGAGGAGCCGTTCCGCGAGCTGTTCTCGCATCCGGCGACCGAGGGCGTACCGCTGACGATCGAGACGCCAGGCGGCAAAGAAGGGCATGCGGCCGACGTGGCGCGGCTCAAGGAGCTGCGCGACTTCTGACCCAGCCCAAAAGCCATTGAGGAATACCCCTGGGGGGTATACGGTTTCTGCTATCGGCAGGAACCGCTACCTGACATGGGGAGCCACGCGATGGACCACGAAACACACACGCACACCACGCACCACGCGGACCACGAGCACCTCCCGCATGAGGAACATGGGGGCCACGAAGGGCACGGAGCAGCCCATCACGGCAGCCACGGCAAGGTCAGCTGGCGCATGGCCGCCCAGGCCACGCTCCACTGCCTCACCGGCTGCGCCATCGGCGAGGTCCTGGGCATGGTGATCGGCACCGCGCTCGGCTGGGGCAACATGGAGACGATGATCCTGGCGATCATCCTGGCCTTCTTCTTCGGTTACGCCCTGACCCTGCGCGGCATCCTCAAGGCCGGCGTCGGCTTCAGGACAGCGATCCGGGTTGCCCTCGCCGCCGACACGCTCTCCATCGCCGTGATGGAGCTGATCGACAACGGCGTGCTCGCCCTGTGGCCGGGAGCGATGGACGCGCACCTGTCCGACGCGATGTTCTGGGGCGTACTCACCTTCGCCCTCGCGGCCGCCTTCGTGATCACCACGCCGGTGAACAAGTGGATGATCGGCCGGGGCAAGGGCCACGCGGTGGTCCACCAGTACCACCACTGATCCGGCACCGATCCGGCAGGCAGACGCAGGCAGGCAGGCGCTAGAGCTCCGGGCCGTCCCCCGGCTCCTCCTGATAGGAGTAGCGCTGCTCACGCCAGGGGTCGCCGACGTTGTGATAGCCGCGCTCCTCCCAGAAGCCGCGGCGGTCTGCCGTCATGTACTCGACGCCGCGGACCCACTTGGGCCCCTTCCAGGCGTACAGATGCGGCACTACCAGGCGCACCGGGAAACCGTGCTCGGCGGTGAGCAGCTCGCCGCCCTTGTGCGTGGCGAAAACCGTACGTTCCGAGGTGAAGTCCGCGAGCCGCAGATTCGCGCTGAAGCCGTACTCGGCCCAGACCATGACGTGAGTGACGTTGGGCGCGGGCGGCGCGAGTTCGACGAGCGTACGGGCGAGCACCCCACCCCATTCGGCCCCAAGCATGCTGAACTTTGTCACGCAGTGCAGATCGGCCACGACCGTGGAGAACGGCAGGGCCGAAAACTCCTCGTGATTCCAGCAGCGCTTTTCACCGTCGGCCGTCGCGCCGAAAATCCTGAACTCCCAGCGGTCCGGCTTGAACTTGGGCACAGGACCATAGTGGGTAACCGGCCAGCCGCGCTGGAGACGCTGCCCCGGCGGAAGCTCGGGCTGCTCTGATTCGCGACGTTCCCGGCTTTCCGGCTGACCCATGCCTCCATGGTGACAGACGGCGAAGGGTGGTCATGACCAGGTCTGACCCTATTCGGGGCAACTCCTAATAAGCCTGCACTTACTGGACGCCTCTCACCCGCGGTGCAAAGATGCGCGAAACCTGCCCAGTTCCACGCCTGGAAGGAGCCTCTGCGATGCAGGGCGACCCCGAGGTCCTCGAATTTCTCAACGAGCAGCTGACCGCCGAGCTGACTGCCATCAACCAGTACTTCCTGCACGCCAAAATGCAGGACAACTTCGGCTGGACGAAGCTCGCGAAATACACCCGGGCCGAGTCCTTCGACGAGATGCGGCACGCGGAGACACTGACCGACCGGATCCTCTTCCTGGAAGGCCTGCCGAACTACCAGCGGCTCTTCCACGTACGAGTCGGCCAGACCGTCACCGAGATGTTCAAGGCCGACCGGGAGGTCGAGGTCGAGGCGATCGACCGCCTCAAGCGCGGCATCGATGTCATGCGGAACAAGGGCGACATCACGTCGGCGAACATCTTCGAGGACATCCTCAAGGACGAGGAGCACCACATCGACTATCTCGACACCCAGCTGGACCTGGTCGAGAAGCTCGGTGAGTCGCTCTACATCGCCCAGCTGATCGAGCAGCCGAGCAGCTGATCAGGCGGTCAGGCGGGCAGCCGGTCAGGCGGTCAGGCGGTCAGGCAGCTTCCGACAGGGTGGCCCCGACCATCGGTGACTCGGCCGGAGCGTTCTCGGCCAGCGCCGACTCGCCCTGTTCGATCAGCGCGCGGCGCGGGCACGTACCGCGCCCGAGGAGCCCCTGGATCGTACGTACGCACGAGCCGCAGTCCGTCCCCGCCTTGCTGACAGACGCTATCTGGCGGGGCGTGCAGGCACCGGCGTCCGCATGCTCCTTGATCTGCTTGTCGGTCACGCCGAAGCAGGAGCAGACGAACATGCGGTACACCTCCTGACAGGGGCGAGGGTGGATTCTCGGTAAGGTCAACCTAACCTTACCCGCCACTTCCCGCTCGCAAAAGCCCCGGGTACGACCGTGGGGCGCGGATCACATTCGATCCGCGCCCCACAGTCATTTCCTGCCGTACTGGTGATCTTTACTGGTCGCGGTACATCTCGGCGACCAGGAACGCCAGGTCCAGCGACTGGCTCCGGTTGAGCCGCGGGTCGCAGGCCGTCTCGTAGCGCTGGTGCAGGTCGTCGACGAAGATCTCGTCGCCGCCGCCAACGCACTCCGTGACGTCGTCACCGGTCAGCTCGACGTGGATGCCGCCCGGGTGCGTTCCCAAGCCCTTGTGCACCTCGAAGAAGCCCTTGACCTCGTCCAGTACGTCGTCGAAGCGACGCGTCTTGTGGCCGGAGGCTGCCTCGAAGGTGTTGCCGTGCATCGGGTCGGTCACCCACACCACGGTGGAACCGGACGCGGAGACCTTCTCGACGAGCTCGGGAAGCTTGTCGCGGACCTTGTCGGCGCCCATGCGGACGACGAACGTCAGCCGGCCGGGCTCACGGTCCGGGTCGAGCTTGTCGATGTACTGCAGGGCCTCGTCGACCGTGGTCGTGGGGCCGAGCTTCACACCGATCGGGTTGCGGATCTTCGAGGCGAACTCGATGTGCGCACCGTCGAGCTGGCGGGTGCGCTCACCGACCCAGAGCATGTGGCCCGACACGTCGTACAGATGGCCCGTACGCGAGTCGACCCGGGTCAGGGCGGTCTCGTAGTCCATGAGCAGCGCCTCGTGGGAGGCGTAGAACTCGACCGTGCGGAACTCCGCGGGGTCGGTCCCCGCTGCCTTCATGAAGTTCAGCGCGTTGTCGATCTCGCGGGCGAGCTGCTCGTAACGCTGCCCGGACGGGGACGACTTCACGAAGTCCTGGTTCCAGGCGTGCACCTGGCGCAGGTCGGCGTAACCGCCGGTGGTGAAGGCGCGGACCAGGTTCAGCGTCGATGCGGACGCGTTGTACATCCGCTTCAGGCGCTCGGGGTCCGGGATCCGGGACGCCTCGTTGAACTCGAAGCCGTTGACGGAGTCGCCGCGGTAGGTCGGCAGGGTCACGCCGTCGCGGGTCTCGGTCGGCTTGGAGCGCGGCTTGGAGTACTGACCGGCGATCCGGCCCACCTTGACGACGGGCACGGAGGCGGCGTACGTCAGTACCGCGCCCATCTGGAGGAGCGTCTTGAGCTTGTTACGGATGTGGTCGGCGGATACGCCGTCGAAGGCCTCGGCACAGTCGCCGCCCTGCAGCAGGAACGCCTCGCCCTTGGCGACGGCTCCCAGTCGGGCGCGCAGCTGGTCGCACTCGCCCGCGAAGACGAGCGGCGGATACGACTCGAGGTCCGCGATCACATCGCGCAGAGCCTCGGCATCGGGGTACTCAGGCTGCTGCGCCGCGGGAAGGTCTCGCCAGGTGTTGCCACCGTTAAGGGTGGTCTTAGCGTTCACGGTCACCCCACCAACATTACGGGGTCAGGCCGGTAGTCCATCCCCTGGCTCAACAAGTGAGACAGCCCTGTTCCGCGCACCCGCGCTCGGCGCCGCCAGCGCCAGCCCGCGATGGGCCCGGCGCAGCATGGTGCGGGCCATGAAGGGATGCACCCGCTCGACCGCTCCCCAGTAGAGCCGCCCGCGCAGGCTGCCGGTCTTCACGACCGTGCTGAGGACGATGTGGCCGGCCTCCTCGTCGACGAGGATCGAGGCCCGGGCGAGCAGGCCCGCCGTGTCCACCCTGAGCAGCAACTCGCCGCCGTCCTGCGCGATTACGGGAAAGGAATCGCGCAGGATCCCCGTCCAGGCGCGCGGATCGCGCGGCATGCCCGGCAACAGGTCCATCTGCCAGGCGTCCTGGAAATCGGGCTGCTCCAGTGCGGTACGGATCAGCCGGGCGGTGGCCGGGATCTCGACCGCGACCGGCTTGTCCCAGTCGAGCCGGTGGAGCAGAGCGACCCAGGGCGACCAGCGGACGGGGCGTGCGACCGTGCCGGTTGCCGCCCGCTCGATGTTGTCGAAGAGCTCCTCGATCACGGTGCCGTGCACGGCTCGTACCGCCGTCAGCCAGGCGATTCTGGCGGCGCCGCGCTGGTCCTGTTCCAGCACGTGGCGCACGACGCACCGGTCCTCCCCCACGGGCTCGACGGTCAGTTCGTGGAAGCCGTTGTCCGGCGGTGAGAACGCGAAGCGGATACGGCGCCCCGGTTCGTACGCCACGACCGTGTAGCGCACCGGGCCATGGCCTCCGTCGGCGCCGACGCCGAGCGGCCGGTCGAGGCGTATCGGGGCCCAGGCGGGGGCCGGAAAGACCGGGTCGTCGTCGCTGGAGAGCCGGTCGACGAGGGCCCCGACCGCCTCGGCGGGTGCCTGGACATGACGTTCGTGGACGTTGCGGACCTTGGTCATCATGTGCCTCCATACGCTGGCGTATGGCCTACCGTACGTTACCGTATGGTCATGGTGCAACGGCAGGAGAAAGCACAGGAGAAGAAGCGGCGGCTGACCGCGCAGGACTGGGCCGATGCGGCCCTGGCCGCCATGCGCGAGGGCGGTCTCGCGGCGGTCGCGGTCGAACCGCTGGCCACCCGGCTCTCCACCACCAAGGGCAGCTTCTACTGGCACTTCCCGGGCCGCGACGCCCTCGTCGAGGCCGCGCTCGTCCGCTGGGCGGAGACGGAGACCGAGGCGGCCATCACCGAGCTCGAAACGGAGCCGGACCCGGAGAAGCGGCTGCGTCGGCTCTTCGCGGAGGCCGTCGCGTCGGCCGCGAGCGACCCGCTGGAGGTGTCGCTGCTCGCGACGGCGGACGACCCGCGGGTCGCTGCGGCGCTGCGGCGGGTGACCGACCGGCGGGTCGCGTACGTGTCACGGCTCTTCGCGGAGCTGGGTTTCCCCGAGGCGGAGGCACGGCGCAAGGGGCTGCTCGCGTACAGCGTCTACCTGGGGCACACCCAGCTGATGCATGCCGTCCCGTCGGCTCTCCCGGTGGGAGCCGAGCTGACCGGCTATCTGGAATCCGCGCTCGATTCGCTGCTGCTGCGCCCCGAGATCGGGTAGGGTGCCGGACATGTTCACGCAGACGAACCAGAACTGGTGGTGGCCCGCTCTTCCGGCGGCCCACTGACTGCGCGTACACCGATACCGCGAAGGCCGCCCCGAGGGGCGGCCTTTGGTGTTTCCCAGGGGCTGTTCCTCTCCACCCGGATCGACCGGATCTCCCCGGAAGGAACACCTCCGATGCTCATCAGCACTCTCCTCGACGACACCCGCCCCTTCGCGCTCCTGCGCAGGCGCACCCCCGGCCACGACCACGACACCGTCGAGCTGCTGATCGGGGACGTGCACGAGGCCGGGCGCCTCGCGGACATCCCGGTCGGCGACACACCGGTGCTCGCGCTGGTGCCGTTCCGGCAGATCAGGGAGCGCGGGTTCGACGTACGGGACGACGGGACGCCGCTCAGTGTGCTGGTCGCCGACGAGACGTACGTGCTGCCGCTCGACGAGGTCCTGGACCAACTGCCCGCGCACGACGTACGGGTCGACGGCGGGGCCTTCGACGTCGATGACGAGGAGTACGCCGGCATCGTGCGGCGCGTCATCGAGGACGAGATCGGGCAGGGCGAGGGCGCGAACTTCGTCATCCGGCGCACCTTCGAGGGCGACATCCCCGGCTTCGGCCGGGCCGACGCGCTCGCCCTCTTCCGGCGGCTCCTCGCCGGGGAGCGGGGCGCGTACTGGACGTTCGTCGTGCACACCGGGGAGCGCACGCTGGTCGGGGCCAGTCCCGAGGTGCATGTGCGGATGTCCGGCGGGACGGTCGTGATGAATCCGATCAGCGGGACGTACCGCTATCCGGCCGACGGGCCGAGCGCCGAGGCGCTGCTGGAGTTCCTGGGCGACCGCAAGGAGACCGAGGAGCTCTCCATGGTCGTCGACGAGGAGCTCAAGATGATGTGCACCGTCGGTGACATGGGCGGGGTCGTCGTCGGGCCCCGGCTCAAGGAGATGTCCCACCTGGCGCACACCGAGTACGAGCTCAGGGGCCGCTCTTCGCTGGATGTACGGGAGGTGCTGCGGGAGACCATGTTCGCCGCGACGGTCACGGGCTCGCCCGTGCAGAACGCCTGCCGGGTCATCGAGCGCCACGAGGTGGGCGGGCGCGGCTACTACGCGGGTGCGCTGGCCCTGATCGGGCGGGACGAAGCGGGTACGCAGACCCTGGACTCGCCCATCCTGATCCGTACGGCCGACATCTCCCCGGACGGCCGTCTGCGGGTGCCCGTCGGGGCGACGCTGGTCCGCCACTCCGACCCGCACAGCGAGGTCGCGGAGACGCACGCCAAGGCGGCGGGTGTACTGGCGGCGCTCGGTGTACGTCCCGGTCGGCCGCAGGACACGGCCGTACGCCCCGCCCTGGCGGACGATCCGCGTGTACGGGCCGCCCTCGACGCACGGCGGCTGGACCTCGCCCCCTTCTGGCTCAAGATGCAGGAACGGGGCGCCGACCTTGCCGGCCACGCGCTGGTGGTCGACGGCGAGGACACCTTCACGGCGATGCTCGCGCATGTGCTGCGGGCGTCCGGTCTTGAGGTGACGGTACGGAGGTACGACGAACCCGGGCTGCGGGAGGCGGCCCTCGGCCACGAGGGACCCGTGGTGCTGGGCCCGGGCCCCGGAAATCCGGCCGACACGGCCGACCCGAAGATGCTGGTCCTGCGGGAGCTGGCGGCGGAGCTGGTGGGCTCGCATCCGTACGGGGTGCTCGGGGTCTGCCTCGGGCATGAGCTGATCGCGGCGGAGCTGGGGCTTGCGATCGTACGGAAGGACGTGCCGTACCAGGGGGCGCAGGAGCGGATCGACCTCTTCGGGCGGGAGGAGGTCGTGGGGTACTACAACAGCTTCACCGCTCGGTGTGATGACGCCGGGGCGGCGGAGTTGGCTGCCCGTGGGGTCGAAGTCGCCCGCGACCTGGGGACGGGCGAAGTGCACGCGGTGCGGGGGCCGGGCTTTGCCGGGGTGCAGTTCCATCCGGAGTCGGTGCTGACGCTGCGCGGGGCGGCGATTGTGGGGGAGCTGGTGGGGGGCATTGTTGCTGGTGCTTCGCGGGCCGGGGCCGGGGCCTGAACTTTTCCCCAACCCCCGGGCCCCCGGACGGGCCGGCTTTTCCGGCCCGTCCGGGCTCCACTCAGCCGAAGAAGACGCCCACCTCCTCGTACAGCTTCGGGTCGACCGTCTTCAATCGGGACGTTGCCTCCCCCATCGGCACCCGCACGATGTCGGTCGCCTGGAGGGCGACCATCTTGCCGAAGTCGCCGTCCCGTACCGCCTCGATCGCGTGCAGACCGAAGCGGGTCGCCAGCCACCGGTCGAAGGCGCTCGGCGTGCCGCCGCGCTGGACGTGGCCGAGGACCGTGGTCCTCGCCTCCTTGCCCGTGCGCTTCTCGATCTCCTTGGCCAGCCACTCGCCGACGCCCGACAGACGCACGTGCCCGAAGGAGTCCAGCGTGCCGTCCTTGAGCACCATCTCGCCGTCCTTGGGCATCGCGCCCTCCGCGACGACGACGATCGGGGCGTACGACGCCTTGAAGCGGGAGGTGATCCAGCCGCAGACCTGCTCGATGTCGAAGCGCTGCTCGGGGATGAGGATGACGTTCGCGCCGCCCGCCAGCCCCGAGTGCAGGGCGATCCAGCCCGCGTGCCGGCCCATGACCTCGACGACGAGGACGCGCATGTGCGACTCGGCGGTGGTGTGGAGTCGGTCGATGGCCTCCGTCGCGATGCCGACCGCGGTGTTGAAGCCGAAGGTGTAGTCGGTGGCGGACAGGTCGTTGTCGATGGTCTTGGGTACGCCGACGCACTTTATGCCGTACTCGTCCGACAGGCGCGTGGCGACACCGAGCGTGTCCTCGCCGCCGATCACGATGAGCGAGTCGACCTCGTACTTGGCGAGGTTGTCCTTGACGCGGCGGATGCCGTTCTCCGCCTGGAGGGGGTTGGTGCGCGAGGAGCCGAGGATGGTGCCGCCGCGGGGCAGGATTCCGCGGACGGCCGGGATGTCGAGCCGTACGGTGTCGCCTTCGAGCGGCCCGCGCCACCCGTCCCTGAAGCCGGTGAAGTCGTAGCCGTACTCCTGCACGCCCTTGCGGACGACAGCGCGGATGACCGCGTTGAGACCGGGGCAGTCGCCTCCCCCGGTCAGTACTCCGACCCGCATGGAATTGTCCCTTCGCCGCATCCAGCTGTGCCGTGTGCGGCCACGCTAGCGGTGAGCCAGGTCACAGCGACACGGCGCGGAAGGTCGATCCGGGGTCGTACCGGGGTCCAACTAGGCGTCGTCGAGGCCGCGTTCGATCGCGTACCGCACGAGCTCCACGCGGTTGTGCAGCTGGAGCTTGCCCAGGGTGTTCTGCACATGGTTCTGGACGGTGCGGTGCGAGATCACCAGGCGTTCGGCGATCTGCTTGTACGAGAGCCCCTTGGCGACCAGCCGCAGCACTTCGGTCTCGCGGTCGGTGAGTTGAGGAGCCTTCGGCTCGTCGGACGCAGCGGGCGCCGGGTCGGATGCCAGTCGGCGGTACTCGCCGAGGACCAGGCCGGCCAGGCCCGGCGTGAAGACCGGCTCTCCGGCGGCCGTTCGGCGTACCGCGTCGATGAGCTCTTCAGGACTGGCCGACTTCAGCAGATAACCCGTCGCACCGGACTTCACCGCCTCCAGTACGTCGGCGTGCTCACCGCTCGCGGACAGGACGAGGACCCGCAGTGCCGGGTCGGCGCCGACGAGCTCCTTGCAGACCTGGACGCCGGGCATGGAGGGCAGGTTGAGGTCGAGGACGAGGACCTGGGGTGCGGTGGCCTGGGCGCGGCGTACCGCCTGCGGGCCGTCCCCGGCCGTGGCGACGATGTCGAAGCCGGCGGCCTCCAGGTCGCGGGCGACCGCGTCCCGCCACATCGGGTGGTCGTCGACCACCATCACCTTGATCTTCTGCTGCTCGTCGCTCATCGCGCCTGTCCTGCCTTCCCCCGTGGAACCTTCAGTTCGACTTCTGTGCCCTGCCCCGGTACCGAGATCAGCTCCGCCGTGCCGCCGATGTCCCGCAGCCGCCCGCGGATCGACAGGGCCACTCCGAGGCGCCCCTCCCCCTCGGCCTGGGCGAGCCTGCCGTCCGGAATGCCGGGACCGTCGTCCCGAACCGTCACGATCACTTCCTCCGGCCAGTCCTCGACCAGGATCCAGGCCTGGGCGTCCTCGCCGGCGTGCCTGCGGACATTGTCCAGTGCGGCACTGACAGCCGCCGCGAGCTCCATGGCCGCCGCCGGTTCCAGCAGGACCGGGGCGCCGGGCTCCGCGAAACACACCTTCGAGCCGGCGTGCGGGGCGAGCAGGGAGCGCAGGTCGCAATCACGCCCGCCGCCTTCGCGGCCTTCGCCGTCCTCGTCGTCCTCTTCGCCGTCGACCTCGACCGTACGCACCACAGCGCCCAGCGACGCGTCCTCCGAGGCACGCGTCGCCGGCACCAGGCCGGTGGAGACCAGGGTGCGCAGGGCGACTTCCTGCTCCCCGGCCATCCTCCCCAGTTCGGCGGCCTCGCCGCCGAGGGAGGCACCGCGCCGCTGCACCATGGCGAGGACCTGGAGCACGCTGTCGTGAATGTCGCGGGCCAGGCGCTCGCGCTCGCGGGTGGCGGCCTCGATCTCCAGGGCGCGGGCGAGGGTGCGTTCGGAGGCGCGGGCGACCTCGACGACGTAACCGATGGCGATGGAGGCGACCCACACCAGCAGGACGTTGTGGAAGGTGTCCCGGCTGGGCTCGCCGCGCTCGACGATGTTGGCGACGGCGACGAAGGACGAGGCGAAACCGGCCCAGCGCCAGCCGCCCTTGATGGCGAACGCGAGGACGGAGCCCGCTGTCCATATTGTCGGCAGGGTGGGGCCGTCGATCTGCTGCGCCTGGGCGTCGGCGAGCGGGGTGAGCATGATGCCGGTGAGGGCGATCGTCAGGTCGGCGACGAGGAAGCGCTTGGTGCAGCTCGCCGCGTTCGCCACCTTGGGGAGCGTGACGAGGGTCCAGACGGCCATCACCGCGAGGAAGGCGATCGCCACCCACGGGCGCTCGAACTTCTCCCGCGTGAACACGAAGAGGAGCACCGCGTAGAGCATCGTCATGATGCGGTAGCCGGTCAGCGCACGCCACAGCGGCTGCTCGACCGACATGCGTACGACGCGCTCGCGCCGGGTCTTGGCCATCATCCCCACCCCTGGACGGACGCCGTTACGCGTCTGACCGTTCCGCCGTTCCGGCCTTCGCAGCCTTTTCGGCCTCCGCCCTCTCGGCCTTGGCCGCCTTCTCCGCATCGGCTATCTGGCGCTTCGCCGCCGTCGCGTAGATGTCGACGTACTCCTGGCCGGAGAGCTTCATGATCTCGTACATGACCTCGTCGGTCACCGAGCGCAGGATGAACCGGTCGCCGTCCATGCCGTGATAGCGGCTGAAGTCGAGCGGCTTGCCGATCCTGATCCCCGGACGCATCAGCTTCGGTACGACCTTGCCGGGCGGCTGGATCTTCTCCGTGTCGATCATCGCAACCGGGATCACCGGCGCACCGGTCGCGAGCGCCACGCGCGCCAGACCGCCGGGCTTGCCCCGGTAGAGACGGCCGTCGGGCGAACGGGTGCCCTCCGGGTAGATGCCGAAGAGGCCGCCGCCCTCGATGACCTGTATGCCGGCCTTGATCGCCGCCTCACCCGCGCCGCGCGCGCCCGAACGGTCCACGGGCAGCTGGCCGACGCCCTTGAAGAAGGCCGCCGTCAGTTTCCCCTTCACGCCCGGCGAGGTGAAGTACTCGGCCTTGGCGATGAAGGTGACCTTGCGGTCGAGGACCGCGGGCAGGAAGAAGGAGTCCGAGAAGGACAGGTGATTGCTCGCGAGGATCGCCGGTCCCTCGGCGGGAATGTTCTCGAGGCCCTCCACCCAGGGTCTGAAGGCAACCTTCAGTGACCCTCCGATGGAGAACTTCATTGCGCCGTAGATCAACTCGAGTGCCTCTTCTTCCTTTGTCTGTCGAACAGACCTTAACCCGTGCGAGACCTGCGCTCTCGCTCACAAGGCCCCGGCGGACCTGGTCCGTGTCAGTCCGGTCGCGTACGGTGAAGTACATCTTGAGCACCCCCTTTTTCTCGTCGTCCGAGACTCATGAACAGGAGACCCCGGTGCCGGTCCTTCCTGGAGCCGAGCCGTTCCGCCACGAGGGCGGAGAGGTCGGCGTCCTCCTCTGTCACGGCTTCACCGGTTCCCCGCAGTCGCTGCGCCCCTGGGCAGAGCATCTGGCCGAGCGCGGACTGACCGTCTCCCTGCCGCTGCTCCCCGGGCACGGCACCCGCTGGGAAGACATGCAGGTCACGACCTGGCAGGACTGGTACGCGGAGGTCGACCGCGAGCTGCGCGTCCTCGTCGACCGGTGCAGCCAGGTCTTCGTCTTCGGCCTCTCGATGGGCGGGGCGCTCACGCTGCGCCTGGCCGCCAAGCACGGGGACGCGATCTCCGGGATCGTCGTGGTCAACCCGGCGAACAAGGTGCACGGCCTGTCGGCGTACGCACTGCCGATGGCCCGCCATCTTGTCCGTACGACAAAGGGGCTGCGCAACGACATCGCGAAGGCGGGCGAGGAGGAGGTCGGCTACGACCGGGTCCCGCTGCACGCCGCGCACTCCGTGCGGAACTTCTTCCGGATTGTCGACAGCGAGCTGCCGCAGGTCACGCAGCCGATGCTGCTCCTGCACAGCCCGCAGGACCATGTGGTGCCGGCTGCCGACTCGGCCCGGATCCTCGGCCGGGTCTCCTCCACGGACGTCACCGAGATCCTGCTGGAACAGAGCTACCACGTCGCGACGTTGGACCACGACGCGGAGCGGATCTTCGACGAGAGTTATGCGTTCATCGGCCGCCTCGCTCCGAGTGTCGGTAAGAAGGGGAGCACGACCGGTGGCTGAGCACGACGCGGAACCCGCGGGCCGCGAGGAGGAACGGGAGCCGGAGGAGACTGCGGCGGACGGTGGCAGTGGCGCTGCCGAGAAGCCTGTCGACGAGCAGGCTCTCTGGGCGGAGATCGTCGCCGGGTACGGCGAGGAGCCGCCGGACCCGCCGGGCGCGAAGCCGTTCAAGTCGGTGGAGGACCTGTCCCTGCTGGAGGGCGACCGGAACGGTGCGGGGGACGGAGACCGGCCGAAGAAGTCGCTGAAGAAGGACCCTGAGGCAGACGGGGCCGGTCAGGACGATGCCGAGCCGGACAGACCGCTCGGCAGCTCCGTCGTCTTCGCTCCCGGCGTCGGCGGTCCGCGCGACTACTCCGTGGAGGAGCCGGGCGACGACGACCTCGACGAGAGCGACGAGGGGCACTTCGTCCCGCCGGAGCCCCCGCCGCTGCCGGCCGCCGACACCACGGCCAAGTTCGCCTGGCTCGCGGTCATCGGCGGACCGCTGCTGCTGCTCGCGGCGGTGCTGTTGCAGTGGGACATGACGTGGTGGCTGACGACGCTGGGGGTCGGCGGCTTCCTCGGTGGATTCGCGACGCTGGTGGGGCGGATGGCGCACGACGACGACGAGGACGGCGGCGGGGACGACCCTGGGCGGGGCGCGGTCGTATAGCGCGCTTCGAGGTGCTGGGCGCGGCGCCTGCGGCTACTTCGCCGGAACCCGCAGCGCCGCCAGCACCGGCAGGTGGTCCGTGGCCGCCCTGACGTCCGCCTCCGGCAGGTCCAACGGGACCCCGCAGCCCAGGACTTCGATGCCCTCGGTCGCGAAGATCGCGTCGATACGCTGATGCGGACTGTCCGGCGTCGACGTGTATTCGCCGCCCCACGGCTTCACCGCCCAGCAGTCCTGAAGCTCCCCCGCCAGCCGCCGGAAAGTACGACCGTCCGGGCGGTCGTTGAGGTCGCCGCCCGCGATCGCATGCGGCACGCCCATCGCCGCGAGGCGGTCCAGCAGCATCCCGCCCTGGGCGTACCGCTCCTCGGCCTGGAGGCTCAGGTGGCAGCTCAGTACGCCGAACCTCGCGCCCCCCATCCGTACCACCGCCGTCGCGAACCCCCGCTGATGCAGCCCCGGCGTACGCGGCAGCAGTACGTCCTCCGTACGCTCCACCGTCGCCCGCAGCGAGCACAGCAGCATCGGCCCCGACGCCGGGGCCCCACCGCTCAGCATCACCAGCTCCGTCCTGGCGGCGAGCCGCGCCGCGTGCTTGCGCCAGCGGAAGAACCGCGGCGCCTCCTGTACGAGCACGAGGTCCGGCTCGCAGGCCCGGATGACGCGGGCCAGTGCGTCCTCGTCGTCGCGCATCGAGCGGATGTTGTAGCTCAGCACCCGGATCACGGCGGAACCGTCCGGCTCGGTACGGGAGTTGGGGAGCGTACTCGTCACGTCACTCGTCGCCATGCGGATCAAGATACGACGATGCCCGCCGCACCCCCAGAGGGCGCGGCGGGCGAAGGAGCACGGCTAGCCCTGGCGGGCCAGGTCCGCCGCGCCGACCAGGCCGGCCTTGCCGCCCAGCTGGGCGGCGAGAACCTGGGCGTGCGGGCGGTACTGGCCGCCCACGAGCCAGCGGCGGAACGACTTGCGGATCGGGTCGAGGACCAGCTCGCCCTCGTCCGAGACGCCGCCGCCCACGATGAACGCCGACGGGTCGAACAGCGAGGCGAGGTCGGCCAGGCCCGCGCCGGCCCAGCGGGCCAGCTCGCGGAAGGAGTCGATCGCCACCGGGCAGCCCTGCCGGGCGGCGTCGCTGATGTGCTTGCCTTCGATGCCCTCAGGGGTGCCGTCGCCGAGGCCCAGCAGGATCGTGGCGTTCTCGGGCGTCGCGTTGGCGCGCTGCCTGGCGTACCGCACGAGGGCGCGTCCTGATGCGTACTGCTCCCAGCAGCCCTGGCTGCCGCAGCCGCACAGCAGGCCGTCGGGCACGACCCGGATGTGGCCGAACTCGGCGGCCACGCCGAAGCGTCCGCGGCGCAGCTTGTTGCCGATGATGATGCCGCCGCCGAGGCCGGTGCCGAGGGTGATGCAGATGACGTCCTCGTGGCCCTGGCCCGCACCGAACCTGTACTCGCCCCAGGCCGCCGCGTTCGCGTCGTTCTCGACGACGACCGGCAGGCCGACGCGCTGCTCGACCTTGTCCTTGAGCGGTTCGTGCCGCCACTTGATGTTCGGGGCGAAGAGGACGGTCGCACGCTTGTCGTCGACGTAACCGGCCGCACCGATGCCGACCGCCTCGATGTCGTGGCCCTTGCCGGCCTCGGAAACGGCCGCGCAGATCGCGTCGACGATGCCTTCGGCGGTCGGCGGCGTGGACACCTTGTGCGTGTCGAGAATGGTGCCCTCTTCGTCGACCACGCCTGCCGCGATCTTCGTGCCGCCGATGTCGACGCCGATGGTGAGTCCCATGTGTCCCTCAGTTTTCGGTCGAGCCCCGCTAAGGCCCAACCGTACCCGAGGCGCAGCTCAGTCCAGGTCGATGTGCTCGCCGGCCGAGGGGCCCTCGGGGCCGTCGTCGCCGTCGTCCTTACGGCCTCCGGGGCGCCCGGGCCCGGAGGCTTCGCGGGTCCAGCGGCGCTCCTGGCCCTCGACCGCGGAGCGGTAGGCGGCGAGCAGTTCGTTGCCGGCCGCGGCGAGGTGGTCGAACACCTCCGGGTTGCGTTCGATGACCGGCTCGACGGCGGACTTCGCCTGGTTGATGAGCTGGCTGACCGTGCCCTGCGCGGCCATGCCGGGCAGCGACGACTGGAGCGACGAGACCTTGTCGGCGACCGCGTCGACGAGCTTGCGCAGCTCCTCCGCGGCCGAGCCGGGAGGCGCCCCCTGCCTGCTTCGGCGGCGGGCTTTCTCGGCGGCGAGGTCCTCGGCACATGCCTTCGCCCAGGCATCGGCGTCGGTGGCCTCGGCGGACTCGGGCCGAGGGCCCTCGGTGGCATCGCTCATGGCGGACACTCCTGCGGCAGGGAGGCGGTTCCTACGGTACGTACGCCTCGTACGACCGACGTTACCCGAACGGCGGTACGGCATTCACTGGAGTCCGCGTCCGGCCGGGGGTCCGGGGGTTGTCCCCGGGAGACACAGCCTGGAGTCCGCCTCACGAAGGAGGTTCGGTCAGCGGTCCGACCTGCTTGTCCGGCCGGGGGGCAGGGACTTGTCGGGGCTGTCCCCGGGAGACGCAGTCTGGCGTCGCTGCCACAGCTGGGGGTCGGGCGTGAATCGGACGCGCAGGACGCCGTCGGTGAGGCCCGCGCCGGAGACGGTGCAGCGGCGCAGGGCCGAGGGGAGGGTCAGGATGCGGCGGAACGGGCCCGCGTCGAGTACCAGTTCGTCACCCCTGCGGACGAGGCCGAGCTCTTCCTTGACGGCGCCCGGCAGGGGCAGGTGCCAGACGAGGACGCCGTCGTCCGCGATCCGGTCCTCCACGGGCCACGGGTCACGGGCGGGCCCGGCTTCCTCGACCGCCAGGTCATTGCCGTCGAAGTCCTCGGACGACGCGGACAGGGCGGACAGGGCTGCCAGGTCGTCCAAGCCGCGCGGGTCCCGGCCCAGGTGGCGGACCTCGCGCAGCGTCGCCGCGGGCTGCCACTCGCCGGCCCACTCGGCCAGGCACTTCTGCTGCTGCGCGGCCAGCGTCGCGAGCCAGGTGTCCGGGGTGTCCTGCGGCAGCACCCGGTTCGCGGCGACGGTGTCGACGCTCAGGCCGAAGAGGGCCAGGCCGGTACGGGCGGTGCGCAGCGCGTCGGCTCCGGCGGGCCCCGGCTCGGCGACCAGTCGCACGGTCGTCGCGCTGTCGTCCAGCAGGGCCTGTACGGCGGCCAGTTCCGCGTCCCAGCGGGCAGCCGTCTCGTACAGCCACTGTGCGGGCATCGGCACCCCGGCGAGCTGGGCGAGCATGGGGCGCAGTGCGCGGGCCGCCTGGCGTTCGGGCGGGAGCAGGCGACGCAGGTAGCGGCGCAGCTGTTCGGGGAGGGCGAGCGCGGCGAGGGTGTCGGGCAGCGGCGGCAGGTCGACGACCACGACGTCGTACGTCTGTGCCGCCTCGGGGCCCGCGCAGGCCCGCAGGGCGCGCAGCAGCGCGAACTGCTCGCTGCCGGGGAGCTCGGTCAGTTCCTCGCCGTCCAGCCGGTTCGCGCCGAGCAGGTCGAGCACGGATCCAGCGCGGTCCTGCAGGGACAGCAGCTCCCTGCGGAAGTGGGCGCCGGAGTCGATCCTCGCGGCCCACAGGCCGGACGCGGCCTCGACCGGCGCCGAGCCGGGGCCGGAGCCCGAGCCACTGCCGGTGGTTATGCCGAGCGCGGCGCCCAGCGTGTCCCCCCGGTCGGTGGAGAGCGCGAGGACGCGGTGCCCCCGCCGCGCGGCCGCGAGGGCGGTCGCGGCGGCGACGGTGGTGCGGCCCGCGCCGCCGGGGCCGGTGACGAGGACCGTACGCATCAGGGCATCAGGCCTTCGGCTTGCTCTCGACGCGCTTCTTCAGACCGGCCAGGGCCCGGTCGATGATGACCTTCTCGGCCTTGCGCTTGATCATGCCGAGCATGGGGATCTTGACGTCGACGGTCAGCTGGTACGTGACCTCGGTGCGGTCGCCGTCGCCGAGCGGGGCGAGGCTGTACGAGCCGTCGAGGGCGCGCAGCATCTGGGACTTGACCAGCGTCCAGCTGACCTCGTTGTCACCGCTCCAGGTGTACGCGAGGGTGTGGTCGTCCTTGATGGCGCCGGCGTCCAGCAGCAGGCGTACCTGCTCGGCACGGCCCTTGGCGTCGGAGGCCAGTACCTCGGCCTCCTTCACCTCGCCGGTCCACTCGGGGTAGCGGGCGAAGTCGGCAATCACGCCCATCACGTCGGCCGGTGCCGCCTCGATCGTGATGCTCGAGCTGGTGTGTTCCGCCATCGCTGTGGCTCCTCCAGTGCGGTTCCGGTCAGGGGGCAGGTACTCAGGGGGCACTGTCCGCGTGAAGGCTACCGCGACCGGTCGGGCCGCCGATCACCACTCCAGGGTCCAGGGGCGGCCGGTGGAGGCGAAGTGCCCGACATTCACGCACTCCGTCGCGCCGACGCGCATGCGGCGGGCCAGCGGCTGGTGGACGTGGCCGAAGAGGGCGTAGCGGGGGCGGGTGCGGTGGATCGCGTCGAGGAGGGCCCGGCTGCCGCGTTCGAACCTGCGCGCCACGGTGTCGTACACGAGCTCGGGGACCTCGGGCGGGATGTGCGAGCACAGCACGTCCACCTCGCCCAGGGCCTCGACCTTGGCGGCGTACTCCGCGTCGTCGATCTCGTACGGCGTACGCATCGGGGTCCTGAGGCCGCCGCCGACGAAGCCGAAGACGCGGCCGCCGATCTCGACGCGCTCGCCGTCGAGGACGGTGGTGCCGGGGCCCGCGAAGTCCCGCCACAGGGTCGGCATGTCGACATTGCCGTACGTCGCGTACGTCGGCGTGGGGAAGGCGGCGAACAGTTCGGCGTACTGCTTGCGCACCGCCGCCTCCGTGGCGGCCGCCCTGTCGACGCCCGCCCACAGCCTGCGGCCCAGCTCGCGGGCCTCCTCGAAGCGGCGGGCGGTGCGCAGCTCGACGATCAGATCGGCGTTCTCGACGCCGAAGAGGTCGGGGAAGATGCCGCGCGAGTGGTCGGCGTAGTCGAGGAAGAGAACCAGGTCGCCGAGACAGATCAGCGCGTCCGCGCCGTCACCCGCCCTGGCCAGGTCCTTCGCGTTCCCGTGTACGTCGCTGACCACATGCACTCGCATGGCGATCACCCTAGGGCGCCGCGTGCGCGGCGGGTAGAGGGGGCCGGACCTGCGGTTACTTTCGAGTCGATGCAAGGGTGGACTACTGTGCGCGGAGCACCGCCATGGCATGTGACGCAGCGAACATCTGGCCAGACCCCCCTATCCGGAACCGAGTACTGGTGGGTAACGTCCGGGCAGTCCAAACGTGCTCACCCCACTGAGCACCTGCCCGGTCTTGGACCGCAGCCGACGCGCACATCGACGTGGCGCCGGCGCCCGATGAGGAGCAGCAGTCTTGCGCGAGTTCAGCCTTCCGGCCCTGTACGAGGTCCCCACGGACGGCAACCTGACGGATCTCATCCGCCGCAATGCCACGCAGCACCCTGATGTGGCGGTCATGAGCCGCAAGGTCGGGGGTGTCTGGACGGATGTCACCGCCACCGAGTTCCTCGCCGAGGTCCGTGCCGCCGCCAGAGGCCTGATCGCCGCCGGCGTGCAGCCGGGCGACCGCGTCGCCCTGATGTCCCGTACCCGTTACGAGTGGGTGCAGATGGACTTCGCGATCTGGAGCGCCGGCGCGGTGACTGTGCCGGTGTACGAGACAAGCTCCGCCGAACAGGTCCAGTGGATCCTGGGCGACTCCGGCGCCGTCGCCGTGATCGTCGAGAGCGGGGCGCACGCCGATGCGGTCGCGTCCGTACGGGACGGGCTGCCCGCCCTCCAGTACGTCTGGCAGATCGAGAAGGGCGCGGTCGCCGAGCTGGCCGAGACCGGCGCCGAGGTGTCGGAGGAGACGCTCGACGAGCGCAGCGCGAGCGCCAAGGCCGACGACCCGGCGACGATCGTCTACACCTCGGGGACCACCGGCCGGCCCAAGGGCTGCGTGCTGTCCCACCGCAACTTCTTCGCGGAGTGCGGCAATCTGGTGGAGCGGCTCAAACCGCTGTTCCGCACCGGCGAGGATTCGGTGCTGCTGTTCCTGCCGGCGGCGCATGTCTTCGGGCGGATGACCGAGTTGGCGGCCGTACTGGCGCCGATCAGGCTCGGCTGCGTACCGGACATCAAGAACCTCACCGATGAGCTCGCCTCCTTCCGGCCGACGCTGGTCCTCGGCGTGCCGCGCGTCTTCGAGAAGGTGTACAACTCGGCGCGCGCCAAGGCGCAGGCGGACGGCAAGGGCAAGATCTTCGACAAGGCGGCGGACACGGCCATCGCGTACGGCCGCGCCATGGCCACGCCCGGCGGCCCTTCCCTGGGCCTCAAGCTCAAGCACAAGGTCTTCGACAAGCTGGTGTACAGCAAGCTGCGCGCCGTGCTCGGCGGACGCTGCAAGTTCGCGATCTCCGGCGGCGCCCCCCTGGGCGACCGGCTGGGCAACTTCTACAGCGGCATCGGCTTCACGGTGCTTGAGGGGTACGGCCTCACCGAGTCGTGCGCGGCCACCGCGTTCAACCCGTGGGACCGGCAGAAGATCGGCACGGTCGGTCAGCCGCTGCCGGGTTCCGTGGTGCGGATCGCGGACGACGGCGAGGTCCTGGTCCACGGCGAGCATGTCTTCAGCGGGTACTGGAACAACCAGGCGGCGACGGCCGAGGCGCTGGCCGACGGCTGGTTCCACACCGGTGACATAGGCACGCTCGACGAGGACGGCTACCTCGCGATCACCGGCCGCAAGAAGGAGATCATCGTCACGGCGGGCGGCAAGAACGTCGCCCCCGCGGTGATCGAGGACCGCATCCGGGCGCACGCACTGGTCGCGGAGTGCATGGTGGTCGGCGACGGGCGGCCGTTCGTCGGCGCGCTGGTCACCCTCGACGAGGAGTTCCTGGCCCGCTGGGCGGCGGAGAACGGCAAGCCGGCCGGGTCGACCGCCGCGTCGCTGCGCGAGGACGCGGATCTCCTCGCGGTCATCCAGCAGGCGGTGAACGACGGCAACGCGGCGGTGTCCAAGGCGGAGTCGGTGCGGAAATTCCGCGTGCTGCCGAGCCAGTTCACCGAAGAGGCCGGGCACATCACGCCGTCGCTGAAGCTCAAGCGCAACGTCGTCGCGAAGGACTTCGCCGACGAGATCGAAGCGATCTACCGGGGCTGATACGGACTGACATCGGTGGAGCCCGGAAGACGGGCTCCACCGGTGACGTACAGAAGATTCAGAGAAGCGCCTTCAGCTTCTCCGCGAGCAGGTCCCAGCGCCACTTCTCCTCGACCCAGTCCCGCCCGCGCTCCCCCATCCGCCGCCGCAGCTCCGGATCCTGGAGCAGCGTGACGATCCGGTCCGCCGACTCGTCGGCAGCGACTGCCGCAGGCCCACCGCGCACCACCCACCCCGTCTCCCCGTCCAGTACGGCGTCGGGCGCCCCGCCCGAGTCACCCGCCACGACGGGCAGCCCGGTCGCCGACGCCTCCAGGTAGACGATGCCGAGCCCCTCGACGTCGAGCCCGCCCCGGCGCGTACGGCACGGCATGGCGAAGACGTCACCGGCACCGAAGTGGGCCGGCAGCTCCTCCCACGGCACAGGACCGGTGAAACGTACGGAGTCCGTGACGCGGGTCTCGGCGGCCAGCTTCTTCAGTTCCTTGGCGTACGGGCCGCCGCCCACTATCAGCAGCACCGCGTCCGGCACCTCGCGCAGTATCCGGGGCATCGCCAGGATCAGCGTGTCCTGGCCCTTGCGCGGTACCAGACGGGACACGCACACGACCACGGGCCGGTCGGGCAGCCCGAGCCGCTCACGGACGGCGTCGCCGCCCGAGGCGGGGTGGAAGGTCTTCTCGTTGACGCCGGGCGGCAGTTGGACCATGCGCGCGGCGGCTTCGGGCGTGAGCGCGGCGGCTATCCGTGAGCGCGTGTACTCACCGAGATAGGTGATCGTGTCCGTACCCTCGCCGATCCTGCGGAGCAGCTGACGGGCGGCGGGCAGCTGGGCCCAGCCCGCCTCGTGACCGTGCGTGGTGGCGACGATCCGCGTCGCGCCCGCCTTGCGCAGTGCCGGGGCCATCAGCCCGAGCGGCGCCGCCGCCCCGAACCACACGGACGTACAGCCGTGCTCGCGCAGCAGCCCGGCCGCGCGCCGCGTGACGCGCGGGGTCGGCAGCAGCATCGTCGTCGGGTCGCGTACGACGGTGAACGGCTGCTCGGCGTCGAACGCGGCCGTGGCGGCGGCACCCTCGGCGCCCCGCTTCCACGTGGAGGCGTAGACGACGAGCTGCTCGGGGTCCAGGCGGAGCGCCATGTTGTGCAGAAATGCCTGGATGCCGCCGGGACGGGGCGGAAAGTCATTGGTCACGATCAGGGTCTTGTGCATCGCCGCCGACAGTACCGAACGGCCCCGCTTCTTGGCTCTGGCGCATCCCCGCCCGGCATCATGTCTCCCGCACCCCTGCGCGAAACGGACGAGGTGGTCATGGCGGGCACTGGCGAAGCCGGCGGTACAAGGCGCCCTGTCGCGCTGTGGGTTGTCACCCGGACCGTGCTGCTGCTGTGTGTCTTCAAGGTGTTCACCGTGCCGGGTCCCGACGTCACGAGCGACGTCTCGGTGATCTATCAGGGCTGGTACGAGGTGCTCCGGACCGGCACCTTCCCGCTGGACGACATCACCTGGCAGTACCCGCCCGCCGCCGCCCTCGCGCTCCTCTCCCCCGCCCTGCTGCCCTTCCTCGGCTACACGTCGGCCTTCTTCGTGCTGGCCTTCCTCGCGGACACCGTCGTCATGGGTCTGCTGCTGTACGCCGGACGACGCCCCGGCAAGCGGCTCGCGGGGGCGTGGGTGTGGGTGGCGGGGGTGCCGCTGCTCGGCCCGACGGCGTACGCCAGGTACGACGTGATGGTCACGGCGGTCGCCGTCGCGGCCCTGCTGGCCGGGGCCCGCAGGCCGCGCGTGCTGGGGGCGCTGGCGGCCTTCGGGGCGCTCCTGAAGGTGTGGCCGCTGCTGCTGCTCGTCGGGGCGCCACGCGGGCGCAGGGCGCGGTCCGCGGGCATGGCGGCAGCCGCGGGGCTCGCGGGCCTGATGGTGCTGTTCTGCGCCACGATGCCGGGGGCGCTGGCCTTCCTGACCTTCCAACGCGAGCGGGGCACGGAGATCGAGTCGCTCGGCGCGCTCGTCTTCCATGCCGCCCGGCACTTCGGCTGGCGGGGGCAGGTGCTGCTCAACTACGGCTCCGTGGAGTTCCTCGGCCCGTACGTCCCGGTGGTCAGCACGGCTGCGATGGCGCTGACGGCGCTGGCTTTCGGCTGGCTGCTGCTGTGGCGGGTCAGGGCGGTCGAGTTCGCGGCGTCGACGCCGTGCGATGCGGCTTTCGCCGCGCTCCTGCTGTTCACGACCACCAGCCGGGTGATCAGCCCGCAGTACATGCTGTGGCTGGTCGGCCTTGCCGCCGTATGTCTGGTCTTCCGGGGCAGCCGGATGGGCGCTCCGGCGCGGCTGGTGCTCGCCGCGACCGGTGTCACCTTCCTGGAGTTCCCGATCTGGTTCTCGCACGTGGTGAGCAGTGACTGGCTGGGGGTGCTGCTGCTGACCGTACGCAATGGGCTGCTGGTCGCCGCGACGCTGATGGCCTGCCGCCGACTGTGGCAGCAGACGGTCTCGGGTCCGCGTGCCCGGGCGCAGCGGCCGCTCCCGGCGCAGCGTGCGGCGGACACGGAGCGGGAGCTGCTGGCGTCGTAGGGGGGGTGGGCGCGGGTGCGGGCGCGGGTGCCGGTGCGGGTGCCTGCGGCCGCTGTTCCCCTACCCGCCCCTTCCCGAACTGGGGCTCCGCCCCAGACCCCGCTCCTCAAACGCCGGAGAGGCTGAAAATGCCCGGGGTCTGGGGGCTTGCCCCACGCGGCGGAGCCGTAAATGTCACACCCGGGAAGGAGCAGCGTGGGGAAAGAAGCTCCGCCGGCCGGTCACACCCAAGCCGTCTCAGGCGAGCCGCTCCCCCAAGTACTCCCGCCACCCCACCGTAAAGTCCTCCAGCGTCGTGCCCAGCTCCGACCGCATCGCCTTCTCGACCGCGCCCTCGCGCTGCCGCTCCGCGCCCACCGCCCGGTAGAACGCGGTCAGTTTCTCCTCGCCCCACCGCTCCGCGATCAGCTCGCAGGCCAGCCAGCCGCTCTCGTACGCCCGCCCGAGACCCTCCGCGTCCCCGCCGAAGCCGAAGTCCTTGTCGGCCGGAAGCGCGGCGTCGGCGGGCACCTCTCCCGCGTGTACCGCGCGGCGCAGTTCGGGGGCGGCCTGGGCCGCGGTACGGCCGGTGTCGCGGTACGCCACCCAGTCCGCGAAGCCCTCCGAGAGCCACATCGGGGTGGCGGCGGACGTGTGGGCGCGGGTGGCGACGTGGGTGGACTCGTGGGTGAGGACGAGTCGGCGGCCGAAGTCGCCGAGGACTGCGTACGCCTCGGGGTTGACGATCACCCGGTCCGCGGGCGCCCGGCCCGAGCCCACCGACTCCCCCGTGGTGACGGCGGCGATACCCCGGTACGCGGCCGCCGGAGCGCCCAGAAGCGACCCCATCGCGTCGACCGAGGAAGGCACCAGGACGACCAGGCGCCTGGCCCACCCTTCCGGCCATGCACGGTCGACCGCGGGCACAGCGCGGTCGGCAGTGTCCGCTATGGCGCGCAGCCGGCCCGCGTCCTGGCCGGTGCCGAGGACCAGGCTGTGTGTGCCGCGTACGACGGTGACCTTGCCCTGCTCCCAGAGCTGACGCGCACTGCCCGCGGCCGTACGGTCGGCCGCGACGTACCAGCGCCCGTCCCGCTCGGCCAGCTCCACTTCCGTGGCGGCCTTCACTGGCGCCCCGTCGTACCCCTCGAACCGGTAGCGCAGCTCGACCTGGGCGGTGACCCGGCCGGCGCCCGTACGGTCGAGGCCGGTCAGCCGGTACTCCCAGGAGCGCAGCGGCACGTCGGCGAGGTTCCGGAACTCACGGCGCTCCGCCGCGCGCAGCGTGCCCGCCCGGGGGTCGAGGACGTCCAGGTAGGCGGCCTCGTCGCGGTCGACGACGGCGGCGGCTCTGCGGTCCAGGGCCCGCTGGATGTCCCGGGCGGCGACGTCCGCGGGCTGCCCGGGAGCGGAGCACGCAGGAGCGACAAGGAGAGCGGCGACGACGGGCCCTGCCCACCGTCTCCGCCGTGTTCCGCACCGCCGACCTGCCACCCGGCGATCGTACGGTCCACGGGCGCGGACCCGTCAGACCCGGGTCACCGACGAGATGGGCATCATGCCGACGGGGTCGTAGCGCACCGGAGCGCCGGGGTACGGCGCGTGCACCACCTGGCCGTTGCCCATGTACATCCCGATGTGGCTGGCATCGTCCCGGTAGGCCACGAGGTCACCGGGCTGCGCCTGATCGAGCGGGACCTGCTGTCCGGCGTAGCGCTGTGCCTGCGAGGTGCGCGGCAGGGCGACGCCCGCCTGCGCGTACGACCACTGGGTGAGCCCCGAACAGTCGAAGCCGTACGGGCCGTTGGCGCCCCAGATGTACGGCTTTCCGACGGCCTGCTGAGCGGCCAGCACGGCGGCTCCGGCGCGCGCGGAGGCAGGCGCTCCGCCCGGCATGGGCAGCGTCTCGCTGCGGCCCGCACCGGAGCGGGAGGACCGGTCGTACTCCTCGCGCTCGTCGGACGGCAGCGAATTGAGCAGCTGCCGCGCCTCGGCGAGCTTGCGCTCCACGGTGCGCTTGTGGCGGGCGACGGTGGCCCGGCTGCGCTCCAGCTCGGTGAGCTTGCGCGAGGCCTCGGAGCGATGCTGCGCCAGCTTGCGCTGCGCGGCCCTGAGTTCGTGCAGATCGCTCGCCTGGCGGGCGCTGATGCGGTCGAGGGCCGCGGCCTTGTCGAGGTAGCTGTCGGGGTCCTCGGACAGCAGCAGGGCGAGCGCCGGGTCGATCCCGCCCGACCGGTACTGGGCGCCCGCGACCGAACCGAGCGCTCCGCGCATCTGATTGATGCGCTCCTGGCCCCGGGCGGCCACGTCCTGGGCATGGTCGACCTCCGCGCGCAGCTCGTCCGCGCGCTCGTCGGCCTTGTTGAACCGCTCGGTCGCCTGCTCCGCCTGCTCGTACAGCCGGTCGACCCTGGCCTGGGTGGCCGTTTGGGTGTCCTGAGGATCGGCGCTCGCCGGGGAAGCGACGAACGCCGCCGCCGTTGCCGCAGCCGCTGACAGAACCGTGACCCGGGCGCTCTGCGTGAGGCCGGACGGTGAGGGACGCCGATGGGTCACCACAGGAAGCCGCACTCCCTTCCACTGCGTGCAGCCCCCTGCCGCCCTGGGCGGGCGGACCATGGACCGGGGAGCTGCGCGAGCAGACAGTAGCCGCGCGAACACACCCCGGCCAAAGACCTCGCGGGGCACAGACAGGGCGCAAACAGCGACGCCCCGCCGGAGAAGCAGGTCACCGGCGGGGCGGACAGTCAGCGGGAGCTGCCGGAATTCGCCCGAATGGGCGGTGTCGGCAGCGTCCCCAAGAAAGGCGTTTGTCAGATACGCACACCGAACTGGAAGGTGCCCATGTAGTCCATCGACTCGTAGCGCACGTTGGTGCCGGGCTTCGGGGCGTGCAGAATCTGGTTGTTTCCG
Source organism: Streptomyces spiramyceticus (assembly GCF_028807635.1). Taxonomy (NCBI): domain Bacteria; kingdom Bacillati; phylum Actinomycetota; class Actinomycetes; order Kitasatosporales; family Streptomycetaceae; genus Streptomyces; species Streptomyces spiramyceticus. The sequence goes on from NZ_JARBAX010000001.1 coordinate 1,333,926, forward strand.
GCGTAAAGGCCCACATGCGCCAGGTTGTTGAAGAACACCAGGTCGCCCGGCTTGAGCTGGCTCTTGCTGTAGAGCTTCTGGCCGTCGTTGTGCTGGGTGTACGTGGTCCGGGTGATCGAGACACCGGCCTGCGCGTACGCCCACTGGGTCAGCCCCGAGCAGTCGTAGGAGTTGGGCCCGGTCGCGCCGGAGACGTACGGCTTGCCTATTTGGGTGGCCGCTGCGCTGAGCGCGGCACTGCCGCGCTGGGAGGCCGCCACCTCGTTGCCGAGGCTGACCCGCTCGCTTGCCGCGCGGCTGGCGCGCTGCTCCTTCTCCCGCATCTCTTCACGCTCGGCGGCGGTCAGCGAGTTCAGGAGTCGCTGCGCCTCGGCGAGCTTGCCCTGGAACTTCTTCTTCTTCTCGCCCAGTTCCTTGCGTACGTCTTCGAGGTCGTCGAGCTTGTCCGTCGCCTCGGCGCGCTGCTGGGCAAGGGTGCGCTGCTTCGCCTGGATCTTCTGGAGCGACTCGGCCTGCTTGGCGCTCAGCTGGTCGATCGCGCCGGCCTTGTCCAGGTAGTTGTCCGGATCGGCGGAGAGGAAGAGCTGCACGGAGGGGTCGATGCCACCGGTGCGGTACTGGGCGCTGGCCACCGAACCGAGCTCGCCGCGCAGGTCGTTGAGGTCCTCCTGGCCGCGGGCGACCTTGTCCTGGAGGTTGTCGACCTCTTCCTTGAGCTTGTCCTGCCGCTCCTTGGACTGGTTGTACTTCTCCGTGGCCGCCTCGGCCTCGTGGTAGAGCTTGTCGACCTTCGCCTTGACCTCGCTCTTGGTCGGCTTGGGGTCGGCCTGAGCGGTCTGGGACGTGAGCGCGACGGCTGCGGCTGCGGTCGCGGTGAGCACAGTCACACGAGTGCGGCTCGGCTGCTTGGGACGACGGTGGGACGCCACGAAGGCGAGCTCCTTCTTCCTCGAGCCGCCTACCGGGCTAGTGGGGGGATGTGATCCCCGGCTCCACGATTCGGTTCCCCCGCGGAACTGGACCGAACTGCATGGACTCGGCGGTACCTTCGCTGCCACCCCGGATGGGCGATCAACCGTGCGAAGGTTCGAGGCCAGACCTTAGTGACCTTCTTGTGATCAGTTCAAATCCCCACAGGGAAAATCTTAAACCCAGGTCACAATCTTTACTTTCATCACACGTGCAGTAACGGCAACTTGACGGTACGTTCCGTGAATTCGGGCATTAGGCCCACGAGTTACTAGACGCGCGAAAGCCGCTTCAGCAACAAGGCGGACGCAACCGGCCTCGCCCCCGCCTTCGCGACCCCGTCGGCCACCTCACGGTCGGTCGACGCCACCACCACGGGCCGCCCGGGCGGCTCCGCCCGCACGAGCTGCCTGATGAGCTCGTCCGCGGTCACCCCCGGCTTGCTGAACAGCACCCGGACTCCGCGCGGCGGCGCGAGCAGCACGGGCGCCACCAGCTCCGCCCCGTCGAAGACACAGGTCACCTCGGCGCCCGACTGCGCCGCGAGCATCGAAAGGCCGCCGAGCAGGCGCAGCCGCTGCTTGTCCAGCGGCATCTGCGGATAGCCGGTCTTGGTGACGTTGTAGCCGTCCACGACCAGGTGCGCCTGCGGCAGCGCGAGCAGCTGGTCGAGCAGTGCGGGGTCGGTCTCGGAGAGCGCCCTGGCCGCGATGTCCTTGGGTGTCATACGGCCCGGCTCGACGGCGTCCACCATGTCGGCGGGGTGCAGCGACGCGGGCGGCAGCGCCAGTTCGCGGCGCAGACCCTGGGCGGCCTCCAGCACCGTGTCGAGCAGCAGCCGTACCCGCATGTCCTCGATGCTGCGGCCCTCGCGCACGGCCCTGCGGCTCGCCTCCAGGCCCGCCTCCACCTCGGCGAGGCGGGCCTTCAGGCGCCGTGTCTCGCTCTCGGAGGCGGTGACCTGGGCGGCGACCTCGGCTTTGAAGGTCTCGGCCTCGGCGTTCGCACGGCGCAGGGCCGCCTCGCCGCGCTTCACATCGCTCACCGCGCTGCGCAGCTTGCGCTGGAGTACGTCGGCCTCCTTGCGGGCCGCTTCCAGTTCCGTACGGAGCCGCTCGGTCTCGCTCTTGGTGTGCTCGCGCGCGTGCGCGAGCTCTTCGCGCAGCCGTTCCAGCTCCCGCTGGGCGGCCTCGTCGGCGCGCTCGGCGTCCGCCCGCAGCGCCTCTTCGCCCGCGGCGGCCACCAGCTTGACCCAGCCGACGGGACGCAGCACGTACGCCGCCGCCGCCACGTCGACGGGATCGGCGGCGGCGGGCGGCGAACCCGACTCCAGCGCCGTCGCCAGCTCGGGCTGCGCCTCGCGCAGCCGCTCGCCGATGCGCTGGCGGAACAGCGGGTCGCCCTCCAGGGCAGCGGCCATCGCGTTGCCCGCGAACTTGGCACGCCTGGTCGGGGTGAACCGGGCGTACTGCCTCAGCTGGGAGGGCAGTTCGGCGACGGTGAGCCCGCCGAACGCGTCCGAGACCAGCGCGACGACCTTGCGCCGTACACCTTCGGGCAGCGGGCGGTCGAGCACCTCGGCGGCGTCACCGGCCGAATCGGCCGGTTCAGCGCCGCTTGCATGCTCCACAATCCGTCACCCCACTACCCTTTCGGGCCGGTCCTGTCAGGAGCCGGCGCCCGGCCTGTCCACCAGTTCGATCTGGTCCACCGCGTTGCACCAGCGGCAGCGCACTGACTCGATGGTCTCACTGACCACCTCGCGTTCTTCGACCTTGGACTCTCCGGCCAGGTCGAGATGTACGTACTCGATCACCTTGGACGACCGGGTCACGTCGAAACGCGTGAGATTGCCGCACAGGGCGCAGCGCCACCGGGTCTCGGCAGTCGGCAGGGGAACCGTCGTCATCGTGCCGTCCTTATTTCAGCGTGCCTACTGCCCGTAACCCTACGGCCTCACGGGTACCCACGTGGCGGGGAGCCGGCCCGTGGGATCCGGCGAGGCGGTCTGTCCACCTGGGTCCCGTTACGACATGCTCTGGTCATGATCGGTTGGCGGGAAGCGGCCCGGGGCCCCGTGGTGACGTACGGCGCGATCGGCGTGTGCTGCCTGATCTTCGTCCTCGGCCCGCTCTCCGGCCTCAATCCGGAGTACGGCACGGGCGACATCCTCCTCGCGGCGCAGAGCGCGCACTTCGAGCGCTGGGGTGTGATCCCGAGCGAGCTGCTGAGCGGCTCGGCCGCCGCCCTGGTCACCCCGGCCACCGCCCTGTTCGTCCATGGCAGCTGGCTCCATCTGCTGGGCAACATGCTGTTCCTGTACGTCTTCGGGGCGATGGCGGAGGAACGGATGGGCCGCGTCCGGTTCGCCCTGTTCTATCTGAGCTGCGGCTACCTCGCCCTGCTCTTCTACGCCGTCGCCCATGCCACGTCCGACCAGACGCTGGTGGGGGCCTCCGGCGCGATCGCCGCGGTGCTCGGGGCTTTCCTCTATCTCTTCCCCAGGGCGCGCGTCACCAGCCTGTTCCCGTTCCTCTTCTTTCTGCCGCTGCGCTTCCCCGCCTGGATCGTTCTGATCTTCTGGTTCGTACTCCAGTGGCTGGCGGCGCAGAGCGCGGGCTCGGGCCCCGGCGTGGCCTATCTGGCACACGTGGCGGGCTTCTGCGCGGGCTTCCTCTTCGCCTGGGGGTGTTACCGGCGTACGGATAGAGTGAGGGTCCCAGCGCCGGCCACCGAGGGAGAAAGCCAACCGTGATCACCGCGATCGTGCTCATCAAGACCAGCGTGGACCGGATCCCCGAGATCGCGGAGTCCATCGCGGCGCTCGACAGCGTCAGCGAGGTCTTCTCGGTCACCGGTACGTACGACCTGATCGCCATGGTGCGTGTGGCCAAGCACGACGACCTGGCCGACGTCATCCCCGGCCGGATCAGCAAGATCCCCGGCGTCGAGGGCACCGACACGCACGTGGCCTTCCGTACGTACTCGCAGCACGACCTGGAAGCGGCCTTCGCGATCGGCCTCGACGCCTAGCGATGTCCGGCGGTCAGACCGCCGGGACGCAACGGCCTTCCTCGGTGCGGTAGTTCCACTTCGCACCGTCCTGGACGAGCTCCTTGACGGCGCGGACGAACCGCTCCACGTGCTCGTCGGGCGTACCGGCGCCGAAGCTGACGCGGATGGCGTTCAGGGACCTCTCACCCGGCTCGGCCTCCGGTGCACCGCACTCGCCCGGGTCCTGCGGGTCGCTGCCGAGCAGGGTGCGGACCAGCGGGTGCGCGCAGAAGAGTCCGTCCCGTACGCCGATTCCGTACTCGGCGGACAGGGCGGCCGCGAAGTGCGAGCTGTTCCAGCCCTCGACCACGAACGAGATGACACCGACGCGCGGGGCCTCGTCTCCGAAGAGTGACAGCACCTTGACCGCGTCCACATCGGCGAGGCCGTCGAGGACCTTCGTCACGAGCTGCTGCTCGCGTGCGACCAGCGAGTCGAAACCGGCCTCGGCGAGCGCCTTGCAGGCGGACGCGATCGAGTAGACACCGATGACATTGGGCGAACCGGCCTCGTGGCGGGCGGCCGTGGTGTGCCAGTCGACGTCCACACCGCCGTCGTCGCGGCGGGCGACCTTGCGCGACGCGCCCCCGCCCGCGAGGTACGGCTCGGCGCTCTGCAGCCAGTCGGCGCGGCCCGCGAGCACGCCCGAGCCGAACGGCGCGTACAGCTTGTGCCCGGAGAAGGCGACCCAGTCGACGTCCAGCTCCGCGATGTCCAGCGGGTGGTGCGGCGCGAGCTGCGCGGCGTCCAGCACGATCCGGGCGCCGTGGGCGTGCGCGGCGGCGGCGAGCTCCTTGACCGGCCACAGCTCACCGGTGACGTTGGAGGCACCCGTGACACACACGAGGGCAGGGCCGTAGCCCCCTTCAATCGTCACAGTGCGGTCGGCCAGCGCGCGCTCCAGGGTCTCGACGGCCTGGGCCGGAGTCCGGGGCGCATTCAGGTAGTTGACCTTCGCGTCGCGCCAGGGCAGCAGGGATGCGTGGTGCTCGGTCTCGAAGACGAAGACCTGGCAGTCGTCGGGCAGTGCGGCGGCCAGCAGGTTGAGCGAGTCGGTGGTGGACCGCGTAAAGACGACCTGGTCGCTCCCGCGGCAGCCGAGGAACTCGGCGACGGTGGCGCGGCTGTTCTCGAAGAGGTCGGTCGACAGCTGCGAGAGGTACCCGGCGCCGCGGTGCACGCTGCCGTAGTACGGGGCGTACGCCGCCACGTCGTCCCACACCCGCTGGAGAGCCGGGGCGCTGGCCGCGTAGTCGAGGGCGGCGTAGGTGACCTCGCCACCGGTGACGAGCGGCACGAGAACATCTCGCCCAAGCACCTCCAGAGCCCCCGAAATGTCACGGCAAAGGGTCTGGTCGGGGGCAGCGGTGGAGACAGACATGGCGAACTCCTGTGAGGTACGCGAACTCACTGCGCCGGCAGATACGCGGCAGCGCAGGAGAAAAGTGAAATGGGTGTGCGGAGAAGGGCCGTTGAGCCCTATCGCATTCGCTTGCTCACAAGAGGCTCCCTGAGAACCAGGACCCCAAGGCTTCGAGGGGTCCGCGCTTGCCGCAGACCTTTCTGTCTGCGACCTGGTCTTCACCCGGGGCACCCCGCCACGGACGGAGGGTTGCCGGACAGCAAGCCGGGGCCAAAACGCTGTCACTCATGACCTGCCAAGCATCCTGCCACACGATCAAGAAGACGCAAGCCGTAGTCCAGCGTTTGAGATAAACGGGGCTGGGCTACGGCTTGCGTCGGACAACTGCGCTCACTTGTTGCTGGCGGCGACCCATCGTTCGAGCACCCTGCGCGCCGCACCCGAGTCGATCGACTCCGCCGCCCTGACGATCCCCGCCGCGAGCTGGTCGTTCAGGGACGCGTCGGCCGGGTCCAGGGCGACGAGCGCCGCCGCCGTGTTGAGCAGCACCGCCTCCCGTACCGGCCCGGTCTCACCGGCGAGGAGCCGTCGCGCGACATCCGCGTTGTACGACGCGTCCGCTCCGCGCAGCGCCTCGACCGGCACGATCTCCAGGCCCACGTCACGCGGGTCGAAGGCCTCTTCCCGGACCGTCCCGTCCCGTACGATCCACACTCGCGAGGTCGCGGTCGTGGTCAGCTCGTCGAGCCCGTCGTCGCCGCGGAAAACCAGCGACGAATTCCCCCGTTCGGCGAGGACACCCGCCACGATGGGGGCCATCCGGGCGTCGGCGACACCGACCGCCTGCGCCTTGACCTGGGCCGGGTTCGTCAGCGGGCCGAGGATGTTGAACGTCGTCTGCGCGCCCAGCTCCTTGCGGGCCTTCGCGGCGTACCGCAGGGCGGGGTGGAACTTCACCGCGAAGCAGAAGGTGATGCCCGCTTCCTCCGCGACCTCGGCGACACGCTGCGGCGTCAGCTCCAGGTTGACGCCCAGCTTCTCCAGGACGTCGGAGGCGCCGCTCGCCGACGAGGCGGCGCGGTTGCCGTGCTTGACGACCTTGGCGCCGGTGCCGGCGACGACGATCGCCGACATGGTCGAGATGTTGACCGTCTTGGCCAGGTCGCCGCCCGTACCCACGATGTCGACCGTACGGCCGGGCACCTCAATGGTGTTGGCGTGCGCGTACATCGCCCGTACGAGACCGGACACCTCGTCGACCGTCTCGCCCTTGGCGCGCAGCGCGACCGCGAAGCCGGCGATCTGGGCGTCGGTCGCCTCGCCGCTCATGATGCGGTGCATGGCCCAGGCGGTGTCGTCCGCCGACAGGTTCTCGCCGCGCAGCAGGGGATTCAGCACACCCGGCCAGGAGCCGGCCGCCACGCTGTCGCCGCCAACCGGGGTCACAACGTTCATGGTCCGCTCCAGGGTCCACAGCCGATAAGGATGCCTCCTACCCTATCCAGCCCCGGGGACAGCGAAGAGCCCCGTCCGACGAATGGACGGGGCTCCTGCTGTGGCGACCTGTTCAGGTCGGAGACTCGGACGATCAGTGCTGGCCGTGGCCGCTGGTGATCTCCTTGTACTCCTCGGTGGTCGGCTTCGGGACCTGGTTCCCCTCGCCGAAGTAGCCCTTGCTGAGCTTGGCCCTGAGCTTCTCGCCGCGCGTCACCTTGCGCTCGACACCGTTCTCGTCGACCAGCGGGCCGATCTCGTGCGGCTCGTACTGCTCGTGGGCGGTGAGCTTGTGCAGATCGCTCTGGCCGAGCGGCTCGTGGACCTCTACGAACTCACCGTGCGGCAGGCGCTTGATGATGCCGGACTCACGTCCGTGCAGCACCTTGTCCTTGTCGCGGCGCTGGAGGCCGAGGCAGATCCGCTTGGTGACGATGAAGGCGAGAACCGGTCCGACGAAGTAGCTGATCCGGACGAACCAGGTGATCGCGTTGATCGACAGGTTGAAGTGCGTGGCGAAGATGTCGTTTCCACCACCGAGCAGCATGATCACGTACCCGGTGATCCAGGCGACGCCCAGCCCCGTCCTGGTCGGCGCGTTGCGCGGCCGGTCCAGGATGTGGTGCTCCCGCTTGTCGCCGGTGACCCAGGCCTCGATGAACGGGTAGGCCGCCAGCACGGCGAGAACCAGGCCGAAGAGCATCAGCGGGATGAACACGCCCAGGGCGAGCGTGTGGCCCCAGAAGTTGATCTCCCAGCCGGGCATCACACGGATCAGGCCCTCGGCGAAGCCCATGTACCAGTCGGGCTGGGCGCCGGTGGACACCTGGTCCGGACGGTACGGACCGAGCGCCCACACCGGGTTGATCGTGAACGCCGCCGAGATGATCGCGATGACACCGAAGACCAGGAAGAAGAACCCTCCGGCCTTGGCCATGTAGACCGGCAGCAGCGGCATGCCGACGACGTTCTTGTTCGTACGGCCCGGACCCGCGAACTGCGTGTGCTTGTGGAAGAACACCAGGATGAGGTGCGCCACCACGAGCCCGAGCATGATGCCGGGCAGCAGCAGGATGTGGATGGAGTAGAACCGGGCCACCATGTCGTGGCCGGGGAACTCCCCGCCGAACAGGAACATCGAGATGTACGTGCCGACAATCGGCGTCGCCAGGATCGCGCCCTGCGTGAAGCGGACACCGGTGCCGGAGAGCAGGTCGTCCGGGAGCGAGTAGCCGGTGAAACCGGTGAACATGCCCAGGACGAACAGCAGGAAGCCGAACAGCCAGTTGATCTCACGCGGCTTGCGGAACGCGCCCGTGAAGAACACGCGCATCATGTGCACGAACATCGCGGCGAGGAAGATCAGCGCGGCCCAGTGGTGGATCTGCCGGATGAGCAGACCACCGCGGACGTCGAAGCTGATGTCCAGCGTCGAGGCGTACGCCTCGGTCATCCGGATGCCCTGCATGGGCACGTACGAGCCGTGGTACTCGATCTCGTTCATGCTCGGGTGGAAGAACAGCGTCAGATACACACCCGTGAGGATGATGATGATGAAGCTGTAGAGCGCGATCTCACCCAGCATGAAGGACCAGTGGTCCGGGAAGATCTTGCGCATGTTGGCCTTGGCCAGGCCGTAGATGCCCAGTCGGCCGTCCGCCCAGTCGGCGACCCGCTCACCTGCGGATGCCTTGCGCTTTTCGTCGGTCACGGTGCTCATCCGCGCTCCCAGAAACTAGGACCGACGGGCTCTTCGAAGCCGTTGAGCGCTTCGAGGAATCCCTCGTCATTCACGCCGATCCGCAGCTGCGGAAGGGCGTGACCGGCCGGGCCGAAGATGACGCGGGCACCGTCGGAGAGGTCAAAAGTGGACTGGTGGCACGGGCAGAGCACGTGATGCGTCTGCTGCTCGTACAGGCTGATCGGGCAGCCGACGTGGGTGCAGATCTTCGAGAACGCCACGATGCCCTGGTGGGACCACTCGAGCTCGCGCTTGTCCTTGATGTCCGCCGGCTGAATCCGGACGATCATCAGGGCGGCCTTGGCGATCTCGTTGTTGAACTCGTGGTTGTCCTCTTCCAGGCCTTCCGGCATGGCGAAGGTCAGCGAACCGACGGCAACGTCCTCGGGACGCAGCGGCTCCATCGTGTTCTGGTTGATCAGCAGCTTGCCCTTGGCCCACAGCGTCTTGCGGAGCTTGTCCTCGGGCAGCGGACCAAGTTCACGGAGCAGCACCACACCGGAGAGCGGCACCATGGCCAGCGCGCCGAACATCGTGGTGCGGATCAGCTTGCGCCGGCCGATGACCGACTCCTCGGCGCCGGCCTTGAAGTCGGCCATGACCTTGGCCCTGACCTCGGGCTCGGCCTCGATCGGGTGACGGTCGTCGGCGACCTCGACGTCGGACATCAGGGTGCGGGCCCAGTGGACCGCACCCGCGCCGATGCAGAAGAGCGCGACACCGAGAGTCAGACCCAGCGAGAGGTTGAGCGCGCTGACGTGGCCGAGCGGCCAGACGTACACGATCTTGTCCACCGGGAAGGCCACGAAGGAGGCGATGAAGCCGATCGTGGACAGCATGGACAGTGTGAACAGGAGTGCCACCGTGCGCTCGGAACGCTTGGCGGCCCGCTCGTCGATGTCCTGGATGCGCGGCTTGTGGGCCGGCAGCCCCGGGTCGGCGAACGGATCGTCCGCCACTTCCCCCGCTCTCAACTTCGTTCGAGCGGGGGCACCCCCACCCGCGGTGTGCGCGGTGCCCTGCTCGCTCGGCAGGTTCTCTTCTGGAATCTCTTGGCTACTCATGACTTCTTGGCCTTAGCGGTGTGGGCCGCGACCCAGACGGCGACAGCGATGCAGGAGCCCAGACCGAAGATCCAGCCGAACAGGCCCTCGCTGACGGGGCCGAGGCCACCCAGCGCAAAGCCACCGGGAGTCGCGGTCTCTTCGCCGTTCACGGTCTGGATGTACGAGATGATGTCCTTCTTTTCCTTCTCCGGCAGGATCGTGTCGGGGAAGGACGGCATGTTCTGCGGGCCGGTCTGCATGGCCTCGTAGAGATGCTTCGGGTCCACGCCTTCGAGGCTCGGGGCGTACTTGCCGCTTGTCAGGGCACCGCCCTCACCCGTGAAGTTGTGGCACTGGGCGCAGTTGGTACGGAACAGGTCGCCACCCTTGGCGATGTTCGCACCCTCGGTGTTGTACTGCTCCTCGGTCGGCGTGATCGGGCCGGGGCCGAGCGAAGCGACGTACGCGGCAAGCTGGTCGATCTGGGCCTGCGTGTAGATCTTCTTCTTCTTCGGCACCTGGGCGCCGGGCTGCTGCGCCGGCATACGGCCGGTGCCGACCTGGAAGTCCACTGCGGCCGAGCCGACGCCCACGAGGGGCGGACCGTCGGAACCACCCTGACCGCCGGTGCCGTGGCAGCTGGAGCAGCCGACGGCGTAGAGCTTCTTGCCCTCCTCGATGGCGAGGGACTGGGCGGTTTCATCGGCCTGCGCCTTGCCCGCGGGCGCGAACGCGGCGTACAGCCCCCCAGTGGCCGCCAGCGCGAGGAGTAGGACGACGACCGCCGCCAGCGGATGGCGTCGTCGTGCGGAGAGCTTTTTCACGGATTACCCCGGTGTCAGGATCTTCTGCGTCGATGCTTGCTGGATGTAAGTCGGGTGCGGACCCGAGTTACTTGATCATGTAGATCGTGGCGAAGAGGCCAATCCAGACGACATCGACGAAGTGCCAGTAGTAGGACACGACGATGGCGGCGGTTGCCTGCTCATGGGTGAATCTCTTGGCCGCGTATGTGCGGCCGAGGACCAGCAGGAAGGCGATGAGTCCGCCCGTCACATGCAGTCCGTGGAAGCCGGTGGTCAGGTAGAACACCGAGCCGTACGGGTCGGACGAGAGCGAGAGGCCCTCGTGCTTGACCAGCTCGGTGTACTCGAAGACCTGGCCTCCGATGAAGATCGCACCCATCACGAACGTGAGAATGAACCACGCTCGGAGCTTCTTCACATCGCCCTTCTCCGCGGCGAAGACGCCGAGCTGGCAGGTGAGGGAAGAGAGCACCAGGATCGTGGTGTTCGTCGCCGAGAACGGGAAGTTCAGCGTTGACGCCATTTCCTCCCAGTGGTCGGGTCCCGTCACCGATCGCAGGGTGAAGTACATCGCGAAGAGGGCCGCGAAGAACATCAGCTCGGAACTCAGCCAGATGATGGTTCCGACGCTGGTGAGGTTCGGTCGATTGACCGACGGGTGCGCGTGCCCGGTATCTACTGTCGTTGCTGTCGCCACGACCGACATTATGTCGGTCGCTTATCCCGCCCTCACTCCCGGGGGTGCCATTCGGCGCGTCAGTGCTCCGTGTGCTGCTCGAACGGCCCATCGAAGCCCTGTCCGAACCCCTGCTGACAGGCTGTCGGACGGAGTAGCATCCGCGCATCGGTTCCGGATCCCATGCCCGCGACGTATCGGAGGAACAATGCAGTCGACCGCCAGGGTCCTGGTGTACAGCGACAACGCGAACACCCGCGAACAGGTGCGGCTGGCAGCGGGTCGCAGGCCTGCCGCGGACCTGCCGCCGGTCGAGTACGTCGAGTGCGCGACGCTGCCCGCCGTCCTCACGACGCTGGGCGGGGGCGGCATCGACGTCTGCGTGCTGGACGGCGAGGCCGTACCCGCGGGCGGCATGGGCGTCTGCCGGCAGATCAAGGACGAGATCTACGACTGCCCGCCCGTGCTGCTGCTGATCGGCCGCCCCCAGGACGCCTGGCTGGCCACCTGGAGCCGCGCGGAGAGCGCCGTGACCCTCCCGATCGACCCCGTGGAGTTCGCGGAGGCCCTGGCCTCGCTGCTGCGCGGCAGGCTCGCCATAGACGCATGACACCAGCGAAGCCCCGTCAGACCTCCGGCCGCAGCCGCGCCGCGGCCGGAGGTCTGGTGGGGCTGCGGCCGTCCGGGGTGCCGGCCGTCATCAGGGCGCTGCCCCTGCGCCACTTGTTCCAGGGCAGGTTCCAGTCGCCGAAGCCGTTGCCGAAGGGGGCCATCGTCTCTCCCTCGCTGTTGACGACCCTGACGATGTCGCCCTGGCGGACGGTGTCGTAGAACCACTCGGCGTTGCTCGTGCTCATGCCGGTGCAGCCGTGGCTGACGTTCGCGGCTCCCTGCGAGCCGACCGACCAGGGTGCGGCATGGACGTACTCGCCGCTCAGGGTGACGCGCGTCGCGTAGTAGACGGGCAGGTCGTACGAGTCCGCCGAGCCCGCCGGGATGCCGATGCTCGTACCGCGCATTCGTACGAAGTACTCCTTGCCCAGCACGACCTTGACGCCGTTGCGGGTGGAGAAGCCGGGCTTGCCCGTGGTGACCGGAATGGTGTTGATCACCTTGCCGTTGCGCTTCACCGTCATCTGGTGCGAGCCGGCGTCCGTGATGGCCTCGATCCGGTCGCCGGTCCTGATCTCCAAGGGCTTCGCCGGGCCTCCGTAGAGCTTGTGGGCGACCTTGATGCCGTCGAGGTTGCTGCGCACCCTGATGGAGGCGTTGGCGGGCCAGAAGTCCTTGGGGCGGAAGTGCAGCGTCTTGCTGTCCACCCAGTGCCAGGAGCCCTCCACCGCGGGACGTGAACTGACCTTCAGTCCCCGTTCGACGACCGCTCGTGCCGCAGCGCCCTTGACGGGGGTGTTCAGCTTGGCGGTTACGGGCTGGCCGACGCCGTACTTGCCCGGCTCGGGGCCGAAGGTGACCTTCAAGCCCCGCTTGGCCGGGGCGGTTTCGAAGGTGAGCATGCGCAGTCCGGGTGCGCCGTCCTTGTCCTCGGTGCTGACCTTGACCGTATAGCGCGCTCCTGCGGCCAGCGCGGCGATGCTGTGCCACCAGGCGCCGTCGGCAGAGAGTTCGCCCGGCAGGTAGCGCCCTGCGGCATCGGCGGCCGTCACATCCGTGATCCGGCCGTCCTTGCTCCTGGCGATGATCTCCAGAGGCTTGTCCGGGTTCACCTTGGCCGTGCCCGCAACCCCGTTGAAGGTGATCTGGCTCGCCGCGTCGTACGGCTTCGCCGAGAGCGGATGACCGTCCGGCCCGCCACTGCACGCGGTGGCTCCTGCCGTGACGGACACGACCAGCAGGGAGCAGCTCGTTACCGTCAGGAATCGAGGTGAGTAGCTCATGATCACACGTTATGAACATTCGTCCGATCCAGCGCGCTCAGTGACTGCAAAAGAGGGACCCGGCCGACCTGACATGCAGGTGGACCGGGCCCCTCTGGGTACTGCGAATGCCGCTGTGGTGCTTGCGTACTACTGGTTCTGGTTCTCACCGCGGTAGTACTCGAAGACCCAGCCGAAGAGACCGACCAGGATCAGCGGCATGGAGAAGTACAGCAGCCACCAGCCGAGCGCGACCGCCAGGAAGGAGAGCGCGCCGCCGATGCCGAGCGAGAGCGGCTGCCAGCTGTGCGGCGAGAAGAATCCCACCTCACCGGCCTCGTCCGCCACATCGGCCTCGGTGTTGTCCTGAGCCATGACGTCGGCACGCTTGGCCGTGAAGGCCAGGTAGAAGCCGATCATGATGCTCAGGCCGAAGGCGAGCACAAGTGCCGTGGTTCCGGCGGGCTCCTTCGACCACACGCCATAGGTGATCGCCATGGCGAGGATGAAGACGCTCAGCCAGATGAACATCTTGCCTTGGATCTTCACTTGCCGGCCTCCTTCTCACCAGCGAGAACGCCGGCACCCGCGCCGACTTGCTCAAGCTGGTCGAGCGCGGCGATCTCCGGGTGGTGCAGGTCGAACGCCGGGGATTCGGAACGGATCCTCGGCAGGGTGAGGAAGTTGTGCCGCGGGGGCGGGCAGGACGTCGCCCACTCCAGCGAACGGCCGTAGCCCCAGGGGTCGTCGACCTCGATCTTCTTGCCGTACTTGGCGGTCTTCCACACGTTGTAGAAGAACGGCAGGACCGACAGGCCCAGCAGGAACGAGCTGATCGTGGAGATGGTGTTCAGCGCGGTGAACCCGTCGGCCGCAAGGTAGTCCGCGTAACGACGCGGCATGCCCTCGGCACCCAGCCAGTGCTGCACCAGGAACGTGCCGTGGAAGCCGATGAACAGCGTCCAGAACGTGATCTTGCCGAGCCGCTCGTCCAGCATCTTGCCCGTGAACTTCGGCCACCAGAAGTGGAATCCGGCGAACATCGCGAAGACCACGGTGCCGAAGACGACGTAGTGGAAGTGCGCGACGACGAAGTACGAGTCGGAGACGTGGAAGTCCATCGGGGGCGAAGCCAGGATGACGCCGGTCAGACCACCGAAGGCGAAGGTGATCAGGAAGCCGACGGTCCAGAGCATCGGTGTCTCGAAGGACAGCGAGCCCTTCCACATGGTGCCGATCCAGTTGAAGAACTTCACACCGGTCGGTACCGCGATCAGGAAGGTCATGAACGAGAAGAACGGCAACAGCACGCCGCCCGTGACGTACATGTGGTGCGCCCACACCGTGACCGAGAGGCCGGCGATCGCGATCGTCGCGCCGATCAGACCGATGTAACCGAACATCGGCTTGCGGCTGAAGACCGGGATCACCTCGGAGACGATGCCGAAGAACGGCAACGCGATGATGTAGACCTCTGGATGGCCGAAGAACCAGAAGAGGTGCTGCCACAGAATCGCTCCGCCGTTGGCCGAGTCGAAGATGTGCGCACCGAACTTGCGGTCCGCCTCCAGCGCGAAGAGCGCCGCGGCCAGCACCGGGAAGGCGAGAAGGACCAGTACACCGGTCAGCAGCACGTTCCAGGTGAAGATCGGCATCCGGAACATCGTCATGCCGGGTGCGCGCATGCAGATGATCGTGGTGATGAAGTTGACCGAGCCGAGGATCGTGCCGAAGCCGGAGAAGGCCAGACCCATGATCCACATGTCGGCGCCGACGCCCGGCGAGCGGACCGCGTCCGACAGCGGGGAGTAGGCGAACCAGCCGAAGTCGGCCGCACCCTGCGGGGTGAGGAAGCCGGCCACCGCGATGAGCGAGCCGAAGAGGTACAGCCAGTACGCGAACATGTTCAGCCGCGGGAACGCCACGTCGGGCGCGCCGATCTGCAGCGGCATGATCCAGTTCGCGAATCCGGCGAACAGCGGCGTCGCGAACATCAGCAGCATGATCGTGCCGTGCATCGTGAACGCCTGGTTGAACTGCTCGTTCGACATAATCTGCGTGCCGGGACGGGCGAGTTCGGCGCGCATGAAGAGCGCCATCACACCGCCGATGCAGAAGAACACGAACGACGTGATCAGGTAGAGCGAGCCGATGGTCTTGTGGTCAGTGGTGGTCAGCCACTTCACCACCACATTTCCCGGCTCCTTGCGCCGTACCGGCAGCTCGTCCTCGTACGAGTCGTCTGCTGCCGCGGCACCCTGGGGTTGATTGAGGATGCTCACAGTTTGTTCGTCTCCGCATTCCTGGCCGGGTCGGTCTGCTCGATACCGGCCGGGATGTAGCCGGTCTGGCCCTTCTCCGCCAGCTCCTTGAGGTGCTGCTGGTAACGCTCCGGGGAGACGACCTTCACGTTGAAGAGCATCCGGGAGTGGTCGACACCGCAGAGCTCGGCGCACTTGCCCATGAAGGTGCCCTCACGCGTGGGGGTCACCTCGAAGACGTTGGTGTGGCCGGGGATGACGTCCTGCTTCATCAGGAACGGCACCACCCAGAAGGAGTGGATGACGTCGCGCGAACTCAGAACGAAGCGGACCTTCTCGCCCTTCGGCAGCCACAGGGTCGGACCCGGGTTGCCGTTCTGCGGGTTCCGCTCGCCCGGAGTACCGACCGCGTAGACGCCTTCGGCCCCTTCGGGGAACTGCTTGGTGTACTTGTCCGGAAGGACGCTGAGCTCCTTGGCGAGCTTCGCGCCCGTGGCGGCGTTGCCGTCCACGTTCTCCACGTAGTTGAAGCCCCAGCTCCACTGGAAGCCGACCACGTTGACGGTGTGGGCCGGCTTGTCATCGAGCGCGAGGAGCTTCGACTCGTCGCGCGCGGTGAAGTAGAAGAGGACCGAGACGATGATGAGCGGGACCACGGTGTACAGCGCCTCGATGGGCATGTTGTACCGGGTCTGCGGAGGTACCTCGACCTTGGTGCGGCTACGCCGGTGGAAGATGACACTCCACAGGATCAGGCCCCAGACCAGGACGCCCGTGACGAGCGCTGCCGCCCACGAGCCCTGCCAGAGGGAGAGAATCCTGGGAGCCTCTTCGGTAACCGGGGTAGGCATCCCGAGGCGGGGGAAGTCCTCCCATGTGTACGAGCAACCAGAGGCGGTCGCCAGGACCACGCCCGCGGTCAGCACCTGGAGCAGCTTCCGCCGCATCGGGCGCCGCGACGAGCGGTCGGAGCCGTTGGGACTCACGTAGCGCCTTCCCGAGAGTCTCGCCCGCGCGGTCGGTTGCGGCCGTCACGCTGGTCGGTCGCCGGCCCTGACGCGGGCAGGGGTTTGGATGTTTATGCGGACCAAACCCTACTGGACGCTATTTGGGGTCGCGCGGGGAGGGTGCCCAACGCGCCGTGCCGCTCCCCGAACGAATGGAATCTTGGTGGAATAGGCGCCTCCGCCCGCCTTCTGACGGCCCTTCCCCTGGGGAACGCGAGGATGCGGGGAGGGCGGCGGGAGGCTGTGGTGCGGGCGGCGGGAGGCTGTGGTGCGGGCGGCGCGAGGCTGTGGTCGGGCGGCGGGGGCTGCCGGGCCGATGGCTCGGCGGATGCCCGGGCGGATGCGGGGAGCCCGGTTCGCCGGTGCGGGGTTAGCGTGGCGATGTGCCCTACTTCGACGCCGCTTCCTCCGCCCCGCTCCACCCCGTCGCCCGGCAGGCCCTGCTGGCCTCGCTCGACGAGGGGTGGGCCGACCCTGCCCGCCTCTACCGCGAGGGGCGGCGTGCCCGGATGCTGCTGGACGCGGCGCGGGAAACCGTGGCCGATGCGGTGGGCTGCCGCCCCGACGAGCTGGTCTTCACCTCTTCGGGCACGCGCGCGGTGCACTCCGGGATCTCCGGAGCCCTCGCCGCGCGACGACGTGTCGGGCGCCACCTGGTCGTATCCGCCGTCGAGCACTCCTCGGTGCTGCACTCGGCGGCCGCCCATGAGAAACAGGGCGGTACGTCGACCGAGGTCGAGGTCGACCGGGCGGGCCGCGTGGCCCCCGGGGCGTACGCCCGTGCCCTGCGCGACGACACCGCGCTCGCCTGTCTCCAGTCCGCCAACCACGAGGTCGGTACGGAGCAGCCCGTGGCCGAAATCGCACAGGAGTGCCGGGCGGTGGGTGTGCCGCTTCTGGTGGACGCGGCGCAGTCGCTGGGGTGGGGGCGGGTGGAAGGCGACTGGTCGCTGCTCACCGCGAGTGCGCACAAGTGGGGCGGGCCGGCGGGTGTCGGGCTGCTGGTCGTACGGAAGGGCGTGCGGTTCGCGGCCCAAGGGCCCGCGGACGAGCGGGAGTCGGGCCGCGCGGCCGGTTTCGAGAACCTCCCCGCGATCGTGGCGGCGGCGGCTTCGCTGCGCGCCGTGCGGGTGGAGGCGGCCGACGAGGCGGCGCGGCTGCGGGCGCTGGTGGACCGGATCCGGTCGCGGGTGCCCGGGCTCGTACCGGATGTCGAGGTGGTGGGCGATCCGGTGCGACGGCTGCCGCATCTGGTCACCTTCTCGTGTCTCTATGTCGACGGGGAGACGCTGCTGCACGAACTGGACCGGGCCGGTTTCTCGGTTTCGTCCGGATCGTCCTGTACGAGCAGCACGCTGACGCCCAGCCATGTGCTGCGGGCGATGGGTGTGCTTTCGGAAGGAAATGTGCGGGTTTCGCTGCCGCTCGGGACGACTGAGGAAGACGTCGACCGCTTCCTGGAGGTGCTGCCGGGCACGGTGGCGGGGGTGCGGGAGCAGCTGGGTGCGCCGCCGGTCGCGGCTTCGGGGACCGGCGAGACGCCGTCCCTCGTCGTGGACTCGCTCGGTAAGCGGTGTCCGATCCCGGTGATCGAGCTCGCCAAGGTGATCGGGGACGTGCCGGTCGGGGGCACGGTCACCGTTCTGTCGGACGACGAGGCGGCGCGGCTGGACATTCCTGCGTGGTGCGTGATGCGGGGGCAGGAGTACGTGGGCGAGCGCGCGGCTGAGCGGGGTGTGGCGTACATGGTGCGGCGGGTGGAGTAGGGGGGTGCGGCCGCTGCGCGGGGAGAGCCCCGCGCAGCAGCCGCACACCCACAGCCTCACACCAGGTGAGTCTGGACCTCTGCGGCTGCGTCGTGGCCGTATGCCTTCGTGAAGCGGTCCATGAAGTGGGCGCGGCGCAGCGTGTATTCCTGGGTGCCGAGCGTTTCGATCACCAGGGTCGCCAGCATGCAGCCGACCTGTGCCGCGCGCTCCAGGCAGACGCCCCAGGCGAGGCCCGACAGGAAGCCGGCGCGGAAGGCGTCGCCGACGCCGGTCGGGTCGACCTTGCCGTCCTCCTCCGGGCAGCCGACCACGATCGGCTCGTCGCCGACGCGCTCGATGCGGACCCCGCGGGAGCCGAGGGTGGTGACGCGGTGGCCGACCTTGGCGAGGATCTCGGCGTCGGTCCAGCCCGTCTTGGACTCGATGAGCCCCTTCTCGTACTCGTTGGAGAAGAGGTACGTCGCGCCTTCGAGGAGCGTACGGATGTCATCGCCGGACATGCGGGCGATCTGCTGCGAGAAGTCCGCCGCGAAGGGGATGGAGCGGGTCTTGCACTCCTCGGTGTGGCGGAGCATCGCCTCGGGGTCGTCCGCGCCGATCAGGACGAGGTCCAGGCCGCCGACGCGCTCGGCGACCGCCTGGAGCTCGATCTGGCGGGCCTCGCTCATCGCGCCCGTGTAGAAGGAGCCGATCTGGTTGTGGTCGGCGTCGGTGGTGCACACGAAGCGTGCCGTGTGCAGGACCTCGGAGATGCGGACGGATCCGGTGTCCACGCCGTGCCGGTCGAGCCAGGCGCGGTACTCGTCGAAGTCCGAGCCGGCGGCCCCGACCAGGATCGGCGCCGTGCCGAGCTGACCCATGCCGAAGCAGATGTTGGCACCGACACCGCCCCGGCGTACGTCGAGGTTGTCGACCAGGAAGGAGAGCGAGACCGTGTGCAGCTGGTCCGCGACCAGCTGGTCGGCGAAGCGGCCGGGGAAGGTCATGAGGTGGTCGGTGGCGATGGAGCCGGTGACTGCGATACGCACGGCGAGGACGCTCCTGTGGAGGGGTGGCGTTTGACAGTTCACGCTACCTGGTCGTAGCCCTACGCACGAAGGGCCAAAACTACCCGATAGTAGGTCTTTTTTCCGGACGGTCCAGCTGCCTACGGTGCCAGCATCGCGGGACCGCGGACATGCGGCCCCCAGAGCCACGGGAGCAGCCCGCATGCACAAGCACAGTGTCATGGCACCCGCACCGGCCGAGTACGACGGTGGCTTGGAAGAGCTGCGGGGAGACTGCGCACGGATGGTCCCGCACTGGGCAGTGCCCGCGGCGGCCGCTCCCGCGCCCGTACCGGCGTCTCTCATCCACGGCATCACCGTGTCGCCCGCCTCAGCGCGCCTGGTGCGCGGTATGTCCGAATATGGTGGCTGAGCGGCGGCTGAGCAGCGCCCGACAGGCGCACACGGGGAACCGTGCGCTCCCCCGCTCCGTCCCACCGGTGTCCCCCGTAAAGGGGATGCCACATACGGCATGGGACGGCAGTGCAGTCGAAGGAGCGAACGGTGGACACCGAGGGACCGGAGAAGGACGCAGTCGGCGCCCGGGGGCGGCGTTCGCCGCTGGTCGTCGCCTCCGTGGCCGCAGCGGTGCTGCTGGCCGGGGGCGGAGGCGCGTACTGGGCATCGACCGCCGGGGACGGCGGCGGCAGCGGCAGCGGCGCGAAGAGTGGGAACGGTGCGCCGGGGAGCAACGGCAGTCCGCCGCCGCTCGCCCTCGACGGCTATACGGACGGCTCCTCGCGGGGTGTGGCGCCCGGCGAGCCCGACCCGAACGGTGTGATCTACCGCGCCGAGGGCAAGCTGCCCGACGGGCCGGATTCCGCCCCTGTGTACCGGGCCTCGGGCGCGGTCACCGAAGCCGAGGTGGCGCGGCTGGCCAAGGCGCTCGGCGTGGCCGGCAAGCCGCGTATCGAGGGCGGAGCCTGGAAGGTCGGCGTCACCAAGGACGGCGCCGGGCCGGTGCTCCAGGTCAACAAGCAGGCGCCGGGCACCTGGAACTTCGCGCAGTACGGCCCCGGGGGCGGCGACAACTGCGACAAGGGCAAGCCGTGCCGCGATGCGGCCTTCGGGCCCGGCGGCGATGGGCAGCCGGTGAGCGAGAAGGCCGCCAAGGAGGCCGCGGCGCCCGTACTGAAGGCGCTGGGCCAGGACGACGCGAAGCTCGACGCGCGCCAGTTGATGGGCGCGGTACGGGTGGTGAACGCCGACCCAAAGGTGGGCGGGCTGCCGACGTACGGCTGGGCGACCGGTCTCCAGATCGGCTCGGACAGCCAACTGGTCGGTGGCAGCGGGCAGTTGAAGGGCCTGACGAAGGGCGCCGAGTATCCGGTGATCGGCGCGGACGAGGCGCTGAAGCAGCTGAACAAGGCGGGCGAGGCTGCGGGCCGCATCGGCATCGGCGGCTGCGCCACTCCCGTACCGCACGGCGACAATCCCGACAACAAGCCCGACAAGCAGGACGGCAGGGCCCAGGCGCCCTGCGAGCCGGGCGCCGGGAAGGTGCCGGACGCGCCGGCCCCGGTGACCGTCGGCCGGGCGACCTTCGGACTCGCGGCGCAGTACGTCGGGGGGCGGCAGGCACTCGTACCCTCGTGGCTCTTCGAGGTGAAGCCGGGGGGCGACGCGCAGCCGTTCACGATCACGCATCCCGCGGTCGACCCCGACTATCTGGTCAAGCCGTCGGTGCCGCCGAAGGAGAGCGCTCCGCCGGAGAGCGACACCGACACGCCGTCGATGCGCCACGTCCAGTCGTACGCCGCTGACGGGCGTGAGCTCACCGTGCACTTCTGGGGCGGCGTGTGCAGCACGTACGACGCGAAGGCGAGCGAGGAGAACGGGGTGGTGAAGGTGAAGATCGTCGAAACCAACCCGGACCCCAAGCGCGTCTGCATCCTGATCGCCAAGGAGCTGTCGGACAAGGTGACGCTCGACAAGCCGCTGGACGGCCGCAAGGTCGTGGATCAGCGGAGTGGCGAGACCGTGCCGAAGAAGTAGGCCCGTACACGCGAAGAAGGCGGCGGCCCCTGGTCGGGGGCCGCCGCCTTCTTCGCGTTCGCGCGGTCGGGCTTGCGCGGTCGGACTTGCGCGGTCGGACTTGCGCGGTCAGGCCTAGCTGAACGAGTCGCCGCAGGCGCAGGAGCCGGTGGCGTTCGGGTTGTCGATCGTGAAGCCCTGCTTCTCGATGGTGTCGACGAAGTCGATGGAGGCGCCGCCCAGGTACGGGGCGCTCATGCGGTCGGTGACGACCTTGACGCCGTCGAAGTCCTTGATGACATCGCCGTCGAGCGAGCGCTCGTCGAAGAACAGCTGGTATCGCAGACCGGAGCAGCCGCCGGGCTGAACGGCGACGCGCAGCGCCAGGTCCTCGCGGCCTTCCTGGTCCAGCAGGGCCTTGACCTTGGCCGCGGCGGCGTCGGACAGGAGAATGCCGTCGCTCACGGTGGTCTTGTCGTCCTGAACGGACATCTACATCTCTCCCGGGTTGTACGGACTGCTTGCCGACCTTTGCAACCGGCGCGGCCGCGGATTCATTCCGGGCCTGAGCGCTTGCCTTGCCCTTTCATGCTCGCACACCCGATTCATCGGGGGCACGTGGCTGGGCGCCGGCAGAATTCGTCACATGGACGACATGGGCATCGTCAAAGTGACGTGAAGCAGTTATGATAGATAGCGTCAAATCGACGAAAAGGCTTTGCAGAGAAGAAAGGGTGCGTGTTCGTGACCACCGCCCAGCCCCTGGACGTCCAGCCGACGCCCCTCGCCCTGCTGCTGCTCGGCCGCGAGGCCGACGCCAAGAGCGAGCGCGGCGTCGACTGTCCCGGCGACCTGCCCTCCCCCTCGGACCCGGACCTGGTGGAGCGCGCCCGCGCGGCCAAGGAAAAGCTCGGGGACAAGGTCTTCGTCCTCGGCCACCACTACCAGCGTGACGAGGTCATCCAGTTCGCCGACGTCACCGGGGACTCGTTCAAGCTGGCCAAGGACGCGGCCGCCAGGCCGGAGGCCGAGTACATCGTCTTCTGCGGCGTGCACTTCATGGCCGAGTCAGCCGACATCCTGACCTCCGACGACCAGAAGGTCGTCCTGCCCGACCTGGCAGCCGGCTGCTCGATGGCCGACATGGCCACCGCCGAGCAGGTCGCCGAGTGCTGGGACGTGCTGACCGAGGCGGGAGTGGCCGAGCAGGTCGTGCCCGTCTCGTACATGAACTCCTCCGCCGACATCAAGGCGTTCACCGGCAAGCACGGCGGCACGATCTGTACGTCGTCGAACGCCAAGCGGGCATTGGACTGGGCCTTCGAGCAGGGGGGGCCACGGCAGAACAAGGTTCTTTTTCTGCCCGACCAGCACCTCGGGCGCAACACCGCCGTGCGCGACATGGGCATGTCGCTGGACGACTGCGTCCTGTACAACCCGCACAAGCCGAACGGCGGCCTGACCGTCGAGCAGCTGCGCAACGCGAAGATGATCCTGTGGCGCGGGCACTGCTCGGTGCACGGGCGCTTCTCGCTCGACTCCGTCAATGACGTGCGCGAGCGCATCCCGGGCGTCAATGTGCTCGTACACCCCGAGTGCAAGCACGAGGTCGTGGCGGCAGCGGACTACGTCGGTTCGACGGAGTACATCATCAAGAAGCTGGAGGCGGCTCCGGCCGGCTCGAAGTGGGCCATCGGGACCGAGCTCAACCTGGTCCGGCGCGTCGCGAACGCCCACCCGGACAAGGAGGTCGTCTTCCTCGACAAGACGGTCTGCTTCTGCTCGACGATGAACCGGATCGACCTGCCGCACCTGGTGTGGGCCCTGGAGTCGCTGGCCGAGGGCAACCTGGTCAACCGCATCGAGGTCGACCGCGAGACCGAGCAGTTCGCGAAGCTCGCGCTGGAGCGGATGCTGGCGCTGCCGTAGTGCGGGGCTCGTAGGCCTGCTCGTAGACCTTTCTCGTAGTCGTACTTCGCACCCCCTGACGCCCGCCGCGTCAGGGGGTGCGGTACGTCGGCTCAGCTGCCACCGTGGAGACGAGGAAGGGTGAGGCCCATGCAGTACATGATCCAGATGAACGTGCCTGCCGATGAATGGGACGGCCTGATGGCGTCGTTCTCGAAGGAAGACATGCTGGCGATGTTCGCGCACATGGACGCGCTCAACCAGGAGATCGGCGCGGCGGGCGAGCTGGTGGAGGCCCGTGGTCTCGGCGGGCCCGCGATGGTCAAGACGGTACGGGCGACGGATGACGGCCGGGCGAAGGTGACCGACGGGCCCGCGGAGCCGGGGCGCATTCTGGCCGGCTACTGGGTGGTCGACGTCAAGGACGAGGAGCGCGCCCTCGAAATTGCGGCGAGGGCGTCGGCCTGCCCCGGCCCCGGCGGGAAGCCGGGCAACGATCCGGTCGAGGTGCACGCTGTGCCGGAGGGGCCGCCGGAGGGGCCGCCGGAGGTTCCCGAGGGCTGAACGGGCTGAACGCAGCCGAGCCCCGGCCCCATGGAGAGGGGACCGGGGCTCGCTGCCGTTCTGGCGTACGGATCAGACCGTCGCCGGCTCCGGCTCCGGCTCGTCCGAGGCCGAGGCCGAATCCGAGTCCGAGTCCGACTGCGCCGGGACGCCCGCCTTCGCCGCGCGCTTGGCCGCCTTCTTCTTGGCCCGGCGCTCCTTGCGGAGCTCCACCATCGCGTACAGCGTCGGTACAAGGAGCAGCGTCAGCAGCGTCGACGTGATCAGACCGCCGATCACCACGATCGCCAGCGGCTTCGATATGAAGCCGCCCTCGCCCGTGATGCCCAGTGCCATCGGCAGCAGCGCGAAAATCGTCGCCAGTGCCGTCATCAGGATCGGGCGCAGACGGTGACGCCCGCCCTCCAAGACCGCCTCGACCACGCCCAGGCCCTGCGCCCGGTACTGGTTGATCAGGTCGATCAGCACGATCGCGTTGGTGACGACGATGCCGATGAGCATCAGCATGCCGATCATCGCCGGTACGCCCATGGGCGTACCCGTGGCGAGCAGCAGGCCGATCGCGCCGGTCGCCGCGAACGGGATCGAGACCAGCAGGATCAGCGGCTGGATCAGCGAGCGGAACGTCGCGACCAGCAGCATGAAGACGATCGCGATGGCCGCCAGCATGGCCAGGCCCAGCTGGATGAACGCCTCGCTCTGGTCCGAGGACACGCCGCCGATCTCGACGGTCGCGCCCGCGGGCAGCTTCTTCTCCAGCGCGTTGATCTCGCTCTGGAGGGCGGCGGTCACCGCGCCCGTGTTGTCCGCGGTCGGCTTGGCCGTGATCGTCGCGGCGCGGGCGCCGTCGATCCGGGTCATGGAGACCGGGCCCGCCACCAGCTTCACGTCGGCGATCTGACCGAGCTCGGCCGGGCCGAGCTTCAGGTGCTTCAGCTCGTCCAGCGTGGTGGCCGGCCTGGCCGACTTCACGACTACATCGCGCTCGGTGTCGCCCAGGATCGCCTTGCCCGACGTCGTGCCGCGCACCGCCTGGGTGACGGCCGCGCCGAGGGTGGCCTGGTCGAAGCCCGCGGCGGCCGTCTTGTCGTTGGCCTTGACGGAGATCCGCGGCACGCTCTGGGCCAGGTCGCTCTGTACGTCGGTGACGTCGTCGAGCTCGGCGACCGCTTCCCGTACCTGCTCGGACGCCTTCCTCAGTACGTCGGCGTCACCGGCCTTGACCACGACGCTCAGGTCCTGGGTGCCGAAGCCGCCACCGGCGCCGATGGTGGTGTCGCCGATGCCCTTCAGCTTGCCGAGCTCTTCCTCGATGCGGTCCTGGGTGACCTCGGCGTCGGAGGCGTCGTTCAGGGTCAGCTGGTACGTCGCCTGGTTGGCGCCCGTACCTCCGCCGAAGGCTGCAGCGAAGCCGGAGGAGCCGACCGTGACCTGGTAGTCCTTGATCGTGTCGATGCCGTCGAGCGCCTTCTCGACCTTCAGGGCGGCCTCGTCGGCGGCTTCCAGGCTGGTGCCGGGCTTCAGCTCCTGGGTGACCGACAGGGTGTCCTGCTCGCCCTGGTCGAAGAAGTTCGTCTTGAGCAGCGGCGCCATGGCGAACGTACCGATGAGGACGACGACCGCGATGGCCAGACTGGTGAGGCGGCGGCGGGTCGCGAAGCGCAGGACCGGGACGTACATCCGCTGAAGCGGGCTGCGCGCCTCCTTCTCCTCCGCCTTGCGGCGCAGTTCCTCGGGGTCGGCTCCCTCGGAGCCCTTCGGGGCGCGCAGGAACCAGTACGAGAAGACCGGTACGACCGTGAGGGACACCAGCAACGAGGCGAGCAGGGCCGCCGTGACGGTGAGGGAGAACGAGCCGAACAGCTGGCCCACCATGCCGCCGACCAGGCCGATCGGCAGGAAGACGGCGACGGTGGTCAGGGTCGACGAGGTGACCGCGCCCGCGACTTCCTTCACCGCGGTGATGATGGCCGCCTGGCGCTCCTCGCCGTATCCGAGGTGACGCTTGATGTTCTCCAGGACCACGATCGAGTCGTCGACGACGCGGCCGATCGCGATGGTCAGCGCGCCGAGCGTGAGGACATTGAGCGACAGGTCGCGGGTCCACAGCACGATCAGTGCGAGGACCACCGACAGCGGGATGGAGATGGCGGTGACGAGCGTCGATCGGACCGAGGCCAGGAAGACCAGGATCACGATGACTGCGAAGACCAGGCCGAGGGCGCCCTCAGTGGTCAGGCCGGAAATCGACTTGGAGACAGCCGGGCCCTGGTCGAAGACGACCGCGATCTCGCTGTCGGTGCCGAGGCTGTCGCGCAGCTCGGGGAGCTTGTCCTTGACCGCGTCGGAGATGGCGACGGCGCTGCCGTCCTGGTCCATCGTGATGGCCAGCGACAGGCTGGGCTTGCCGTTGGTGCGGGTGATGGAGACCGCGGTGGCGGGCTGCTCCTTGACGGTGGCGACGTCACCGAGGCGTACCGGCTTCGGCGGCTTGCCCTGGCCGGTGGGGGTCGCGGTGACGCGCAGGTCCTCGATCTGCTTCAGCGACGTGTAGCCGCCGCCGACCTGGACCGTACGGCTCTTGCCGTCCTCGGAGAAGGAGCCCGCCGGGACTGTGGCGCCGCCCGACCGGAGGGCCTGGCCGAGCGCGCCGGCATTGAGGCCGGCGGCCGCGAGCTTCTTGTCGTCCGGGGTGACGGTGACCTGGAGGTCCTGCACACCGTCGACGCTGACCTGGCCGACGCCGTTGATGTCCTCAAGCGCGGGTACGACGGTACGGTCCAGCCGGTCGGCCAGCGCCTGCTGGTCCTGGCCGGAGGTGACGGCGAGGAGGACGGTCGGGATGTCGTCCGTCGAACCGGCCACGACCTGCGGGTCGACGTCGTCGGGGAGCTGGGCGCGGGAGCGGTTCACGGCCTGCTGGACGTCGGCGACGAGCTGCTTGGTGTCGTTGCCGTAGTCGAACTGGGCCATGATCACGGCGTTGCCCTCGCTCGCCGTGGAGGTGACGCCGGTGATGCCGTCGACTGCCTTGATGGTGCTTTCGAGCGGTTCGACGACCTGCTTCTCGACCACATCGGGGGACGCACCCTGGTAGGGCGCCAGCACCGACACCATCGGGAACTCGATGGTGGGCAGCAACTGCTGCTTGAGCTGCGGTATCGCGATCGCGCCGAAGACGATCGCGATGATCGACATCAGACCGATCAGGGCCCGTTGAGCGAGGCTGAATCTGGACAGCCAGGACATGGGTGGGTCTCTCTTCTGTGGCTTACGCGGCAGGCGGGCACGGTGGCCCCTCTATACGATCAGCCATTCGAAGAGGGGATCCGTCGGCCCCAAGTCCCCTTCCTTATGCGGCGCATACCGCAGTTGGAGTAGGTGCCACTACACCTTCACTCCACCCTTCGCTCTGCCCTGCGCCCTGCCCCTCACTCCGCCCTTGGCCGGACAAGTCCCGATTC
Source organism: Streptomyces spiramyceticus (assembly GCF_028807635.1). Classification (NCBI taxonomy): domain Bacteria; kingdom Bacillati; phylum Actinomycetota; class Actinomycetes; order Kitasatosporales; family Streptomycetaceae; genus Streptomyces; species Streptomyces spiramyceticus. Next base: position 1,360,942 of record NZ_JARBAX010000001.1, read on the forward strand.
GTAGGCGATTACTACCAATTGGGCTCGGTCGCGGGCGCCGAGTTTCGCCATCGCCCTGTTCACATGCGTCTTGACGGTGAGCGGGCTGACGACCAGCTGCTCGGCGATCTCGTCGTTGGAGTGGCCGCCCGCGACCTGGACGAGGACCTCGCGCTCGCGCACGGTCAGCGCCGAAAGCCGCTCGGTGCGGGCTGCCGCGCTCTCGTCGTCCTCCGAAGTGCCGCCCTGCGCGAGGAACTTGGCGATGAGGCCCTTGGTCGCCACGGGGGAGAGCAGTGCCTCGCCCGCCGCGGCGATCCGGATGGCATTGAGCAGTTCCTCCGGCTCTGCCCCCTTGCCGAGGAAGCCGGAGGCACCGGCGCGCAGCGACTGCACGACGTACTCGTCGACCTCGAAGGTCGTCAGCATCACCACGCGTACGGCGGCCAGTTCCGGGTCTTCGCTGATCATGCGGGTGGCGGCGAGGCCGTCCGTACCCGGCATGCGGATGTCCATCAGGACGACGTCCGTGCGGAGCGTGCGGGCGAGTTCGACGGCCTGTGCACCGTCGGCGGCCTCCCCGACGACCAGCATGTCGGGCTCGGAGTCCACCAGGACCCGGAACGCACTGCGCAGCAGCGCCTGGTCGTCGGCGAGCAGCACCCTGATGGTCGTGGCCGTGGTCATGCGGTCTCCCCCGTACGTACCTTGAACGGCAGGATCGCATGGACGCGGAAGCCGCCGCCGTAGCGGGGGCCCGCGGTGAGGGTGCCGCCGAGGGCGGTCACGCGCTCGCGCATGCCGGTGAGGCCGTGGCCGCCGCCGTCGTGCCCTTCGCCTGCGCCGTCCCCCGGCCCGGCGCCGTTGTCGATCACGGTGACCTCGGCGGACGAGCCCACGCGGACCACGCTGACCTCGGCCTTCGCGTCCGGGCCCGCGTGCTTGCGCACATTGGTCAGGGCCTCCTGGATGATCCGGTACGCCGCGAGGTCGACGGCGGCGGGCAGCGGTGCGGCCATGTTGTCGGGCCTGGCCACCTCCACCGGGAGCCCCGCGTGCCGGAAGGTGTCGAGGAGCTCGTCGAGTACGGCGAGGCCGGGGGCGGGTTCCGTGGGCGCCTCGGGGTCGCCCGACTGGCGGAGCAGGCCGACGGTGGCGCGGAGCTCGTTCAGCGCGGAGCGGCTGGCCTCCCGTACATGCGCGAGGGCTTCCTTGGCCTGGTCGGGGCGCTTGTCCATAACGTGGGCGGCCACTCCCGCCTGGACGTTGACCAGTGCTATGTGGTGCGCGACGACGTCGTGCAGGTCGCGGGCGATGCGCAGCCGCTCCTCGGCGACGCGGCGGCGGGCCTCCTCCTCGCGGGTGCGTTCGGCGCGTTCGGCACGCTCGCGTATGGCGTCGATGAAGGCGCGACGGCTGCGTACGGCGTCGCCGGCGGTGGCTCCGATGCCGGTCCAGGCGAAGATCCCGATGTTCTCCTGGGCGTACCAGGGCCCTGTGCCGAAGCACATCGCGGCGGCCGTCAGGCCGGTCATCGTCAGCAGGCCGACGCGCCAGGTGGTGGGGCGGTCGGTGCGGGACGCGACGGTGTACAGCGCGATGACCGCGCTCATCGCGACGGGGGCGGGCGGGTCGCCCGCGATGAGCTCGGTGAGCGTGACCGCGCCGGTGAAGGCGAGTACGGCCATGGGCTTGCGGCGCCGGAACACGAGGGCGGCCGAGCCGACGAACATGAGGACGAGGCTGCGGGCGCCAGGGGTGCGGGTGAAGGTGGGGCCGTTCGGGCCGTGGGGGTCGGCGAAGGAGCTGACGACGATCGTCACGAGTACGGCGAGCGCCAGCGCGGCGTCCATGGCGAGCGGGTGAGCACGCAGCCAGTCCCGGGACCGGGCGAGCCCCGTACCGAGGGCATTCATGTCACGCAACGGTACGGCGTACGCCCACAGCGGGGCACGGCCGTGCACGGACCGGCCGGCGGCCGGGACGGTGGGTGCCCTCGCCGGCCGGAGGAGGGCGCAGCGGGCCCGGAGCCCGCGCGGGCGCTGGGGCGTGTCCGGCGGATCAGGCCGACTTCAGGGTGCTGCGCCATCTCAGCGCTGGCGAGCGGGGCTTGGTGCGTGCAGCTGCAAGGCGGAGGAGGGAGGCGACGCGATGGGGGTCCCCCTGTTCGAGCGCAAGTCGAGAACTTGGGGGAGTCGCCGACCGACGACAACGCCGGAGGGGGTCCCCCCTGGCCCTTAAGGCCTTGGGGGAGTGCGTGCCAAGCCCCGCGGCCCAGGCATGATCCGCCGGACACGCCCCTAGGACCGCGCGGCGCGGGGCCGCGTCAGGAAGGCTTCAGCCTGGGATCAGGCCGCCGTCGCTGAGCAGTTCGCGGACTTCTTCGAGCGTGGCGTCCGGAGACGGCAGGATCAGCTCGGAGGGCTCCAGGGCATCGTCCGGCAGCGGTTCCCCGAGGCGGCGTACCGCGTCGAGGAGCGCACCGAGCGTCAGTCTGAAGCCGGGCCCGTCGCCGTTCTCCATTTCGCGGAGCAGCTCGTCGTCCAGCTTGTTCAGTTCGGCGAAGTGGCTGTCGGCCAGCTTCACCTGCCCCTCCCCCATGATCCGTACGATCACGACGCTCTCCTTCGTGGAGTGAGTGAGGGCCCGGCCTGCTACTGCTTGTCGAACTTGTTCTGAGTCTGCGACTGCTGCGCCGCGTCCTGCTGGCCGCCTTCGAGGGCCTGCTGCTGCGACGAGGGTCCGCCCGCCAGCTCGGCCTTCATGCGCTGCAGCTCCAGCTCTACATCTGTACCACCGGAGATGCGGTCCAGCTCGGCGGCGATGTCGTCCTTCGCCATCCCGGACGGGTCGTCCAGGGCGCCGGAGGCCAGCAGCTCGTCGATCGCGCCGGCCCGGGCCTGCAGCTGCGCGGTCTTGTCCTCGGCCCGCTGGATCGCCAGGCCGACGTCGCCCATCTCCTCGGAGATGCCGGAGAAGGCCTCTCCGATGCGGGTCTGCGCCTGCGCGGCGGTGTACGTGGCCTTGATGGTCTCCTTCTTCGTACGGAAGGCGTCGACCTTGGCCTGGAGGCGCTGCGCGGCAAGCGTCAGCTTCTCCTCCTCGCCCTGGAGCGTCTGGTGCTGCGTCTCCAGGTCGGTGACCTGCTGCTGCAGCGCGGCACGACGCGACAGCGCCTCGCGAGCGAGGTCCTCCCGGCCGAGCGCGAGCGCCTTGCGTCCCTGGTCCTCCAGCTTGGAGGACTGGCCCTGCAGCTGGTTCAGCTGCAGTTCGAGCCGCTTGCGCGACGTCGCCACGTCGGCGACACCGCGGCGTACCTTCTGAAGCAGCTCAAGCTGTTTCTGGTACGAGTAATCGAGGGTCTCGCGCGGATCCTCGGCCCTGTCAAGGGCCTTGTTTGCCTTCGCGCGGAAGATCATTCCCATACGCTTCATGACACCGCTCATGGGCTTCGCGCGCCCCCTTCTGACGGACTACGGACTCCAGCTCCAGCACTTGAACCCACACTACGGGCCCTGCCTCTATTACCGCACTGTTCGGAGGCGGATGCGCTCCTCCTCCAGAACGACTGTGGAGCGGCGGGCTCCGGCCCAGGGAGTAGGTGACGGCCGGGGAGACGGCCGCGACACCGACCGTTGCGGGATCGTTCCCCTCCGGACTGTGGTCCATGCCGCGTACCCCGTACCCTTGGGCTTTGTGTTCCGTAGCCGTTCCTCCAAGGAAGAGAAGGCCCCCACCGACAAGGTGCAGGCGGACCTCTCCAAGCAGACCCGTGACCCCCAGGCCCCGAAGGGCCGCCCCACACCGAAGCGCGCTGTCGCACAGTCGCAGCGCCGCAACGGTTCGGCGGCGCCTTCGAACCGCAAGGAGGCGATGAAGCGTCAGCGCGAGGCCCGCCGTGCCGACCTGGCCAGGCAGCGGGAGGCGCTGGCGAGCGGCGACGAGCGCTATCTGCCGGTCCGGGACAAGGGTCCCGTCCGTCGGTTCGTGCGCGACTTCGTCGACTCCCGCTTCTGCGTGGCCGAGTTCTTCCTGCCGCTCGCGGTGGTGATCCTCGTCCTCAGCATGATCCGTATGAGCAACATCCAGAACATCGCGCTGCTGCTGTGGCTCGGTGTCATCGTGATGATCGTCGTCGACTCGATCGGCCTGGTCATCCGGCTCAAGAAGCAGCTGAACGAGCGCTTCCCGAACGAGCCGAAGCGCGGCGCCGTGGCCTACGGCCTCATGCGTACGCTCCAGATGCGCCGCCTTCGACTGCCGAAGCCCCAGGTCAAGCGCGGGGAACGGCCCTGAGCACGGAAGCCCCTCAGGTCTCCGGATTCGACGGCGCTTCGGAGAAGTGGCTGAAGGCTGTCGGCGGTCTGCGTGACACCGTCCGCCAGGAGCTTGTCGCCCGCCAGCTCGACGAGCAGATATCGGCCCGCTTCCCGGTGGGCCGGCGGCTCGCCATACTCGACGTCGGTACAGGCCGGGGCACACAGTCCCTGCGCCTGGCCCGGGCCGGTCACAAGGTGACCGGCCTGGAGTCCGACCCGGCCATGCTGTCGGCGGCGCGCGAGGCGCTCGCCGGTGAGCCCGAGGGCATCCGCGAGCGGGTTCGCCTGATCGAGGGCGACGGCCTGGCCACCGGGGTGCACTTCCTGCCCGGCAGCTTCGATGTGGTGCTGTGCCACGGCGTGCTGATGTACGTCCAGGAGCCGGACGCGATGGTGGCGGGCCTGGCCCGGATGCTGGCGCCCGGCGGCCTGCTCTCCCTGCTCGTACGGAACGCCGACGCGCTCGCGATGCGGCCGGGGCTCGCCGGGGACTGGTCCGCGGCGCTCGCCTCCTTCGACTCGGACACGTACACCAACCGGCTCGGCCTGCCGGTGCGCGCCGACCGCCTCGCCGCGCTGACGGCGACGCTCGAAGGCATCGCCGCCCCTCTGCACGCCTGGTACGGCGTGCGGGTCTTCACGGACACCATCGAGGGCGACGCGAACGAGGCGCAGCTTCCGGCGGCGGAGCTGGAGCGGGTCCTGGCCCTGGAGGACCGCGCGGGGCGGACGGACCCCTACCGCCGGGTGGCGGCGCTGCTGCATCTGTGCGGCGTACGCGGCTGAGTCGCCCGTACGAGACACCCTGCGGGCGGACGTGACATCCCTGCGGGACGGACCTGAGATCCGTCCGGCCCCCGCCCCCGCCCCCTGATCGGACCTTCCCCGCAGGCCGGGAATTCCCCTAAAAGGGACACTCCAGGCATGGATGGATCCCGTAACGACAGCCGCCGTGCCCGTCGGTTCCCGCTGCTCCTGCTGCCCCTGACCGCCGGCGCCTGCGCGGTCGCCCTGCTGAGCGGGTGCTCCGGCTCCGGTTCCGGTACGTCGTCCGCGGCGGCCGTCGACGCTGGGGCACAGAAGGTGGACACCGAGCTGGAGGACGACTACCAGAGGGTGATCAAGGGGGTACTGCCGTCGGTCGTGCAGATCGACGCCGGTGAGAGCCTGGGCTCGGGCGTCGTCTACAACGACCGGGGCCATGTCGTCACCAACGCGCATGTGGTGGGCGGGGAGAAGAGCTTCAAGATCACGACGGCGACGGGCGGCGCGGCGCTCGGCGCGGAGCTGGTCGCCACCTACCCCGAGCAGGACCTCGCCGTCATCAAGCTCGACAACGTCCCCGACGGCCTGAAGGCGGCGAAGTTCGCGGACTCGTCGAAGGTCGAAGTCGGGCAGATCGTGCTGGCGATGGGCAGTCCGCTGGGGCTCTCCAGCAGTGTCACGCAGGGCATCGTCTCGGCGGTCGGCAGGACCGTGAGCGCGAACCCCCGGGGCGGCGGCCCCGGCGCGACCATCGGCAACATGGTGCAGACCTCGGCGGCGATCAACCCCGGCAACAGCGGCGGCGCGCTGGTCAACCTCGACAGCGAGGTCATCGGCATCCCGACCCTGGCCGCGACCGACCCGCAGATCGGCGGCGGCGCGGCCCCCGGCATCGGTTTCGCGATCCCGTCCTTGATGGTGAAGAACATTGCCGACCAGATCATCAGGGACGGCAGGGTCACCGACTCGGGCCGGGCGGCGCTGGGCATCACGGGCCGTACGGTCGTGAACGACGAGTTCGAACCGGCCGGTGTGGCCATCGTCTCGACCCAGGAGAACGGCGCCGCGGAGAAGGCGGGCCTGAGGGCCGGGGACGTCATCACGCGGCTCGACGACACGGAGATCACCACGATCACCTCGCTGCTGGAGGCGCTCGCGTCGGACAAGCCGGGGGACAAGGTGCGGGTGACGTACGTGCGGGGAGGCGAGACGCGGACGGCCGAGGTCACGCTGGGCGAGATCTAGGACGCGCTCGCGGTTGTGCGGGCGCGGACTTGTCCTTCCCTTCGTGAGACCAACGCCTGCGCCCGCGACCCCTGGGAGGGGGCCGCGGGCGCGGGCGTACCGACTTTCGCGGCCCTTCCCAGGGACGCGGACCCACGCGTACCGGCTACCGCGGCCCTTCCCAAGGACAGCAGGCACAGGCGCACCAGCTCCGCGAACCTCCCCGGGGACGTCGCGGCCTATCGGTTACCGCGGCCATTTCCAAGGACAGCGGGCGCAGGCATACCGGCTTCCGCGGCCTTTGCCAGCGACGCTGGCGCAGGCGTACCAGGTCCGTAGCCCTTCCCACGGACCGGGCGCGGCGTCCGGCTTCCGCGGGCCTCCCAAGGAGGCGGGCCCCGGCGTACCAGCTCCGTAACCCTTCCCAGGGACGCGGGCGCGGGCGCTTCAGGTCAGGGGCTTCAGGCCTCTTCCGCGTGCAGGCTCATCGGGCCGTAGATCTTCGTGCCGTCGTCGAACAGCACCACCTGGTCCGCACCCCCGTCGACCAGGTCCTTCCAGACCTCGCCGATCCAGGACTCCGCGTCTCCCTGCGTGGTGAACTCCTCCGGTACCACCGCAGGCTGGACCTCCGTACCGTCGGCCTTCTCGAACCGCCACGTCCACGCCATGTTCGCCTCCCGGGTCCCACCCGTGCTTTTGTCCAGCACAGCCTGCCCCGCAGACTAGCCGGGCGCGCAACACCGGCGGGGACGCGGGAGGATCGTCATCGTGGAACTCACTCTCCTCGGCACCGGGGCCCCGGCAGGCCTGCCCCGCCCCGAATGCCCCTGCGCCTCGTGCGCCACCGCCCGCGGCGGCCTGGCCCGTGCGGCGACCGCGCTGCTGGTCGACGGTGCGCTGCTGCTCGACCTCACGCCTGGGGCCGCACTCGCCGCCGCCCGTGCCGGGCATTCGCTCGCCGCCGTACGGCAGGTGCTGCTCACGCATCCGCACGACGGGCCGCCCGTCGAGCTGCCCGTCGGGCTGCCAACCGCCGGGCGGGTGCCGGACGGGCGGGAGTTGACGCTGATCAGCGGGCACAGGGTGCGGGCCGTACCGATGGACTCTCCGGGTACGGGGTACGAGGTGACCTCCCCGGAGGGCAAGGTGCTGCTGTACCTGCCGCCGGGCGGCGCACTCGCCGGGCACGTCGCGGTCGGCCGTACGTACGACATGGTGGTCGCCGATGTCGTGGGGCGGCCGGACGGGCTCGCGCGGCTGCGTGCGGGCGGTGCGGTCGGTGCCACGACGGATGTCATCGCCGTACACATCGACCACGACGTGCCGCCCGGGCCCGAGCTGGACAGACGGCTCTCGGCGGCGGGCGCGCGGGCCGTGCCGGACGGGACGACGCTGATCGTCGGGGAGTACCACGCGGTGCCGGATGTGCCGCGCCGCACACTCGTGCTCGGCGGTGCGCGGTCCGGGAAGTCGGTGGAGGCGGAGCGGCGCCTGGAGACGTTTCCCGATGTTCTGTACGTCGCCACGAGCGGCAACCGCGCCGACGACAGCGAGTGGGCGGCGCGGGTCCGGCTGCACCGGGAGCGCAGGCCGGGGTCGTGGCGTACCGAGGAGACGTGCGAACTGGCGCCCCTGCTGGCCGAAGAGGGGCCGCCGCTGCTGATCGACTGCCTCGCGCTGTGGCTGACCGACGCGATGGACCGGGTCGGGGCGTGGGACGACGCGAAGTGGGCATCGGACGGTCAGCGTGCGCTGGGCGAGCGGACAGCGGAACTGGTCGCGGCGGTACGGGCGGCGCCGCGCACGGTTGTCGCGGTCAGCAACGAGGTGGGCTCGGGCGTTGTGCCGGCCACGGCGAGCGGGCGGCGGTTCCGCGACGAACTGGGGCGGCTGAACGCGGCGTTCGCGACGGAGTGCGAGCAGGTGGTGCTGGTGGTGGCGGGCCAGGCGCTTACGCTGCGCGGCTGAGGTGGGGTCGGGTGGGGGTGCGGTGCCGGTGCGCGGTGCGGTGCGGTGCGCCGGAAGGGCTGATATTCAGCCCTTCCGGCGTTTGAGGCCCGCGGCGGAGCCGCAAATGTCACAGCGGGAAGGGAAGGGTAGGGGATAGAACACAGTCCTCCCGCACCCCTCCCCCCACCTCCCGGTACTGTTCGGCGAATGAGCTCGCTTAACCTCGACGACTTCTCCGACCTGATCGAGCGCCCCCACGGCGACGTGCGGCGCGACGCCGAAGAGCGCCGGGAGCGGCTCGTCGTGCCGGCCGGTGCGCTCGGTCGGCTCGACGAGCTGGGCGAGTGGCTCTCGGCCGCGCAGGCCTCCGTACGGGTCAAGCCCATTGAGCGGCCCCGCGTCGTGCTGTTCGCCGGTGACCACGGCGTGGCAGAGCTCGGTGTGTCCGCCCGCCCCGCCGCCACCGCGCACGAGCTCGTGCGGGCCGTGCTGGACGGCGCGAGCCCCGTCGCCGTACTGGCCCGCCGCCTCGGCACGTCCGTACGCATCGTCGACGCCGGACTCGACTGCGATCCGGAGCTGCTTCCCGAGGACGTCGTACGCCACCGTGTGCGCCGAGGTTCCGGGCGTATCGACATCGAGGACGCCCTCACCGCCGAAGAGGCCGAGCAGGCCGTCCGGCTCGGCATGGCTGTCGCCGACGAAGAGGCCGACTCCGGCACCGATCTGGTCGTCCTGGGCGACCTGAGCGTCGGCGGTACGACCGCCGCCGCCACCCTCATCGCCGCACTGTGCGGAACTGACGCCTCCGTCGTGACCGGCCGCGGCGGCGTCGCCATCGACGACCTCGCGTGGATGCGCAAGTGCGCGGCCATCCGGGACTCGCTGCGCCGGGCGCGGCCGGTCCTCGGCGACCAGCTGGAGCTGCTGGCTGCCGTGGGCGGCGCCGACATCGCCGCGATGACCGGGTTCCTGCTCCAGTGCGCGGTGCGGCGTACTCCGGTGATCCTCGACGGGGTCGTTTCGGCCGCCTGCGCCCTGGTCGGCCAGCGGGCCGCTTTCCGGGCGCCGGACTGGTGGCTCGCGGGCCAGGTGAGCGGCGAGCCGGGCCAGGCCAAGGCACTGGACCGGATGGCGCTCAACCCTCTGCTCGATCAGGGCGTCACTGTGGGGGAAGGAACTGGGGCATTGCTCGCACTCCCCCTCGTGCAGGCCGCCGCCGCCCTGGCGGCAGAGCTGCCCGAGCGGGAGCCCGAGCCGGAGAAGGTCTGACCTTGCCTGCGGCCGGCTTCCACCGGCCGCACTCGCACGCTCTCCGCAAACGCGATGCCCCATATCATCGCGTTTCATGGGAGAAGTCCGATTGGTCACCGAAGGAACGAACCGGCACACCCCCCGGTCGCGACGCAGCGCCGCATTCGCCGTCTGGTACCTGCGCGTCGTCACGTTCATCAACTTCCTGAGTGCCGTCTGGGTTTCCCTCGGCCAGGACGTCAGACGCCACAACACCGAGAACTACTTCACCCCGTACCTGCTGACAGCGGGCTTCGCCTCCGGCGTCTTCACCCTCTTCCTGGCGATCACCATGCGCCGCCGCAAACGCGCCGCCTGGATCCTCAACTCCGTACTCAGCGGGCTCTTTCTGCTGCTCTTCGCCCTCGTGATGCTGCTCCCCGAGGTGCGGCAGTACTGGCAGAACTGGGTCTCCCTCGCCCTGACGGCCGCCTTCGTCGTCTCCCTGCTGCTCGGCCGCCGCGAGTTCTACGCGAAGGGTGACCGCTCCAACCCGCGGCTGGCCGCAGTCGTCGCCGTCGGCGGACTGCTGGTCACCTCGCTGGTCGCCACCCTGCTCGTCACCGTCACCAACACCGCGCACGACGACTACCGGTCGACCTTCCTCGACCGCTGGCGTTACGGCGTGATGCGGCTGGTGTCGCTGGCCGCCGACGACTCCCGCTTCCCCGGCATCGATACGCCGGGATGGGTCGACGTCACCATCAATGTGCTGAGCACGCTGCTGCTCCTCGCCGTCCTGTACGCCGCCTTCCGCTCGCGCAGGACCGTCGACCCGATCACCGAGGAGGACGAGGCGAAGCTGCGCGACCTCCTCGACAAGTTCGGCGAGCGCGACTCCCTCGGCTACTTCGCGCTGCGCCGCGAGAAGAGCGCCGTCTGGTCCCCCACCGGCAAGGCCGCCGTCACGTACCGGGTCGTCGGCGGCGTATCGCTGGCGTCCGGCGATCCGATCGGCGACCCCGAGGCCTGGCCGGGCGCGATCGAGCCATGGCTGACCGAGGCGCGCGAGCACGGCTGGATCCCGGCCGTGATGGGCGCGAGCGAGGAGGGCGGCACGATTTACGCGCGGCACGGCCTGGACGCGCTGGAGCTGGGCGACGAGGCGATCGTCGATACAGAGGAGTGGGGGTCCGTGGGTCACCCCCCGGGAAAACGCAGCATGTTGGACGGGCGCGCGATGCGTACGGTCCGCCAGGCGTACAACCGGGTCAAGCGCGCCGGTTACGAGGTCCGCATCCGCCGCCACGAGGAGATCCCCGACGACGAGATGGCGGAGCTGCTGCGCAAGGCCGACGACTGGCGCGACGGGGCGACCGAGCGCGGCTTCTCGATGGCGCTCGGGCGGCTCGGCGACCCGGCGGACGGGCGCTGCGTCATGCTCGAATGCACGGACGGCCGAGGGGAATTGCGGGCCGTGCTGAGCTTCGCCCCGTGGGGGCCGAACGGGCTCTCCCTCGACCTGATGCGGCGTGACCGCGACTCCGAGAACGGCCTGATGGAGTTCATGGTCATCGAGCTCCTCCAGCGCGCCAAGGAGATCAAGATCACCCAGGTCTCGCTGAACTTCGCGATGTTCAGGTCGGTCTTCGAACGTGGCTCGAAGCTCGGTGCGGGGCCGGTGCTGAGGTTGTGGCGTTCGCTGCTCGGCTTCTTCTCGCGCTGGTGGCAGATCGAGTCGCTGTACCGCGCCAACGCCAAGTACCGGCCGATCTGGGAGCCACGGTTCATGCTGTTCGAGAAGAGCGCCGACCTGCTGCGCATCGGCGTCGCGGCGGCCCGCGCCGAGGGCTTCCTGGAGGCGCCGGGCCTGCCCAAGTGGATGCACCGCAAGCATCTGGAGACGAAGTGGTGACCGCACCCGTGCTGCGCGGGTTCGCCCGCCGCGAGTGGGGCCCACTGCTGACGACCGTACGGACCGCGCTCGTCGGCAGGAAGTGGGGAGCCCTGCCGCTGACGCTCGGGGCGGTCTGTCTTACGGCGCTCTTCCAGGTCGTACAGAACCAGTCCTGGGGTTACGGCCCGGTCCAGGACATCGGATCCGTGCGCGCCGAGGATCCGCTGTGGCTCGCCCTCCTGCGCACCCCGCTGTCGCTGTTCGTACCGGCGCTGGATCTGCCGGTGTGGGGTGCGCTGGCGCAGGTCCTGCTGGTCTTCGGCATTGCCGAGATCTGCCTCGGCCGACTGCGCACCCTGGTGATCGCGTACGCGGCGACGCTGGCCGGGACGCTGTACGCGCGCGTCGGCATCGCACTGGGTCCCGGCAACCCGCTCGGGCTGCCCGCCTCCGACGCTCAGGTCGTCGACACCGGGCCTTCGGCGGCGGTCGTCGGCCTCGCCGTGTACGTGTGCTGGCGGTACCGGGCGTACTGGACGGCGGCCGTGGTGGTCGTGGCGATGGTCGTCGAGGTGTTCGTCAAGAGCAACCTCGCGGGCAAGGAGCACTTGGCGGCGATCGCCGCGGTCCTGGTCGTGTGCGCGGTCGTTCACTTCCGGTCGCGCGGGGGCGCGGGAAGAGAGTCCGGCGCGGGCTCGCGGTCGGGAGCCCCGCCGATGAGGTCCTGAAACTTACGGCTGAGGGGAGCCCAGCGGCGGTCGTGGTGCCAGGCCCGCAGCGTCGCCCTGGCGCGGGCTTTCGGCCGCCGGCCGTAGAGGTGCCTGGCCCAGGGGGAGCCCGGCTTGGCCAGCCGGATCGCACCGAATAGGCCCACGAGGGGCACGACGGCGCCGAACAGGGCGGTGCGGAGCTTGCCCTTGCTGAGCGCGACGAGCGCCAGAAGGAAGTTGAAGATCACGGTCAGGACGAGCACTCCGCGGCTCTGCCGCTCGCCCGTCGACAGCTCGTTGACGCCGAACGGCACGGATCCGCTGAGCACCAGGGCCACCAGGGCCGCGGTCACGACAACGATCTCGACGCTCTTGCGGCCCTCTTCGGTCCAGTAGACGTCGTCGAGATGGAGAATCAGCGCGAACTCGTCGAGGACCAGACCCGCGCCGAGCCCGAAAATCACCGCGAAGACCACCGCACCGACGTCGTGCCGGCCGCTCGCCACCCCTCCGAAGCCGCCGATCGTCGTCAGGATGACGCCGGGGACCACATGGTGGATGTGGAGGCCGCCGGGCGAGATGTTCCTGAAGGGGCCCCGGCCCGCCCGGATCAGGCGTGTGATGGTGCGAGTGGCCAGAAAGGCGAAGACGAAGGAGAGGAGAGCCAGCAGCAGCGGGAGCTTCCCCGGCTCGACGATGTTCCGGTACCACCAGTGACCCATGCCACTCCCTTCCTATTTGTGCGTTATGCGCAACTTACCGGCCGACGGCAGCGACTACCGTGCGCGCGGTGACCTCCTCCCTCAACAGCGACGGCATCCGCTTCGCCTTCGGCACCCTCACCGTGCTCCCCGTACGCGTCACCCGGTGGGACCGCGAGGCGGCGCGCGCCGGGATGCTGTGCGCGCCGCTGGCCGGGCTCGTCGTGGGCCTGTGCGCGGCGGCCGTCGGAGGCGTACTGCTGGTGCTCGGCTCGGGGCCGCTGCTCGCCGCCGTGGCGAGTGCGGCCGTACCCGCGGCGCTCACCCGCGGCCTCCACCTCGACGGTCTCGCCGACACCGCCGACGGCCTGGGCAGCGGCAAACCGGCCGACGACGCGCTGCGCATCATGAAGCAGTCCGACATCGGCCCCTTCGGCGTCATCACGCTGCTGTTCGTGCTGTTCGCCCAGGTCGCCGCCCTCCATGAGCTGTACGCCGCCGGCTGGGCGCACGGCGCGGCCGCGGCGGCCGTCTCGGCGGTCGCTGCCCGCCTCGCCCTGACCCTCGCCTCCCGTGCGGGTGTTCCCCCGGCCCGCCCCGACGGCCTGGGCGCCGCGGTCGCGGGGGCGGTTCCGGTGCGGGGGGCGGTGGCCGTCGCGGTCGCGGTGACCGCCGCTTGCGCGGGCGCGGCGGGCGCGCTTTTCGGCCCGTACGCCGCCCTGCACAGCGCCGCCGCAGTCCTGGCCGCACTGACCGCCGCCCACCTGCTGCTGCGCCACTGCGTGCGCCGCTTCGGCGGAGTTACGGGGGATGTCTTCGGCGGCATCGCGGAGACGGCGGCGACGGCGGCGCTGGTAGTGCTGGCGCTGGGTTGATGAACAACAGGGCCCTCATGTAAGCCAGTTGACTCCCCGTCACTCAGCGGTGCACGCTCGTTGCCCACAGCTGTCGGGGGGACCGAAGATGCAGGAGTTTCCTGGCTGGGAGCACAGCGGCGAGTTCGTCGAGGCCTACCGCAAGGCGGTGCGTACGCGGTCACGGCTGTCCAAGCGCGGCCCCAAGCACCCGCCCGTCGTCCTGCGCACAGGACCGGACGAGGCCCAGCAGGCCCTGGAAGCCCTGGAGCTGGGACTCCAGCGCTCGTCGCGGGCGCGGGGCATCGTGCCGTGCACGCCGTACGCCCATGTCGACTGGCGCGGCGGATCCAGGACCGAGCTGATCGCGAAGATCGTCGACGAGCTGAGGACGAACACCCCCGACGAGGCGGGCAGGCTCCGGCTGCCCGCGTACGACCTGCTTCAGTGCGTCGCCGACAACCGCGCGGGAACCGACGGCCAGCTGCCGGACCGGGTGTTCGCCAGGCACCGGGGCCGCGCGACCGCCGTGCTCCCGGCCCGGGACAACAGCGGCCCCGTGATCAACGCGGGTGTCTTCACGGTTCCGGTCCGTTCCGTGTGGTCGGTTGCGGAGCGGGCGTATCTGAAGTGCTGGGAATGGCGCTGGGGATGGCGGCTCGCGCAGCGCCGCCGCTACCGGCGCCTGTGGCCTGCGGAGTACCGCGGCAAGCGCACGTACGCCGCCGCGCTCAGCGAATTCAGCAGCGCGTGGGAGGCCGCCGCACGGCCGGGCAGCACACGGCGGGACGTCGACCGGTGGGACGGGCTGCTCCTTACGGCGCTCATGACCGACCTGTACGGCTACGCGCGCCAGGGGCTGCTGCACCCCGGCCGTCGGCGCCGCCGCTCCCGGCACGCCCTGCTGCTCAACGGCACGCGCGGCGCCGGCGCGGCAGCCGTGGCCGAGTTCGTCGCGCTGTACGGCGCGCAGCACAGACCCAGCCCCAACGCGGCTACGGTGCTGGTCGCCGCACTGCCGGACGCACCGGATGCGGCGCCCTCGCCCGGTCCCGGCACGCTGGCCGACGCGGCGGCGAAACTGGACCCGGCGAAGGGCACGATCCCGGCGCCTTTCGCCGTACGCCTGCCGCCGCCGGAAGCGGGCAGCCGTACGGTGGCGGTCCTTCCGGTGTGGACGCCCTGGGTGCGGCTGCGCCCCCGTACCGAGCTCGGCATCGAGGCGGTGGCGCTCGCCGTCACCCTCTACCTCACCGGACAGCTCGCTTTCGTCCCGTGGCTGGACAGCCCCATCTCCAGCACCTACACGCAGTGCCTCACCGGCTCCGACTACGTGAAGCAGGGACAGGTGGGCAGGCGCACACCGGCCGATCAGTACGCCGACGCGCTGAGGATGATCGCCGATCAGAACAAGATCGCGGAGACCGAGGGCAAGACCGACCGGACCGTGACCATCGCGCACGTCCGCGCGTCGATGGCGCCGAACGAGGCCGAGCGGCGCTCCGGCGGAGCGATCCCCGAGCTCCGCGGCCTGGCGCTGGCGCAGCAGTCCCTGCACCGTCTCGCGCCCGCCAATGACGACGGGGTCTGGGTGCGGATCAAGACGTACGACGCCGGTGTGCAGTTCAAGGACGCCCGCAAGGTGGCGACGCAGATCGTACGTGAGGCAGGGAAGAACGATCGTCTCATCGGCGTGACGGGGTTCACCGAGAGCCGGAAAGAGACGGTCGAGGCTTTGCGCCTGCTCAATTCGGCCCGGATTCCCATTGTGAGCTCGACAGCCACGGCGAAGGCCATGGAGATCGGACGCTATTACCACGGCGCCGCGCCCAACAACAGGCGGGAAGCTCGCGTCATGGCGGAGTTCGCCAAGGAGGCGAACACGGTCAGTACGGGCGAGGATTCCTGCGCACCGGCCGAAAGTGTCGCTGTGGTGACCGACCCGACGGATGTGTACAGCGATGACCTGGGGAAGGAGTTCGCCGCGAACTTCCCCTCCGCGGGAAACCGAATCGGCTACATCCCCGGCGGAAGCAACGGAGTTGTCGTCCCGAACGAGCCGGACCTCGATATGAAATTCAGCATGCCCGAGGTCGCCGAGGCGGTGTGCAGCAGGGTCGCGGCGAACAACAGGACGCTGGTCTACTGGACCTCCCGGGTGAGGGAGTTCGACAACTTCCTGGAGACTTACCAGACCGTCAGCAAGTGCGCGAACAAGGACCTCACCGTGGTGGGCGGAAATGAACTCACCAACGCCGCACTCTCCGGCGGCTTCAAGGGAAAAGCGTGGCTGCGCCTCTACCACACGGCCCATACGCTGCCCGCCGGGCATCCGGACCGCAGCGCCACGGCCAAGGCGTTCAACGACGCGTACACCCGGGAATTCACCACGGAAGACCTCTGGCGGAACGACGGGCACGCATCGCTCGCCCACGACTCGGTGCAGGTACTCGCCCAGGCCACCAGCCAGGCCAATGCGGCAGGCGTGGAACTGACGCGCCCCAATGTCCAGCAGATCATCAACAGCGGCCAGTTCGACCTGGAGGGAGCCAGCGGACGTCTGCGTTTCGCCGCAGGCTCTCTGCAACGGCCGCTCAATAAAATGCTGACCGTGCTCCACCACGACGAGCGCGGTTCAGCCCCGGTCCTGATGTGCGGGGATTCCGGCAGGAATATCGACGCCGGGACTCAGTGGCAGCAGGGCGACGAGAAGCACGACTGCCCCAAGGACGAGTGAGCAGGAAGGGGTGAATTACGAACAGGGCTTGCGCCACACCCCCAGTTCGTACTTCTTCAGCATCGAGCTCAGCTTCAGCTTGCGCGCCTCGGGGCAGAAGCGGCCCACCGGCAGCTCGTACTCCACATGGAAGACCGCCTTGCCCGCCTTGATGAACGGCACGAGTTTCCGGCACTCGTTGTACTCGGCGCACTGTTCATTGACCGCGAAGTCGAAGTCCCCCACCAGCTGCGGAATCTGGTCGAGGTCGTTCTTGAGTCCGACCGCGAGGCCACGCTCGTGGGCGAGGCGGGCGATCAGACGGTTGTAGCGGAGCTGGTCGGCGGCGGTCAGGGGGAAGCCGGTGCGGTTGCGGTAGCCGTCCATGTTGTCGGGTTCGACCGCGTCGAAGCCCTTCTCGCGGCACATGCCGATACGCCGCGCCATCAGCGGCTCCAGAACGTCGGTACGGCGGATGTCGAGCCAGCGCTCCCCCTTCCAGCCGTTGCCGCGCCCCAGTAGGGACTTGGGGAACTTCGCGGCGTCGGGCCTGAACTCCTCCCACGCGCCGGTCGACAGGTAGCAGATGACCTTGCGGCCCCGGCGGTGCAGGTCGGCGACGGCGGAGGCGGGCTGGTCGAAGCCGTCGATGTCGTAGACCGGGACGTCGACGGTCGGGTCGAGTCTGCCGCTGAGCTGCCACTGCCAGGTGAGACCGGGCTTCGGCTGCCAGCGCGGTTGTTCCGACGGCCCGTCGTCGGGCGGCGCCGGGGGCTCGCTCGTACAGCCCGCCAGCAACAACAGCAGCGCCAGGAGCGCGAGTACGCGTCTCACCGGGCCGCCTCCAGCGCGTGCGGCAGCGTCCCCCACGGGTGCGGCCGGTCGCCGGGCACGGCGCACCGGATCCGGGCGGCGACCACCGCGTCGGCCGGCGCCGCGTACACCAGGTGACAGAAGCGGTCCGCCGGGTACGCCGCCGTCCAGGGCGGGACATCCAGGTCCTGGTACGTCGCCCAGGTGCCCTCGAAGGTGACGAGTACGTCGGCGAACCGGAGGTAGCCGGGGTCGGGGTGCACGCCGTGGTTGAGCACGAGCGTCGCCGCGCCCGCCTCCCGTGCGGCCACGGCGAGGCGCCGGTAGTGCGTCAGCGCCTCGGGCCCCGAGGTCACCTGGTCGAGGAACGCCCCGTCTGCGGCGTACCAGTCGCGGTGCCGCAGCAGGTCCTGGACCACGGCGGCGTGCGGGCGCCGCGCGTAGTCGGTGTCGACGTATCCGAGGACGCGTACGCCCGCACTGCGCAGCCGCGCCGCGACCGCCGCGAAGGCGGGGTCGGGCGCGGCGCCGGGGCCGCTGTCGGGGTTGAGGACGACCCCGTACAGGCGGGGGGCCGCCCGGATGACGGCCTCCCAGGCTTCGGGGCGGTCGGCGGGGTGCTCGTAGAGCGGGACGAGCAGGTTCTCCACGGAGGGATCCTTAGTAGCGGTGGGCGGTCGCGCGACCCAGCCTGACGCAGACGACCGCGGCCAGCACGGCGGACGCGATGCCGGGTACGAGGAGCCCGGAGAGCGCCGACAGCGCAGAGTGGTACGGGCCGCCGGTGAACAGCGCCAGCGTCTGGGCCAGCGCGGCAGCCCCGCACACCGTCGCCGCCGCCGTCACCGCACCGAACGCCTGGAGCAGCAGCCCCGACCACAGCAGGACGCCGATCAGCAGCAGCCCGGCGCCACGGGTCGCGTCGAGCGCGGGAGCGCCGGGCCACAGCAGCGTTGCGGCGAGGGTGAGCGCGAACAGCGCCGCGAGGTAGCCGGTGAGGCACTTGGTCAGCGTCACGGCGGTGGCCCTGCGGAAGGCGCGGGGTGTACTGCTGGCCCGCAGCCCGGCGTTGCTCCCGCTCCGGAACCGGTGCAGCAGCCACTCGGCGGGCCCCATGCTGAGCGTGAGCGCCACGGCTCCGGGCGCCGTGATGCCCGCACCCGTGCCTCCGGCCGGCGCCTCCGCGAGCACGGCGTGCAGTATCAGCACGCCGCCGGCGAGGCCGAAGATGCCGTACGGCACGGAACGCAGCAGCGACGGGCCCCGCCCGCCGGACGGTCGGGCGCGGAGCAGTTCGCGGCCCGCCAGGGTCAGGACCGCCAGCGAGGACAGCACCAGCAGCGCCGCTCTGACCGGAGGCGGGACGTCGTACAGCGGGGTCAGCAGGGCGCCTGCGGCCATGGGGACGAGCGCGTGGAGGAGCAGGCGTTCGCGGCCGAGGACCAGCAGGACCGCCGCGGCGCCCTGGTACAGCGCCTGGGCCGCGGCGAACACCACCGCCCCGCCGTCGCCGGGGCCCGCGGCCGCGACGGAGACGGCGGTGCCGAGGAAGGCGCCCGTGGGGGCGCCGGCGAGCAGGGCGCGGGCGGCGGCCGGGCGGTCGCCGAAGCCCAGCCAGGTGTAGGCGCGGTGGGCCAGGGCCTGGTTCCACGCCCAGCCGGTCAGCGCGCCGGCGAGCAGGACGGCCGTCCCGGCGGGCAGGCCCCGCCCGCCGTTCTCCCCAACGGGATCGTCGGTGACGAACGGCGCCCCCAGGACGTACGCGAGTCCCGGCAGTGCGAACACCAGGCCGCGCAGGAGGCAGGCGAGGAGACCCGCGTGCCAGGGGGCGGCGGCTGGTGCCGCCTCCGGTTCGGGGAAGTCGCGCGGGACGCGTGCGTAGAGCTCCTCGGCCAGGGCGAAGGAGCTCTCGCGGCCGTACGTCAGGCGGATGTGCTCGTCCGTCATGCCGTCGGATTCGAGCACCGCGGCTATCTCGTCGGGGTGGACGGCGGCGGCCGTCAACTCCCGCAGCCGGTCGGTCAGTTCGTCGAGCGGATCGGCGGCGGCCCAGCGCGGGCGCTGCCTGGGTACGCGCGCCAGGGTGTCCCGGCGCACGTCCGGCGCCACCCACAGGGGCCCGCTCACGAGCCCGCCCCGTGCAGGGAGAGGTCGCTCCACCAGGGGTCCCTGAGCTCGGTCGTCCAGTCGGACGGCAGTACGGTCGCATCCTCCGGTTCGGGTACGCCGTCCAGCTCCGCGTAGATCCGGCGGAAGCCGTCCACCGACCGCCGCAGCGTGAACAGGTCGATGACCCGCTGCCGGGCCAGCTGCCCCAGTTCCACCCGCCGGGCGTCGTCGCCCATCAGGTCGAGCACCGCCCGCGCCATCGCCTCCGGTTCGCGCGGCGGGACCACGACTCCCGTGTCGCCGACGGCCTCCCGTACGCCGCCCACATCGGTCGAGACGGTCGTACGCCCGCAGGACATGGCTTCGATGATGCTGAAGGGGAAGCCTTCGCTGATGCTGGAGAGCACCACGACATGGCCCGCCGCATAGGCGCGCGCCACGTCCGCGATGCGTCCCTCGAAGGTGATCCCGTCCGTCACGCCGAGCTCGGCGGCCAGCTTTTCCAGCTTCGTCCGGTACGCCTCACCGCCCTCAGGCACCCCGCCGAACAGCCTCAGCCGTAATGCGGGCATGCGGACGCGGGCCAGTGCGTAGGCCCGTACGAGCGTCTCCAGGTCCTTGATCGGGTCGATACGGCCCGCCCAGGTGAGGGTGGGGATGTCCGGCTCGGCTCCGGCGTGCGGGAAGAGGTGCGGGTCGACGCCGTTGTAGACGGTGCGGATCCGGTCGGCCGGGGCGCCGCCCCGCTCCTCCCAGCGGCGGTTGTACTGGTTGCAGGGGGTGATGAGGTCGGCCTCGCGGTAGCCCAGCGAGTTGAGTTCGCGGTAGAAGCCGAGCAGCAGTGCCTTGACCGGCCAGCGCTGGGCGCCCGAGCGGTAGCCGAGGTAGCGCTCGCGCAGGTAGATGCCGTGTTCGGTGAGGAGAAAGGGGGCGCCCTCGAAGTACTTGGCGGCGAGTGCGGGGAGGGTGGCGAGCCCGCTGCTGACGGCGTGCGCGACGCTGTCCGGGGGTATCTGGGCGCCCAGTGGGCGCAGCAGGTGCTCCAGCAGGTCGGTTGCGGTGAGCGCGTCGTGGAGGGTGGGTTCGGCGCGGGCGGTGGGCAGGTGGCGCATGGTCCAGACGCTGATGAGGGTCCGCAGGGCCGCCTCCGAGCGCATGGCGGTAGTCAACCGTCCCTGCCGGGAGAGTGCGGCGAGTGCGTACAGCTCACGGCCGAAGTCGCAGCCGGCCGCCGGGTCGAGGACGGCCAGCAGGAAGCGTTCGTAACCGGCGAGAAAGCGGCGGCGCTCGCGCCCGACGAGGAGGCGCGGGATGCGGCGTACTCCCGAGCCGCCTCCCGCGCCCGCTCCCCCGTCGGCGCCCCACAGGGGGACCGTCGTGTGCCGGTAGACATTGCGCGGCAGCTCCCAGGCGACTGGCTCACGGCCGCTGCCGGTCAGCGAGACGATGTGGAAGTCGACCTCCGGCATTCCGCGGACGAGCTGGTCGCACCAGGTGCTGACGCCTCCCTGGACATGCGGATAGGTGCCTTCGGTGAGCATGCTGACGTGGAGCCCGCGGCTCATTCGTGTCCCCCCAGGACGAGTTCCAGATGCTGGTCAGGCAGGAAGCTGCAGGGTGACGGCCTGCTGGAGCCGGTCGGGCGCGGTCCACGCCGAACGCTGTCCCGCATAGGCCGTGCCGAACACCGCCGTGCCGAGGAACAGTTGCTTACGTGTCCCCTCCGGCGCGGTCACCGGAGCCACGACCCCCGACGGCGCCTTCACGGTGACCGTCTTGCCGATGCGGTACGCCGTGACCCTGCCGTCGGCGAGCGCCTTGTCCCAGGCTGCGCGGCGGGCGAGCTCGGCGCCGGTGTCGCGGTGGCGCGGATTGACGACGGGCGTGTTGTCGGCGAACAGCGCGCGGTAGTCGCCGAGGACCTGGTCGAGCACGGGGTAGAGGATCCGCTCCTCGGCCAGGTTGGACTGGTGGACGTAGTGCGGGCGCGGGTCGTTGGCCATGACATGGCCCAGCGCCGTGCGCGCCTCCTGCGGCACGATGTAGTCGGCGTAACCGGTGTCCGTGTCGAGCGGTTCCTCCAGGCAGGTGGCGCCGGGGTTGGTCTCGCAGACGCCGCTGCCCCCGTCGGCCCGGCTGCTGTAGATCCAGTTGTACTCGTCGGCCATCTCGGCGGCGGTGCCGACGTTGTAGTAGACGTTCATGGGGTGGCGCGGCACGGTGCGGGCGCTGCCGACGGCGCGCTGGACCGGCTCGCGCGAGTTGTCGCTCGCGACCCACTTCACACCGTTGTCGGCCAGCGCGGGCCCGAGGTTCGGATTGTCGACGGGCTGCTGCGGCAGGGTCTTGAGACCCGAGTGCTCACCGGTGACCAGCTCGGTCCGGTCGACGGAGAGGCCCTTGCCGACCGCCCAGTTGTGGTTGTCGCGGATCTGCGCGGAGATGTCGGCGCGGCTCATCCACAGCGTGGCGCCCGCCGCGTCCTTCGCGCACTGCCACGGCACGGTCGAGGTGTCCTGGACGCATCCGAGGAAGGGGTGCGTGTACGTGTGGTTCACCCAGCGGTACGCCGCCTTGTCGGCGAGCAGCTGCGCGGTGAGCGGGTCGCTGCCGCCATTCGCCGAATTCTCGGCCTTCCACTCCTCGCCCGCGCCCGCGTTGTAGACCATGTCGAGGGTGAAGTCGCTGCTGCGCTGCCACTGGGCGGCGTACTGCGCGTCGGCCGCGGTCATCCGGACCGGCACGGTCCCTGCGCCCTCGCCGTCGCCGCAGTCGAAGTCGCCGGGGGTGCAGTTGAGTTCGGTGTCCCAGCGGCTGTCGGGCGCGAAGACGTCGTCGATGTGCACGGAGAAGTAGTTGCGGCTCTGTCCGAGGTGGACGCCCTGGGTGAGCCATTCGACGATGCCGCGGGCCAGCAGCCGGAACTGCCGCTGGTGCTGGTTGTAGGCGAAGGTGACGACCAGCTCGCGGCGCCCGTCGTGCACGTACTCGCCGACGAGGCCGGCCCGCCCGCCGCCGTCTCCGGCGACCGGCATGTCGAGGTAGCTGGTGAAGCCCTCGCGGGGCCGGCCCGCGTACCCGTAGCTCTCGCCGACGGACGGCGAGTTGTCCTCGAACTCGACGGCCCCGTCGAGATAGCCGAAGGGCCCCGCCTTCCCGGCCGGTGTCACGGCCGCGTCCACGCCGTCAAGCGTGCCCGCGTACCCGCCGTCACTCGTGTAGTCGAGCCCGACACCGGGATGGGCCCAGGTGTACGCGTCGACCTGGCGGATGCCGAAGGTCTGCTCGTACAGGGCGAGCGCGGCCATCTCGGCGGACCCGGCGCCGAACGGGTCGGCGCTCGGCAGGACGACCCCCTGGTACTTCGCGCGCGGCCGACCGTCGACGGTGTCGTGGAGGAACGCCGCGTTGATGACCGGCCGCCCCGGCCTGTCGAGTTCGACCACGGTGTACGGGACACCGCTGCCCTTCAGCTCCGACTCCAGCGCGTCGACCGCCGCGCCGCCGTCGTCCACGACGAGCACCTTCAGGTCGATGCGCGGCACCGTCGCCGCACCGGCCACGGTCGGCGGTGCGGTCACCGCCAGCAGCCCCGCGGCCAGCAGCAGGGCTCCATTTCTGCCCATACGCGTCTTGTACGCCACCGCGCACCCTCCCCCTCGGTAGACCTTCTGCGGAGGATGCGCGGAAGATCCGTGGAAATCATGCAAAGCAATGTCATGGTCACTTGCGTGATCGCGTCGAGTGTGACGCAGGCCTCATCCCCGGCACGCCGTAAACCTGAAAAGGACACCTCTGATGAGTGAACGGGTCGCTGCTGTGAGCGAAGGAGGCAACCGCGCGTAGGCTCACTTATGGCGCGGGCGGGCCACCAGGTACCGGCTGCGCCGGGCACGGCCGACCCCACCCCATCGGCCGAAGAACTCAACGGAAGCGAGATTTCACCACCGTGACTGCTCTCACTCTCAGCACTTCCGGCGCGGCGACGCTGCGCGCCGACGCCATCGTCGTCGGTGTGGCGAAGGGCGCTGGATCCAAGGCTGCATCCAAGTCCGGGGACTTGGTCGTCGCACCGGGCGCCGAGGCCGTGGACAAGGCGTTCGACGGAAAGCTCGCGTCCGTCCTGGAGACCCTCGGCGCTTCGGGTGCCGAGGGCGAGGTGACCAAGCTGCCCGCCCCTTCGGGCCTCAAGGCGCCGGTCGTGGTGGCGGTCGGTCTGGGCTCGGTTCCGGAGAAGGACGAGATGTACAGCGCCGAGGCGCTGCGCCGCGCGGCCGGTGCCGCCGCCCGCGCGCTGAGCGGCTCCAAGAAGGCCGGTTTCGCGCTGCCCGTCGAGGCGGTCGAGGACGCGGAGGCCGTCGCCGAGGGCGCCCTGCTCGGTGCGTACGCCTTCACGGAATACAAGGGCGCGAAGGCCGACGAGACCGAGAAGCCCGGCAAGGCCGCGGGCAACGGCGCCAAGCAGCCCCTCGCCGAGGTCGCCCTGCTCGGCACCAAGCCGCGCGACAAGGCCTTCAAGGCCGCCACGGAGCGCGCCCTCGCGCTGACCGAGGAGATCAAGCGCGCCCGCGACCTGGTCAACATGCCGCCGAACGACCTCTACCCCGAGTCCTTCGCCGCCGTGGCCACCGCCGCCGGCAAGGAGCACGGCATCAAGGTGCAGGTGTTCGACGAGAAGGCGCTCGTCAAGGGCGGCTTCGGCGGCATCCTCGGCGTCGGCCAGGGCTCGGCCCACGGCCCGCGCCTGGTGAAGCTCGCCTACACGCACCCGAAGGCGGAGAAGACCCTGGCCTTCGTCGGCAAGGGCATCACGTACGACTCGGGCGGCATCTCGCTGAAGCCGGCCGGCCACAACGAGACGATGAAGTGCGACATGAGCGGCGCCGCCGCCGTGTTCGCCGCCGTCGTCACGGCCGCCCGCCTCGGCCTGAAGGTCAACATCACCGGCTGGCTGGCGCTCGCCGAGAACATGCCGTCGGGCAACGCCGTCCGCCCCGGCGACGTACTGCGCATGTACAGCGGCAAGACCGTCGAGGTCCTCAACACCGACGCCGAGGGCCGTCTCGTACTCGGTGACGCCCTGACCCGCGCCTCCGAGGAGAACCCGGACGCGATCGTCGACGTGGCGACGCTGACCGGCGCGATGGTCCTCGCGCTCGGCAACCGGACCTTCGGAATCATGGGCAACGACGAGTCGTTCCGTACCGCGATCCACGAGATCGCGGAAGAGGTCGGCGAGCAGTCCTGGCCGATGCCGATGCCCGCCGAGCTGCGCAAGGGCATGGAGTCGGCCACCGCCGACATCGCCAACATGGGTGAGCGGATGGGCGGCGGCCTGGTCGCCGGTCTGTTCCTCCAGGAGTTCGTCGGCGAGGACATCGCGTGGGCGCACCTGGACATCGCGGGCCCCGCCTACAACGACGGCAGCCCGTTCGGCTACACCCCCAAGGGCGGCACGGGCTCCGCGGTGCGCACCCTGGTGCGTCTCGCCGAGCACACCGCCGCGGGCGACCTCGGCTGATCCGCCCCGGAGTCGTCGGTACGGCCCCGGGCAGTCGTCCGGGGCCGTATGTATGCCTACGCCCGGTTTTCTGGTCTTCGACGAAATCCGTACGTCCGTACGCCCGGGTAACGTCTCAGACCCCGGCCCCGCGTCCCGCCGTCCCTCAACAAGTGCGAAGATGGGTTCTCGGCAGGACAGGGCCCCCACCACAGGGCCGAATACACAAGCGGCCGAACACCAGCCGCCGCCCGGTCATCGAAGACCGCGCCCGGCGCACATGCATGGAGGACGTGACGTGGCGAACGACGCCAGCACCGTTTTCGACCTAGTGATCCTCGGCGGTGGTAGCGGCGGTTACGCCGCGGCACTGCGCGGAGCGCAGCTGGGCCTGGACGTCGCCCTGATCGAGAAGAACAAGCTCGGCGGCACCTGCCTGCACAACGGCTGCATTCCGACGAAGGCGCTGCTGCACGCGGGCGAGATCGCCGACCAGGCGCGCGAGGCCACGCAGTTCGGCGTCAAGGCCACCTTCGACGGCATCGACATGGCCGGCGTCCACAAGTACAAGGACGACGTGATCTCCGGCCTGTACAAGGGCCTCCAGGGCCTGGTCGCCTCGCGCAAGGTGACGTACATCGAGGGCGAGGGCCGGCTCTCTTCCCCGACTTCCGTCGACGTCAACGGCCAGCGTGTCCAGGGCCGCCACGTCCTGCTGGCGACCGGCTCCGTGCCGAAGTCGCTGCCGGGCCTGGAGATCGACGGCAACCGCATCATCTCCTCGGACCACGCGCTGGTCCTGGACCGCGTGCCGAAGTCCGCGGTCGTCCTCGGCGGCGGCGTCATCGGCGTCGAGTTCGCTTCCGCGTGGAAGTCCTTCGGCACCGACGTCACGATCGTCGAGGGCCTGAAGCACCTCGTACCGGTCGAGGACGAGAACAGCTCCAAGCTCCTGGAGCGCGCGTTCCGCAAGCGCGGCATCAACTTCTCGCTCGGCGCCTTCTTCGAGAAGGCCGAGTACACCGCCGACGGCGTCAAGGTCACCCTCGCCAACGGCAAGGAGTTCGAGGCCGAGGTACTGCTCGTCGCGATCGGCCGCGGCCCCGTCTCGCAGGGTCTCGGTTACGAGGAGCAGGGCGTCGCGATGGACCGCGGCTACGTCATCGTCGACGAGTACATGCAGACGAACGTGCCGACCATCTCCGCCGTCGGTGACCTCGTCCCGACGCTCCAGCTCGCGCACGTCGGCTTCGCCGAGGGCATCCTGGTGGCAGAGCGTCTGGCCGGTCTCAAGACCGTTCCGGTCGACTACGACGGTGTGCCGCGCGTGACGTACTGCCACCCCGAGGTCGCTTCCGTCGGCATCACCGAGGCGAAGGCCAAGGAGGTGTACGGCGCGGACAAGGTCGTCGCTCTCAAGTACAACCTCGCGGGCAACGGCAAGAGCAAGATCCTGAAGACCGGTGGCGAGATCAAGCTCGTCCAGGTCAAGGACGGTGCCGTGGTCGGCGTCCACATGGTCGGTGACCGTATGGGCGAGCAGGTCGGCGAGGCCCAGCTGATCTACAACTGGGAGGCGCTGCCGGCCGAGGTCGCGCAGCTCATCCACGCACACCCGACGCAGAGCGAGGCGCTCGGCGAGGCCCACCTGGCCCTGGCCGGCAAGCCGCTCCACTCCCACGACTAGTTCAGTCCGGGCGCGACGACCACTTCCGCAATTCGTAAGGAGCAACAGAAACCATGCCGGTTTCCGTAACCCTTCCGGCGCTCGGCGAGAGCGTCACCGAGGGCACTGTCACCCGTTGGCTGAAGGCCGAGGGCGAGCGCGTCGAGGCTGACGAGCCGCTGCTCGAGGTGTCGACCGACAAGGTCGACACCGAGATCCCGGCCCCCGCCGCGGGCATCCTCTCGTCCATCAAGGTCGCCGAGGACGAGACCGTCGAGGTCGGCGCCGAGCTGGCCATCATCGACGACGGCACGGGTGCGCCCGCTGCCGCCCCAGCCCCGGCTGCTGCCGAGGCCCCTGCTGCCGAGGCCCCTGCCGCCGAGGCCCCCGCTGCCGAGGCTCCGGCCCCGGCCGCCCAGCCTCAGCCCGAGGCCGCCCCGGCGCCCGCCGCCGAGGCCCCGGCCCCGGCCGGTGGCGCCGCCGGTACTGACGTCGTGCTGCCCGCACTGGGCGAGTCGGTCACCGAGGGCACCGTCACCCGCTGGCTGAAGCAGGTCGGCGAGGAGGTCGCGGAGGACGAGCCGCTGCTCGAGGTCTCGACCGACAAGGTCGACACCGAGATCCCCTCCCCGGCCGCGGGCACGCTGCTGGAGATCCTGGTCGGCGAGGACGAGACCGCCGAGGTAGGCGCGAAGCTCGCCGTCATCGGTGCCGCGGGCGCAGCCCCGGCCGCCGCCCCGGCTCCGGCCGCTCCTGCCCCGGCTGCCGCTCCGGCTCCGGCCGCTGCTCCGGCGCCCGCCCCGGCGCCGGCTCCGGCCGCCGCCGCTGTTGAGGCTCCGGTCCAGGCCCCGCCCGCCGCCCCGGCTCCGGCTCCGGCCGCCGCCCCCGCGGCTCCGGCTCCCGCCCCCGTCACCCCTGCGGGCGAAGCGGACGGCGCGTACGTGACCCCCCTGGTCCGTAAGCTCGCTGCGGAGAACGGCGTGGACCTGTCCGCGGTCAAGGGCACCGGCGTCGGTGGCCGTATCCGCAAGCAGGACGTCGTAGCCGCCGCGGAGGCCGCCAAGGCCGCCGCTGCCGCTCCGGCGCCCGTCGCCGCTGTGACTGCCGGTGGCCCTGCGGCCGCCGCGAAGGCTCCGTCCCTCGAGGTGTCCCCGCTGCGCGGCCAGACGGTCAAGATGACCCGCATGCGCAAGGTCATCGGCGACAACATGATGAAGGCGCTGCACACGCAGGCCCAGCTGACCTCGGTCGTCGAGGTCGACATCACGAAGCTGATGAAGCTGCGCAACCAGGCGAAGGACGCGTTCGCCGCCCGCGAGGGCGTCAAGCTGTCCCCGATGCCGTTCTTCGTCAAGGCCGCGGCCCAGGCGCTGAAGGCCTACCCGGTCGTCAACGCCCGGATCAACGAGGACGAGGGCACCATCACCTACTTCGACACCGAGAACATCGGTATCGCGGTGGACTCCGAGAAGGGTCTGATGACTCCGGTCATCAAGGGTGCGGGCGACCTCAACCTGGCCGGTATCTCGAAGAAGACGGCGGAGCTGGCCGGCAAGGTCCGCGGCAACAAGATCACCCCGGACGAGCTGTCCGGTGCGACCTTCACCATCAGCAACACCGGCTCGCGCGGTGCGCTGTTCGACACGGTCATCGTGCCGCCGAACCAGGTCGCCATCCTGGGCATCGGTGCCACCGTCAAGCGCCCGGCGGTCATCGAGACCGCCGAGGGCACGGTCATCGGCATCCGTGACATGACGTACCTGGCTCTCTCCTACGACCACCGTCTGGTGGACGGCGCCGACGCGGCCCGTTACCTGACGGCCGTCAAGGCGATCCTGGAAGCGGGCGAGTTCGAGGTCGAGCTCGGCCTGTAACACTCGTCTCACCAGCGAGCGCGCCCCCGTCCGGAGACCTCTGGACGGGGGCGCCGCCGTATTGTCTAGGAGACTCAACACGGCTTGAAGGAGCGCTTCATGACCCCGCCCGTCGTCCACTCGCTGCGCGAGCAGATCCGCGAGCACATCGTGGAGGGGATCGTCAGCGGGCGCTGGAAGCCGGGCGAGCGGATCGTGGAGCGCCGGATCGCGACCGAGCTGGAGGTCAGCCAGACGCCCGTACGCGAGGCGCTGCGCGAGCTGGAGTCCCTGCGCCTCATCGAGTCGGCGCCCAACAAGGGCGTACGAGTGCGGAATCTGACGGCGGCGGACCTGGAGGAGAGCTACCCGGTTCGCGCGGGCCTGGAGCAGATCGCGGCGGAGCTGGCGGCGTCTGCCCTGGCGGACGACTGCTCGGCGCTGGAGCCGCACGTTGCGGCCCTGTACGAGGCGGACCGCGCGGCGGACGGCACGGCGCAGGTCCGTCACACGGTCGGGTTCCATCGCGAGCTGGTCCGCGCGGCGAACAACAGCGTGCTGCTGCACACCTGGGAGGGCCTCGGCATCGAGGTCTTCACGGCGCTCTCCATCCGGTGGCTGGGCACGGTCCAGAAGTCGTACGCGGAGGAGCACGAGGCACTGGTGCAGGCCTTCCGCCGCCGAGACCCGAACATCGGCAACCTGGTCAAGGCCCATGTCCTGGGCTGCGCACCGCGCGCGTAACGCCGCGGCACGACCCGCCCGCGCCCGAATTGCCGCATAAGCCTCGGCACCCCGTGCCCCATTTCGCGGCACGGAATGCCAATTTCGGCCTGCGGACAAGTTTTTCGCCGCCAGGCTTTGATCGATCATCGATCAGCCACTTACAGTCGACGGCGGGTCCACCAACCCACGCCCTGTCCTGCCAGACACGGCACCCCCTTTCTCCACCCCCCTCCTGTCCGGAAGGCGGCCATCATGACCGACCCCGTAGGCATTTCTCCGAGCGAGCTCGACCAGCTCCCGGACCGTGACACCGAGGAGACCGCCGAGTGGGCGGCCTCCCTCGACGCCGTCACCAAGGCCGCAGGCCCGCAGCGGGCGGCATACCTGATGCGCCGCACCCTCCAGCACGCCGAAGGCGCCGGGCTCGCCCTGCCCAAGCTGCTGGAGACCGATTACGTCAACACCATCCCGACCTCCGCCGAGCCCGCGTTCGACGGCGACGAGGCGATGGAAGCCCGGATCACCGCCTGGAACCGCTGGAACGCGGCCGCAATGGTCACCCGCGGCTCCCGCTTCGGCGTCGGCGGTCACATCGCCACCTTCGCCTCCGCGGCCTGGCTGTACGAGACCGGCTTCAACCACTTCTTCCGCGGCAAGGAGGGGGACGGCAGCGGCGACCAGCTCTACATCCAGGGCCACGCCTCCCCCGGCATCTACGCCCGCGCCTTCCTCGACGGACGCCTCAACGAGGGCCAGCTGGACCGCTTCCGGCAGGAGTCCGGCGGCGACGGCCTGCCGTCGTACCCGCACCCGCGGCGCCTGCCCTGGCTCTGGGAGTTCCCGACCGTGTCGATGGGCCTCGGCCCGCTCTCCGCGATCTACCAGGCGCGCTTCAACCGGTATCTCGAAAACCGCTCCATCAAGGACACCTCCAACTCCCACGTCTGGGCGTTCCTCGGCGACGGCGAGATGGACGAGCCCGAGGCCACCGCAGCCCTCGCACTCGCCGCCCGCGAGCAGCTCGACAACCTGACCTTCGTCATCAACTGCAACCTGCAGCGCCTCGACGGGCCGGTGCGCGCCAACTTCCGCGTCGTACAGGAGCTGGAGGGCCAGTTCCGCGGCGCCGGCTGGAACGTCGTCAAGTCGCTGTGGGGCTCCGCCTGGGACGAGCTGTTCCAGCTCGACACCAAGGGCGCGCTGATACGCCGCCTGCGCGACGTACCGGACGCGCAGTTCCAGACGTACGCGACCCGCGACGTGGCCTACATCCGCGAGCACTTCTTCGGCGCGGAGCCCGCGCTGGCCGAGCTGGGCAAGCTGCTCACCGACGCCAAGATCGCCGAGTGCTTCCACACCTCCCGAGGTGGCCACGAGGCCCGCAAGGTGTACGCGGCGTACAAGGCGGCCGTGGAGTTCAAGGGCGCCCCGACGGTGATCCTCGCGCAGACCGTCAAGGGCTACACCCTCGGTCCGGGCTTCGAGTCGAAGAACGCCAACCACCAGATGAAGAAGCTCTCCGGCAAGGAGTTCCGCGCCATGCGGGACCTGCTGGAGCTGCCGATCCCGGACGCGAAGCTGGACGAGGAGCTCGTACCGTACGGGCACCCCGGCGCCGATTCCCCCGAGGTCCGCTACCTCCAGGAGCGCCGCGCCGCTCTCGGCGGCCCCGCCCCGGCCCGCCGGGTGCACGCGGTGGCCCTGCCCGAGCCCGCCGACCGCGCCTTCAGCGCCCTCCTCAAGGGATCGGGCAAGCAGGAGATGGCCACCACCATGGCCTTCGTACGCCTGGCGAAGGAGCTGATGCGGGACAAGGAGACCGGCAAGCGCTGGGTGCCGATCGTCCCCGACGAGGCCCGCACCTTCGGCATGGAGTCGCTGTTCCCGTCGGCCGGCATCTACTCGCCGCTGGGTCAGACGTACGAGCCGGTCGACCGCGACCAGCTCATGTACTACAAGGAAGCCAAGAACGGCCAGATCCTCAACGAGGGGATCACCGAGGCCGGCGCGATGGCCGACTTCATCGCCGCGTCGACGTCGTACGCGACGCACGGCGAGCCGATGATCCCCTTCTACATCTTCTACTCGATGTTCGGCTGGCAGCGCACCGCCGACCAGATGTGGCAGCTCGGCGACCAGCTCGGCCGCGGCTTCATCGTCGGCGCCACCGCCGGCCGTACGACCCTGACGGGCGAGGGTCTCCAGCACGCGGACGGCCACTCGCACCTGATCGCGTCCACGAACCCGGCGTCGCTCAACTACGACCCGGCCTTCGCGTACGAGATCGCGGTGATCGTCAAGGACGGTCTGCGCAGGATGTACGGCCCGGAGGCCGAGAACGTCTTCTACTACCTGACCGTCTACAACGAGCCGAAGCAGCAGCCTGCGATGCCGGAAGGCGTCGAAGAGGGCATCGTCAAGGGCCTCTACCGCTTCAAGGAGGCGGCAGCACCGACCGCCGACTCCCCGCGCGCGCAGCTGCTCGCATCCGGCACGGCGATCCACTGGGCCCTGGAGGCGCAGGAACTCCTCGCCGCCGACTGGGGCGTGGCGGCCGACGTCTGGTCCGCCACCTCGTGGGGCGAGCTGCGCCGTGACGCGCTGGAGTGCGACGAGGCGTTGCTGCGCGGTGAGATGCGTACGCCGTACGTCACCCGCGCGCTCGAAGGCGCCGAGGGCCCGGTCCTCGCGGTCAGCGACTGGATGCGTCAGGTCCCCGACCAGATCAGCCAGTGGGTCGAGCAGGACTACTCCTCGCTCGGTACGGACGGCTTCGGCCTCTCCGACACCCGTGAAGCGGCCCGCCGCCACTTCGGCGTCGACCCGCAGTCGATCGTGGTCGCCGCGCTGGCCCAGCTCGCCCGCCGCGGCGAGGTGCCGGCCTCGGCGGTGAAGGAAGCCCGCGAGCGTTACGGACTGTAGGGCTCAGGCCGTAACGACCGTCTGTCGGTGGCAGCGTGCATGATGACGTCATGCGCGCTGCCCGGCTGATCAAAATGGTCCTCCTGCTCCAGTCCCGGCCCTCCATGACCGCGGGCGAGCTGGCGCAGGAGCTCGAAGTCTCGGAGCGGACGATCACGCGGGACGCGCAGGCCCTTTCGGAGGCGGGCGTTCCGGTGTACGCCGACCGGGGGCGGGCCGGTGGTTTCCGGCTGATCGGCGGGTACCGGACCCGGCTCACCGGCCTCGCCCGCAGCGAGGCCGAGGCGCTGTTCCTGTCCGGACTGCCCTCAGCGCTGCGGGAAATGGGTCTTGAGGACGCCGCGTCCGCCGCCCGTCTGAAGGTGTCGGCGGCGCTCATGCCGTCCCTGCGGGACGCGTCCGACTCGGCGGCGCAGCGTTTTCATCTGGACGCGCCCGGCTGGTACCAGGAGCCGGAGACACCCGACCTGCTGCCCGCGATCGCGGAGGCCGTATGGGACGACCGGATTCTTACGGCCAAGTACGGGCGGCCGGACGGTGAGGTGGAGCGGGAGCTGGAGCCGTACGGGCTCGTGCTCAAGGCCGGTGTCTGGTACCTGTGCGCCCGCGCGGACGGTGACTTCCGGGTCTATCGCCTGGACCGGTTCGCCGCTGTGGCCGTCGCGGAGGAACGTTTCGTACGGGACGAGCACTTCTCTCTGTCCGACTTCTGGGACGAGCGGGCCGCCCAGTTCGCCCGGTCGATCCTGCGCACCGAGGTGGTGGTGCGCGTGACGCAGGCCGGCGCCCGGCGGCTGCCGTACGTCACGGATCAGGCGGCGGCGCGCGAGGCGCTGGCGGCGGCCGGGCCGCCGGACGGGGAGGGCCGGGTCACGGTCACGCTCCCCGTCGAGTCGGCGGAGGTGGCTTTCAGCCAGCTCCTGGCGCTGGGGCCGGAGCTGGAGGTGCTGGAGCCGGAGGACCTGCGCGCGAGGTTCGCCGATGCGGCCGGCCGTATGCGCGGGCTCTACGGCTGACTCGGCCGCTGCCGGAAGTCAGCGGTAGTCGCCGGCCGGGGCGTCCTTGCCGCCGAGCGTGACCTCCGTGATGTACGCCCAGGCGTCCGGCCGGCTGCCGTCGGCGTCCGTGAAGCCGTACTCGCGCGCGAGCTGTCCGCTGGAGAGCGACTGGCCGTTCCAGCGGGCCCGGTCGGGGTCGGAGGCGACGGCCGCCACTGCCCGCCCGACATAGACCGGCGACTCGGCGATCACGAATTCGGGAACCTTGGCGATGGCGTCGCGCCAGTTCTCCTCCGTGACGCCGAAGTTGTCGAGCATCTCCTCGGAGCGCAGGAAGCCCGGGGTGACGCAGACCGCCGTGCAGCCCACGTCCTTGAGGTCTTCGGACAGGGCGAAGGCCATCCGGATCGGCGCGTTCTTCGCGAGGTCGTAGTAGAAGTTCTCGCGGAACCTGCGGTTGTACTCGGCCGTCCCGTCGGTCATTTCGACGACAAGACCGCCCCTGTTCCGGATCAGCAGCGGCAGCGCGTAGCTGCTGGTGATGACATGGGTCTTCACGCCGAGCTCAAGCATCCGCAGTCCGTGCTTCAGTTCCGTGTCCCACATTTTCTTGCCGAATTCGAGCAGATGGTCGCCGCCCCAGATGTCGTTGACCAGGATGTCCAGCCGCCCCCGCTCCCGGTCGATCCGCTCGATGAGCGCTTTGACCTGCTCTTCTTCCAGATGGTCGGTCGGTACGGCGATGCCCTCGCCGCCTGCGGCCGTGACCAGTTCGGCCGTCTCCTCGATGGTCTCGGTCGTCCGCCCGACCTCGCTGACCTTCTCGCGGGTGGTGCGCCCGGTCACGTACACCGTCGCGCCCGCCGCCCCCAGCTGCACGGCGATCGCCCGCCCCGCACCCCGGGTCGCCCCGGCGACCAGCGCGATCCGGCCCTGCAGTGGTGCGTTCTGCTCGGTCATGCGTTCTCCTCCAGTTGCCGCCGGTCATGTCGTACGTATCGACACTGACACCCAATCCAGACACCTACTGTCGTGAATTGCGGGCGGTCTCCCGCGAGCCGTGGGTAACGAGACAGCCGCATCCGGTGCGCTGCGCGTGCGCGGGCCTGCGCAAACCACGATGCTTGACCCGTGATGGACGAGACGGAGTTCTGGGAGATCATCGACAGCACCCGCGAGGCCGCCGAGGGCGACCCCGAGGAGCATGCCGACTTGCTGGTGGAGGCGCTGGTCCGGCGCGATCCCGATTCCGTGCTCGACTTCGCCAGGCACTTCGAGGTCCGCTACAACCGGGCGTACCGCTGGGATCTTTGGGGCGCGGCGGCCGTACTGCTCGACGGTGCCAGCGACGACGTCTTCGACTACTTCCGCTGCTGGCTGATCGGCCAGGGCCGGGAGGTTTTCGAGGGAGCGCTGCACGACCCGGACAACCTGGCCGACCTCCTCGACGAGTTCGACGAGGAGGTCGACGGGGACGGCGAGGAGCTGGGGTACGCGGCGGACGAGGCGTACGAGCAGCTCACCGGCGCGGTCGCACCGGACCTGGGTGTCCCGGCGCAGACGCCGGAGCCGGAGGGCACGCCGTTCGACTTCGAGGACGACGGGGCGCTGGCGGACCGTTTCCCCCGGCTGTGGGAACGGTTCGGGCAGGGCTGACCCGAGCATTGCCCGCATGACCTCATGACCTCATGACCTCACGAGCGGGACACGGCTGCCGGCTCCGGGTCGCCGACCCGGCCGGGTTCGAGTGCGAGCAGGGCCACGTCGTCGTGCACGTCGCCCGCCTTGCCCGCGAAGCGGACCAGGTCCGCCCGCACGGCCTCGTTGAGGGCCATCAGGTCTTCGGTCGGTACGGACGCGGCCAGTTCCGGCAGCCGCCGGGCGAGCGGGTAGAAGGCGCCCGAGCTGTCGCGCGCCTCGGTCACTCCGTCCGTGTGCGCCAGGATCCGGTCCCCCGGCTCCAGCGGTACGGTGACCACTTGGACCAGGCCGGGCCCGGTCAGGCCGAGCCCCAGCGGCGGCGCGGGCGCCACCGGAATCTCGCGCGCCGTCCCGCCGCGCAGCAGCAGCGGCGCGGGATGGCCGCAACTGATCACCCGTACGACATCCTCGTCCGCCGGGAACTCCAGCACGACGGCGGTGGCGAAGAGCTCCGCGTGCTCCACAGGGGCCGAGTCGACGACCAGCCGCCTGTCCATCCGCGCCGCCACGCCCGCCAGGTCCGCCTCGTCCAGTACGGCTTCGCGGAAGGCACCGAGGAGCGCGGCGACCGTGGAGACCGCGGCCAGCCCGTGCCCCTGCACGTCGGCGGTCAGCGCGCGTACGCCGTGAGGCCCTTCGCGTACGTCGTACAGGTCCCCGCCCACCAGCGTCCCGGCCTGCGCGGACCGGTAGAGCCCCGCGCAGCGCACCCGGCCCACTGTGGTGGGCAGCGGCGGGAGTACGGCGAACTGGGCGGCCTCCGCCACCGTGCGGACCGTCACCAGCTGTTTCTCCCGGCGGGTGCGGACCCACGAGATGACCACGCTGAGCGTGACCACGACGAAGACAGCGAGGAGGTCCGTGGTCTCGACGTCCCAGATCCGGCGGCCGAACGGGACGGACAACGCGACGATGATGAGCCCGCCGAGCAGCGCAACGCTCGCCGGGCCGTACGCGAGGGCCGAGACGGGCGTGAGGGCGACTACGAAAAAGCCCAGCTGGATGCTCTCGGGCGTGATGATCTGGGCCAGGGTGAGCAGCGCGAGGATCAACGCGGGCAGAAATTTGAGCCAGCGCGGCTGCGGCGTCCCGCGCAGCCGGCCGGCGGCTTCCTCGGCGCCCCTGGCCCGGACGGAGCTCATCGGTCCGCGGGCCCGCGGCGGCCGGAGTGGGTCGCTGACATGGGCGGCATCCGTGCTCCTTCTTACCCGCCCACTATGGCTCAGGGAGTGAGCGACCGCCCCATGAACACATCGTCGACGTACTCCCCCTGGAGGAAGAACTCGCCGGGCAGTACGCCCTCGACGACGAAGCCCTCGGCTGCGTAGAGCGCGCGGGCGGGCGCGTTGTGGCCGAGCACCCGCAGCGTGATGCGCAGGGCTCCGAGCCGCCGCGCCCGGTCGCACGCCGCACGCAGCAGCGCACGGGCGACGCCGCGCCCGCGTGCCTGCTCCGCCACGGCCAGACCCTGGATCTGCTGGACGTGTGCGTTGGAGGCGAGCGGGGTGGGCGCGACCAGCCGGATGTAGCCGACGACGCGGCCGTCGAACTCGGCCACCAGGATGTCCTCGGGCCCGTGTCTGTCGTCGAAGAACGGGCTGTACGGCGGCTCGGGCTTCGACTGCACGGCGTGCAGCGGCGACCAGGTCTCCCGATCGAGCTCGGCGAGGTCCTTCTCGTCCTCCGTGGTGGCGGGACGTATGACGGGACGTACGACAGAGGGCATGTGGGGCTCCGGCATGGCTGTCACTCTGCCACGGGGCGCTCCCGGTACCGGATGGGGGGCAGGATGGTCCCCATGCGGATTGCCGTCACCGGCTCGACCGGTCTCATCGGTTCAGCGCTCGTGCGCTCCCTGCGCGCGGACGGACACGAGGTGGTGTGCCTGGTCAGGCGCCCCGCGCGGACGGCGGAGGAGGTGACATGGGACCCGAAGCGGCAGTATGTCGACGCTGACGGGCTCGCGGGGTGCGAGGCCGTCGTCCACCTTGCCGGGGCAGGGGTCGGTGACCACCGCTGGACCGAGACGTACAAGAAGGAGATCCGGGACAGCAGGGTCCTGGGCACGGCCGCGATCGCCGAGGCCGTCGCCTCGCTGGACGTGCCGCCGAGGGTCTTCGTGAGCGCTTCCGCGATTGGTCTGTACGGGGACACCGGGGAGCGGGCGGTGGACGAGGATGCGCCGCCCGGCGAGGGTTTCCTGCCCTCTGTATGTGTGGAGTGGGAGGAGGCCGCCGCTCCCGCGGAAGAGGCGGGCGTGCGGACGGTTCTGGCCCGTACAGGACTGGTGATCGCGCGCGAGGGAGGGGCCTGGGGGAAGCTCTTCCCCCTCTTCAGGGCGGGGCTCGGCGGACGGCTGGGATCGGGCCGCCAGTACTGGAGCTTCATCGCACTGCACGACCACATCGCGGCCCTGCGCCACCTGATCGACACGGAGCCGCTGTCGGGCCCGGTGAATCTCACGGCGCCGCAGCCGGTCACCAACAGGGAGGTGACCGAGGCGATGGGGCGGGTACTGAGGCGGCCCACGCTCTTCGCCGTCCCGGCGCCCGCGCTGCGGCTCGTGCTGGGCGAGTTCTCCTCGGACGTGCTGGGCAGCCAGCGGGTGGTGCCGCGGCGGCTGGAGGAGTCGGGGTTCTCGTTCGCCTTCCCGGAAATCGACGAGGCGTTGCGGGCGGCGGTACTGCGTTGATCCGCTGAGGATTCCCTGAGGATCCGTTGCGGTTGATTCGCTGAGGTTGATTCGCCGAGCCGGTTTTGACTGCTTCCGATCGGTTTCTGTCCGACGCTCGACCATTGCACTCCGTTTGTGCTCCGGTTGTGCTCCGATGCCCCGGTCGGTGCGCGACTGTGCTCGGCCGTTTCCGCTCCTACGCTGCAACCCGAACTCGGGTATTCCGTGGACCTGTTGAGGGCATGAGACCCCCAGCATCCGCGCCGACCTCGGGGAGGGGCCGTGCTCAGCACCGCACACCATGCGGACGTCGTCATTGTGGGGGCCGGGGTCGCGGGACTCTCGGCCGCCCATCAGCTGACCAGCGCCGGTGTAACAGTCAGCGTCCTGGAGGCAGCCCCTTACGTGGGTGGGCGGATGGCCACCGAGGAGGTCGACGGATTCCGTCTCGACCGCATCGGCCAGGTCCTCAGCACCGCGTATCCGGAACTGCTCCGTACGCCGGGTCTCGAAGGGATCGAGCTGCGCACGTTCTCGCCCGGCGTCCTCGTCCACAGCGAGGGCCGCCACTACCGGGCGGGAGGGGTGCGGGGCACGCGGTGGGGTTCCCCCCACGCCCTCCGGGGCGTAGGGGGAGCGCTCGGCGCCGCGCGCGCCCTGGCGAGCACCCCCCGCCCGCCGTTCGGCGGCGCGCTCGACCAGGCCCGCCTCGGCGCGGCGCTCGGACGGTTCGCGGCCACGCCGGTGCACCGGCTGATGGCCCGGCCCGAACGGCCCGCCCACGAAGCCCTGTCCGGGCGCGGGCTGCCGACCCGTACGGTCAACGGTTTCCTGCGCCCGCTGCTCTCGGCGCTGCTCTGCGACCCGGAGCTCACCACGTCGAGCCGGTGCGCCGATCTCGCGCTGCGCGGCTTCGCACGCGGCAGACTGTGCGTGCCCGCAGGCGGCGCGTCCGCTTTACCGGAGCTGCTGGCCGCCGCCCTGCCGCCGGGGACGGTGCGTACCGGCGTACGTGTCACGGCCGCTTCGACCACATCGGTCACCACCGAGGAGCACGGTGAACTCACCTGCCGTTCCCTCCTGCTGGCGACCGGTGCCCGCGCCGCGGCCGTTCTGCTGCCGGGTCTGCGGGTGCCGTCCTTCCACCCGGTGACGGTCTTTCACCATGCCGCACCGGTGTCTCCGTTGACGGATCCGGCGCTGCTGCTCGACGCGGACCGCAGCGGTCCCGTTTCGCACACCGCCGTCCTCAGCGAGGTCGACCCCTCGCGGGCGCCGCGCGGCCGGGCCCTGATCTCGTCGACGGTGCTGGGTACTCCCCCGCCGGATCCCGACCCTGCGGTACGTGCCCACCTGGCCAGGCTGTACGGCACCTCTACGGAGGGCTGGGAGCTTCTCGCGGTCCATCACGACAGGGAGGCGGTCCCGGCGATGCCGCCCCCGCACGACCTTCGCCGGCCCGTACGGCTCCTTTCGGGGCTGTACGTATGCGGCGACCACCGCGAAACAAGCACGGTCCAGGGCGCGCTGCACTCGGGCCGCCGGGCGGCGCAGGAGATTCTGCTGGACTTCGGCATCCGGCCGGGTTACGCGGCGGGAGAGCTGCGCAAGGCGGCCTGACGCCGGCCGAGGCTCGTGCGGGGCTTGAGGGAAAAGCCTGTTACCCCAGCGCCGCAACCCGGTCCCGATACGTCCGCACCGCCGCCGCGTCCCGATACGGTTCGAGCCGCTTCTCGAAGTCCCGTACGTACTCCACCGCCCGAGCCGACCGCATCTCCGTAGCCTGCTGCGCCGCCTCCGCCCCCAGCGAGCACGCCTGGTCCAGCTCCCCGAGCCCGAGCCGCGCGGACGCCAGCACCACCCGGCAGAACAGCCGGCTCCGCGCAAAGCCCGGCGCGCGCAGCTGCAGCGACCGTTCCGCGTGCTGCGCCGCCGCCCGGTACTGCTGGAGGTCCCGGTGGCAGTGGCCGAACTCGTCCGCCATTTGTGCCTCGTCGAAGAAGCGCGCCCAGTACGGCACTTCGTCCCCCGGCCGCGCCGTCTCCATCGCCCGCTCCGCCCGTACGAGCGAGGCCGTGCACGCCCGCACCTCTCCCAGCACCCCGTGCCCGCGCGCCTCGACCGAGTGCAGCATCGCCTGTACGACGGCCGGCGCCGAGCTCCCCACGCCCTGCTGCGCGACCCGCGCCAGCTGCACCGCCTCACGCCCGTGCCCGAGGTAAACGGCCTGCCTGCTCATGGTGACCAGTACGTACGAGCCGTACGACCGGTCGCCCGCCGCCTGTGCCAGCCGCAGCGCCTGTACGAAGTACCGCTGGGCCAGGCCGTGCGCCGCGATGTCGTACGACGTCCAGCCCGCAAGCCGGGTCAGGTCGGCGGCGGCCGCGAACAGCCGGCGCCCCGTCGCCTCCCCGTACGTACCGCGCAGCATCGGCTCCGTCTCGTGCTCCAGGTACCGCACGAGGGCCTGCCTCGCGTGCCCCCCGCCGTATGCCTGGTCCAGGGACCTGAACAGCTCGCTGACCGAGCGCAGCGCCGCGATGTCCCCCATCGTGACGCGCTGCCCGGGCCCCCGGTCGGTCTGCCGCTGGCGGGGCACAGCGAGGCGGCCCTGGGCGGGCACGCGCGCTCCGTTCGCGGGCGGATCACCGCGCGCCACCCTGTCGTCGGCGCGGCCGATCAGCCAGTCGCGGCTCGGGACGACGAGCCCGGCCGGAGTGAACGCGATCTTGCGCAGTTCGGCGTGGCTGCCGGAGTCCTTGCGCCAGAGACCGCTGACGATGTCGACGGCTTCCTCGGGGGTGGACGCGAACTCCAGGCCCGCGTAGACGGGCGCGCAGGCGTCCAGTCCGAGGTCCTGGGCGGTGAGCCGCCGCCCGAGCCGCCGGGTGAAGACCTCGGCGATCAGGGCGGGCGTGGTGCCGCGCGGTTGCTGTCCGCGCAGCCAGCGGGTCACCGAGGTCTTGTCGTAGCGAAGATCCAGCCCGTGCTCCAGGCCAAGCTGGTCCACCCGTCGGGCAAGGCCTGCGTTGGAGAACCCCGCTTCCGCGATGAGCGCGGCGAGCTGGCGGTTGGGCGTGCGCTGCGGAGGTCGATCCGTCATCAGCTGTGCGGTCTCCTGCCTTCTGGGCTCCGGGAGCAGCCCTCATGGAACGGCGCGAATTTAGCCGCCCGCCCCGCTCGCTCTGTCGCCTTCGCCCCACATTCATCCGATCGTGTGAGGATCCGGGCGAACGCTGACGAAAATGACCTGCCCGGTGACCAGTGGCGCCCCGGTCGTACAGTGGCTGAGGCGCCCAAATGTGCAGGGTGCCGGTTCTAGGGAGGCGTTGCCGTGAGTGAGCTGCGGTTTGTCCGACTGGGGTTCGGCGAGGAAGCCGTCGAGTACCAGGAGGCATGGCAGAAGCAGCGCGAGGTGCACGCGGCACGGTTCGTGGACGAGGTCCCGGACACCTGCCTGCTCCTCGAGCACCCGCCCGTGTATACGGCGGGGCGGCGCACCCAGGACAACGAGCGCCCGCTGGACGGCACGCCCGTGGTGGACGTGGACCGCGGCGGCAAGATCACCTGGCACGGCCCGGGCCAGCTCGTCGGCTACCCGATCATGAAGCTGCCGCGTCCGGTGGACGTCGTGGCGCACGTACGCCGCCTCGAAGACGCACTGATCCGTACCTGCGCCGAGTTCGGCGTGGAGACGACCCGGATCGAGGGCCGCAGCGGCGTCTGGGTGCTCGGCGATCCGGTGGATCAGCGCCCGTCGCTCGGGGGCCTCTCCCTCGACTTCGATCCGCGACTGCACGACGACGAGTTCGACGCGCGTCTGAACGGTCCCGAGTACGCTCCGTCCAACGCCGGCCAGCGCCGCGAGGACCGCAAGCTCGCCGC
Organism: Streptomyces spiramyceticus; assembly: GCF_028807635.1. NCBI lineage: Bacteria > Bacillati > Actinomycetota > Actinomycetes > Kitasatosporales > Streptomycetaceae > Streptomyces > Streptomyces spiramyceticus. Next base: position 1,402,140 of record NZ_JARBAX010000001.1, read on the forward strand.
CATCGGCATCCGCGTCGCCAAGGGCGTCACGATGCACGGCTTCTCGCTGAACGTGAACCCGGACAACACCTGGTTCGACCGGATCGTGCCGTGCGGCATCCGCGACGCGGGCGTCGCCTCGCTCTCGGGCGAGCTGGGGCGCGAGGTGCCGGTCGCCGAGGTGCTGCCCGTCGTCGAGAAGCACCTGCGCGACGTACTGGAGAACGCGGCTCTGGCGCCTCGCGTCGTGGAGCAGGCGTCCGCCTAGGGGTATGCGCGGGAATGCGCCCCTCTGGCCAGAGGTTGTTGTCACAGCCAGCGCAAAGCGCTGTCCGCCAGGGGTGGTGGTCGGGCGACGGGCGGGCGTAAGACCGTACAAATATCGGGCGTACCCTGGTGTTCGCCGAAGAATCGAAGTCGTAGGGAGCCGGACGTGTCCGCAGTCGCACCCGACGGACGCAAGATGCTGCGCCTGGAGGTCCGGAACAGCCAGACCCCCATCGAGCGCAAGCCCGAGTGGATCAAGACCCGGGCGAAGATGGGCCCCGAGTACACCAAGATGCAGGCCCTGGTGAAGGGCGAAGGATTGCATACGGTGTGCCAGGAGGCCGGCTGTCCGAACATCTACGAATGCTGGGAGGACCGCGAGGCCACCTTCCTCATCGGCGGTGACCAGTGCACCCGGCGTTGTGACTTCTGCCAGATCGACACGGGCAAGCCCGCCGCGCTCGACCTGGACGAGCCGCGCCGTGTGGGTGAGTCCGTCGTCACGATGGACCTGAACTACGCCACCATCACCGGCGTCGCGCGCGACGACCTGGAGGACGGCGGCGCCTGGCTGTACGCGGAGACCGTGCGCCAGATCCACGGCATGACGTCCGAGCGCGCGGACGGCCGCACCAAGGTCGAGCTGCTGATCCCCGACTTCAACGCGGTCCCCGAGCAGCTGGCCGAGGTCTTCTCGTCGCGCCCCGAGGTGCTCGCCCACAACGTCGAGACGGTGCCGCGCATCTTCAAGCGCATCCGCCCCGGCTTCCGGTACGAGCGCTCCCTCGAAGTCATCACACGGGCCCGCGAGGCCGGTCTGGTGACCAAGTCGAACCTCATCCTGGGCATGGGCGAGGAGCGCGAAGAGGTCAGCCAGGCGCTCCAGGATCTGTACGACGCGGGTTGCGAGCTCATCACGATTACGCAGTATCTGCGCCCCTCCCCGCGCCACCACCCCGTCGAGCGCTGGGTGAAGCCGCACGAGTTCGTGGAGCTGAAGGAGGAGGCCGAGGAGATCGGCTACTCCGGTGTGATGTCCGGACCGCTGGTCCGTTCCTCGTACCGTGCCGGCCGGCTCTTCGGTCAGGCGATGGAGCGACGCGCCGAGAAGGCCACCACCCAGGCTGTGTGAGCGCAGCCCGGGTGAGCGCAGGCTGTATGAGTGCAGGCTGTGTGAATCGGCGCACAAGCAACTACCCGCCAGTAATGGCAAGTTGACGCGGCCCGTAGGGTCCCCGCAGGTCAGGGGACCGTACGGGCCGCGTCAGTGTTTCGGCCGTACGCGTCAAGGATTCATGGGCGTTTGACCGCCCGGTCACGCACTGGTAACACCAGTCAGTGACCCTAGGTTTACGCAGAGCTCCACTCCGCTCCACCCTGAACCTCCCGCTCCACCCCCAGCACGGCCCCCAGCACGCGCACGTTCCCGAGTCTTCCGCTCCGAGGAGGGACCTCCCCATGCAGGCCGCGACCGACGTACGCGCCACCGCCATCCCGTCCGTCACCGACGCGCTCCGAGCCGTCGAGTCTCTGCTGATGCGCGGCGGCCAGCGCACCGCCCGCCGGAACGCCTGGACGTCGGTCCTCGAAGACCGGCGCAGGGCGAGGGACCGGGTCGAGGCTCAGCACGTACTGGAGGCCGTGGCGAGCCGTACTTCCACGGCCACGTAAACTTCGGAACATGGCGAGGAAGGCAAAACAAGACAGCGCTGAGGCTGCTGCGAACCCCGGGCGACTCAAGCAGATCGCCCTGACCTACAAGATGACCCGCAAGGCTGACCCGAAGGTCGGTCTTGTCGTCGCGGGCGTGGGAATCGTCACCTTCGGTGTCCTCCTCGCGATCGGCTTCTTGATCGATCACCCGGTCTATCTGGGCATCCTGGGCTTCCTGCTGGCCTTCCTCGCGATGGCGATCGTCTTCGGACGCCGCGCCGAGCGAGCTGCCTTCGGGCAGATGGAAGGACAGCCGGGCGCTGCGGCCTCCGTGCTGCAGAACGTCGGCCGGGGCTGGACGACGACTCCGGCCGTGGCCATGAACCGCAACCAGGACGTCGTGCACCGGGCCGTCGGCAAGGCCGGCATCGTCCTGGTGGGCGAGGGCAACCCGAACCGGCTCAAGACTCTGCTGGCGGCGGAGAAGAAGAAGATGGCGCGCATCGTCATGGACGTACCCGTCCACGACATCGTCATCGGCAACGAAGAGGGTCAGGTGCCGCTGAAGAGGCTGCGCACCACGATGCTCAAGCTGCCGCGCGTCCTCACGGGCCCGCAGGTGACGTCGGCCAACGACCGGCTGCGCGCGATGGGCGACCTCATGTCCAACATGCCGCTGCCGAAGGGGCCCATTCCCGGGCGTGGCATGCGGGGACCACGACAGCGGTAATACGCGCTTGATCTGCGATCTGCACGGAAAGCGGCCCGGACCACGAGGTCAGGGCCGCTTTCGCTTCTTTACAGCTGTTACGTAACCTCAGATCCGCACCTGCACGGCGCGCGCCAGCCTGTCGTGCAGCCCGCGGCCGTCGCGGTCCCAGACCAGCGCCGGGATCGCGAGGCAGAGCAGCGCGCTCCGCACGATGACGCGGAAGATGCCGAGGCGGGCACCGTCCTCGGCCACGACGCGGAGGCCGAAGAGCCGCTTGCCCGGGGTGAAGCCGACCGTTCCGACGGTGAGCACGCTCAGTACGAGCAGAACGCCGAGCGCCCAGTTGCCGGACGCCTGCCAATTACGGCCGGCGAGCAGCCCGTATGCGATCAGCATGCACAGTGACCAGTCGATGAAAAGGGCGCCGAAGCGGCGGCCCAGCGGGGCGACGGCCCCGGGGCCCACCTCGGGGAGACCGAGCCGCTCGCCCCGGTAGCCGGTGACGGCACCCATCTGTTTGGCGGCCTCGCCCGGCCCGGACAGCCACGATCCGATTGCTTGCCTGTTGTCCACGCGTCAACGGTACTGTGCCCGGTTTCGTACCCTGGAAGTCGGGGCCCTTCGGAGCCGCCCTGGTTAACTTGCGCGAAACAAATGGGTCACGCTTGAGAAATCCGGTCTGCCTATGGTCGGGTCCAGCGTGTGCCACCGCACTGGCCGCACGAAGAGCTGCAACCCCGCCCCTCCCGGGTGGGAGTAGGAGGAGTTGGATGTTCCAGAACGCCGACGACGCGAAGAAGTTCCTCGCCGACGAAGACGTCAAGTTCGTCGACGTCCGGTTCTGCGACCTGCCCGGAGTGATGCAGCACTTCACGATTCCGGCCGCGGCGTTCGACCCGAACGAGGAGCTGGCCTTCGACGGATCGTCGATCCGCGGCTTCCAGGCCATCCACGAGTCCGACATGGCGCTCCGTGCGGACCTGTCGACGGCACGCGTAGACCCGTTCCGCAAGGACAAGACGGTCAACATCAACTTCTTCATCCACGACCCGATCACGGGCGAGCAGTACAGCCGTGACCCGCGGAACGTGGCGAAGAAGGCCGAGGCGTACCTCACGTCCACCGGCATCGCCGACACGGCGTACTTCGGCCCCGAGGCCGAGTTCTACGTGTTCGACAACGTCCGTTTCCAGACCTCCGCGAACGAGTCCTTCTACCACATCGACTCCGAGGCAGGCGCCTGGAACACCGGTGCGGTCGAGAACAACCGTGGCTACAAGGTCCGCTACAAGGGTGGCTACTTCCCGACCCCGCCGGTCGACCACTTCGCCGACCTGCGTGCCGAGATCTCCCTGGAGCTGGACAAGAACGGCCTGCAGGTCGAGCGTCAGCACCACGAGGTCGGCACGGCCGGCCAGGCCGAGATCAACTACAAGTTCAACACCCTCCTCGCCGCCGCCGACGACCTGATGCTCTTCAAGTACGTCGTGAAGAACGTCGCCTGGCGCAACGGCAAGACCGCGACCTTCATGCCGAAGCCGATCTTCGGTGACAACGGCTCGGGCATGCACGTCCACCAGTCGCTGTGGGCGAACGGCGACCCGCTGTTCTACGACGAGACCGGCTACGCGGGCCTCTCGGACACCGCCCGCTACTACATCGGCGGCATCCTCAAGCACGCCCCGTCGCTGCTCGCCTTCACCAACCCGACGGTGAACTCGTACCACCGCCTGGTGCCCGGCTTCGAGGCCCCGGTCAACATGGTCTACTCGCAGCGCAACCGCTCGGCTGCCATGCGTATCCCGATCACGGGCTCGAACCCGAAGGCCAAGCGCGTCGAGTTCCGCGCCCCGGACCCGTCCTCGAACCCGTACCTCGCGTTCTCGGCGCTCCTGATGGCGGGCCTCGACGGCGTGAAGAACAAGATCGAGCCGGCCGAGCCGATCGACAAGGACCTCTACGAGCTGGCTCCCGAGGAGCACGCGAACGTCCAGCAGGTCCCGACGTCCCTCCCGGCCGTCCTGGACGCGCTCGAGGCGGACCACGACTACCTTCTGGCCGGCGGCGTCTTCACGCCCGACCTGATCGAGACGTGGATCGACTACAAGCGCACGAACGAGATCGCCCCGATCCAGCTGCGCCCGCACCCGCACGAGTTCGAGCTGTACTTCGACATCTAGGAAGGCCCCAGGTCAGCGGGTTTCCGCTCGCCTGGGCCGTCTGTGGGCCGTCGGCCGCGTTCTTCCCTCCCGGAAGGCGCGGCCGACGGCCGTTTCTGTGATCGCCGTTCAGCCCGCAGCTTTGCTGGAGGCGAGGGCTTCGTCATGTTCCAGCTGGTTCAGCGGAGATACGTCTTTCAGCGCGGCCTCAGCGAGGGCTTGCGCCGACGCGGTCTGGAGGCTGTTACGGCTGGTGTCAATCCAGTTCTGAACGTTCCCGCATCCTTGCTCGCGGTACTCGACGGCTTGGATAAGGCATTCGAGCTTGTCGGCGTCGTGGGCAACGATCACTTCCAGGCTGGTGCCGTTCTCGTACTCCTCGACCACACACTGAACGCCGGTGGCGACGTCGGGGTGAGCGGCCGACATCTGGTCTGCGGTGACCTTCTCGTTGGACGCTGCTTCGAGGTAACGCCGGCCAATGTGGGGGATATCGCTGACGCGGGTCTCCTGCGTGTCGTGGAAGAGGCACATCAGCGCCACCCTCGCCGGGTCGGCTCCCTCCATCATGGCCAGCACCGCGCCGACGATGCCCACCCGGAACGAGTGCTCGGCGATCGTCTCCGGGTCCTTCACTCCAGCGATCCACCAGCCGGACCGCTTCGCCCGTTTGAGCATCCCCATTTCCATCCGCGCGCTCGATGAAGTCCAACAGCGGCTGTTGGTCGCCCTGACGGACGAGCGAGTGTGGCGGCATCGCCTGGTACGCCTTCGACGAGATCCCCGAGAACACAGTTCCGTATCACGCGGCGGCTCTTGCTCACATCGCCGCCGGCCGGGTGCGCTCCAGGTTCGGATGGAACCAGCGCTGACCAGCTCCTGACTTACTGCGCCCCCCAGCAGCAACGAAGTGCGGGGTGTAGTGCTGCGCTGCCTGAGTAGGCCCCGTAGGGCGGTGCGGCGGGAGCTTCTGAGGCGTTTGCTAGGTGGTCTCCGCGCCGGGGGCGAGGAGCGTGAGGCCGTTCGCCTCTACTGCGGCGGACAGCTCCTTGTCGTAGGTCACGAAGCCGTCCAGCTCCTCCTTCAGGGGGTCGGCGGTGGACAGGTGGATTGAGTCGAGCGTGCCGAGCTTCTCCACCTCGTACGCGGAGGCGCGGACCAGAACGTCGTCGTCGAGGACGATCTGGTCCACGCCTTTGAGGGTGTTGAGCACCAGGAACGGGATGCGTTGCCTATCGATTCCTGCGCGACGGAACGTCCGTGCCAGCTCTACGCCGGCCAACTGCGAGGTCACCAGTTGCGCATGCTGACCCAGCCCGGCGCGCCAGGCCCGTAGTGCCGCTGTCTCGCCCTCCGGCTTGACCAGCTTGAGCAAGGCGCAGGTGTCCAGGTAGTGGAGGCTCAACGGTTGCGCTCCTTGTCCCGCTCCGCGATCAGCAGGTCTGACAGGGACGGAAGATCGGCGAGGTCGTCAATCAGCTCCGGCATGGCGCCAGGGTGGGCACTGCGGTACACCTTGCCGGACGTGGCGAGGCGATCCAGGGCGGTTGCGGCCTCTTCCTCCGGGACGAGTCGCATGATGGGCTTGCCGTGCTCGGTGATGTGCACGGTGGTCCCTCGCTTGACCTTCGCGGTGACCCTCGATGTGTGGTGATTCAGTTCTGAGATCGGGATGGTCTCCATACAGAGAATGTACCCAGAAAATGTGTACACACGCTACGCCCCCCAGTATCACTCTGCATAACGAACTGACGACTGGCGCAGGCGGGGCATCCTGCACACCCAGGAGCGTTGCGGGCCCCACGCGGCGGCAATTACGCAAGATGATCTTACTGTAGGGACGTTCGTGCAGGTCAGAGCACTCGTTCGGCTGCACTTCGACAGCTAAAGATCGTGGGCAGTCAGTAATTACTGGCCAGTACCCTGGGGCAACGGCTCTCAGCTGTACGAGGTCCCGCACCCATTCCGTCAGACGGCGTAGAACCACTCGCCACCGCTCGCTGGCCTCACCACATCGATCTAGCGTCATGGAGACAGGCTGTCTTCGAATGTGGATCGAGGAACTGACATGGCAATTCTGGTAATCAACCGTGGCCCGGACTGGACCAAGGAGCTCTACCAGAAGACCTTCGACCGGGCGATCCCGGACCGTGCGAAGCCGCCCAGCGGGCTCATCGCACACTTCGGGACGCCCGGCGAGGCGGGCGGTTGGCAGGTCATTGACGTATGGGAGTCGGAAGACGCGTTCCGGCGGTTTCTGGAGGGGACGGTCAAGCCTGCCGCACAGGCGCTCGGGGCGCCGCCGTTCGACTCCAAGGTGATCGAGGTTTACAACTCTCTGATCCCGTGAAGGCGGCTAGGAGACGGCTAGGAGTGGTTCAGCAGCTCCCTCAGTTCGCTCACCGCCTCCCGGAGCCGGTCGGCGAAGGTGTGCATCTGGGGGGCGACCGGCTGGGGGGTGCTCAGGTAGAGGTTGAAGCGTTCGGGGAGCAGGACGTAGGCGACGCCGATACAGCGGCTGCTTGTCGAGCCGAAGCCGAAGTACTGGATGTTGGCGGACGGGGCCGAGCTGGTGCTCAGGTAGTCGTCGCGCATCTTCAGCCAGCCCGGGGTCCGGTAGAGGGGTGGTTGTTCGGTCACGCCTAGGGCCTGGCCCCGGCGTCGTTGGATCAGTTCCAGTTCCCAGAGGTGCTGTTCCGGGGCCTCGCCCAGCTGGCATTCCTTGGCGCGCTTCACGTGTGCCTCGGCGGCGGCCCGGAAGGCGGTTCGGCGGGTGTCGGCGTTCGTCGTCGGGTCGTTCATCGCTGATACGAACGCCTGCGCCTCGGGGGTGACCACGCGCATCGCCTCTGTACGTCCGCGCCGCCATTGCCGGGTGGCGATCGATTCGTACGTGGCGCCCAGGTGGCCCCTGGCGCGCTGGTGGGCGAGTTGGTAGGCGAGTTGTACGAATGCGTCCGGTGAGACGCGCAGGGATTTTGCGGTGTTGGCGCCGAAGTCGTCGAAGGAGACGGTCCTGGTCGCCGTGTTGTTTCCGTAGTCCGCGAACGCTTCGGCGGCGGAGCGGATCTTGGCTCGCAGGGCCTCGTCCAGTTCGAACGTGATCGGTTCCGGCTTCGGGCCGCCCTGGTGGCGGGCGCCCGACTGCTCCGAGTGGTCCCCGGCGGAGGTGGCCAGCAGGGCGTCGACGAAGCTGAGGATGGTGGTTCCGTCGAGCTCGCAGTGTTCGACGTTGATGCCCGCGCGGCCGTCGGCGAAGACGATCAGGGACACGGCCTTGTCGAACCAGCGGTTGCCCCGGTCTCCGTACAGCAGTTCGTCGCACGTCTCCTGGGTGTCCGCGGGTGCGAAGTCCTCCAGGCAGACGCAGAACAGCGCGGTTTCGACGGCGTCCAGCGCCTCCGCGTTGCCGGGGTGGCAGGCGAGCAGGGAGTGCCGGGCCGCCGCCCACTCGGCTCGCGCCATGGTGGTGAGGTGGCCGACCTGGTCCCCGGCTGTGTCGGCGCCGGTCTTCATTACGGCGCGGAGCCCTGCCTCCAGGTCTTCCAGGCTGTGCGGGACCCCGTCCGGACCGTATACGTCCAGCCGGAACATGGCGCCCCGGAAGAACACCACGATGTGCCGCGCGGTGGACGGGCCCGGCCAGTCGTCCGAGTAAGGGCTGCGGACCGTGTCCTGTTCCTGGCCCGGAATGCGGGTGGTGGAGAAGAGGAACTTGTTCTGTTCCATCGACTGGGGGCGCCCGCGCTGCATCACCGGCGGGAGGAGTTCACCGTCGAGCCGGTTTTTGTAGTTGACGGCTCCGGCGATCAGGCCGGCCGCCCTCTCCGTCTGCGCCTGCCCGGTGTCCTTGAACAGGAAGAAGAAGTTGGCGTTGAGCGCGATCCGGTCCCTGCGGCCCAGGTAGCGGTACGGCCAGAAGGTGTCGAGCCAACTGTGTACGCCGTCGGTGGCGTCGTACTCCTCCAGCGCCGCGTGCAGCGCGCGGCCGGGGCCGTCGGGGCTGAGGAAGGCGGCGACCTCCGCCTCGGTCGCCGCCCGCTCGTCGGCCGTCAGCAGCGGCGCGCACCAGGCGAGGAACCTCTCGCAGCTCGCCTCCAGGGTGGGGAGCGGGACGCGCGGCAGGCTGTCCTCCAGGGCGAAGGTGGTGGGGGCCGCTGCCGTTCCCTGACTGGCGTTCACGTTCAATTCCGCTCTCGATTCGGGGCTTGGGGACCTGTTGTTTTCTCGTCGGCGGGCCGGGAGAGGTAGAGCTGTGCGTAGAGCCAGCCTTCCGCTTCCAGGCCCTGCGCATCCACCCCGGCGGCCGACATTCTGTCCAGTACGAGCGCCTGCTCGTCCGGGGAGGCGAACCGCCGCTGTTTGAACACCTCGTCGACACGGACCGTGCGGTATCCCAGACCGGTCAGGGCGCGCTCGACGGGGTCGAAGGGGAACATCCGCAGCACGAAGTGCGCCATCCAGGGGCGGCGGCCGCCCTGCGCCCGGACGACGCGGGTGAGTGTCCGCTCGGTGACGTAGCCGAGGCAGCCCGTCGAGATCACCAGGTCCGTCCCGGCGAACTGGGCGCGCTGGGCGGGGGTGGGCTCGTGCTCCTCCAGGTCGGCGTGCACCGCGTCGTCGAGGAATCCGGCGTCGAGGGCGTAGGACAGCGCGCTGGAGGAGGTGTCCAGGCCGACGAAGCGGATGCCGTGCGCGGGGCGGCGCGACGTGGCCAGTTCGCGGTCGCGGGCCAGCAGTGCCTCGCGGCTCGCGGTGCTGGAGTAGCGCGCGTACAGCTCGTCCATGGTGGCGTCGTACTTCAGCAGGGCGGCGTTGATCCCGTACGAGCAGCCGATGTCGAGGACTTTCGGCTCCGCGACCTGCCGGGACTCGCGGTACTGCTTGATGAGCTTCTCGAAATAGGGCTTGGCCTGCTGCGGTACGCAGTATTCGAGCGGGCGGAGCACATTGAAATAGGTGCGTGGATCGGGCTGAGTGTAGATGTGGTCGAGCGAGACTTTTCCGGTCGCGTCGAAACGCACAGGGCTTACTCCTCCGTGGATCGCGTGGCTCACGTGGCTCGCGGTGATCGCGGTGGTCGCAGTGATCGTGGTGGTCCCGTGATCGTTGCGGTGGTCGCGGTTAATCCAGCAGTCGGTCGCCCCGGACGGCGCGGCCCTCGGCCGTCAGGTGCTCGGGCAGTACGCGGCCGAAGAGCTGCCGGGTCCGTGCCACGCTTCCGATGACGCCGGGGCGCTCGCTGTAGGCGAATATCGCGGAGTGGCGCGCGATCTCGCCGCGCACGGGGCTCACCCGGTGCAGCGAGTACCGGCCTTTGAACAACTGCAGGTCACCGGCCTGCAGCGGGAGGCGCCGGGTCAGCCGCTCGCCCCGGCCGTCCAGTACGTCGCGGACGTCGTCGAAGCGCTCGTCGTGCGCGGACCTGATATTGGGGCAGTACTCGAAGTCGCCGCCGGACCGGGCCTGCTGGGTGAGCATGCTGACGGTGAACTCGTTGGTGTCGAAGTGCCAGGGGTGCTCCATGCCGGGCACGACGACGTTGAGGACGAGACCGGACAGCGGGTCCGCCAGCTCGTGCAGCTGGGGGAGTCCGAAGCAGCGGGCGACGAAACGCTGGAACACCTCGTGTGCGTACAGCCGACTGATGAGGGAATCGGCGGGGATACGGTCGCGGGCGACAAATGCGTTGCCCCGCTGGAAGGTTCTGCGGCCGGGGTGGTCCTCCGGCAGAGCCGAGTCGACCGCGATGTTGTAGACGTTGACCGTTTCTACGTCGAAGTGCGCACGGGGGGCGATGGCCGAGCACTCCTGCCGCAGGGCGTCGCGGATCGACGGGCGGACGAAGTCCGGCAGTACGGTGCAGCCGAGGGTCGACAGTTCGCGCCGGGCGCGGGACACGACGGCCTGTCCCTCGGCGCTTTCGAGTTCCGACAGGGGGTATCGAGCCGTGTCGACCAGCTGGTCGAGGGGAACGGCTTGCAGAGTGCTCATTCGATCCTTTCCACGTACGGGCAGACCGTGCCGAGCCGGGCCCTCACCGTCGGCTCTTCATCAACTCCACTGAGTAGTAACACAGTTGAAGCTCCCACAGCGGGCTACGGGTTGTCTGTGACCCGTCCCACTGAGCGGCGTCCGTGACGTGGTGGATATGAGGGGCCGGGAGGCGTGAAAGCCCACGCCTCCCGGACCCCCCGACCGCAGCGTCAGCGGCCGTAGCGGATCAGAGCGCGCACCATCCGGCAGGTCGTGTCCGACGGCTGGTGTGCACCGATGAGCTCCGCGGTGCTGCGTATCTTGCGGTTGTTCGCCTGCTCGGGCAGGTACACCCCCGTGTCCAGCAGGGCGATGGCCAGACGCATGGCCTTGAGGCGGCGGTTGTGGGTCTCGTACCAGACGCGCGGCCGTCCGGCCGGGAGCGGACGCTTTGCCAGGGTTTGTGGAGCGATCGAGAACAGTGCGGCTGCGGCCATGGGCATCCTCCTGAGGCGGTCGGGAACCCTCTCTGACTGCCTCAATTTTACTGTCCACCACTGACAATCGGCCCTGGCCAGGCGGTGTTTGCGGGGTGCCTGGCGGTACGGTTGGGGCCATGGAGATCTGGATCAATCCCGCATGTTCCAAGTGCCGTGGCGCGATGCACCTGCTCGACGAGGAGGGCGCCGAGTACACGGTGCGCCGCTACCTCGACGACGTACCGACGGAGGACGAGATCCGTGCCGTGCTGGAGCGGCTCGGACTTGAGCCGTGGGACATCACGCGTACGCAGGAAGCGGTGGCGAAGGAGCTCGGGGTGAAGGAGTGGGCGCGGGACGCCGGTTCCCGTGACCGGTGGATCGCGGCGCTCTCCGCGCACCCGAAGCTGATCCAGCGGCCGATCATCACGGCGGAGGACGGTACGGCGGTGGTGGCGCGTACGGATGAGGCGGTACGGGACGCAATGTCACGGTCTTGAACCGGCCGAGACATATGGGCTGTTGATCACCCGGCGTGCCGGGGGCGGGCAACGCTGTTACTCTCCGCGCCCATGACTCTTGGTGATCATGGTGCATACGGCGGCATGTACCCGCCCCCGCCCCCTCCCCCTCCGGCCCCGAAAACCGGGCACAGCATATGGCTCATAGCCGGCGGTACCGCCGCTCTGACCGTCGCCGTGGTGGCGGGCGCGGCGCTGTACGCCGGGCAGGGATCGCCGCCCGGCTCCGGTCCGGACAAGGCGGCCGGTTCGGCGGCGTCGGCATCGGCGTCCGGGCCCGCGTCCTTGCCCCCGTCCGCGCCCGCCGCCGTACCTTCGGTCAGCGGCGCGCTGCCCAGCGACGCGCCTTCATCGCTGCCGTCGCTGCTCGCCCGGCCCGTCGTCCGCCCCGCCCAGGCCTTCCCGGAGAAGACCGTCCGGCTCGCTGACGGCTCCGTCCACGACCGGGTCGAGGTACGCACCACGACCGAATGCGACCGGGCCATGTCTCAGCAGCTCGCCGGAGTCCTCGCGCAGGGCTCGGGCTGTCTCCAGCTGACGTCGGCCCTGTTCACCGATGCCGAGCGACGCTCACAGGTGACGGTCGGCGTGCTCAGCCTCAAGCGGGCCGAGGACGCGGCATTGGTCTTCGGGATGGCCTCGATGGACCCGGTCACCTACCAGGTCGTCTCGCTCGATCCGCCGCCCGAGGCCGGTCTGCCGACCGTTCCGCCCGGCTCCGCCGGGGTGTTCAGACGGCTGATGACGGTCCGGTCGGTGGTCTTCGCCAACGGCCAGTGGTCGGACGGCTCGGAGTCCCGGGAGGCGGCAATCACCAAGCAGACGGAGCAGCTCCTCTCGTACGTCAACGAGAAGGTCGCGACGTACGAGCAGGGGAAGGGGCAGGGGTAGGGGAACGGGTAGGGGAACGGGACCGGGAAGGCCGATCCGGTCAGGAGACGCGCTCGTCCTCGCCCGCGACCTTGGCGGTGGCGAGCGCGATCCGGTTCCAGGTGTTGATGGTGAAGATGAGGGCGAGGAGGTGGCCGAGCTCCTTCTCGTCGAAGTGGGCGGCCGCCCGCGCGTACACGTCGTCCGGCACCCCGCCGTCCGCGATCAGCGTGACCGCGTCGGTGAGGGCGAGGGCCGCCTGCTCCCTGGCCGAGAAGAAGTGGGTGGCTTCCTTCCACACGCCGACCATGTGCAGCCGCTCTTCGCTCTCGCCCGCCTTGCGGGCGTCGGAGGTGTGCATGTGCAGGCAGTATGCGCAGTGGTTGAGGTGCGAAGAACGGATCTGCACCAGCTCGACCAGCGTCGGGTCGAGGCCTTCGCGGGCGGCGGCGTCGAGGCCGATCACGGCCTTGAACGCCTTGGGGGCGGCCTTGGCGAAGTTGATACGGGCAACCGGCGTCTGCTTGATCTCTGTCGTCTTGATCTCTGTCGTCGTCATGGGTACGAATCTACGAGCACAGGCGACCGGGGACGGGGTGCATTCTGTTGGCAGAATCATGGGTCAATTCGGCGGAGGGGCTGGGCAGCGACCTCCATCTGGAGCTGGAGCGTTCGGGCCCCGGCAGCCGGCGCGCGGCGTTGATGCGCGCCCTGCGTGAGGCGGTACGGAGCGGGCGGCTCGCCCCGGGCACGCGGCTGCCGCCGTACCGCTCACTCGCGGCCGACCTCGGTCTGGCCCGCAATACGGTCGCCGACGCGTACGCCGAACTGGTCGCGGAGGGCTGGCTGACCGCCCGGCAGGGCTCTGGGACCCGGGTCGCGCAGCGGGCTGCGCCGGCCACGCCCGCACAGCGGTCACGCACTCCGGCGCGGGCCGCCCGTCCGGCGTACGACCTGGTGCAGGGCAAGCCGGACCCCTCCGCGTTCCCGCGTACCGCCTGGCTGGCTTCGGCCCGGCGGGCACTGACCGCGGCGCCCCACGACGTCTTCGGGCCCGGCGATCCGCAGGGCAGGGTCGAGCTGCGGCGGGCGCTCGCGGAGTACCTGGCGCGGGTGCGCGGGGTGCGGACCGGGGCCGAGCGGATCGTGCTGTGCTCGGGGGCGGCGCATGCGCTGCGGCTGCTGGCGGGGGTGGTGGGCGGGACGTGGGCGGTGGAGTCGTACGGGTTGCCGTTCCATCGGGCGCTGCTGGCGGACGAGGGGGTGCGTACGGTGCCGCTGGAGGTCGACGAAGACGGTGCCAGGGTGGGGGAATTGCACGGCCCCGGGACCGTACTCCTCACTCCCGCGCACCAGTTCCCGACGGGCGGGCCGCTGCATCCGGAGCGCCGGGCGGCCGTGGTGGACTGGGCGCGGGCCACGGGCGGGATCGTCCTTGAGGACGACTACGACGGCGAATTCCGGTACGACAGGCAGCCGGTGGGGGCGGTGCAGGGCCTCGACCCCGACCATGTGGTGCTGATCGGGTCGGTGAGCAAGAGCCTATCCCCCACGCTGCGGATCGGCTGGATGGTGCTGCCCGAGCGGCTCGTGGACGGCGTCGTCGCGGCGAAGGGCGGGCGGGAGCAGTGGTCGAGCGCGACGGAGCAGCTGACGCTTGCCGACTTCGTCGAGTCGGGGGCGTACGACCGGCATGTGCGCCGGATGCGGCAGCGCCACCGGCGCAGACGCGACCAGTTGGTGGCGGCGCTGGCCGAGCGGGCGCCGCACGTCCGGGTGACGGGTATCGCGGCGGGGCTGCATGCCGTACTCGAACTCCCGCCGGGGACAGAGCGGGCGGTGGTGAAGGCGGCGGCCTGGCAGGGACTTGCGGTGGAGGGGCTTTCCGCGTACCGGCATCCGGGGGGTGGGCCGGGTGGGGATCGTGACGGCCTGGACGGCCTGGTTGTCGGGTACGCGACGCCTGCCGAGCATGCGTATGCGGGGGCGCTGGACGCGCTGTGCCGGGCCTTGCCGCCTGCCTGATACGGAAGTTGTTGGTGGGGCGGTTGAGTCGAAGCGGCTTGCTACTCGTACGTAACGGCACACGGAAACCCAGCCGGCCGTGGCACACACGGCCGAGGACAGGAGTCACACGTGTCGCGCAAGAAGACCCTCAGCCGCAAGAAGAAGCTCGCCCTGCTGGTCACCGCCGTCGCACTGGCCGGAGGCACCGCCGTGGTGATGACGGGCACCAGCCAGGCCTCGGTGGCCTGCGACGGGCTGGACACCGCGCTGAGCAACAACGAGCAGTTCATCGCCGGGCAGCGGGCCAATCCGGATGCGCAGTCGGAGGCGCGGATCGCCAATCGTGAGGCTGTGATCGAGGAGATCAAGCGCAAGCAGGCGGCGTCGGGGTGCGAAGTCGGGGGCGGCGGGGGCGAGGCGGGTGCGGACGCGGGTGCCGGTGCGGACGCCGGTGCCGGTGCGGACGCCGGTGCCGGTGCGGGTGGTGACGCCGGTGCGGACGCCGGTGCCGGTGCGGGTGGTGACGCCGGTGCGGACGCCGGTGCCGGTGCGGGTGGTGACGCCGGTGCGGGTGGTGACGCCGGTGCGGGTGGTGACGCCGGTGGGGAGGCTGCTCAGCCGCCGGCGCAGGAGCCTGGAGACGCCGCGCCTGCCTCGCCACCCGCCGAAGGTGGGAACGGCGGCGAAGGCGAAGTCGTCTGCGCCGGGTCCACCGTGACGCTCTCGGGCGAAGGCGGGGCCCCCGCCGCGTCCAGCAACGAGTTCCCTGTAGGCACCAAGCTCAAGGTCACCAACCTCGACAACGACAAGTCGACGACCGTCGAGGTCACCTCGGCTTCGGGCAGCTGCGCGCTGCTCAACAACGCGGCGTTCGAGCAGGTACGGGAGCCCGGCAAGTTCCTGATCCGCAAGGCACGGATCGAGCGCGTGGGGTAGAGCGGGGACCCGGCGGAGTTTTCCCCTCCCCGCCCCTTCCCGGCTGTGACATTTGGGGCTCCGCCGCGTGACGGGGCAAACCCCGAGGCCCCCGGATGCCCTTCAGGACACTCCCCCTACGCCCGCAGGGCGTAGGGGGCTGAAACGCCGGACGGGCTGAGGGCGCCTGGGGCGGAGCTCCCACCCCGGGCCCCTCACCGTCCCAGCCGGGCCTCCGCCTCCGCCTCCGCCTCCGCGAGGATCTCCGTGACGCGCAGGCCGAGCGCCGCGTCGCACGGATGCGGTTCTCCGGTTCGTACGGTGTCCAGCAACGCGTCGACAGCCGCTCCGAACGACCCGGTTCCACCGCCCCACGAGGGGAGCCGGGTCGAGCCCGCCTATCCCCAGGGCCTCAACAACGGCTGGGGCGACGGCAACGCGCCCACAGTGCGCCGCCCCGACCCCGACACGGATGTGCGCCTCACGGAGTCCCTGGTCGAGAAGCTGATCCGGAGCGAGCACGCCGACCCGAAGCGCGTGTACGTCGTCGGATTCTCCAACGGCGGCTCCATGGCCCTGCGCATGGCCGCCCAGCGGCCCCGGCTCGTCGCCGCCGGCGGCGTGGCCGGTGCCCCGGCCACCAAGAAAAGAGGAGGGTTACACCCGCACCGTCTGGGCCGCCCCGCCGGCCGACGCCGAGGTGGCAGCTGCTCGTCGTACACGGCGGCGGCCACCGCTGGCTGGGCTCGGCATGGAGCCCCAGCGCCTCCTTCGGCCCACGAGCAAGGCTCTGGACGCCACCGGCACCATGGTCGGCTTTCTGACCGGCACGCGCTCGTGATGCGCAGGAAACCTGAGTAACACGGGGTTCACACATGAGCAACGGACGGGAAATCACGCCTTGCAAGGCTGCCCCCACAAGCCCGCCGCGCCCGCAGAACCCCGCAAAGGATGGCGTCCGTGACCTTCAAGGCCGAGTACATCTGGATCGACGGCACCGAGCCGACCGCCAAGCTTCGCTCCAAGACGAAGATTCTGCCGGGCTCTGCCGCAGGTGTCGACGAGCTGCCCATCTGGGGCTTCGACGGATCCAGCACGAACCAGGCCGAGGGTCACGCGTCCGACCGCGTGCTCCAGCCGGTCTTCTCCTGCCCGGACCCGATCCGCGGCGGTGGGGACGTACTCGTCATGTGCGAGGTCCTCAACATCGACATGACGCCGCACGAGTCCAACACGCGTGCGCTGCTGCGCCCGGTCGCCGAGCAGTTCGCCGCCCAGGAGCCGATCTTCGGCATCGAGCAGGAGTACACCTTCTTCGACGGCACCCGTCCGCTCGGCTTCCCGGTCAACGGCTTCCCGGCCGCGCAGGGCGGCTACTACTGCGGCGTCGGCTCCGACGAGATCTTCGGCCGCGACATCGTCGAGAAGCACCTCGACCACTGCCTCACCGCCGGCCTGGGCATCTCCGGCATCAACGCCGAGGTCATGCCCGGTCAGTGGGAGTTCCAGGTCGGCCCGCTGGCGCCGCTGGAGGTCGCCGACCAGCTGTGGATCGCCCGCTGGCTGCTCTACCGCACCGCCGAGGACTTCAACGTCTCGGCGACCCTCGACCCCAAGCCGGTCAAGGGTGACTGGAACGGCGCGGGCGCGCACACCAACTTCTCGACGAAGGCGATGCGCGAGGGTTACGACGCGATCATCACCGCGTGCGAGTCGCTGGGCGAGGGCTCGAAGCCGATGGACCACGTCAAGAACTACGGCGCGGGCATCGACGACCGCCTGACCGGTCTGCACGAGACCGCCCCGTGGAACGAGTACAGCTACGGCGTCTCGGACCGCGGCGCTTCGGTCCGTATCCCGTGGCAGGTCGGCCAGGACCAGAAGGGCTACATCGAGGACCGCCGTCCGAACGCGAACGTCGACCCGTACGTCGTGACGCGGCTCATCGTCGACACGTGCTGCACCGCGATGGAGAAGGCCGGCCAGGTCTGATCCGCCGAGCTCGACGAAGGGGCGCCCGCCGGTCCGGTGGGCGCCCCCTTCGACGTACCAGGGTGCGGAACGGGTCTGCTGCCGACGGCGTGCATCTGCTTCAATGGGGCTCATGGCCGACTTCCAGGACACCGCGACAGGTCGTAGCGACCTCCAGCCGTTCTGGCCTTCCCGTCAGCACCACGACTTCGACCGGCTGTGTTGTCGCGCGACGAACGCGCGGGCCCTCTAAAGCCGTTCACACCGGTCTTCGGCCGGCGCGCACGACGTAGTACGTCCCTCGACGACTCCTCCGCGCGAAAGAGCTGACCTCTCATGGCGAACACCCGTACCTTCTCCGCTGCCGTCCCCCAGCCTCCGTCCGTCGTCGGCCGTCATCGGCTGCGCGCCGTCGACCGGGACGAGGTGGTCCGTAACGGCAGGCCGTTCGATGTGGCGGACTTGCTTCCGCCGGGCGCCACTTGGCTGCCCGCGCCCCAGCACACGCTGCCCACACTGCCGGGCCGGCCGCCGATGATCGGCTACCTCGTGCTCGTACCGGCCGATCAGCAGACTGCTGCCGTTACTGGCGTAATGCCCGCGGAGTCCGGGGACTTCGGACCTGTGCGGATCGACACTGTCCAGCGCACCGCCGCCGTCGACGGGCGGGCGCTGGATCTGACGTATCTCGAATTCGAGCTGCTCGCGCACCTGGTGGCGCATCCCAACCGGGTGCACACCCGCGATCAGTTGGTGACCACCGTGTGGGGTTACGGGCATGTGGGCGACGGCCGGACCGTCGACGTCCACATCGCCAGGCTGCGGCGCAAGCTGGGGGCCGAGCACCGCGCCACGATCCAGACGGTGCGGCGGGTCGGTTACAAGTACACCGTTCCCGCGCACTGAGTACGAGCCAGCACGCGCGCGCTACCGCACCGGCTCCGTCGCCTCGCGCTGGTGCGGTATCGCCATCGGCGTCTCCGCCGGCGTCCCTGTCGGCGTCCCTGTCGGCGTCTCGCCCTGCTGCACTGTCACGGTCCGCTTCGGGGCGGGAACCCTGATGCCCTCGGCCCGGTACCGCTGGTGCAGGCGCTTGATGAACTCGTGCTTGATCCGGTACTGGTCGCTGAACTCGCCGACGCCGAGGATCACCGTGAAGCTGATCCTGGAATCGCCGAACGTGTGGAAGCGGACGGCCGGTTCATGGTCGGGGACCGCGCCCGTGATGTCCGTCATCACGCTCTCCACGACCTCGGTGGTGACCCGCTCGACGTGTTCCAGGTCGCTGTCGTAGCCGACTCCCACCTGGACCATGATCGACAGCTGCTGTTCCGGCCGGCTGAAGTTGGTCATGTTGGTGCCGGCGAGCTGCGCGTTCGGGATGATCACCAGGTTGTTCGACAGGTTGCACACCACGGTGTTGCGCCAGTTGATGTCGACGACGTAGCCCTCCTCGCCGCTGCTGAGGCGGATGTAGTCACCCGGCTGCACCGTCTTCGCGGCGAGGATGTGCACGCCCGCGAACAGATTGGCCAGCGTGTCCTGCAGCGCGAGAGCCACCGCCAGACCGCCTACACCCAGCGCCGTCAGCAGCGGCGCGATGGAAACGCCGACGGTCTGGAGTACGACGAGGAAGCCCATGGCAAGCACCACGACGCGCGTGATGTTGACGAATATGGTGGCGGAACCGGCCACTCCCGACCTGGATGTCGCCAGGGACTGCACCAGACCGGCGATCACCCGGGCCGCCGTGAGGGTCCCGGCGATGATGAGCAGGGCGGTCAGCGCCGTGTTGACGTTGCGTCCGGTCGTGGGGGTCAGCGGAAGCGCTGCCGCGGCCGCCGCGGCGCCGGCTGCCACCGCCGCCCAGGGGACCAGGGTCCGCAGGGCGTCGACGATGACGTCGTCTCCGCTCCACCGCGTCCTGCTGGCCCGTTCTCCCAGCCACTTCAGGGTCGCTCGCAGGAGCAGGCCTGCCGCGATGCCGACGGCCACCGCGATTCCGGCGACGATCACGTCGTGCAGTGTGAGGGCCCGGTACATGTAGGTGTCTCCCGTGGTCCGATAGGTGCGCGGTCGTGGCGCGGGCGTACGGACGAGGTCCTGCACGGACGAAGTCCGACGCCGTCCGACGCCTCCGACGCCGACGTCATCCTGCCGCATGCGGTCGGCCGGGTCGCAGGTGCCCCCACCTGGGCTCTTCCCTCAAGTTCGGCTCGTACAGGCATTGTTCGGCGGGGGCGGCGGTCCGGCCTGCCGCTTGCGCGGGGCGGGGAGGCCGCCCGTACCCGGGCAGCCTCCCCGCCCCCTGCCTCAGGCCGCCGTCCGCGTGCGGGCGCGCGACACCATGCCCAGCACCGCGTCCACCACCAGGAACACCAGCAGGCTGATGCCGAGCAGCGGTACGAACCAGCCGACCAGGGCCGTGACCGCCGCCAGCGGCAGCAGTGCCGTGACCGGCACCTTGCGCCAGGCGCCGCGCGGCATCGGCCGGCCCGCGCTCAGCCTGCGCTCCTTCGTCGGCCTGCGCAGCCACCACATGCGGTAGCCCCAGACGATCAGCATGATCAGGGCGAACGCGAGGGCAGCCAGGGCCAGCTGGTTGGCGAGGCCCAGGAACAGTCCGGTGTGGGCGTCGATCCCGAACCGGGTCAGCTTGGCGAGCAACGGATAGTCGGCGAAGCGCAGTTCGTCCATGACCTTGCCGTCGGCCGGGTCGACGGCGACCGAGTCGAGGTGGACCGGAACCTGCTTGTCGGTCTCCTTGACGACGTAACCGCTGCCGTCGGCCGGCAGGATCACCGAGAGCTCGCCCTCGATGCCGGCGGCGCGGGCGGACGCCAGCGCCTTGTCGATGCCGACATCCATCCCGGTCATGGCCTCACCGGGACCGGCGCCGCCGTGCCCTGCGTGTTCGCCGCCACCGTCTCCGGCGCCCTCGGACAGCGCCGCCGAGACCACCGGGGTGGCGCCGCCGAGCTGGTCCTGCACGGCGCCGATGTTCTCGCCCGCGTACCGGGACCAGGTCAGGCCGGTCGCCGAGAGCAGTACGAGCCCGAGCACCGCCCACATGCCGATCGTGCCGTGCCAGGACAGCGTCCGGCGCCGGCCGGCGGTCCCGCGCCGCGAGGGCAGGAGCAGGCCGCGGACCCCGCCGCGCTGCGAACGCCTGCGCCCGACCCACAGCGCCACGCCGCCGAGCGCGACCACCCAGAGCCAGCTGGCGGCCAGTTCGCTGTAGTAGCGGCCGAGGTCGCCGAGGTGGAGGTCGCGGTGGAGTTCGTCGAGCCAGGTACGCAGCGGCAGGGCGCCGGAACCGCCGAAGCTGGTCAGCTCGCCCCGTACCTCCGCGGTGTACGGATTGACGAAGACGGCGAGCGACTTGCCCTCCTCGACCTCGGGCGTCGTCATCAGCACGCGGGTCGTGGCACCGTCCTGCGCCGAAGGCCAGACGGCGGTCACGGTGCCCTCGGGGTGGGCCTCGCGGGCGGCGGCGAGCTGCTCGCCGAGCGGTACGGAGCGGTCGCCGACCGGGACTTCCAGCTCATGGCTGTAGATGAATTTCTCCGCCTGGAAGGAGAGTGAGTAGAGCAGCCCGCTGACGGCGGCGATCAGCAGGAGCGGCGCTATGAGCAGGCCGGCATAGAAGTGGATGCGCAGGACGAGGGGGCGCAGGGCGCTCCAGGTGCTTCGGCGCTCGGTGGCCGCCGGAGCGTCGGCGGCGTCCGTCCCTTGTGCGGGTTGTACGGGGTCGTCAATGGCCATGACTGTCCTCGGGGTTGTCGACTGGTGACATGGGGGCGTGGAGCCCGGGGCATGGGAATCGGCCCCCTGGTCACTCGGTCAGACAGAGGAGAGCGCGGGGGCCGTGGCGCGGGGTACGGATCCCCACGGCGGCCCGCGCCGCGACAGCGTGTGCGCGAGTACGACGCCCGGCCGCAGGCGGTGGGCCGTGCGGGGCCCGCGCGGCCGTGCGCGGTGCGGCAGTTCGGGGACGCGTACGACGGCCACCAGCAGCCGCAGCGGAGTGAAGGCGAGCGCACCGATGGCGTGCGCGAGCTTGAAGAAGGCCGCTTCGCCGCGCGCGAGCCACAGTCCGCAGAGGAGCGCGGCGGCGAGGTGGGCGCCGGTCATCGCCAGCGACGAGCCCTGGACCTGGGCGACTTGTGCCTGGACGTGTGCCTGGACCTGGCCGGCGTCGGCCGCCATCGCCATCGTCTCCGGGTCCATCGGCGGCATGTGGGCGACGGGCATCCGGTGGTGACCGCCGTCCGCGCCCTGTGCCGTACCGAAGATCAGGTGCAGTGCGCCCTGTACGGCGAGGAGTCCGCCGCCGACGGCGAAGATCCCGCGCCGCCGACGGCCCGCGGTCCAGGCGAGGCCGCCCGTCACCGCGAAGGCCGCCAGCAGTCCCGATACCGGAACTTCATGACCAGACATGAACGAATGCCCCACGGCGGTCGTAATGACGCAGACCGCCGCGAAGAGTGCGGCTCGCAGTGCGCGCATCGGCGACCGGGCGTCCGTCATGGTCCGCTCATGTTGCCATCCCGGCGGCCCCGGTGGGGTCATAGGTGCAGCCCACAGCTGGGTGGCAGCGGTCGCGGGCTGCCGTTCAGGGGTGGTGCTGGGTACACCCCGGGACCGGGGGCCGGACCCAATGCCTCCGGCGGGTCGCACCGGCAAGACTGTGGGACATGCCCGGCGCACGGGCCGCCGATGAGAGGGTTGACCACCATGATCGCGACGAAGATACGCAGCGCATTCCTGGCAGCGGTACGAGGACTGGCCCTGTCGGTCGTTACGCTCGCAGGCTCGATCACGCTGTTCGTGTTCACGGTGATCTCGCTCTCGCTCATCGTGATCGGCATCGGCCTCTTCACCACCCCCGTCGTGCTGACCGCTCTCCGTGCGTATGCCAATCAGCGGCGACTGTTCGCGGCCAAGTGGTCGGACGTGCGCATCCCCGTCCCGTACCGCCCGATGCCCGCCGACCTGCGCTCCGGCATCACCGGCCAGGTCGAGCGGTGCATGCTGATGCTGAAGGACCCGGCGACCTGGCGGGACGTGCTGTGGCTGCTGAGCGACATGACGGCGGGCTTCGTCACGGCGGTGGTACCTGCCGCGCTGTTCCTGTATCCGGTCGAGAGCCTCGTACTGGCCGCGGGCCTGTGGCGGGCGTTCACCGAGGACGGCGCGTACTGGTACGGCTTCGTCCCCGTGGACAGCCAGGCGACGGCCCTCCTCGCGCTCGCCCTGGGCTGCGCGACCTTCGCCGTGTCCCTGCGCCTTACGCCCGCCCTGATGCGCGTCCACTTCCTCCTCACCAAGTCGCTGCTCGCCCCGACCAGCGAGATGACGCTCGCGCAGCGCATCGACCACCTCACTGAGACGCGGCACGACGCCGTCGACACCTCCGCCGCCGAACTGCGCCGCATCGAGCGGGACCTGCACGACGGCGCGCAGGCCAGGCTGGTCGCCATGGGCATGAACCTCGGCACGATCGAGGCGCTCGTCGAGAAGGACCCGGCCCAGGCCAAGAAGCTCCTCGCGATGGCCCGCGAGTCCTCCGCCGAAGCCCTGACCGAGCTGCGCGACCTGGTGCGCGGCATCCACCCGCCGGTCCTCGCAGAGCGCGGACTGGGCGACGCCGTACGGGCGTTGGCGCTGCGTCTGCCCATCGAGACCGAGGTGACGGTGGACCTCCCGGGCCGCGCCGAGGCCCCGGTCGAGTCGGCGGCGTACTTCGCGGTCAGCGAGGTCCTGACGAATGCGGTCAAGCACTCCGGCGCCGACCGCGTCTTCGCCGACATGCACCATGCGGACGGCATGCTTCGGATCGCCGTGACCGACAACGGGCAGGGCGGGGCGGCCGTCGGGGCGGGGTCCGGGCTCAGCGGCATCGAACGCCGGCTCGGTACATTCGACGGCATCCTGGCCGTCAGCAGTCCCGCGGGCGGCCCCACCATGGTGACCATGGAGATCCCTTGCGAGTTGTTCTAGCCGAAGATCTCTTCCTGCTCCGCGACGGCCTGGTGCGCATGCTCGAAGCCTTCGACTTCGAGATCCTGGCCGCCGTGGAGACCGGGCCCGAACTCACCAGGGCCCTGGCCGAGTTGGAGCCGGACGTCGCGGTCGTCGATGTCCGGCTTCCGCCGTCCCACACCGACGAGGGCCTCCAGTGCGCCCTTGAGGCCCGCCGCGCCCGACCCGGCCTGCCGGTGCTCGTGCTCTCCCAGCACGTGGAGCAGCTGTACGCCCGCGAGCTGCTGGCCGACGGCAACGGCGGCATCGGCTACCTGCTCAAGGACCGGGTCTTCGACGCGGAACAGTTCATCGACGCCGTACGCCGGGTGGCGGCCGGCGGCACCGCGATGGACCCGCAGGTGATCTCCCAGCTCCTCTCCCGCCGCTCCCAGGACAAGCCGATGGGCGGGCTGACGCCGCGCGAGCGGGAGGTCATGGAGCTGATGGCACAGGGCAGGTCGAACGCGGCCATCGCGGGCCAGCTCTTCGTCACGGAGCGGGCGGTGGCCAAGCACACGTCGAACATCTTCGGCAAGCTCGGCCTGCCGGTGTCGGACGACGACAACCGCCGGGTGCTTGCCGTACTGGCGTACCTGGACCAGGGCCAGAACGGCATTTAACAGCATTTAGCAGCCGGGATTCAGGAGCCGAACCAGCCTGCCGCGTCCAGCCGGAAGCCGCCGCCCGGCACCATCGCGCGCAGGTCGGCCTCCAGCGCACCGACCCGCTGCTCTCCGAGCGTCTCGACCCAGCGGGCGCGCAGCCGGTCGAAGATGGCGGCCGATCGCGACAGTACGTCGACTCCGCGCGGCGTGAGCCTGACCATCTTGCGCCGCCCGTCCTCGGGGTCGTCGGCCCGCTCGACGTATCCGAGCCGCTCCAGGCGCTCCACGGTCTTGCCCGCGGCCTGTTTGGAGACGCCGAGGCGCCGCCCCAGTTCACCGGCGGTCGCGCCGCCGGGCCCGACGGCCTGGAGGGCGAAGCCGTGCGCGGGGCGGACGTCCGGGTGGCCCTGTTCGGCCAGTTCGGCGTGCAACTCGTCGATGAACGAACGGAATCCGGCGAACAGCAGCAGCGGAAGTTCGTAGCCCTCAGCCATTGCGCAACTCGACAACCTCGTTTACGTTTTCGTCAATCATGTTGTCGAGTTTACCTCAGGAGAGCCCGCCGCATGTCAGAGATCCAGCCGTCCCCGTTCCCCGACCACACCGTCGACACAGCCCCCGCCGCCGCACGCCGCTCCATGGAGGCGACGGCGAAGCGGCTGGGCTACCTGCCCGCCCCGGTCGCCCGCCTGGCCACCTCGCCGCACCTGCTCGACGGCTTCCTCAGGCTCAGCGCGATGTTCGAGTCGACCACCCTGGACCCGCTCTCCCGCGAGACCGTCATCCTCACGATCGCCACGCGCAACGGCTGCGAGGTCTGCGTCGCCATGCACACGGCGAAGCTGACCTCACTGGGCGCCGACGCCGCCCTGATCGAGGAACTGCGAGGACAGCAGCCGCTCAGCGACGAACGGCTCGAAGCGGTACGGCAGTTCACGCTGGAGGTGCTCGCCACCACGGGGGACGTCGGTGACGGGCCCATGAAGTCCTTCCTGGACCGGGGCTACACCGCACAGAACGCGCTTGAGGTGGTCATGGGCATCGGCGTGTACACGATGTCGACCCTTGCCAACCGGATGACCGGCGCTCCTCTGGACGACCGGCTGGCGCCGTTCGCCTGGGGCGGACCCGCGGCCTGACGGTCCTTGTACGTCGGGTTCCGTCCCCCTTTGCGAATGTAGATTTCTACGAATCCAGAAGGCGTTTGAACGCGCCGCGAACCACGTCCGTATGGGACGGAGCGCTTCTCCCCTGCCGGGACCCCCCTTACCTTCACCCGGCAACGAAGCAGAGGAGTTCCATGCGACGCGCATCACGAAAACGATCCACGCTGGCGAGCCGGGCGATTGCCGCATCGGCCGCTCTGATCCTGGGCGGGGGTGGACTGGTCGCCGTCAATGTCTATGCATCTGCGGGGGAAGGCCAGTCCGGACCCGACGGCGGTCAGACCGGTCAGATCGAGAACACCGGCCGGCAGATGTCGACCATTGACTGTCCGGAGGTGGCGAACGACCTGACCGAGGTACCCGATTCGGTGCGCCAGGAAGTCGACCAGGAGCTGGCGGCTCTCGACTCGCAAATCACGGACGCGTACAAGCAGTTCGCCGATTCCTGGAAGCAGATCGCCCAGGATCCGAACTATGCGGAAAACGCCATTCTCCAACCTCTGAAGGACAAGCGGCTGGCGTCCACCGACCGTATAGCCACTGCCATTGAACGCGAGGGCGAGCGCCCTCAGGGCCTCGAAAGCCTCTCGGCCTGTACGCTCCGCGCCGACGACAACGGAGGGGCCGGCGAGGACGGGCAGGTCGACGGAGGCCAGGACGGCGACGGTCAGGGCGACGGCGGTCAGGACGACGGGAACCAGGGTGACGGCGATCAGAACGACGGCCAGGATGGCGGCCAGGATGGTGACCAGGGCGACGGTCAGGGCAATGGCCAGGACGACGGCCAAGGTGACGGCCAGAACAACGGCAACGGTGGGCAGGCCGGCAACGGCCCCGCCGCCGACGACTTCGTCGACATCCAGTCCGTCCAGCCGAACGTCCAGCAGCCTCGCAACCAGCGTGGCGCTTCTCGCGGTACCTTCACCACCGATTGTGGGCGGAACGAGAACGGAAAGTTCAATCCGGACAATGTCATCGTCGCCCCGGGTGTGAGCAATGGCGCGCACCATATGCACGACTACGTCGGCAACCAGGCCAATGACGCATTCGCGAGCGACGACGACCTCGCCCGCGGCGACACGACCTGCCGGAATCAGGGCGACAGGTCGACGTACTACTGGCCCGTCCTGCGCCTGCAGAACGGCCAGAACGAGAATGACGCCAACGCGGACGGCGGCGGCAAGGACAGCAACGTAGGAGAGATCCAGACTCCGTCGGAGGTCTCACTGAAATTCGTCGGAAGCCCCGTCAGCAAGGTCACGGCCATGCCGCGCTTCCTGCGGATCATCACCGGCGACGCCAAGGCATTCACCAATGGTGACGCCAACGCCAACGCTTCCTGGAGCTGCACCGGATTCGAGGACCGCCAGCTCAAGGACAAATATCCGATCTGCCCCGAGGGCAGCCAGGTGGTCCGTACATTCAATTTCCAGAGCTGCTGGGACGGGCAGAACACCGACAGCGCCAATCACCGCACCCATGTGGCGTTCGCTGACGAAAACGGCAGCTGCCCGAACGGATTCCGCGCCATTCCCCAGCTGGTCCAGCGGATCGTGTACGACGTTCCCCCGGGGCCGGGATTCGCCGTCGACTCGTTCCCCGAGCAGCTCCACAAGGCGGGCACCGACCACGGCGACTTCATCAACGTCTTCAACAGCCGGCTGATGCAGAAGGTGGTGTCCTGCGTGAACGACGGGCGCCAGTGCACCTAGCCGCCGACCGTCCGGCCGCCGCCCCCTAGCAGGCGGCGGCCGGACCCCCAGAACCTGCGCGGTCAGCTCCCGTGGTGACCGGAGTGCCCTTCCTCGTCCCCCCCACTGCCACCCTCCCCAGAGTGGTGCGAGGAAGTCTCCACCGTCCCGCCGAGCTGGCCGCGCAGCGCTGTGACCACCTTCTTGTCGCCCACCGCGACCCACTTCCTGCCGACCAGGTACGCACCGCCGTAGTCCTTGGCCTCGTTGATCCATTCGCGCTGACCGCGGTCGGTCGCGAAGGTGGCCAGCACATACCGGCCGTCACCGGTTTTGCAGTTCGCCTGACGCAGCTCCTCCGCGTCCGTCTGGATGTTCGGCTCGCACTCCACCTTCTTCGCGAGCTGCTCCAGGCTGCCCTTCGCCGTCTCCGGCACGGGCTTCTCGTCCTCGCTGTTTCCACCGGCGCCGCAGCCCGCGACGAGCAGGGCCAGAACGGCCATGGCGGATGCGGCAGTTGCTGTACGTCGGCCTTGGTAGCGCATGGGGCCATCGTGCCGTGTACGGCCATGTGGTGGGGCGTGAACCAATACATCGCGCGCCCCATTGCTGCACCCCCGCGCCGTCATTAACGTGCGATCCGTACGCCCCTGTCTCCCCGTCAAGAGCCCACTGAGCCCCGTTACCGAGCCGTATTGAGCCGCTGCTGAGCCCCCCACCGAGCCTCACCGAGGAGCGCCGATGACCGAGCACCCGTCGCGCCGTACGCTGCTGAGCACCGCCGGAGCGATCGGCGTCGGAGCCGCGATCGGGGGACAGACACCGGCCATGGCAGCACAGAATCCCGGCATCAGCCGCGACAGCCGCAATGCCGCCGAAGCCCCTGACGCCACAGCCCCCGCCCGCGCCGCCCTGGAGCGCCTGCTCCCCCGCCACGCCGACCAGTTCCGCCTCGGCGCCCTCACGAGCGGCAGCGGACCCGAGCGCTTCCGGGTCGACGGCGCCACAGGCCGTATCGAGGTCGCGGGCACCAGCCCCGCCGCCACGCTCACCGGCGTCCACTGGTACCTCAAGTACGTCTGCGGGGCGCACATCTCCTGGTCCGGCACCCAGCTCGACCTCCCGCAGCGGCTGCCCGCGCCCCGCGAGCCCCTGGAGCGCTCGGCCACCGTCCCGCACCGCTTCGCGTTCAACGACACGCACGACGGCTACACCGCGCCGTACGCCAACTGGGCCCGCTGGGAGCGGCTGATCGACGTACTCGCCCTGCACGGCTGCAACGAGGTGCTGGTCACCACCGGCCAGGAGGCCGTCTACCACCGCCTCCTCAAGGACTTCGGCTACAGCGACGCCGAGGCCCGCGCCTGGCTGCCCGCCCCCTCCCACCAGCCCTGGTGGCTCCTGCAGAACATGAGCGCGTACGGCGGCCCGCTCTCCCCCGAGCTCATCGCCACACGCGCCGCCCTGGGCCGCCGCATCACCGACCGCATGCGCGAGCTCGGCATGGCGCCCGTCCTCCCCGGCTACTTCGGCACCGTCCCCGACGGCTTCGCGGCCCGCAACCCCGGCGCCCGCACCGTCCCGCAGGGCACCTGGTCGGGCCTGAAGCGCCCCGACTGGCTCGACCCGCGCACCCCCTCCTTCCGCAAGGTCGCCGCCGCCTTCTACCGTCACCAGTACGAACTTTTCGGCCCCGTACAGCACTTCAAGATGGACCTCCTCCACGAGGGCGGCAGCGCGGGAAACGTGCCTGTCACGGAGGCCGCCCGCGCCGTGGAGACCGCTCTCCGGACGGCTCGGCCCGGCGCCACCTGGATGATCCTCGGCTGGCAGACCAATCCGCGCCGCGAGCTGCTCGCCGCGCTCGACAAGAAGCACCTGCTCGTCGTGGACGGGCTGTCCGACCTCGACCGGGTCACCGACCGGGAGAAGGACTGGGGCGGCGCCCCGTACGCCTTCGGCACCATCCCCAATTTCGGCGGCCGTACGACGCTCGGCGCCAAGACCCAGACGTGGACCGAGCGCTTCACCGTCTGGCGCGACCGCCCCGGCTCCGCCCTGGTCGGCACCGCCTACATGCCGGAGGCCGCCGAGCGCGACCCGGCCGCGTTCGAGCTGTTCTCCGAGCTGGCGTGGCGACGCGAGGCGGTGGACCGGGAGGAGTGGTTCCAGGGGTACGCCGACCTGCGCTACGGCGGCCGCGACGCCGAGGCCCGCGCCGCGTTCGCCGCGCTGCGCGACACGGCGTACCGCATCACCAACCGCGACGGCCGCCCGCACGACTCGGTCTTCGCCTCCCGCCCCAGCGTGTTCGCCACCTCGGGCACGTACTATGCGACGCGCGCGCCGTCCTACGACCTGGCGGCCTTCGACAAGGCCTTCGGCGCGCTCATCGGCGTACGCGAGCCACTGCGCGGGAGCGACGCCTACCGCTACGACCTGACCGACCTGGGCCGCCAGGCACTGGCCAACCGCTCCTGGCACCTGCTGCCGCAGCTGAAGGCCGCGTACAGGCGGAAGGACGTGAAGACCTTCCGCGCCCTCTCCTCCCTCTGGCTGAAGCTGATGCGGCTGAGCGAGGACATGACGGGCTGTCACCGGGCCTTCCTGCTCGGTCCGTGGATCGAGGACGCGAAGCGCCTGGCGCCGACCGAGGACGAGGCGGAGCAGCTGGAGCGGACGGCCCGTGTCCTGGTCACGACGTGGGCCGACCGGCCCAGCGCGGACGGCGGACGCCTCGCCAACTACGCCAACCGCGACTGGCAGGGCCTCATCGGCGACTTCCACCTGCCGCAGTGGCAGGCGTACCTGGAGGAGCTGGAGGACGCGCTCGTCGCGAAGCGTGCCCCGAAAGCCTTCGACTGGTACGCCGTCGAGGAGCCGTGGACGCGCGAGCGCAAGGCGTATCCGCTGCGCCCGCCGAACGACGCGTACCGGACCGCCCGCCGCGTCCACGACGTCCTCGCCCGCGCGCCCTACCAGGGCGCGGTCACCGTCACCGCCGAGCCGGCCGTCCTCGCGCCCGGCGGCTCCGCCCTGGTCAGCGCCGCCTTCCGCAACGTCAACGGGTTGTGTGCCACCGGCCGCGTCGACTTCGCCCTGACCGGCGCGGCGGCCGAGCCCGACGGCCCGACGGCCCTGCCGTCCGTCGAAGCGGCGGGCACGGGCACGGTCACCTGGCACGCCAAGGCCCCTGCGGGGCCGCTGCCCCGCCCTCTCGTCCCGATGCCGTACGAACTGAGCACGACGTACGGCCCCCAGGGCGAGGCCCCAGTCACCACCGTCCACGAAGGCGTCCTGTACGTCGCCGGGCCGCTGGGCGCGGGCTGGCGGACGTACACCAACAACGCGGCGGTCTTCGGGGAGCTGGACGGCCGGTACGCGATCAATGGGGCGGGCCAGGACCTGTGGAAGACAACCGCCGAATTCGGGGCGCTGTACCGGGAGGGGGCGCTGCGGGAGGGCGGCGGTGGCGTCGTGACGGTGCGGGTGGATGCGCAGGAGGGGACGGGGGCGTGGGCGCGCGCGGGAATCGCGGTCCGCAACAGCTTGTCGACGCCGGGCTCCCCCGGATCCCTGGGCTTCCTCAACTTGGCTGTCACTCCGGAGAACGGTGTGGTGCTGTCGTACGACACGGACGGCGACGGCACGGTGGACGACTACCAGCGCATCACCGGCATCAAGGCGCCGGTGCTGCTGCGGCTGTCGCGCGCGGGCGATACGTACACCGGCGCGTGCTCCACGGACGGCGGAACATCGTGGCGCACGGTCGCGACGGTGGGCGTGGCGGGCGCGGCGGAGGTGCAGGACGCGGGGATGTTCATGAGCGCGTCGCACGGGGGGAGTGGGGTGCGGGGGACGGTGGAGTTCAGTGGGTGGCAGGTCGGGTGAGTGGGGTGGTGGTGGGCGGACCCGGGCCCGCCCGGGGTTCGCGGCGGGCTTGTGGGGGAAGCCCCGCAGGGCGCGCCTGCCGAGCCGGCCGCCGCGCACCCCACCGCGAGGTGACCATCCGACCATTCGCTCGTTTTGCTGAACGTGCGCCCACAGGATGTCATCAACCGCCCTGGCCCAGACCCCATCGATGTCGAGCAGGCCGAAGCCGCGCTCGTCGAGCACTACCCGCGGCTCGTCCGCCTGGCGTATCTGGTACTGCCGCCGCACCTCGGCCGCAACCGCCGTGTACTGACCGCCCATTCACTCGTGCAGCGCTCGCTGCCGCGCAGCCGCACGCCGGGGGTCTCCGTGGGCGTTCCGCTGCCGCGCCGCACGGAGGGCGCATCGGACGGCCCGGGGTACGCGTACGTACGCCAGCGGGTGCTCCGCCAGGCGCTGGACGCCGGGATTCCGTTGCGCCGCAGGGCCTGGCCCAAGCGGGCCCAGCTGCCGCCGCTGCTGCCGCAGGTCTGGGGGCTGCGGCTGTTCCCGCGCTCCGGCGGAGCCGATGAACTAGCCCTGGACCAGCGACTTTCCGCCCTGTCCGGGCCCGCCCGCGCGGCATACGTACTGCGCGGTCTGGAACGGATGCAGAACGCGGAGGTGGCGCAGGTCCTCTCCGCCGCCGGGACCGTCGACCCGCAAGCGGCGCTCGCCGAGGCGGACACGGTGGAAGCGCCCGGCACCGCCGCGAACGGGCCGAAAGCGGCTGCCGCAAACATCGCCGCGCTCCTCAGGTCCGCCGAGTTCGACCCCTGCTCCCTCCAGGCCAGGCCGACCGACCTCATGCGGCGCAGGCAGCACGCGAAGGCCGCGCTCGCCGCAACGGCGGCCGTGCTGGTGTGCGGGGCGCTGGTCGGGCTGCCGGGCGACGGCTGGGGCGCCGATGGGGCGGCCGCCCCTTCGTACGCCCGTAACCCGGCCGCCGAGCGGGCCCTCGACCCGGCGAAGACCGTCCGGGTGGCTCCCGACGTCTGGAAACAGTCGTCCCGCACCGACTTCTCCGTCTGGCCCACCCGGGGCAACCTTGCCGACGACGAAGCCCTGTTGCGCCGCGCCCTCGCCGTCTGGGCCAGGCCCGGCCCCACCGTGCAGTCCTCGGCCACCCCTGCCACGCCTGCGGGCCCGCCGATGGGCCCGCCCCAGCTGCTCTTCGCGGGGGACGTCGACCAGGCAAGGGTGGTGCTGCTGTACGACGGTCTGCGCGTCGTGCGCTACGCCGAGCCGCAGGACGGCACGGCCGGCGCGGCGCTCGACTTCGCGCGCGTCGACGGCGCGGACGCCGCTGCGGCGAGCGCCCTGGTGGTCGGCCGTACCGTCGGCAATGTCCGCTATCTGACGGCTCCCTGGGTGCGCAAGACGTCCGTACGGGACCTGCTCGACCCGGCCGGGGAGCCGTTGCCGCTGGCCCGTACGCGGGACGGCGTGACGGACCCGCTGAACAGTCCCGCGCAGGCGCGCGACTGCGACTCGTGGGACGCCGTCGAGCTGCGGGACGACGTGGGCGCACACCTGATGACCGACCTCGGCGAGCTGGCCCCGGCCCGGCTGACGTCGGGCCCGCCGTCCGCGCCGCGCGATGTCACGGGCGCGAGCGAGCGGGCACGCTGGGCGCGCACGGCGTGCCTGCTGCCGACCGTGCGCTCGAACGGCGTACGCAGCGTGAACTCCTGGTCCTTCGCCGAACAGACCCTCCCCGAGGGCAACGGCACCGCCGACTGGCTGTGCACGCGCGCGGAGACGTGGCGGGGCACCGGCAGCCGGGTGTTCGCACAGTTCCAGGCGCCGTCCGCGCAGAAGGGGGCACCGGGGGCGGTGGCCGCGCGCGCGGAGCACTCGCCTGCGTGCGGGGTCCGGGATCCGCGGGTGCTCGCGGGCGTGCTGTGGAAGTCGCGGGGCGGCAATTGGTACGTCCTGGCCGCGGGCAGCAAACAGTTCACGTCGGTCACGGCATCGGGCGGCGTCGAAGGCACCGCAGAGGGCAACCTGCTCGCCGTACGGGCGAAGGCGGGGGCGCAGGCGGAGCTGGACGGGCGCGTGGAGGGCGGTGCGCAGGTGGGGGCGCTGCGGTAGGGGGTGCGGGTGAGACCCCGGACGGGCTGGATTTTCCAGCCCGTCCGGCGATTGAGGACTTCGGGAAGGGGCGGGGTGGAGAAAGAAAAGAACCCCCGCACAGACCTATGCCACGGTCGTACCCGTCAGTACATTGACGCCATGTCTAATACGCAGCAGGGGCCGGCCCCCGTCGCGTCCGAGCGGACGCCCCTCAAGGCCCGCAAGGTCTCCTTCGAGTGGGACGACACCCCTCTCCACTGGATCCCCGGCGACCCGTTCGCCACGCACACCATCAACGTGCTGCACCTGCTGCTCCCCGCGGGCGAACGCTGGTTCGTGCACGTCTACAAGCAGGTCCTGCCGTACATCCACGACGACGATCTCCGCGCCGACGTCATTGGTTTCATCGGCCAGGAGGCCATGCACTCCCAGGCCCACGACGACGTACTGCCGCACCTCAAGAAGCTCGGCCTCGACCCCACGCCGTACACCGCCCAGGTCGACTGGCTCTTCGAGAAGCTCCTCGGCGACCGCACCCTGCCGCCCGGCAAGGCACGCAAGTGGTGGCTGATGGAGCGGGTCGCGATCATCGCGGCGATCGAGCACTACACCGCGTTCCTCGGCGACTGGGTCCTCAACGCCGAGGCACTCGACCGGCGCGGCGCCGACCCGACGATGCTCGACCTGCTGCGCTGGCACGGCGCGGAGGAGGTCGAGCACCGGTCGGTCGCCTTCGAGCTGTTCATGCACGTCGACGGCAGCTACCGGCGGCGGGTCAGGACCTGGGCGACCGCGTTCACCGCCCTGGTGTTCCTCTGGCAGCGCGGCTCGCGGTTCTTCATGGAGAACGACCCGACGCTCCTCGAAGGCAAGGCCACCTTGAAGGATCTCGTACAGCGCGGACGGCAGGGCGTACTGCCTGCCACCGGTGACATCGTCCGCTCCGTCCCGCGCTATCTCAGCCGCACGTACCACCCGTCCCAGGAGGGCAGCACGGCCCAGGCCGTGGCCTACCTGGCCGGTTCCCCCGCCGCGGCCGCCGCCGAGAACCGCACGACCGGAGGTTCCTGACATGCCCCGCGTACGCACGCTCGTCCTCGCCACGGGAGCCGCCCTCCTGGCCCAGCGGGCCATGCGCCGCCGGATCAGGCGCTCCCCGCTGTGGCCGCTGCCGGCGCTGGAGAACCCCGTCTCCGGAACCCGGACTCGCGCGCGATCCCTCCGCCTTCTCGTCACCGGGCGCACCGAACCGGCCGTCGGCGTCGTGGAATTGCACCTCGAAGCCCTGGACACCGCCGACCTCCCCGCCTGGGAACCCGGCGCGCACGTCGACCTGGTCCTCCCGTCCGGCCAGATACGCCAGTACTCGCTGTGCGGCGACCCGGCCGACCGGAGTACGTACACCCTCGCCACCCGCCTCATCGAGGACGGCAGGGGCGGTTCACGCGAGGTCCACGAGCAGCTCCACGAGGGCTCGGAGGTCGAGATCCGCGGCCCCCGCAACCGCTTCGCCCTGAACCTGACCGACGCCCGGGCCCCCGCCTACGTCTTTGTCGCCGGTGGCATCGGCATCACCCCGATCCTCCCGATGCTCCGCGCCGCCGACGCCGCGGGCGTCGACTGGAAGCTCCTCTACGGCGGCCGTACCCGCGCCTCGATGCCCTACATCGAAGCCGTCGAGAAGTTGGCCGCCCCCGAGCGCGTGACGATCGTCGCCGAGGACGAGGACGGGCTGCCCGACCTGTCCGCGCTCCTCACCGGCGCTCCCGAGGGCACCGCGGTCTACTGCTGCGGCCCCGAGCCCCTGATGGCCGCCGTCACCGAAATCCTCCCCGCCGGCTGCACCCTCCACCTGGAACGCTTCGCCCCCGCCACCCTTTCGGGCGGCACCGGCGCCTTCGAGGTGGAACTCCGCCGCACGGGCCGCACAGTGACCGTCCCGCCCGACGGCACGGTTCTGGCGGCCGTCCGCCCGGAGGTCCCCAACGTCTCGTACTCCTGCGAGCAGGGTTTCTGCGGTACGTGTCAACAGCGCGTGCTGGAGGGCGAGATCGACCACCGCGACGAACTCCTGACCGACTCCGAGCGCGACGACTCCATGCTGATCTGCGTCTCTCGCGCTCGCGGCAACCGTCTCGTCCTCGATCTGTAACTGGCGTCCTGCGCGAGGCCCGTTACGCTGCTCGTATGACGACCGGGGTACGCCGAAGGATGGGCGTCGAGGAACGCAGGCAGCAGCTGATCGGTGTCGCGCTGGAGCTGTTCAGCCACCGCTCGCCCGACGAGGTGTCGATCGACGAGATCGCGGCCGCCGCGGGCATCTCGCGGCCGCTCGTCTACCACTACTTCCCGGGCAAGCAGAGCCTGTACGAGGCGGCTCTGCGGCGGGCGGCCGACGAGCTGGCGGGGCGGTTCGTCGAGCCGCGCGAAGGGCCGCTCGGGGCGAGACTGCTGCGGGTCATGGGCCGGTTCTTCGACTTCGTCGACGAGCACGGCCCCGGCTTCTCGGCGCTGATGCGGGGCGGGCCCGCCGCGGGTTCGTCGAATGCGAACGCGATGATCGACGAGGTGCGGCAGGCGGCGTACGAGCAGATCCTCGCGCACCTCGACGTCGACGCCGCCGCACCCCCGGCCCGGCTGGCGATGGTCGTACGGTCGTGGGTCTCGCTTGCCGAGTCGACGGCACTGATCTGGCTCGACGGGCGGGTGATCCCGCGCGCCGAGCTGGAGTTGCAGCTGGTGCACGACTTTGCGGCGCTGGCGGCGGTGAGTGCGGCGTACGACGACGAGATG
Source organism: Streptomyces spiramyceticus (assembly GCF_028807635.1). NCBI lineage: Bacteria > Bacillati > Actinomycetota > Actinomycetes > Kitasatosporales > Streptomycetaceae > Streptomyces > Streptomyces spiramyceticus. The sequence continues at coordinate 1,437,919 of NZ_JARBAX010000001.1, forward strand.
GCGGGGATTCTGCTGCGTATCGTCGCGGCGGAGCCGGAGGACGGGCCGTTCGGGGAGCTTGTCGCGCGGCTGGTGGCGTTGGGGCCGGGGCTGGAGAGGGTGCCGAGTCAGCGGCCGCCGACGCCTTAGCCGATGGCTTTACGTGACGCTTCTTGAGCGGCGGTTGTAGCGGGGTGCGCGTTGCCTGCGGCGCGGGGAACTGCGCCGCAGGCAACCGCAGCGCCTACTCCTGGGTGAAGACCGCCACCGTCCGCCCCGGCACCGTGAACGTGCCCGTGTCCCCGTCGTACGAGGACTTCTTGACCGTCGGGTCAGAGCCGTTCGCCTGAATCGCGTGCAGGGCGTAGTCCTTGCCCGCCAAGGCGGTGACCTTCTGGGTCTGCCGGTCGGGGGTCGCGTTGAAGACCACGACCAGCTTGTCAAGCCGCATGGTGATGACGCCCGGCGTCTCGTCCTTGCCCGAGAGCGGGAAGTCCAGGCGGCTCTGGACGGCGTCCGCCGTCGACTGGCTGAACGCCCCCTCCGTGGTCCGGATCCTCAGGAGGTCCTGGTACGCCCCCGACGCGCCGTCGATCTCCGAGCAGCCCGGCGTGAGCGTCGGAGCCGTCAACAAGGGCTTCGCGTATGACCACTTGGACTTGTTGTCCGCCGCCGGCGGCAGGCCCCGGCCGAAGCCGTTGCCGTCCCGGCAGTCCCAGTGGATCGCGTTGAACCAGTCGCCGCTGTCGTACGAATTACGGTCCAGCGACTTCGAACGCAGCAGGTCGCTCCCCGACTGGGAGAGCGCCGGGCCCTGGGAGAGCGCCGCCGTCGCCATCGCCAGTACCTGCATGCGCGCACGGTCCGCCGCCGCCGTACCGCGCGGCAGTTTGAAGGCGAGTGCGTCGTAGAGGGTTTCGTTGTCGTGGGCGTCGGCGTACGCGAGGGCGTCGCCGGGGGCCGCCGCGTAACCGGCGGGGGCGCCGTTGTAGTCGACCTCGGAGCCCTTGACCGTACGGCCGCTGGTGTCTGTGAAGGTGTACGCGGCGAGGTTGCCGGACAGGCCCACCTTGATCAGGTCCTGGTAGTGGAGCAGCCGGGACTTCTGTTCGGCCACCGTTCCGTTGGCGGGAGAGGAGTTAGGGTCCGTGTAGAGGCCGGACGCGAAGCCCTGCACGCCCGGGTCCTCGTCGAACGGCCCGCCGCCGCGCACCGCGTCGCGCGCCCGGTCGGAGAAGGTCGCGATGCCGGTGCCTGCCATGTTCTTCTGAGTGGCCTGCTCGAAGCGCGCGTCGTCGGCGATCTCGCCGAAGTTCCAGCCCTCCCCGTACAGGATGATCTTCTTGCCGTCCACGCCGTCGCGCGCGACCGTCAGCTCGTCGAGTGCCTTGCGGACGGCGAGGATGTTGGCCTTGGGGTGGTGGCCCATGAGGTCGAAGCGGAAGCCGTCGACCTTGTATTCGCGGGCCCAGGTCACGATCGAGTCGACCACCATCTTGCCCATCATGGCGTTCTCCGGCGCCGTGTTCGCACAGCAGGTGGAGGTGGCCACGCTGCCGTCGGCGAGCAGCCGCTGGTAGTAGCCGGGGACGATCTTGTCGAGTACGGACTTGTCGGCCTGGCCCGACGCGACGGTGTGGTTGTAGACGACGTCCATGACCGTGCGCAGGCCGGAGTTGTTCAGGCCCTGGACCATCTGCCGGAACTCGACCGTGCGCCGCGTCCCGTCCGGGTCACTGGCGTACGAGCCCTCGGGCACGGTGTAGTGCAGCGGGTCGTAGCCCCAGTTGTACGCGTCCTTCGCCGCCGCCTTCGCCACGCACGCCTGCTGCTCGTCCGAGTCGGGTGCGTAGACGGACAGGTCGCAGGCGGGGCGCTGCTGGTCGGACTTCTTCTCGGGGATGGTGCCGATGTCGAAGACGGGGAGGAGGTGGACGTACGACGTGCCGGAATCGGCCAGCTTGTCGAGGTGCTTCATGCCCTTCGAGCCGCGGTCGGTGAAGGCCCGGTACTCCCCCGGGTGCTTGGCGGTGCGGTCCGCGACCGAGAAGTCGCGGACGTGCAGCTCCTGGATCTGCGCGTCGCGCAGCGGTGTCGCCGCCGGCTTCTTGAGCGTCGACCAGCCCTTGGGGGCCAGCTTCGGGTCGGTGAGGTCGACGACGAGACTGCGCGCCGAGTCGGCGGTGAGTGCGGTCGAGTAGGGGTCGGTGACCTTGTTGGTGACGACCTTCTGGACGCTGGGCGCCCAGACCTTCACGACGTAGCGGTACGGCTTGCCCGCCCAGCTCTTGCTGCCGGTGACGGACCAGACGCCGGTCGCTGCGTTCCGCTTCATGCCGACGCTCTTGCCGTCGAGTTCCAGGGCCACGGACTGGGCGGTCGGTGCCCAGACGGAGAGAGTGGGCCTGCCCTTGCGGTCGAAGACCGGGCCCAGGGCCGCCTTGGTCGCCTTCGAGCCGTACAGGTCGTCCAGCACGCCCGGCAGCTGGACGCCGGTGGCCGCGAGCAGTGCGCCGTTCGCCGCGCGCTGGGTGGCGATGATCTGGCCGCGCAGGGATGCGCGGACCCGGTCGCGGTCGCGCGGGTCGACGGTGAAGGCCGGATAGTCCTTGAGGTGCGGGAACTCGGCCTTCTGCGCGTCGGTGAGAGTGGACGTGCCTAGGCGCAGCCACCGGCCCTCGTCCGAGAGCGCGCCGTCGACGACCGCGATGCCGCCTTCGGGTGCGTACACGAGCTGCTGGCTGGTGGCCTCGGTGGCCTTGACCTTCCAGACGACCGTGTCGGCGTCGATCCACTGGGCCTCGGCCTTGGTCAGGTCGAGCGTGGCCGCGCCGCCGGTCTGCGGCAGCAGGTACTTGGGCTGCCCGGCGAGCATCCACACCTCGTTGCCGTAGGTGGCGAGGTCGAGGGACTGGTCGCTCGGGAGGTCCTTCTCGTCGCCCTTGTGCAGGATGTAGCTGAGCGAGGTGGCGCCGGGGGCGAGCGGGACCTCGAAGGTCGCGCCGTACGCGTCCTTCTTCACCGGCAGCAGCGGCTTCGACCAGTCGGTCGGATCCTTGGCGCCTGTCCAGGTGTGCAGGCCCCAGCCGTCGTAGTCGCCGTCGGCACGCTTGTAGTGCAGGACGGCCTTGGTCTTGTCCTGGGGCGGGTAGGCGCCTTCGGGAGCCTTGGTCGCCTGTCCTTCCTTGCCCTGCTCGATCCAGACCTCGCCGGTCTTGCCGAGGTCGACGGTGCGCTGCGGGCCGTCGGCCGTGCCGTTCTTCTCGACGGTGTACGGGAACGAGCCCGCGCCCTCGGCAAGCTTGATCCACGCGAAGGCGCCGTAGGCGTCGCGGCCGGTGAAGGCGGCTGCCTTGTCGCCGTCGCCGGACTTGAGCTGCCAGCCGTCGTAGTCGCCGTCGGCACGCTTGTAGTGGACGACGGCGTAGTCGCGCTCGACGGCGGTCGGCCTGTCGGGCGCGGGGGCCCGGCCCGCCGTCGTCGAGGCGAGGGCGCTCGCGGTGCGCCCGGCACTGTCCACCACAACTGCCTTGTACCGCAAGGCGGTTCCGGCCGCTACGTCGCGGTTCAGATGCTGGGTGACCTTGTACGGGGCGTGGTCGGCGGAGCCGAGGGTGCGCCACTTGCCGTTGCCGGTCTGGGCGGCGAAGACGACACGGTTGAGCTGCCCGCCGTCGGTGTCCGCGCTGATCTCGACGGTGCCGGTGGCGCCGGCTGCGGGGGCCTTGAGGGTGATGGCCGGCTTGGCGGCGGGGGCGGGGAGGGGCTTGGTGGCCTGGAGTACGACGCTGGAAAGCGCGGGGACGGTGACCTTGATCTTGCGGTCCGCGTCACTGCGTACCGTGTCGTCGGAATCGCCGTACAGGGTACGGAAGCCGGTGTTCGCCGAGCCGGTCGTCAGCTCTACGGTCTTCGGCTCGGAACCGTTGTTCGTGGCAACGACGTACTCGGTCTTGCGCTTGGCGTCCGTACGGGAGAAGGCGTACACGGAGCCTTCGGCGTGCAGCTGCTGCTGTACGCCGTCCCTGAGGGCGGGGTGGTCCTTCGTGAGCTTCGAGAGCTCGGCGATGGAGCGGTAGAGGGGGTGCTCGGTGTCGTACGCGTCGGAGGCGTGCGTACGGTCCGTGCCGAGCTGGTCGTCGTCCAGATAATCCGCGGTCTTCGACGCGAAGAGCGTCTGGCGGGCGTCCTTGTCGCCGCCCGCGCCCGTGAAGCCCTGCTCGTCGCCGTAGTAGACGACCGGGTTGCCGCGCGAGAAGAACATCAGCTCATTGGCGAGGCGCGCGCGCTTCAGCAGCTCGGCGTCCTCGGCCTTCGGGTTGTCCTGCTTGAGGAAGGTCCCGATGCGGCCCATGTCGTGGTTTCCGGTGAAGGAGACCTGCTCGTAGGCGTTGGCCTTGTCCGTGGTGTAGCGGTAGTCGTCGCCGAAGACCTTGGCGAGCCTGCTCGCCGCCGCGCCCTGGGAGGCGTACGCGCGGGTCGCGTCCTGGAGCGGGAAGTCGAGGGTCGAGTCGAGGCGGCCGCGCGTGACGTAGGGCGAAGTGACCTGCGGGTCGGCGGAGTAGACCTCGCCGAACATGAAGAAGTCGTCGCGGCCGTGCTTGGCGGCGTACGCGTCGAGGGCGGTCGCCCATTCGGTCCAGAAGTCCAGGTCCACGTGCTTCACGGTGTCGATGCGGAAACCGTCGATTTCGAAGTCGCGGACCCACTTCTGGTAGATCTCCGCCATGCCGTCGACGACTTCGGGACGCTCGGTCCACAGGTCGTCCAGGCCGGCGAAGTCGCCGTACTCGGAGCTTTCGCCCGCGAAGGTGGAGTCGCCGCGGTTGTGGTACATCGTGGGGTCGTTGAGCCAGGCCGGGACCTTCTTCTCGGCCTCGGGCCGTTGTTTCGGGGTGTACGGGAAGGTGTCGGCGTCGACCTTGGGGATGCCCTCGCGGTCGTCGAAGGGCCTGCCGGACCTGTCGAGGTAGGGGTGCGCGCCCTTGGGGCGGTAGCCGTACTTCTTCTCGGCGTAGTCGACGGTGTCGGCGGTGTGGTTCGTGATGACGTCGAAGAAGACCTTCATGCCCTTGGCGTGGGCTTTGTCGATCAGCTTTTCCAGATCGGCGTTGGTGCCGAAGTGGGGGTCGACCTGGGTGAAGTCGCTGATCCAGTAGCCGTGATAGGCGGCTGATGCGTCTTTTCCGGTGCCCTGTACTGGCTTGTTCTTGAAGATCGGTGCCATCCAGATGGAGGTGGTACCGAGGTTCTTGATGTAGTCGAGCTTTTCGGTGAGGCCCTTGAGGTCGCCGCCCTGGTAGAAGCCCTTGTCGGCGGGGTCGTAGCCCGTCTCCAGGCGTGAGCCGGTGAGGCCGCCGCGGTCGTTGGCGGTGTCGCCGTTCGCGAACCGGTCGGGCAGTACGAAGTAGAACTGCTCCCGGGTCAGGTCGTGCCGCGCGGGCGTGGCGGCGAGAGCTCTGTCCGACGGCGGGGCCGGCGGCTTCGCGGCGGCGGATGCCGTTGCGGCTGCGGGCGGCGCGGGTATGAGCGCTGCGAACAGGGCGGCCGCGATGGCTGCGCCGGCTCTGCTGGGCATTTGAGGTGGTCTCCTTGGTTGAGGGGTGGTGCGTGGTTGTCGGGTGCGGTGCGGGTGCGGTGCGTGCGGGTGCAGTGCGGGTGCAGGTTGCCTGCGGCGCGGTTCCCCTACCCGCCCCTTTCCCGAAACTGGGGGCAAGCCCCCAGACCCCCGGACGCCCTACGGGCGTGTCCTCAAACGCCGGACGGGCTGGATTTTCAGCCGTCCGGCGTTTGAGGACCGGGGTCTGGGGCGGAGCCCCAGTTCGGGAAGGGGCGGGTAGGGGAAAGCGCCGCAGGCAACCCGCGCCTGCGACGCCCCGGGGGTCAACCGGCGTTACATGTACGCGCATTCACATGCAGCGCAACCGCCGTGTTCGCGCCCAGCGTGGCCGTGAACTGGCCGGAGCCGTTGACTGTCACCGACCTGTTGTTCTGCACGTCGCAGTACGTGCCGGCCGCCAGCGACGTCTGGAACGTACGGGTCAGCGACCAGCCCTCGTGGTTGATCGCGACGTACGCCTTGTCGCCCCGCCCGAACGCGATCTGGTCGCCGCCGTTGTCCCACCAGTTCGTGACGCCCTGACCGCGCGCCACGTTCCGGAAGCCGACCATGCTCTTGATCTCGGGCCAGTTGTGCTGGCACTTCCACCCGTCGCTCCAGCACGCGTTCACCGTCCCGCCGTTGGGCGGCCCGGCGTCCTTGTCCGACCATTCGTAGCCGGAGTGGACGTCGGGCGAGCCGTAGGGCCAGGCCAGCATGAAGACGTTCGCCAGCGTGTAGTTCGCGCCGTCCTTGTAGTTGAGGGTGTCGCCGCCGCGCTCGGTGTCGTGGTTGTCCACGAAGACGGCGGACTTGCCGCTCTCCATGTAGCCCCAGCCCTCGCCGTAGTTCTTCAGGTAGGCCAGGTTCTCCTGGTTGAAGACCCGCTTGAGGTCACGGGCGTACCGGAACTCCTGCACATCGCCCGAGCCGAGGTACTCGCTCGGCGAGACCGCCTCCCCCGCGCCGTAGATCGCCTCCTGCTTCCAGTACACGCCCGGATTGCTCAGCCGGGACTTGATGTTGGCGAGGTCGGCGGCCGGCATGTGCTTGGCCGCGTCGATGCGGAAGCCGTCGACGCCCAGCGAGAGAAGGTCGTTCAGGTACGTTGCGATCCGGCCGCGTACGTAGTCCTCGCCCGTGTCGAGGTCGGCGAGGCCGACCAGCTCGCAGTTCTGGACGTTGGCGCGGTCGCCGTAGTTGCTGCCTATCTGGGTGCGGCAGTCGTCCATGTCCGCGCCCGAGTAGGTGCCGGGGTAGTTGTACTTCTCGTACGACGAGCCGCCGGTACCGGTCCCGCCGGCCGACGCCATGTGGTTGATGACGCTGTCGGCGATGACCTTGACGCCCGCCCCGTGGCAGGCGTTGACCATGTTCGCGAACGACGTGCGGTCACCGAGCCGTCCCGCGATCTTGTAGCTCACGGGCTGGTACGAGGTCCACCACTGGCTGCCCTGGATGTGCTCCTGGGGCGGGGAGACCTGGACGTAGCCGTAACCGGCCGGTCCGAGTGTCCGGGTGCACTCCGTGGCGACCGAGTCGAACTTCCACTCGAAGAGGACCGCGGTGACGTCCTTGTCGCCGGGCGGGGCGGCCTGTGCGGTGCCGGTGGGCGCCACGAGGACGGCTCCTCCGGCCGTGAGGGCGAGGGCGAGCGCGGCAGAGAAAGGTCTGCGGGCCATGTTTCCTCCTGCATGGGGGGAGGTGCGGGTGCGACGGTGCAGCCTCGCGCGGCAACGCGCCTTGCCCTCAAGGCTTGAATGTTCTTGCAGCAATAGTTGAAAACTTGCCGCGGGGCAGACCGTACGAGCCCTCACCAGCGGGGTCAACCCTTGAGACACACTCCGCTAACCTGCGGGAAATCTTGCCGATTGCTGGCGGATTTCTTCTTGCAAGCTCTTTCGCAAGCACTTGCGGAGCTGTTACGTTCTTCCCGGCTCCAGCTCGGCCGGCGGGGGTCCCGGCAGGTCCGGGCCCCACGCGCCCGTCCGGTCGGGCCGGGTACGACAGGGGCTCCCCGGACCATCGATTCCCCGCGGCCCGACCTGGGCAGGTCCGGGGCTCCCCCTGCCGCCCCCGACCCACCCCCGGCCTCTCGCCGAAGCTCTCCGCTACATCCGTTACGTCCGCTACGCGCGCGACGGCGCGGTGGAGCCCCGTACCACCAGCTCCGGCTGGAAGACGTACTCCGTGCTCCCCCAGCTACCGCTGGGAGGTGCCCCCAGCACCGGGTTGCCGCCGATCTCCTCCAGCAGCGCACCCACCGCGGCCGTCGCCATCGCCTGTACCGGCTGGCGCACCGTGGTCAGCGGCGGGTCGGTGAAGGCGATCAGCTGCGAGTCGTCGAAGCCCACCACCGAGACGTCGTCGGGCACTTCGAGCCCGCGCCCGCGCGCCGCGCGCACCACGCCGAGCGCCATCATGTCGCTGCCGCAGACAATGCCCGTGCACCCGCTGTCCAGCAGCGCTCCCGCCGCCACCTGGCCGCCTTCGACGCTGAACAGCGTGTGCTGGACGGCCAGTTCGGCCTCCTCGCGGGGCACCCGCAGCACGCTGCCGAGCGCGTCGACGAAGCCCTCCCGCTTGCGGCGGGAGGGGACGTACCGCTGCGGGCCTACGGCCAGGCCGATGCGTTCGTGGCCCAGGTCGGCGAGATGTCCGACCGCCATGCGCATCGCGGCGTGGTCGTCGGGCGACACGAAGGGGGCGCTGATCGCCTCGTTGTAGCCGTTGATCAGGACGTACGGGACCCCGCGCGCGGCCAGCGCGGCGTACCGCGCGGGGTCGGTCGACAGGTCGGCGTGCAGCCCGGACAGGAAGACGATGCCGCCCACGCCGCACGCCACGAGCTGGTCGACCAGCTCGTCCTCCGTGGCGCCGCCCGGCAGCTGGGTGCACAGCACGGGCGTATAGCCGTGCCCGGCCAGCACCTGCTCGATGACCTGGGCGAACGCCGGAAAAATGGGGTTGGTCAGCTCGGGCGTCACCAGGCCGACCAGGCCCGCACTGCGCTGCCTCAGCCGTACGGGCCGCTCGTAGCCCAGCACGTCGAGCGCCACGAGCACCCGCTGACGCGTGGTGTCCGCGACGCCCGGCTTGCCGTTCAGCACCCGGCTCACGGTCGCCTCGCTGACGCAGGCGTGCTCCGCGATGTGCGCCAGCCGGGGCGCGGGGACGGTCACACCGTCCACCACACCGTGGTGTCCGCAGGCAGGTCGAAGTCGCCCTCGCCGACGGTCACTTCGGCGCTGGCGAGGAGGAGATGCCCGGGGGCCGGGATACGTACCGGGGCGCCCGTCGTGTTGACCGTGCAGACGAAACCCTCGCGCGCGAAGGCCACGACACCGTCGGGGGCGTCCAGCCATGACACGTCCGTGCCGGCGCCCAGGCCCGGGTGCTCGCGGCGCACGGCCAGCGCGGAGCGGTACAGCTCCAGGGTCGAGTCCGGGTCTCCGGTCTGCGTCTCGACGCTCAGCCCGGCCCAGGACTCCGGCTGCGGAAGCCAGCTGCCGCCCGCCCCGAATCCGTACGACGGACCCTCGGCCGTCCACGGGATCGGGACGCGGCAGCCGTCGCGGAAGCCGTCCTGGCCCTCCGCGCGGAAGAAGGACGGGTCCTGGCGGGCCTCGTCGGGCAGGTCGGTGACGTCGGGCAGGCCGAGCTCCTCGCCCTGGTAGACGTACGCCGATCCGGGCAGTGCCAGCATCAGCAGCGACGCGGCGCGGGCGCGGCGCAGGCCGAGCTCGCGGTCGCCCGCCGTGCGCAACTGGGTGCCGAGCCCCGCCGGGTTGGCGAACCGGGTCGCGTGCCGCGTCACGTCGTGGTTGGACAGCACCCAGGTGGCGGGTGCGCCGACCGGTCGCATCGCGGCGAGGGAGACGTCGACGACCTCGCGCAGCGCGGCGGCGTCCCAGTCCGTGCCGAGGTACTGGAAGTTGAAGGCCTGGTGCAGCTCGTCGGGACGTACGTAATTGGCCGTACGGTCCACGGTCGGGGTCCATGCCTCGGCGACGCCTATGCGCTCGCCCGGGTACTCGTCGAGGATCTGCCGCCAGGAGCGGTAGATCTCGTGGACGCCGTCCTGGTCGAAGAACGGCATGACGTCATTGCCGAGGAGCTTCAGCTGGTCGTGGCTGCCGAGGTCGGGCAGGCCTTCCGCCTTGACCAGGCCGTGTGCGACGTCGATGCGGAAGCCGTCGACGCCCATGTCGAGCCAGAAGCGGAGGATGGAGCGGAACTCGTCGGCGACGGCCGGGTTCTCCCAGTTGAAGTCGGGCTGCTCGGGGGCGAAGAGGTGCAGGTACCAGTCGCCGGGCGTGCCGTCCGGGTCGGTCGTACGGGTCCAGGCGGGGCCGCCGAAGATGGACTCCCAGTCGTTCGGGGGGAGTTCGCCGTCTGCGCCCTTACCGGGCCTGAAGTGGTAGCGGCCGCGCAGGGCGGAGCCGGGGCCCTCCTTCAGCGCGCGCTTGAACCACTCGTGCTGGTCGGAGGAGTGGTTGGGCACCAGGTCGACGATGATGCGCAGGCCCAGCTCGTGGGCGTCGCGGATCAGTGCGTCGGCGTCGAGGAGGGTGCCGAACATGGGGTCGATGGCCCGGTAGTCGGCGACGTCGTAACCGGCGTCGGCCTGCGGGGATGCGTAGAAGGGGCTGAGCCAGACGGCGTCGACGCCGAGGTCCCTGAGATACGGGAGACGGCGGCGTACCCCTTCGAGATCGCCCATGCCGTCGCCGTTGCTGTCGGCGAAACTGCGCGGATAGACCTGGTAGATCACCGCGTCCCGCCACCAGCCGGTGCGCCGCCGGTTTCCAATGGTGGGGCCAATGGTGGGGCCACTGGTGGGGGCACTGGTGGGGGCGGTGGGAGCAGCGAGGTGCTGGGTCATGTCGTCCCTGGAAGTCATGGGGGTGGGAGCGGCGCCGGTGTGGGGTGCGGCCCGGCGCCGCCGACTGGCTGTACGCGGGTGGGAGGGTGTCAGCCCTTGGTGGCGCCCGCTGTCATTCCGGCCACCAGATGGCGCTGCACGAAGACGAAGACGACGGCGGCCGGGACGGCGATGAGCACGGAGGCCGCGGTCATCGGGCCCCACTGGGCGCCGTACTGGTTGACGAACTTCTGCAGACCGCCGGCGAGGGTGAGGTTCTCGTCACCGACCATGAAGGCGGAGGCGTACGCCACTTCGCCCCAGGCGGTGATGAAGGAGTAGAACGCGGTCACGGCCAGGCCCGGCTTGGCGAGCGGCAGGATCAGCCGCCAGAAGGTGCCGAACGGGTTGAGGCCGTCGACGCGGCCCGACTCGTCGATCTCCTGCGGGATGGTGTCGAAGAAGCCCTTCATCATCCAGGCGCAGAACGGCACCGCGATGGTGAGGTACGTGATGACCAGTCCCGCGGGCTGATTGAGCAGGCCCATCTTCGACATGATGTTGTAGATCGGCACGATGAGGACGGCGACCGGGAACATCTGGGTGATCAGCAGCGTCCACATCAGCGGTTTCATGCCGGGGAAGCGGAAGCGGCTGACGGCGTAGCCGGTGGTGGCCGAGACGAAGACGCCGAGGACCGTGGTGAGGCCTGCGACGAGCAGCGAGTTGCCGAACCAGGTGAGGAACGGGGTGTCGTTCAGCAGGTTCGTGTAGTTCGCGAGCGTCGTCTCTTTGAAGAACGCCGTCGTCGATGCGTGCTTGGCGGGCTTGAGCGAGGTCAGCAGGACCCACAGCACCGGGAAGACCGCGATCACGGACGTCACGATGAGCGTGGCGTGCAGGCCGAAGGAGGCGAGCGGCGAGCGCTCGCCGCGCGGACGGACCCGGCCGGCGCGGTGCGGGGCCCTGCCTGCGGTGTTCTTCGCTGCGGTGTTCTGCACTGCGGTGGTGGTCACCAGACTTCTCCCTGCTTGCGGAGGGCTCGCCGGTAGACCGCGGCGAAGACCATCAGGAGGATCAGGATCAGTACGCCCCAGGTGGAGGACATCGCGAAGTCGCGGGGACTGATCTCGAAGGAGAATTTGTACGCCTGGGTGACCAGGATCTGGGTGGCCTCGCCGGGTCCGCCGCGGGTGAGCAGGAAGATCACCGGGAACATGTTGAACGTCCAGATGGTGCTCAGCAGGACCACGGTGGAGCTGACCGAGCGCAGCCCGGGCATGGTGATGTGGCGGAACCGCTGCCAGGCGCTCGCCCCGTCCATCTCGGCGGCTTCGTACAGCTCACCGGGGATGGACTGGAGGCCGCCGAGGAGGGCGACCATCATGAACGGCACGCCGAGCCAGACGTTGACGACGATGACCGCGAACTTGGCCCAGGTCGGGTCGTTGAGCCAGGGCACCGCGTCGATGCCGCCGCCCGCGAGGAGCTTGTTGAGCAGGCCGCGGTCCTCGTTGTAGAGGAAGCGCCAGGCGAAGACCGACACGAAGCCGGGCACGGCCCAGGGCAGGATCAGCATCATGCGGTACGCGGAGCGTCCCGCGATCCTGCGGTTGAGCATGTTGGCCAGGGTCAGGCCGAGTACGAAGGTGACGGAAACGCAGGAGACCGTCCAGACCAGGGTCCAGCCGAGGGTCGACAGGAACTGGTTGCCGGTGAGGGCGTCGGTGTAATTGTCCAGCCCCACGAACTTGTAGGTCGCGGGCAGGTGATTGACCCCGATGGACCGCTCGACGTTGCGCTCGTTGGCGTCGGTCATCGACAGATAGATTCCGCGGCCGAGCGGATAGCCGATGATCACGCCGATCACGATCACCACCGGGGCGATCATGGTCCAGGCGTACCAGTGGACCGAGACGGCCCGGCGGAACCTGCCGGGCGGTTTTCCAGCGCCGCGGCTCCGGCCGCGGGCGACATTGTCACCCGCGGCCTTCGCCACCGACTGGCTGGTGTGGACAGCCATCAGCCGGCCTCCTGCCTTCCTGTCACTTCTTGCTTACTTCCAGCCCTTGAGGAGCTTCCGGTAGGAGTCGCCGGTGGCCTTGGCGCCCTTCTCCGGGGTGGTCTGGCCGGTGAGGACCTTGGTGTACTCGGTCTTCAGCGGCTCGAAGAGGCTGCCGGTCTCCGGGATCCAGGGGCGCTCGACGGCCTTGTCGACGACGGGCTTGAAGAAGCCGACGATGTGGTTGCCGGACACGTCGGGCTGGGAGTACACGGAGGTGCGCGTCGGGAGCAGGTTGAGCTCCTTGGCGATCAGGGCCTGGCTCGTGGCGGAGGTCATGTACTCGCTGAAGGCGTACGAGGCGTCCAGGTTCTTGGAGCCCGCGTAGACCGCGAGGTTGTGGCCGCCCTGCGGGGCGCCCTGTCCGGCGGAGCCGGCCGGCACCGTGGTGATGCCCAGGTTGGCCTTGTCCTTGAACTCCTTGCCGGCGAAGGTGTCGGCGACGGCCCACGGGCCGTTGATCATCATGGCGGCCTTGCCGTCCTTGAAGGACGCCTGCATGTTCTCCCACCCGTCGGTGGCGTCGGTCTTGGCCGCACCGGAGTCGACGAGGTCCTTGACGACCTTGAGCGCCTTGACGCCGGGCTCCTGGTCGACGGTGACCGTCTTCTTCTTGGCGTCGACCAGGTCGCCGCCCTCGCCGTAGAGGAAGGACAGGAACCAGTACGCGTCGTCGCCGCGCAGGTAGAGGCCGGTCTTGCCGGTCTTGTCCTTGATCTTCTTCGAGACGCTCTTCAGCTCGTCGATCGTCCGGGGCACCTTGACGCCGGCGTCCTTGAAGATCTTCTCGTTGTAGAAGAGGCCCATGGAGTCGATGACCTGGGGCACCGCGTACGTCTTGCCGTTGTACTTGGTGCTGGCCGCGGCCTGCCCGAGGAAGTCCTTCTCGTTCTTCAGGGCGGTGGTGCCGTCCAGCGGAGCGAGGTAGCCGAGGTCGGCGAACTGCGGGGTCCAGGCGACCTCGGCGCGGATCACGTCGGGGGCGCCGGAGCCGGACTGGGCGGCGTTCTTGAACTTGTTCTGGGCCTCACCGAACGGAACGTTGACGTACTTGACGTCGACGTCCGGGTGCTTCTTCTCGAAGCCCTCGGCCAGCTTCTTGAAGACCTTGTCCTCACTGCCGACGGTCGAGGTGTCCCACCAGGTGACTGTGCCGGACAGCTTGCCCGAGCTCTTCTTCTCACCGCTGTCACCACTGTCGCCACCGCAAGCCGTCGCCGCGAGCGCCAGGGTCGCGACCAGGGCGGTGGCCGCTATGCCACGTCGCATCTGAACTCCTTCAACTGCCGAACCGCTCCGTCGCGGCGCCGGGTCGTCGAGGAACGTAACAAGGATGAAAGAAGACCGAAAGAGCTTGCGAAGATTTTCCGCAAGACCAGCCGATCGTTACATCGGCGTGTCCTCACGGTTGCCGTTCCACCCCTTGCCAGACAGGCCACAGGCGCTCTCATGACCTTGTCGGGGACCCTGCAAGCACTACCGCAAGGACTTGCAGGACTGTTACTTTCGTAGAGCATCCGCGTTGATCTCGTAGTTACCGATCCAGCCCGCCCCGTACGAGAGGGACCTTCATGACGCAGGAGCTCACGCCCACACGGACCGCGCAGCGGGGATGGTGGCGCGACGCCGTCATCTATCAGGTGTACGTGCGCTCCTTCGCGGACAGCAACGGCGACGGCATCGGCGATCTGCGCGGAATCCGCGACCGGCTGCCGCACGTGGCCGCCCTGGGCGCCGACGCCGTCTGGCTCACCCCCTTCTACGCATCGCCCCAGGCCGACGGCGGCTACGACGTGGCGGACTACCGCGTCGTGGACCCGCTCTTCGGCAGCCTCGACGACGCCGCCGAACTGATCAGCACAGCCCACGAGCTGGGCCTGCGCGTGATCGTCGACGTCGTGCCGAACCACACGTCCGACCAGCACGCGTGGTTCAGGGCGGCACTCGCCGAAGACGCGGCACCCGCCGAAGGCACAGAGCGGGACGGAGGGGCGGCCCGCGAGCGCTACCACTTCCGCCCGGGCCGGGGCGCCGACGGCGAACTCCCCCCGAACGACTGGGAGTCGGTCTTCGGCGGCCCCGCCTGGACCCGCACCCGCGACGGCGCCTGGTATCTGCATCTCTTCGCGCCTCAGCAGCCCGACCTCAACTGGCGCAACCCCGAGGTCCACGAGGAGTTCGACTCGATCCTGCGCTTCTGGCTCGGCCTGGGCGTCGACGGCTTCCGTATCGACGTCGCCCACGGCATGGTCAAGGCCGAGGGCCTGCCCGACATCGGCTCCCGCGAGCAGGCGAAGATGATCGGCTCCCAGGTCCTGCCGTTCTTCGACCAGGACGGCGTCCACGACATCCACCGCGGCTGGCGCAGGCTTCTCGACTCGTACGCCGGTGAGCGGATCGGCGTCGCCGAAGCCTGGGCCCCCTCCCCCGAGCGCCTCGCCCTGTACGTACGCCCCGACGAGCTGCACCAGGCCTTCAACTTCCAGTTCCTGAACTGCCCTTGGGACGCGACGGCGATGCATGCCGTGATCGACGCGTCACTCGCCGCGACCGCCTCCGTCGGCGCCCCCACCACCTGGGTCCTGTCCAACCACGACGTGGTCCGCCACCTCACCCGGTACGGCGCCGGGGACGACGCCCTCGGCCTGCGCCGCGCCCGCGCCGCCGCACTGCTGATGCTGGCGCTGCCCGGGTCGGCGTATCTCTACCAGGGCGAGGAGCTGGGCCTGCCCGAGGTCACGGTCCTGCCCGACGACGTCCGCCAGGACCCCTCCTTCTTCCGCAGCAACGGCCAGGACGGCCTGCGCGACGGGTGCCGGGTGCCGATGCCCTGGTCGGGCGGCGAGCCGCCGTACGGCTTCGGCCCTGCCGGCAGCTGGCTGCCGCAGCCCGACACGTGGAAGTCGCTGACCGTCGAGGCCCAGACCGGCGACCCGCTGTCCACCCTGGAGCTCTACCGCTCGGCGCTCGCCCTGCGCCGCGAACTCCCGGGCCTCGGGGACGGCGAGATGGAGTGGCAGGAGTCCGCCGAAGGTCTGCTCACCTTCACCCGCCCCGGTTTCGCCTGCACCCTCAACACAACGGACCACGAGGCCGAACTCGCCACACCGGGCAGGCTTCTGATCGCATCCGCCGCCCCCGTCTTCTCCGACGGCACGGTCGCCCTATCGGCCGATTCCTGTGCATGGTGGGCAATCTGACATGCGCCCGGTACAGTCCACTCACATGACCGCACGGCTTGCCGACATCGCAGCCCAGGCGGGGGTCAGCGAAGCGACGGTCAGCCGCGTACTCAACGGCAAGCCCGGGGTTGCCGCGGCCACCCGCGAATCCGTTCTTGCCGCACTCGACGTCCTCGGATACGAGCGCCCCGTCCGTCTGCGCAGGCGCAGCGCGGGACTGGTCGGCCTCATAACCCCCGAGCTCGAAAACCCGATCTTCCCGGCGCTGGCCCAGGTCATCGGCCAGGCCCTGACCCGCCAGGGCTACACCCCGGTCCTCGCCACCCAGACCCCGGGCGGGTCCACCGAGGACGAGCTCACCGAGATGCTCGTCGACCGCGGCGTGTCCGGCATCATCTTCGTCTCGGGGCTCCACGCGGACACCACCGCCGACATGCAGCGCTACGAGCAGCTGCGCGCCCAGGGTGTCCCCTTCGTTCTCGTCAACGGTTTCTCGCCGAAAGTCCAGGCGCCCTTCATCTCGCCCGACGACCGGGCGGCGATGCGGCTGGCCGTGACGCACCTGGCGTCCCTGGGCCACACCCGGATCGGCCTGGCGGTCGGCCCGAAGCGGTTCGTGCCCGTGCTCCGCAAGATCGAGGGCTTCCGGGCCGGCATGCAGGAGCGGCTCGGACTGACCCCCGAGGAGACGGAAGAGCTGATCCAGCACTCCCTCTACACCCTGGAGGGAGGCCAGGCCGCCGCTGCCGCCCTCGTCGAGCGCGGCTGCACGGCGATCGTCTGCGCCAGCGACATGATGGCGCTCGGCGCGATCAGGGCCGCCCGGCGGCTCGGTCTCGACGTACCGCGCGATGTGTCGGTCGTCGGCTTCGACGATTCGCCGCTCATAGCGTTCACGGATCCGCCGCTGACCACGATCCGGCAGCCGGTGACGGCGATGGGACAGGCCGCGGTCCGCGCCCTCCTCGAAGAGGTCGGCGGGACACCTGCTCCGCACAGCGAATTCGTCTTCATGCCGGAGCTGGTCGTACGCGGTTCAACCGCCTCGGGGCCTCGTCCTTAAGACGTAGGGCGTGCGATCAGGAACCGACCGGAGGATGATCGAGGAGTGGTCCTCATCTGGCAGACTCTCTCCCCATGGGTGACGCGACCGTGAAGACTCTGGAAGGCCGGACGGCCAACGTTCCCTCACCCATCGTGGAGGAAGAGGAACGGCAGCCGTCGACACGGCTCGCCGCTCTCAACAGGCTGCGAGCGCCGCGCCGGCCCCGTATCTGGTTCGAAATCCTGCTCATCGCGGTGAGTTACTGGACGTATTCACTGGTGCGCAATGCGGTACCGGAGCAGCGGGCAGCGGCCCTGCGCAACGCGGACTGGATCTGGGAAGCCGAGAGGTCCCTTGGTCTTGCCTTCGAGGAATCGGTCAACCGCGCCGTGAATTCGGTGACATGGCTGATCGTGACCATGAACTACTACTACGCGACGCTGCACTTCATCGTGACCATCGGCGTCCTGGTCTGGCTCTTCCGCTGTCATTCCGGCCGCTATGCGGCTACCCGTCTGGTGCTGTTCTCGACTACAGGTGTGGCCCTGCTCGGTTACTATCTGTATCCGCTTGCGCCGCCCCGCCTGATGAACGGGCACCGCTTCATCGACACGGTCCTGGTCCACGAGACATGGGGCTCGATGGCATCAGGCAACTTCAAGAACATGTCGAACCAGTACGCGGCGATGCCTTCCATGCACATCGGCTGGTCGCTGTGGTGCGGCCTGACGATCTTCGCGCTGGCCTCCGTGCCCTGGGCGAAGATCCTCGGCCTGCTCTACCCGACGGCCACCCTCGTCGTGATCGTCGCGACCGCCAACCACTTCTGGCTCGACGCGGTGGGCGGCATGCTCTGCCTGACGTTCGGCTACGCCCTCAGCTTCTCCTGGTACGGCGCGATGCCGCACCGGCTGCCGAAGCTCATAGACGGGCCGCGGCGCCGGATCTGGCCGGTCCGGGCATACCTTCGGGGATAACTCCGGGCACACCGTGTGCCCTCACGGTCTGTGTTGCCTCACTCCCGGTGCGCGATCTTTCGCCCTGCCGTTGCATGGCGGACGGCGGCGTCGCCGATGGCGTGGGTGGCGGTCCGTACGCCTGCGGTGTGGAGGTGGCGTACGGCCTCGGTGTACGCGGCCGGGCCCGGCCAGCAGGCGTCCGTGGGACGCGGCGCTCATCGCCTGGGCCCGGTCCTACGGCGCGGCGGTTGCGCTGGCGCTGGATGCGCATGTGGCCGACTGCGGGTCGCTGCTGCGGGGCGGGGTGAGCGCGGTGCCTGCGGCGCAGTTCCCCTACCCGCCCCTTCCCGAAACTGGGGGCAAGCCCCCAGACCCCCGGACGCCCTTGGGGGTCCCCCCGGACGAAGTCTGGGGGAGTGTCCTCAAACGCCGGACGGGCTGAAATGCCGGGGTCTGGGGGCTTGCCCCCCCCACGCGGCGGCAGCCGCAAATGTCACAGCCGGGAAGGGGCGGGGTGGGGAAAAGAAACGCCACCCGCGCCCCTACGCCCCGTAGAACAACTCCTCCACCACCGCCCGAGCCCTCCGCGTCGTACGTCGGTAGTCGTCCAGCATGTCGCCCACATGGCCGGGGTCGTACCCCAAGTACCGTGCCACCGCAGCCAGTTCACGTCCGTCCGACGGGAACGTGTCGCCGGCCCGCCCCCGCACCAGCATGACCCCGTTCCGCACCCGCGTAGCCAGCACCCATGCCTCGTCGAGCGTCTGGGCGTCCTCCGTGGCGATCAGGCCCGCCGCGTGCGCGGCGGCCAGAGCCTCGCGGGTGCGGGTCGTGCGCAGGCCCGGCTCCGCCCAGCCGTGCTGCATCTGGAAGAGCTGCACCGTCCACTCGACGTCGCTCAGCCCGCCCCGCCCCAGCTTCGCGTGCAGCGTCGGATCGGCGCCGCGCGGCATCCGTTCCGACTCCATGCGTGCTTTGAGGCGGCGGATCTCGCGTACCGCGTCCTCGCCCAGCCCCTCCGCCGGATAGCGCAGCGGGTCGGCGAGTTCGATGAAGCGGCGGCCCAGGCCGGGATCGCCCGCGATCGGTTCGGCGCGCAGCAGCGCCTGGCTTTCCCAGACCAGGGACCACCGCCGGTAGTACGCCGCGTAGGACGCGAGCGTACGGACGAGCGGGCCGCTCTTGCCCTCCGGACGCAGATCCGCGTCAATCAGCAACGGCGGGTCCGTCGTGGGCAGTTCGAGCAGCCTCCGCATCTCGGCGACCACCGCATTCGCCGCCCGCGACGCCTCCTGCTCGTCGACCCCCTCGCGCGGTTCGTGGACGAACAGCACGTCCGCGTCGGAGCCGTAGCTCAGCTCGTGCCCGCCGAAGCGCCCCGCCCCGATCACCGCGAACCGCGTCGGCAGCTCGTCGCCCCACTGTGCGCGCACGGTGGCGCGCAGTGCGCCCGCCAGCGTGGCCGCGTTCAGGTCCGTCACCGCGTTGCCGACCCGGTCGACGAGGGCCCCCGGGTCCTGCTCCGCCGGGTTCTCCTCGGTGCCGTACGAGCCGATCAGGTCGGCGGCGGCCGTACGGAACAGCTCCCGGCGGCGCACCCCGCGTACCGACGCGACCGCCCCCTCGGCGGTGTCCGCACGCCCGACCGCCGCCAGGACCTCCTGTTCCAGATGATCCCGGCCGCGCGGCTTCAGTCCCTCGGGGTCACCGAGGATCGCCACCGCCTCGGGGGCGCGCAGCAGCAGGTCGGGGGCCAGCCGCCCGGCCGAGAGCACCCGGGCCAGGTTCTCGGCGGCGGCGCCTTCGTCCCGCAGCAGCCGCAGGTACCACGGTGTCTTGCCCAGCGCGTCCGACACCTTCCGGAAGCCGAGCAGCCCGGCGTCCGGGTCGGCGGAGTCCGCGAACCACCCCAGCAGCACCGGCAGCAGCGTCCGTTGAATGGCCGCCTTCCGGGTGACCCCGGACGACAGTGCCTCCAGATGCCGCAGCGCGGCGGCCGGATCGGCGTATCCGAGCGCCTCCAGCCGCTGCCCGGCCGCCTTCGGGCTGAGCCGGATCTCGCCGGGGGCCAGCTGGGCGACCGCGTCCAGCAGCGGCCGGTAGAAGATCTTCTCGTGCAGCCGCCGTACCACTCCCGCGTGCCGCTTCCACGCCCTGTTCAGCTCCGCGACGGGATCCGTGCGCAGCCCGAGCGACCGCCCGAGCCGCCGCAGGTCGGCCTCGCCCTGGGGCACCAGGTGGGTGCGGCGCAGCCGGTACAGCTGGATGCGGTGCTCCATGGCGCGCAGGAAGCGGTACGCCTCGTCCAGCTGAGCGGCGTCGGCCCGCCCCACATAGCCGCCCGCCGCGAGCGCCTCCAGCGCTCCCAGCGTCGACCCGCTGTGCAGCGTGGCGTCGCTGCGCCCGTGCACCAACTGCAGCAGCTGTACGGCGAATTCGACGTCCCGCAGCCCGCCGGGCCCGAGCTTGAGTTCGCGCTCGACCTGCGCCGCCGGGATGTTGTCGACGACGCGGCGGCGCATCTTCTGTACGTCGGCCACGAAGTTGTCGCGTTCGGCGGCCTGCCAGACCAGCGGCGAGACCGCCTCGGCATACTCCTCGCCGAGCGCCAGGTCGCCCGCCACCGGGCGGGCCTTTAGCAGCGCCTGGAACTCCCAGGTCTTGGCCCAGCGCTGGTAGTACGCGAGGTGGCTGGACAGGGTCCGTACCAGCGGCCCGTTGCGCCCCTCGGGCCGCAGATTGGCGTCGACCGGCCAGATCGTGCCCTCGATGTTCGTCTCGGAGCAGATCCGCATGAGGTGGGAGGCGAGCCGGGTGGCGGCGTTCATCGCCTTCCGCTCGTCGGCTCCCTCCGCCGCCTCCGCCACGAAGATCACGTCCACGTCGGAGACGTAGTTCAGCTCGTGCCCGCCGCACTTTCCCATCGCGACGACCGCGAGCCGGCACATGGCGGCATCGGCGGGTGCGGCCGTACGGGCCATGGCGAGGGCGGCGCGCAGTGTCGCGGTGGCCAGGTCGGCCAGTTCGGCGGCGGCCTGGGCGACGTCGGTCGTACCGCACACGTCGCGTGCGGCTATGGACAGCAGGCAGCGCCGGTACGCGACTCGCAGCGTGACCGGATCGACGGCTTCCGCGAGCCCCTGTTCGAATTCCGTGATTCCCGGGTGCAGGTCCACGACCTCGTACGTGACGAGCGCATGCCAGTCCCTGGGGTGCCGCGCCAGATGGTCGCCGAGCGCCTCGGACGCGCCGAGCACTCCGAGCAGTCGGTCGCGCAGCGGCTTGGCCCTGACGAGCGTGTCGAGGAAGACGTGCCGCTCGTCCGGGTCCTGCGCCTCCACCAGGCGTACGAGCCCGAGCAGTGCCAGGTCGGGATCCGCGGTCGCGCCGAGTGCGTCGAGGAGCACCGGGTCGGTCTTTACGGCCGAGAGCTCGGGGGCGCCGAGGAGCCGCTCGGCGGCGGAGGGATCGGTGAAGCCGTGCCGCAGCAGCCGAGAGAAGTTGCTGCTTCTGCGCCCCGGAACCGACATGGTGCCTCCTGCTCCGGCGTACAACCGTCCGATCAAGGTCCAAGTCATGAGCCTATCCGCAGGAGCGGACGGGGCGCCTGCCTCGCCTGGCTCGCCTGGCCAACGGGGGTGGCTCCCGCAAACCACGTGAGATGTACAACAACGTGAGCTTTCACCTTCGGTGAACCGGATGCCCTGTTGCACCATCTTCACTGCCAGCTCAATCGTCAGCGCAGATCAGCGCCGTCCTGGGCGCCATATCCCGTACCGACGCACACCGAAAGCACCTTCTCTATGTCGCCCAGGGCCCGTAGTTCCGTTCTGCTGTCACGCCGCAATCTGCTGGGCGTTCTGCTCGCGAGCGTGGTCGTGACGGTGGGGGGTGTCCAGCTCGCTGTTCCGACGGCTTCCTCCGGGTCCGAAGGCTCTGCCCGCTCGGAAGGCTCTGCACGCTCCGCGGGTCCTGACCGTTCGACCGGTTCCACGGATTCCACCGGTGTCACCGGCAAGCCCGCCGCCGCCCCCGTGAAGCCGCTCCGTACCGACGGCGAGTCCGTGGTGCAGATCGTCTCGCACCCGGACGACGACCTGTTCTTCCTGAACCCCGACCTCAGCCAGTCGATCCGCTCGGGCCACAGCCTGGCCTCGGTGTTCCTGACGGCGGGCGAGGCGGACGGTGTCAACGCGCCCGGCGGCAGCAAGTACGCGGGCATCCCGCGCCCCGCCGCCGACAAGGCCCGGTACGCCGAGGCCCGGCAGAACGGCATTCGCGCCGCCTACGCCGAGATGGCCACCGGCGACCGCACCAGCCCCTGGCAGCGCTCCGCGATCCGCACGGACGGCGGCGGCTGGGCGGAACTCGACACGCTGAAGGCACGGCCCGAGGTCAATCTGGTCTGGGTGCAGCTGCACGAGGCGGGCGCGAGCGCCGCGAACCGGCCGAACAGCCTGCACGGACTGTGGGACGGCAAGGTCGAGACGCTGGAGTCGGAGCTGTCGTCCGGGACCCCGGTCGCCGAGAACTACGCGTACACCAAGGACCAGGTCGTACAGACGATCACCGGGATCCTGAAGCGCTTCGAGCCGACGTTCATACGGATGCTCGACCCGACGAACGGCCGCGCGGAGACGCCGCACCTGCTCCCCGATCACCAGGACCACATGTACGGCGCCAGGTTCGCCCAGAAGGCGCTCACGGAGTACGGCAAGACCAAGGGCCACCCGCACTTCAGCGTCCAGAACTACCTGGGCTACCTCAACGGCGAGATGCCGCACGTCCTGGATCCGGCCACCGTGCGGGACAAGCTGCAGACGCTGAAGACGTACGCCTGGACCGAGTACCCCAGCAATTACTGCGCCACCGACGCCGGCTGCGGCGACCGCAAGGTGTCGGGCCGCCCCGCGGGCCCCGGCTGGGCGTACAGCATTCGCTACTCGCGCAACACCAGCACCTCCTGGCTCCAGAGCGGTGCCCAGGAGGGCGAGCTGTGGGCGTTCTCCGTGCTGGACACGCGGCTGGCGGTCTGGCACCGGGCGCCGGGCGCGAACGGCACGTGGACGGGTCCCCGGCTCGCCGAGGGCGCGGGTCTGGACAGCGGAATCGCGTCCGAGAAGCTCCCCGACGGCCGAATAGCCATCTTCGGTACCCGTACGTCCTTCGACGCCCCGGCCGGCTACCGCAGGGACGTCGTCACCAGCGTGCAGAGCACGCCGGGCGGACCGTTCGGTCCCTGGCAGTCCCTCGGGATGCCGCGCCCCGCCCACGCACCCGATTCCCTGGACATCAGCGCACCTGCGGTGACCGTCGACCGCGACGGCCGTACGACCGTCTACCTCCGCGACGGCGGCCACGCCCTCAGCTCCCGCACGCAGCTGCCCGACGGCAGCTGGGCACCGTGGCAGACGCTCGGCGGGCAGCAGGTGTACGGCGATCCGGCCGTCGCCACCGACGCCTCGGGCCGCCAGTACGTCTTCGCGCACACCCTCACCTCGGCGGTCGCCTGGACCCAGGACGCCCCCGGCGCCCCGATGCGCGGCCCGGTGCCCACGGGGCTCCCCGCGACCACCCTGCCGCTGACCGCCCGGGCGGACGGTGACGGCGTACGCCTGTACTTCCGCAAGCCCGGCTCCGGCGCCGTCCAGGCGGCCCGCTTCACCGGCGGCGCAACGGCGGCGGCCATTACGGCCACCGTCACGGATCTGGGCGGCCGGGCGGGCTTCGGCCCGGTCAGCGCCACCGGTTCCCTGCTGGCGGCCCGGGACGGCTCGGGCCGCCTGGGCACGGTCGACCTCGCCACCGGCGGGACCGGCGCCACGGGCGCGACGGGCGCGACGGGCACCCCCCGGTGGAACCAGGGCGACTTCCTCTTCGCGGGCGCCCCGGCGGCAACCACGGACCTGGCGGGCAACACCTCCATCGCGGCGGTGGCCCTCGACGGCCGCCTCTACTGGACCGGCCGGGGCGCTTCCGCCTGGCATCCGGTGGGCGCGGCGCCGGTCGCGACACAGCTGACGACGCACATCCGCTGAGTTTCGCTTCGGCTCGGGGTCTGTCTTCATGGAGAGACCTCGAGCGGAAGGACGTACCACCATGGACCCCCTGACCAGCCTGGACGGCCGCTACAGCGACAAGAGCGCGATGGCGACCGCCTGGCCCGATGCGGCGGGCCGCCTGGAGCAGGCCGAGCTGTTCTGGCTGACGACCGTACGTCCGGACGGCCGTCCACACGTCACCCCGCTGCTGGCGGTCTGGCAGGACGACGCGCTGCACTTCTGCACGGGCCCGCAGGAGCGCAAGGCGAAGAACCTCGCCGCCAACGCGCACGTCGTCCTCACGACAGGGACGAATACCCTCCGCGAGGGATTCGACCTGGTCGTCGAGGGCGAGGCGGTGGCGGAGACGGACGAGTCACGTCTGCGGCGCCTCGCGGAGGCGTACGAGACGAAGTACGGCGAGGACTGGCACTTCGACGTACGCGACGGAGCGTTCTACGGCCAGGGCAACCGCGCCGTGGTCTTCCGCGTCGCGCCCACCAGGGCCTTCGGCTTCGGCAAGGACGTCTACAGCCAGACCCGCTGGACCTTCGGCTGACCGAGGCCGGGCCTACGCGAGCCGGGCCTACGCGCTCGCTTCGAGCACATCCTTCAGATGCTGCTCGTTCCTCGGCATCTCCTTGCGCACATTTGGACGCACGACGAGCGGTACGAGCAGCTTGCCTATCCCGTGCGACTCGAAGTCGAGGGCCAGGGTCACCCGCGACCGCTCCCCGTCGCCGATCGGCTCGATCGTGCCCTTCACATGCCCTCTGACGGGGCCGTCGATACCGTCGATACGCCAGCTCCTCGGCGGATCCAGCTCGGACACCTGCATGGTCATCGGCATTTCCCGACGCCCTATCCGGCGGGTGACCTTCACTTTCGAACCCACGGCGAGGGGGGCGTCACCCAGCTTGGTCGCCGAGACCGCGCTCTCCTGCCATTCGGGCATGTGCGAGGGGTCGGTCACGTAGGAGAAGACGTCCTCGGGGCGGCGGTCGATGTCGATCGATTCCTTGATGACAGACATTTCGCTCCCTTCTTGGTGCTTTCCCCCAAATGGTCCCACTGGCGCGGATACCCCGCCAGGCCCGCCACCGTGCGTACAGAAGGAAGATCATGTCGTTTATAGTTACCAACGAGTAACCCAGTTACTCACCAACTACCTGACGTTGAACAAGGGGAAGCTCATGCGTCGACGCATTTCCACCGTCGCTGTGACCGTAGCGATGGCCGGAGGCGTTCTGTTCACGGCACTGCCCGCGCAGGCCGTCACGACCACCGGCCAGCAGGCCATGGCCGCTCGCGGCGGTGCCATCACCGTGAACATCAACCAGCTGCGCCAGCAGTCCGCCGACCTGAAGGCCAAGGCCAACCGCCTTGAGCGCGAAGGCGAGTACGCGGCGGCCAAGCGTTGCCGCGCCGAGGCGGCCGTAATCGACCGCAGGATCAAGGCGTACCTGGACGCCGAGAACAACATGTCGTAATCCGCTCCACCGACCACCGTCGCCCGCCCCTGAAGAAATCAGGGGCGGGCGATGTGTTTGTCCGCCGCCCAGCTCAGCCACAGATGAGATGAGATCGTCCGCAAGATTTCTGTTATCGGTGTCCGGCGGCCGGGTCTCCAGAGTGTTGGACCAGCACTCACCAGCCCCACACCGGAAGTTGACCCGCATGAACCAGGAACGCGAGACCTCGCCGTACGACCCGACTCCCGCCCGGCACAGCCGCCGAAGCGGGGCACACCGAAGCCGCCGACCGCGGCGGGCGGGCGTCGCAGTCGGAGCGGTGGCGCTGATAACGGTCGTCGCCGGCGGATACGGCGCCGTCCAGTCGCTGGCGAACTCCGGCGCCAGGACGAGCACGGCAGCCGAGGCGTCTCCCACACCGGAGGAACTCCGGTCCAGCGGAACCCCTTCCGCGACCCCGTCGGTCAAGCCCTCCGGCACTCCGTCCCGCAAGGCCACCACCTCCGCCTCCCCCTCCAAGGCCAAGCGCAGCGCCACCCCCAAGGCGACCCCGACGGCTGAAAAGAGCCGCACCCAGGCGCCCGCCGCGCCCAAGCGAGCCCCGGCAGCCGGCTCCGGCAGCGCCGGCAAGCCCTCCGTTACGAACGCCGCCCCGGCCGGCGGGAAGACCGCGCAGCTCGCGGCGCAGGTCATCGAGATGGTCAACACGGAGCGCGACAAGCACGGTTGCTCCCCCGTCACCTCCAACGCGAAACTCCAGGCCGCGGCCCAGCGGCACTCCGACGACATGGCGGCCCGTAACTTCTACGACCACACCAATCCCGACGGTGCCGGTCCCGGCGAGCGCATCACGGCTGCCGGGTACCGCTGGACGACGTACGGCGAAAACATCTACAAAAGCCCCCAGGACGCCCGCACGGCGATGGACGGCTGGATGAAGAGCCCGGGACACCGTGGCAACATCCTGAACTGCGCCTTCAAGGAGATCGGCGTCGGCATCAACCTCAGTTCGAACGGCCCCTGGTGGACCCAGAACTTCGCCGCCTCCTCCTGAGGCAGCCCCGACGGTGCGGGCACAGGGCACGGCGCGAGCCGGTGGACGAGAGCGGGCGGGCGTGGAGCGGGCGGGCGTGGACAGGGATTGCGGAACCGCGGTAGTGGCAGCCGCCGTAGCGGGGGACGTGCAGGCCAGGGAGCAAGTCCTCGCGGCTCACCTGCCGTTGGTCTACAACGTCGTCGGCCGGGCGCTCGACGGTCACGCCGACGTGGACGACGTGGTCCAGGACACCATGCTGCGCGCCCTGAACGCGCTCGACGACCTGCGCGATCCCGGGGCGTTCCGGTCCTGGCTCATCGCGATAGCGATGAATCAGATACGCCGCCACTGCTCGCCCGGCGCCCGCCCTCCCGTCGGCGCGCTCGACCAGGCGCGGGAAGTCCCTGATCCGGGGGCCGACTTCGTGGAGCTCACCATCTGGCGGCTCGGCCTGTCCGGGCAGCGCCGGGAGGTGGCCGAGGCCACCCGCTGGCTCGACGCCGACAACCGGGAGCTGCTGTCGCTGTGGTGGCTGGAGGCGGCGGGCGAGATCACCCGGGGCGAGCTGGCCGATGCCCTCGGGATCGCGCCCGCCCATGCCGCGGTCCGCGTCCAGCGGGTGAAGGAGCAGCTGGAGGCCGGGCGGCTGGTGGTGCGTTCGCTGGCGGCCGTGCCGGGCTGCCCCGGCCTTCAGGCGCTCACCGCGTCGTGGGACGAGGCGCCGTCAGCGCTGTGGCGCAAGCGCATAGCGCGGCATGTGCGGGACTGCGCCGGCTGTTCGGGGCGCTCGGGGGATCTGGTGCCCGCGGAGGGGCTGCTGGCCCGCCTCAGTCTGGTGCCTCTGCCGTTGTCCCTGTCGGCCCCCGAATCACCCGGCATGCAGGTCACCGCGAGCGCCACACCGCGACAGCGCCCCCGTACCGCTGCTGTCGTCGCGGTGGCGGCGGTGCTGGCGGCGGCCACCGCCGTCGCGCTGTGGCCGTGGGGTCCCGGCGAGGGTCCTACGGCTCCGGCCCCGGCGGCAGTGCCCCCGCAGAAGGCGGCTCCCGTACGGCCCGCGCCGAAGGCACCGCCCACGGCGAGAGCATCGGCATCGGCCAAGCCCACGCGGTCCCCCACCGCCGTGCCGTCGCCCACGCCGCCGAAGGCCATCCGCACGCAGCCGCCCGCCCGTAAAAAGCCCGGCGTCGAACAGCAGGTCGCCGACCTGGTCAACGCCCACCGGGCGCGGCGCGGCTGCCCGCCGGTACGCGTCGACCCGCAGCTGCGCACGGCGGCGCAGCGGCACGCGGACGACATGGCCGCCCGCAACTACTTCGAGCACACCGGCCCGGACGGACTCGACCCCGGCGCACGGATCTCCGCCGCGGGCTACGCGTGGAGCGCCTGGGCCGAGAACATCCATCGCGGGCCCACGACGGCCGATGCCACGGTGGCCGACTGGATGAGCGATGCCGCCCACCGGGACAACATCCTCAACTGCCGTTTCACCCACATGGGCATCGGCCTGACGTCAGGCCCGGGCGGCCCCTGGTGGACCCAGGACTTCGCCGCCCACTGAGAAGGAGCCGCTACAGCACCGGAAGGTTCTTGCGGAGCTCGAAGGCGGTGACCTCGCTCCGGTACTCCTCCCACTCCTGCTTCTTGTTCCTGAGGAAGAAGTCGAAGACGTGCTCGCCCAGCGTCTCGGCGACGAGTTCGCTGCGCTCCATCAGCGCGATCGCCTCGCCGAGGTTCTGCGGCAGCGGCTCGATGCCCATGGCGCGGCGTTCGGCGTCGGAGAGTGCCCAGACGTCGTCGTCGGCGCCCGGGGGCAGCTCGTAGCCCTCTTCGATGCCCTTGAGACCGGCGGCGAGCAGGACGGCGTAGGTCAGGTACGGGTTCGCGCCGGAGTCGATCGAGCGGACCTCGACACGCGCCGAGCCGGTCTTGCCGGGCTTGTACATGGGGACGCGGATCAGCGCGGAGCGGTTGTTGTGGCCCCAGCAGATGTACGACGGGGCCTCGCCGCCCGAGCCGGCCGTCCGGGTGGAGCCGCCCCAGATGCGCTTGTACGAGTTGACCCACTGGTTGGTGACGGCCGAGATCTCCGCGGCGTGCTTGAGCAGGCCCGCGATGAAGGAACGGCCGACCTTGGAGAGCTGGTACTCGGAGCCCGACTCGTAGAACGCGTTGCGGTCGCCCTCGAAGAGGGAGAGGTGGGTGTGCATACCGGAGCCGGGGAACTCCGAGAACGGCTTCGGCATGAAGGTGGCCTGGACGCCCTGTTCGAGCGCGACCTGCTTCATGACCAGGCGGAACGTCATGATGTTGTCGGCCGTCGAGAGCGCGTCGGCGTAGCGGAGGTCGATCTCCTGCTGGCCGGGGGCGCCCTCGTGGTGGCTGAACTCGACCGAGATGCCCATGGATTCGAGCATGGTGATCGCCTGGCGGCGGAAGTCCATGCCGACGTTCTGCGGGGTGTGGTCGAAGTAGCCGGAGTTGTCGGCGGGGGTGGGCCTGGTGCCGTCGAGCGGCTTGTTCTTCAGCAGGAAGAACTCGATCTCGGGGTGGGTGTAGAAGGTGAAGCCCAGGTCCGAGGTCTTGGCGAGGATGCGCTTCAGCACGTACCGGGGATCGGCGAAGGACGGCGAGCCGTCCGGCATCAGGATGTCGCAGAACATCCGGGCCGTGCCCGGGGCCTCGGCCCGCCACGGAAGGATCTGGAAGGTGCTCGGGTCCGGCTTGGCGATCATGTCGGACTCGTACACCCGGGCGAAGCCCTCGATCGCGGAGCCGTCGAAGCCGATGCCCTCGTCGAACGCCTGCTCAAGCTCGGCCGGGGCCACCGCGACCGACTTCAGGAAGCCGAGTACGTCGGTGAACCACAGGCGCACGAACCGGATGTCGCGCTCCTCAAGTGTACGGAGCACGAATTCCTGCTGCTTATCCATTTCCACCCATCCTTGCTGGTCAAGCCGCCTGCTCCCACGCCTCGGGCGCACGTCGGGGCACCTGAGCATCCCACCACACAGTTACCAGCAGATTGCGGCCCCTCGTACGGATGTCCTCCGGACACTCTCCATAGTGCCCATGGGACATCCCGTGGGTCATCCGGCCGGACACGGACTGGTCCGACGACACCGGGAAATCTGTCCTGGCGGGTGCAGACATGCCACACTCGTAGTGTCCGCTCCACGCGTTACAGAAGATGGTGCAAGTGACCGCTGAGACCCACCGGAATGGCAGGACCGACCGCTTGGACCGCTTGGACGACGACGACTTCCCCGCGTACACCATGGGCCGGGCCGCCGAGATGATCGGCACCACCCCCGCGTTCCTGCGGGCCGTCGGCGACGCACGGCTGATCACCCCCCTTCGCTCCGAGGGCGGCCACCGCCGCTACTCCCGGTACCAGCTGCGGGTGGCGGCCCGCGCCCGCGAGCTGGTCGACCAGGGCACCCCGATCGACGCCGCCTGCCGGATCGTGATCCTCGAAGACCAGCTGGAAGACGCTCTGCGCATCAACGAGCAGCTGCGCCGGCCCGCCCGCCACCCCTCCGCCGAGCCGCAGCAAAATATCTAGTGCGGCAACAACAGAATTCAATGCGGCGCGCGTGGAGAGATCGCGTGGAGGGATTACGACACCACGACAGGTGTGACTAAAGACCCCTGGCGGTCCGCACGCATCGTGCTACTGTGGATCTCAGTTGCAGTTGTGGTTCCCAAAACTTCAAGTGCTCCCGTGGCTTCCACAGTTGCGGGCGCACTTTCGTATTTCCGGTGCTTTATTTCCGGACGGGGCATCATCGCGGCAACGCGACTCGGAGTCCGCACAGGGCGGGCTCCGGCACTGCTCCAAAGGAGAATGACATGGCTTCTGGCACCGTGAAGTGGTTCAACGCAGAAAAGGGCTTCGGCTTCATCGAGCAGGAGGGCGGCGGCGCCGACGTCTTCGCTCACTACTCGAACATCGCCACCCAGGGCTTCCGTGAGCTCCAGGAAGGCCAGAAGGTCACCTTCGACGTCACGCAGGGCCAGAAGGGCCCGCAGGCCGAGAACATCGTTCCCGCCTGACGCTGACGCGTAAGACACGGTCGGGGCCCGCACCTGAGGGTGCGGGCCCCGACTCGTTGTCTTGAATCGTCGCCCCGACTCGGTCGCCGTACTCCGCGACCGGCTCATAAGCGGTCGGCCACGATTCACGCCGATCCAATTCCTTCCGCGCTTTCTCTGCGCGGATTCCAGCCACTTCGAAGCGCCCGATCCGAAGGCTTCCACACCTTCTGGGCCCGCTTCATTTCGGCTTCTTATTTACCGGCTCGTTCTTGCGATTCCTTGCGGCAGTCACTGCTGCCCGGAATTCCTCGATACGTGCCCATCGAGGAAGGTTCTGAATGAACCGCGCAGCACGTTCGAACGACCGTGAACGATTCGCCCGTACCCGCGCCGGCGGCAACTACGCCGGCCGCAGCGAAAACCGCACCGACCGCGGCGAGCGCTTCCGCCCGGCCGCACCCGGCCGTTCCCAGGCACCCGGCCGCTCTTCCGGCCGGCCCCCGCAGCGCCGGTCCTCCGCCCCGCAGGGCGAGTTCGCCCTGCCGGTGAGCACCACCCCCGCACTTCCCTCCGTCGAGGCCTTCAACGAGCTGGACATGCCGGCGCCCCTGCTCGCGGCACTCACCGCCCAGGGCGTGACCGTGCCGTTCCCGATCCAGGGCGCCACCCTGCCGAACTCGCTGACCGGGCGCGACGTCCTGGGCCGCGGGCGCACCGGCTCCGGCAAGACTCTCGCTTTCGGCCTCGCGCTGCTGGCCAGGACCGCCGGCAAGCGCGCCGAGCCGCGTCAGCCGCTGGCGCTGGTGCTCGTACCCACCCGTGAACTGGCCCAGCAGGTCACCGACGCGCTCACCCCCTACGCCCGCGCCGTGCGGCTGCGGATGGCCACGGTCGTCGGCGGCATGTCGATCGGCCGCCAGGCCGGTGCGCTGCGCACCGGGGCCGAGGTCGTCGTGGCGACCCCGGGCCGGCTCAAGGACCTGATCGAGCGCCGTGACTGCCGCCTGGACCAGGTGAAGATCACGGTCCTCGACGAGGCCGACCAGATGACCGACATGGGCTTCATGCCGCAGGTCACCGAGCTGCTCCAGCAGGTCGCCCCCGAGGGCCAGACGATGCTGTTCTCGGCCACCCTGGACCGCAATGTCGACAAGCTGGTACGCAACTACCTGACCGACCCGGTGGTGCACTCGGTCGACCCGTCCCAGGGCGCGGTCACGACGATGGAGCATCACCTGCTGCACGTCCACCCCGCCGACAAGCAGGCCACGGCCACCGAGATCGCGGCCCGCGACGGCAAGGTGATCATGTTCCTGGACACCAAGCACGCCGTCGACCGGCTGACCCGGGACCTGCTGGCCAGTGGTGTACGGGCAGCCGCGCTGCACGGCGGCAAGTCGCAGCCGCAGCGCACGCGCACGCTCGACCAGTTCAAGAGCGGGCACGTGACGGTGCTGGTGGCGACCAACGTCGCGGCACGCGGCATCCACGTCGACAACCTCGACCTGGTCGTCAACTTCGACCCGCCGACCGACCACAAGGACTACCTGCACCGTGGCGGCCGTACCGCCCGTGCCGGTGAGTCCGGCAGTGTCGTCACGCTGGTGCAGCCCAACCAGCGCCGCGAGATGACCCGCCTGATGCAGGCCGCGGGGATCACCCCGCACACCGCCCAGGTCCGCTCCGGTGACGCCGAGCTGACCCGGATCACCGGTGCGCAGGCCCCCTCGGGTGTCCCGGTCATCATCTCGTCGCCGGTAAGCGAGCGGCCGAAGCGCAGTGCCTCGTCGCAGCGCGGGCGCCGCAGCGCACCGGCGCAGTCGCGCCGCCGTGCGTCCGCCCCGCGTGGCGGCGCCGCGTAGGCACCGCGCCGTAACGGCGACAGCTCATACGCTCCAGTGCGGCCAAGGACTGACCCCGGTCATTCCTTGGCCGCACTGGCATGCCGGGCCCAGGCCGGCAGGGCGAACCAGCACAGCACGAACCAGACCACCAGGCCCACGACCAGCCACAGCGCGAAGGTGTCGTGCAGCGCCATCCTCAGGATGAGGAGGAGCGCCGCGGCCATGGTGCAGAGCATGAGCACCAGTCCTACGACCGTCAGGCGCGAGGCCCAGATCACGGTCTGCGGCTTCAGCCGCAGACCGGTGACGAGCCGGTGGAAGGACACGGGGCCGACGAGAGCGCCCACCGTCGCCGCTCCCAGCACGACGGTGACGACGTAGATGTCCCGGTCGGTCGGCGAGAGTTCGTTGAAACGCGGCTGGAAGACAACGGTCAGCAGGAAACCGAACATGATCTGCACACCGGTCTGCGCGACCCGCAGCTCTTGGAGCAGCTCGCCCCACCGCCGGTCCGCGCGCTCGTCCGGCGTCTCGTCGCGGCCCCGGCGGTATTCCTTTTGCGACATGCAAGAGGGGTAGCCGAACCCTGCCGCGTGAAACCTACGGCCCAGTGGTCGCAACCCGTATGACCGGTGTCCGGCCGTCGCCCACTACGATCTCCGCCTATGGGGGGACCGCGGCAATCCCGCACCGGGCGCAGCAGGCGCACCGTACGTCCCATGGCGCTGCTGAGCGCCGTGGCGACGCTGCTCGTCGCGCTCTTCGTCTGCCTCGGTGCCGTCGCGGCAGAGCCCCGTGAGCACCACGACGCGGCCGCCGCCTTCAGCGCCGCCCCTCCCGCGCCGGACGTCGCGGCGTACATCTGCCCGTACGACTCCCAGCACTGCGGCGCCTTCGCACACCTCTCCCCCGCCGTGCTCACCGCGCCGCCGCCGGCCACCCCGGTGGCCGCCGAGCCGCTGCACTACGCGCCTCCGGCTCCTGTGAATCCGGTCCGTGGCTCCGGGGCACTTCCCCGCGCGCCGGGACGCCATGCCCTTCAAGTGATGCGGACGTAGCCGGGCCGCCCGGTTCTTTCCGGGCTTTCGTCATCCCCCAATCCCTTTTCGCAGGCAGAAGGACACACCATGGCTTCCACCAAGACCTCCAACGCGTCGCGCAAGGCCCGAATAGAGGAGATGCGCCGCGCCGAGCAGTCGCGCGAGCGCCGCAACCGGTTCCTGACCATCGGCATCAGCACCGTCGTCGTGGTCGGCCTCGTCGGCTTCGGGTCCTACGTCTTCCTCCAGGAGTCGGAGAAGAAGGAACAGAAGGTGGCCATGGCCAAGGCGCCTGTGAAGAAGGAGAAGTCCTGGGACGCGAAGAAGCTGGGCCGCAATCACGTCACCAAGGAAGTCTCCTACCCGATGACGCCGCCGGTGGGCGGCGACCACAGCCAGGTCTGGATGAACTGCGACCGGGATGTCTACAAGAAGGAAATCCCGAAGGTGAACGCGGTGCACTCGCTGGAGCACGGCGCGGTGTGGGTGACGTACAACGACAAGGCGTCGGACGCGGACATCAAGAAGCTCGAGGAGAAGGTCCGCAAGACGTCGTACTCGTTGATGAGCCCGGTCAAGGACCAGTCCGGTGCGCTCATGCTCAGCGCGTGGGGCAAGCAGGTCACGGTGGACAGCGCCTCCGACCCGCGGGTCGAGCAGTTCTTCACCAAGTACGTGCAGGGGCCGCAGACGCCTGAGCCCGGTGCGGCGTGCACGGGCGGAATGACCCTGTGATGACCCGTACGCACTGGGCCGCCGTCACGGCGGTCGTCCTGGCGCTGCTCTTCGCGGCGGCGGCCGTCACGGCGGCCGCCGGGAGCGGGGGCGAGGACGGTACCACCGGTGTCAGTACGCCCACGGTGGACTCCGCGGACGCGGGCTTCGCGCGGGACATGTCTGTGCACCACCAGCAGGCGGTGGAGATGTCCTTCATCGTCCGCGACCGTACGAAGGACGAAGAGGTGCGCCGGCTGGCGTACGACATCGCCAACACCCAGGCCAACCAGCGGGGCATGATGCTCGGCTGGCTCGACCTGTGGGAGCTGCCGAAGGTGTCGTCGGACGAGCCGATGGCCTGGATGGCGGGCG
The DNA here is from genome assembly GCF_028807635.1 of Streptomyces spiramyceticus. NCBI lineage: Bacteria > Bacillati > Actinomycetota > Actinomycetes > Kitasatosporales > Streptomycetaceae > Streptomyces > Streptomyces spiramyceticus. The sequence continues at coordinate 1,472,169 of NZ_JARBAX010000001.1, forward strand.
CTGGGGGCTCTTCCGGGCACGGTGGTCATGGTGCTGCCGGCGGCGGTGCGGCGCACGGGGCGCACGAGGTGCGTGACGGGGCGCTCATGCCCGGCATGGCCACCAAGAGCGAGCTGGCGAAGCTGCGTGAGGCGGACGGCAAGCGGGCGGAGATCCTCTATCTCCAGCTGATGACCGACCACCACAAGGGCGGCGTCGCGATGGCTCAGGGCTGTGTCGAGCGGTGCGAGGTCGGCACGGAGCGGGCCCTGGCCCAGGGCATGGTCGACGCGCAGGAGTCGGAGATCGCTCTGATGACGGATCTGCTCAAGGCGCGGGGTGCGGCTCCGCGTTCCTGAGTCTGCCCTTGCGCTGAATCTCCTGGACCGCCCGGACCACCAGGTCCGGGCGGTCCAGCATCATCAAGTGGCCGGAAGGCTCGGCGACTTCGAAGCGGGCGCCGAGCTGTCCGGCGAGGGCCCGCTGCCGGTCGAGCCAGCGCAGCGAGGAGCGGCCGCCCTTGCCGTCGTACGCCGCCAGGACCGCCGCCGGGACGCCGTCGGGCAGCGGGGAACGGTCGCGCAGCGCGAGGAGTTCGGCTGCGACCGCGCGGTAGTGGGTGTTCTCCAGGAGTGCGCCGCGCAGGACGCGCGAGGTGCGGTAGCAGCGGCGTACAAGAGCGTCGGGCGCCGGATCACCGCCGTCGCCGGTGCGGCTCAGGCTGACCGTCGCCCGGCGGGCCAGGGGGCCCAGCGCCGCCGGGGCGCCGGTCGCGGTGAGGGCCGCGGCGAGGGCCCGGGCGGCGGCAGTGCGCAGGGCCGGCGCGGCAGGGGTGCGGGCGTGCTCCTCGACGCTGGAGTCGACCAGCACGACGGCTGCCGTACGGGCCGGGTGGAGGCGGGCGAAAGCCTCCGCGTGGAATCCGGCGACGGAATGGCCCACGACGGTGGCGGGTCGGCCGGCGCTGAACCTGTTCGCGATGGCGGGCAGCGCGTCGAGGATCGCGGCGATACGGTGCGCCTCACCGGCAGCGGTCGGCGGCGTGCTCGCGGGGCCGCTGAGGCCGTGCCCGGGGCGGTCGAACCGTACGACCGTGAAGGACGGCGCGAGCAGCCGTGCCACGGGATCCCAGTCGAACCAGCTCATCCCGAGCCCGGCGCTCAGCACACACACCGGGCCACTGCCGTCGACGACCACATGGTGCGGTACGCCGCCGATCCGGATGAAACGGCGATGCGAAGCGGAAGCCGAAGTCGAGGTCGAAGTCGAAGTCACTCGTACAGCTTCTCGCGTGCCACTGACAATGCGAGCACAGTCAGCCAGACCGCCACCAGCAGCACCTGGATCCGCTGTCCGACCCCCAGCAGCCAGGTGCCCTGTCCGGCCTCGAAGGCTGCGACGGCGGCCAGGGTCCATACGGTGGCGATGAGTTCGGCCGTGACGATGACGGGTCCGGTACGGGCGAGGGGCGCCCAGCGGCCGTACCGGCGGGCCGCGAGCGTGAGCGCCACCATCGCGACGACGGCTCCGGTCGTCGCGAGGGTGCTGCTCCACGAGTGCGCCGCGTGCGTGACCGGGACGAGGCCCGCCGCCTCTCGGGCCCCGCACTGAGCGTCGGCGGTCGGCGCGCAGCTCAGCGGCAGCCGGGAGTCGGCGGCGGTGAGGGCGCCGAAGAAGGCGATGCCGGCCCAGCCGGTGACCGTCCAGAGCCTGCGCGGGCGGTACCTGACGAAGGCCCAGAGCGCGCCAGCGAGCACCAGCAGGCCCGCGATCAGGTCGGTGGCCCGGAAGAGGCCACCGCGCGGCTGGTCGGCCGCGGCGAGCTCACTCACGTACGTACGCGCGGGGTCGAGGCCGGTCACGAGGACGGCCTCAAGTGCCCAGGCGGTGTACGTGACGGCGCCGAGCGCGAGGAGGGCGGCGACGGGCCGACTACCGCGGAGAAGCTCAAAGGACATGGTTGGCGCAACGCTACTTCGGAATCGGGGCGCGTCGGCCATCTCTCGTGCCCTCGTGTGCCGCCGCATGCCGGGTGGCTCGGCTACCGGCACATAGAGAACTACGGGACACATGTGTGCCCTGTTAATGTCATCGAACTCTTATTCGCCCATGGCCTCAAGGACGTCGGATGACCATGCCCGCCCCGCCCAGCGGCCAGAGTCCGTGGGGCCCGCCGCCGGCCGGTTTTCAGGGGCCGCCGCCCATGATGGCGCAGCCGCGCAACGGCCTGGGCGTCGCGGCCCTGGTGCTCGGCATAGCCGGTGTCGTCCTCGGCCTGGCCGTGTTGCTGTTCTGGATGTCCTGGCTGCCCGCCCTGCTGGCGCTGGTCTTCGGCATCGTCGGACTCGGTCACGCCCGCAAGGGTCTGGCGACCAACAAGGGCATGGCCCTCACCGGCCTGATCCTCGGCGCGGTGGGTCTCCTGCTCGCCGTCGGCGGCGGGGTGTTCACCGTCACGAAGGTCACAGAGATCACCGACGACGTCCGCGCGGAGGTCGAGTCGGCGGAGGCGTCCGCGAAGGCCTCGGCATCGGCGGAAGCCTCGGCGTCCGCCGCGGCGGAGGCGGCCAGGAACCTGGAGTTCGGTGAGACGTACACGTACGAGAATGGCCTGAAGATCACCGTCTCCAAGCCGCAGCCGTACGTTCCGGACGATTACGTACTCGGTCACGCAAAAGACAACAAGGCGGTCCAGGTGACGGTCATCGCCGTCAACGGCGGCACCGCGAAGGTCGACTTCAAGACGGGCCTGCCGAGTGTCAGCGACGCCGACGGGGCCGATGCGGAGCTCCTGATCGACGGCAGCGGCCGGCAGAAGGTCCTCACCGGCAACCTCCTCCCCGGGAAGCGGTCCGTCGGGAAGTACGCCTACTCCCTGCCTCCCGGCGCGGCAGACCGGATGCAGGTCGAATTCAGCCCCGACGTGATGGAGTACGAGGACGCGGTCTGGACCGGCCCGACGAAGTGAAGCGGGCGCGCGGAGGCGTCCTCGGGAGCGTTCTCGGGAGCGGGCGCGGGTGTCGGGCGCGGAAGCGGAAGCGGGCGCGGAAGCGGGTGTCGGGCTCCGGAGTGGGGCGCCGGAGTGGGGCGCCCCACACATGTCCGTACGGCTCCCGCCAGGACATCGCGTCAATCTGACGGTTAGGCTGACTACGTGCCTCAACTACGCCTCGCTCTGAATCAGATCGACTCGACCGTCGGCGACCTCTCCGGCAACGCCGAAGCGATCGTCCACTGGACCCGCCACGCCGCCGAGCAGGGCGCCCACCTTGTGGCGTTCCCCGAGATGGCGCTGACCGGTTACCCCGTCGAGGACCTCGCCCTGCGGTCGTCCTTCGTCGAGGCGTCGCGCGACGCCGTACGGTCGCTCGCGGTGCGCCTCGCCGAGGAGGGCTTCGGGGAGATCCCGGTCATCGTCGGCTACCTCGACCGCTGCGAGAAGGCCCAGCCCCGCTACGGCCAGCCCGCCGGGTCGCCGCAGGACGCCGCCGCCGTGCTGTACCGCGGCGAGGTCGCACTGTCCTTCGCCAAGCACCACCTCCCCAACTACGGCGTCTTCGACGAGTTCAGGTACTTCGTGCCGGGCGACTCGATGCCCGTCATCCGCATCCACGGCGTCGATGTCGCCCTCGCCATCTGCGAGGACCTCTGGCAGGACGGCGGCCGCGTACCGGCGACCCGGTCCGCGGGGGCGGGGCTGCTCGTGTCCATCAACGCCTCTCCGTACGAGGTCCACAAGGACGACAGCCGGCTCGATCTGGTGCGCAAGCGCGCCCAGGAGGCGGGCTGCACGACGGCGTACATCGCGATGATCGGCGGCCAGGACGAACTGGTCTACGACGGCGACTCGATCGTCTGCGACAAGGACGGCGAAGTCATCGCACGGGCGCCGCAGTTCTCGGAGGGCAGCATGCTGCTCGACCTGGACCTGCCGGCCGCGAGCGGGGACGCGCCGACCGGGATCGTCGACGACGGGCTGCTGATCGACCGCGTCGTTCTCTCCGAGGAGCCGGTCGCGGCGTACGAGCCGGAGCTGACCGGGGGTTACGCGGAGCGCCTCGACGACGACGAGGAGGTGTACTCGGCGCTGGTCGTGGGCCTACGGGCGTACGCCGCAAAGAATGGTTTCAGCAGCGTCCTGATCGGACTGTCCGGCGGCATCGACTCGGCGCTCGTGGCCGCGATCGCGTGCGACGCGCTGGGCGCGCAGAACGTGTACGGCGTTTCGATGCCGTCGAAGTACTCGTCGGACCACTCCAAGGGCGACGCGGCGGAGCTGGCGCGGCGTACCGGGCTGAACTACCGGACCGTCGCGATCGAGCCGATGTTCGACGCGTACATGGACTCGCTGGGCCTGACCGGGCTCGCCGAGGAGAACCTCCAGTCGCGGCTGCGCGGCACGACGCTGATGGCGATCTCCAACGAGGAGGGCCACATCGTGCTGGCGCCGGGCAACAAGTCCGAGCTGGCGGTGGGCTATTCGACGCTCTACGGCGACTCGGTCGGCGCGTACGGTCCGATCAAGGACGTCTACAAGACGTGGGTCTTCGCGCTTGCGCGGTGGCGCAACAAGGCGGCGGAGGAGCGGGGCCAGACGCCGCCGATCCCGGAGAACTCCATCTCCAAGCCGCCGAGCGCGGAGCTCCGGCCGGGGCAGGTGGACACGGACTCCCTCCCGGACTACGACGTCCTGGACCGGATCCTGGAGATGTACGTCGACAAGGACCAGGGCCTGGAGGCGATCGTCGCGGCGGGCTTCGACCGGGAGCTGGTCGCGAAGACGCTGCGGATGGTGGACACGGCGGAGTACAAGCGCCGGCAGTACCCGCCGGGCACGAAGATCTCCGCGAAGGGCTTCGGCAAGGACCGGCGTCTGCCGATCACGAACCGGTGGCGCGAGTCGGTCTGAGTGGGGGGTGGCCACCCCGCCTGCCCCGTTCGGGGGGGCGCGAGACGGTGGACGCCCCCGTGGGGCGCGGGGGCACCGTCGGCGGTGCGGGCCGGTGGGCGGTGCGCCCGCCTGCGCCGGGCACCTGCCCCACCGCGCCCGCCCGTTCAGGGGGCCACAGGCCGCGGACGCCCCCGTGGAGCGCTGGGCGCCGTCGACGGGTGCGGCGCAGTGGGTAGTGCGCCCGCCTGCGCCGGGCACCTGCCCCACCGCGCCCGCCCGTTCAGGGGGCCACAGGCCGCGGACGCCCCCGTGGAGCGCTGGGCGCCGTCGACGGGTGCGGCGCAGTGGGTAGTGCGCCCGCCTGCGGCGGGTGCCTGTCCCCCCGCCCGGTTGATTTTCAGCCCGTCCGGCGCTTCGGCCTGGGCATGGGTGACCTTTTCCACGAGAGAGGGGGAGAGTACGTTCCTGTGCGGAACAAACTCTCTCAGGTGAAGTGCTCCGCGACGTAAACGCCGGGTTGCGACCGAGCGTGCGTGCCCGTCAGATCTCCACCCGCGCCGCGATCGGCAGATGGTCGCTGCCCGTGTCCGGCAGCGCCCAGGACGACACCGGGTCGATCCCCTTCACCATGATCTGGTCGATCCGCGCCATCGGGAACGCCGCAGGCCAGCTGAAGCCGAAGCCGTCGCCCGCCGCGCCCTGCGTGGACCGCATCTGGGAGGTGACCGCGTTCAGGGCCCTGTCGTTCATGGTGCCGTTGAGGTCGCCGAGGAGGACGACCTTGCCGAGGGGCTCGCGGGCGATGGCCTCGCCGAGCGCGTCGGCGCTGTCGTCGCGCTGGCCGGCCGTGAAGCCGGCGTTGACCTTGACCCGTACGGAGGGGAGATGCGCGACGTACACGGCGACCTCCCCCTCCGGCGTCGTCACCGTCGAACGCATGGCGCGGGTCCAGCCCATCTTGATGTCGACCGGCCGCGTGTCGGACATCGGGTACTTGCTCCACAGCCCGACGGTGCCCTGCACCGAGTGGTACTTGTACGTGCCGGACAGAGCGCTCTCGTACGACGGCACCGCGCTGGCCTTGAGCTCCTCAAGGGCCACCACATCGGCACCGGATTCGGCCAGTTTGCGGGCCGTGCCCTCGGGGTCCGGGTTTTCGGCGTTCACGTTGTGGGTGGCGACCGTCAGGTTGCCCCCCGTGCCCGCCTTGTCGGTGAGCAGACCCCCGAAAAGGTTCAGCCAGACAATCGCCGGCAGGAGCAGGGCGACCAGCGCGGTCGCCGAGCGGCGGACCAGCGCCATGACGAGCAGCACAGGGATACCGACCACGCCCAGCCAGGGCAGGAACGTCTCGGTGAGGCTGCCGAGGTTGCCGACGGTGTTGGGGATCTCCGCATGGAAGACCATCAGCAGCGTGAGCAGGACCGCACAGACCGCGAGGAGGACGCCGCGCCGCCAGATGCCCCTGTCGCGGCGCCAGCGGTCGAGGCGGCGCCGGAGACGGGACCCCGAACGCTCGGATTCCGAGCTGCCGTTCCCCGGGTCCGTCATGTACGCCTGTGCCATTCCGCTGTCCTCACTGCCTTGCCATGCCCTGCACACCGGCCCCGCCTGTGACCCTAGGGGATTGCCGGTGCCTTTCTCTGCCGCCCAACACGGCGGCCGTCCTGACACGAGGACGACGGGGCGAGGGTGCGGGTTCCGGTTCCTGTACGCGGAGGGCCCGCTGTGACGAAACGCGCACAAACCAGCCAGCGGCGCGGACAGCCCTCAGTAGCCGCACCGTCCCCACTTCCCGTAGGCCCCGGTGGGGTGTCACCATGGTTGTGGTCCGGGGACGCCGTCAGGGCGCCTCGAGATTTCGAAGGAGCCGTTAGCCATGACGCTTCAGGCTGCCCACAAGACACCCGCCGACAGCAGCAAGGCGCTGTACGGAGGCAAGGGCACTCGCCGCATCACGGTCCATGACATCGCCGCCGCCAAGGAGCGCGGCGAGAAGTGGCCCATGCTCACCGCGTACGACGCCATGACCGCCTCGGTCTTCGACGAGGCCGGTATCCCGGTCATGCTCGTGGGCGACTCCATGGGCAACTGCCACCTCGGTTACGACACCACTGTGCCGGTCACTCTCGACGAAATGACCATGCTGTCCGCCGCTGTCGTACGGGGCACGAGCCGCGCCCTCGTCGTCGGCGACCTCCCCTTCGGCTCCTACCAGGAGGGCCCCGTCCAGGCGCTGCGCAGTGCCATCCGGCTGGTCAAGGAGGCCGGGGTCGGCGCGGTCAAGCTGGAGGGCGGCGATCGCTCACTGGCCCAGACCGAGCTGATCGTGCAGTCCGGCATCCCGGTCATGTCGCACCTGGGCCTGACACCGCAGTCCGTGAACACCATGGGCTACCGGGTGCAGGGCCGCGACGACGAAACGGCCCACAAGCTGCTCCGTGACGCGAAGGCCGCCCAGGACGCCGGCGCGTTCGCGGTCGTGCTGGAGCTCGTACCGGCCGAGCTGGCCGCCGAGGTCACGCGCTCGCTGCACATCCCGACGATCGGCATCGGCGCAGGTCCCGACACGGACGCCCAAGTGCTCGTGTACACCGACATGGTCGGTCTCACGGGCGGCAAGGTGCCGCGCTTCACCAAGCAGTACGCGAACCTCCGGCAGACCCTCGGGGACGCTGCGAAGGCGTTCGCCGACGAGGTGGTCGGCGGGGCGTTCCCGCAGGAGGAGCACACCTTCCACTAGCCACTGCCCGCACCAGAGACAGCCCGCCGACTTCCCCCATCGGCGGGCTGTCGGCGTTCTGTCGGTGCGTTGTCAGTGGCGGCTGTTCTCATAGTCGGCATGACGCGAATCGACAAGAACCCCACAGGCGGCGCGGCCAACGCCGTCGAGGTAAGGGGACTGGTCAAGCACTACGGCGAGACCAAGGCACTGGACGGCGTGGACCTGGTCGTACAGGAAGGCACCGTGCTCGGTGTCCTCGGGCCCAACGGCGCAGGAAAGACCACCCTCGTGCGCTGCCTGTCCACCCTGATCCAGCCGGACGCCGGCACGGCCGTCGTGGCCGGTTACGACGTGGTGAAGCAGCCCCGGCAGCTTCGCCGCACCATAGGCCTGACCGGGCAGTACGCCTCGGTCGACGAGAAGCTCGCCGGCTGGGAGAACCTCTACATGATCGGGCGGCTGCTCGATCTGTCCCGCAAGGACTCGCGCAGGCGCGCGGACGAGCTGCTGGAGCGGTTCTCGCTGACCGAGGCCGCGAAGAAGCCGGTCATGCAGTACTCCGGCGGTATGCGGCGGCGCCTCGACCTGGCGGCTTCCATGATCGGGCAGCCCTCCGTGCTCTACCTGGACGAGCCGACGACCGGACTCGACCCCCGTACCCGCAACGAGGTGTGGGACGAGGTGAAGCGGATGGTGGGCGAGGGGGTCACCGTCCTGCTCACCACGCAGTACATGGAGGAGGCCGAGCAGCTCGCGTCCGAGCTGACGGTCATCGACCGTGGCCGGGTCATAGCAGGCGGCAAGGTGGACGAGCTGAAGGCGAAGGTCGGCGGCCGCACCCTTGAGGTCCGCCCGTCCGACCCGGCGCAACTGACTGCGATGGCACGGGCGTTGAGCGAGGCGGGGCTCGACGGGATCGCAGGGTCGAAGGCCGACGAGGGGATGCTGTACGTACCGATCCTCAGCGACGAGCAACTGACCGCGGTGGTCGGCCTGCTGGGTGCGCGGGGCTTCGGCATCGCGGAGATCGGGACCCATCTGCCCAGCCTGGACGAGGTGTTCCTGGCCATTACGGGCGAGAAGACGAGCGACGCGGTCACCGAGGGCGTCGAAGACATCAAGCAGCACGAGGAGGTCGCGGCATGAGCGCGGCGACAGTGACACCGACCCCGGCATCGGCGCCCGAGTCGCCCGCGAAGGCGCGCGGCGGCGGTGAGGGCCGGATCGGTCTGCGGGCCAACGCACGGCACATCGTGGCTCTCGCCCGCCGCAACGCCATGCAGATCAAGCAGGATCCGGAGTCGATGTTCGACGTCCTGCTGATGCCGATCGTCTTCACCCTGCTCTTCACCTTCGTCTTCGGCGGCGCGGTCGCGGGCCCGGGCAAACAGTCCGAGTACGTCAGCTATCTGGTCCCCGGCCTGATGGCGATGATGGGCATGAACGTCTCGATGGCGGTCGGCACCGGCGTCAACGAGGACTTCCAGAAGGGGGTCATGGACCGGTTCCGGACGATGCCGATCGCCCGGTCCTCGGTCCTCATAGCGAAGATCGTCGTCGAGATCGGCCGCATGATGGTCGCCTTCACGATCCTGCTGATCGTGGGCTTCGTCCTGGGCATGTCGGTCGAGACTTCGCCGCTGCACATCCTGGGCGCGATCGGGCTTTCGCTGCTCTTCGGCGCCTCACTGATGTGGATCTTCATCCTGATCGGGCTGACCGTGAAGACGGCGCAGGCTGTGCAGGGCATGGCGTTCATGGTGCTGATGCCCCTGCAGTTCGGGTCGTCGATCTTCACGTCGCCGTCGACGATGCCGGGCTGGTTGCAGACCTTCACCGACTACAACCCGCTGTCGAGCCTGGCGGACGCGGCGCGCGGGCTGTTCATCGGCGGTCCCGTCGCCCGCGATGTGTGGATGGTGCTGGCGTGGACGGTGGCCATCACCGTGGTGACGGCTCCGATCGCGGTGTCCAAGTTCCGCAAGAAGACCTGACGTACGGTCCCGCCGGTCGCGTCAGCGTCCGGCGGCCAGGGCGGCGGCCTCGTCCAGAGTGAGGCCGCTGCCTTCGGCGTACGCCGACTCGTACGCGGTGTCGCCCAGTGCGGCGCGGGCCGCCGCCTCGGCGTCCGCCCTCGTCTCGCGCTCCTGCGTCGTCACGAAGTGGCCCGGCGGGAGCAGGGCGTCGTGCGCGTGGAGCAGGCGGGCGGCGTCGCGGGCCATGCCCGGGCCGCCGAGTCCGGCCAGGGCGCGGGCCGCGATCATCAGCTGGATCGCGGGCATGTGCGGGGCGACCATCCGCGACAGCGGCACGCATGACCGTTCCAGCGCCTGGCGTTCCTTATCGAGCGCGGCGGCGTAACGGCCGTCCAGATTGTCCAGCCAGGAGAGGAGCCCGAGCACGAAGCCTTCGAAGATCGCCAGGGTCGATTTCTTGAAGTCCCGCCGCACGCACTCCAGTTGTTCGCGGCCCTCGTCCCTGCGACCGCTGCGGGCGAGCCACACCGCCAGGTAGATGCGGGCTGCAGGCTCGCACTCGTGACCGCTGTGCTCGACCTCGGCGAGGACGGCGCGCAGCATCGCCTCGGCCTCCTCGCCGTCGCCCGTCTCCACCATGACGCCGGCGAGCCGCACCCGCAGCAGCGCCACCTGCTCCTTGGCGCCGAGCTGTCCCGCGTGAGCGATCGCGGCGCGGAAGTCCTCGGCGGCGAGGGCGAACTTGCCTGTGCGCTCGCGGGCCTCGCCGCGCGCCGACAGGGCCTCGGCCGCGCCCCAGGCGTCGCCGAGCCGGGTGAAGATCTCCAGGCTCTCGTCGGCGTCGCGGCCGGCGTCACCGGCCCAGGCACTGCGGTTGGCGAGGATGTTGGCCCGCATCTGGAGCGCGGCGGCGAGCTCCCATACGTAACCGAGCTCCCGGCAGGTGTCGACCGTCCGGTCGATGACCTCATTCAGCTGCCCCGGGCTGCCGGTGAGCATGATCGCGTAGAACCAGAGCGTTCCGGGTGTGCGGCAGGTCTGCGGCAGGCCCGGCCGGTACACGTCGACAACGCGGCGCAGCCACGCCATGGCGTCGCCGGAGGTCCACTCGTCGAGGTCGTGGTTCATGCTCGCCAGATGGATCATCCAGGCTCCGCGCCGCGCCTCCAGCAGCTGTTCCGGTGCCATGGGCGGCGGTGTGTCCGTGCACCGCTCGTGCAGGGCGGGGGCGGGGGCGGCCGGCGGTGCGAAGGGGTCGGGGCCGAGTTCGGCGGCGGCCAGGGACCAGTGGCGGGCCTCGCTGCGGAGATCGCGGATCTGCCAGTACCAGGCGAGTGAGTGCACGAGGCACAGCGCCTCGTGCTCGTCGCGGGCGGCGATGGCGCGGCGCAGTGCGGTGCGGAGGTTTTCGTACTCGACCTGGAGGCGGCTGATGCCGGTGAGCTGTTCGCGGCCGCGCAGCAGGGGGTCGGCGTGGCGGGCCAGTTCGCGGAAGTGGACGAGGTGGCGGTGCTCGGTGGCGTCTCGTTCGCCCGACTCGTCGAGGCGTTCGGCGGCGTACTCGGCGACGGTTTCGAGGAGGCGGTAGCGCATGCCGCCGCTGCTGCCGCCCGCGCCTTCGCTCGCGCCATGGCCCTCGCCCCCGCCCTCTCCCGAAGGGGAGGCCACCACAAGGGACTTGTCGACCAGCGAACCGAGTACGTCCAGCGCATCCGGCCCGCAGACCGCCTCGGCGGCGGGCAGGTCGCAGCCGCCCGCGAAGACGGACAGGGCGCGCAGAGCCGCCCTTTCCGGCTCGTCCAGCAGGTCCCAGGACCAGTCGACGACCGCGCGCAGGGTCTGCTGGCGCGGCAGTACGGTGCGGCTGCCGCCGGTGAGGAGCCGGAACCGGTCGTCCAGGCGGTCGGCGATCTGGCGCGGGGTGAGCATCCGGAGCCGGGCGGCGGCGAGTTCGATGGCGAGGGGCAGGCCGTCGAGGCGGCGGCAGATCTCGGCAGCGGCGGCCGGATCGTCGTCCGTACGGAACCCGGGCTTCGCGGCGGCGCCGCGTTCGGCGAGCAGGCGCAGCGCCATGGGGTCGGGCAGGGGTTCCACGGGCCGTACGACCTCGCCGGGCACGCCGAGCGGTTCCCGGCTGGTGGCCAGCACGGTCACGCCCGGGCAGCGGACGAGCAGCTCCTCGGCGAGGTGGGCAGCGGCGTCGATCACGTGCTCGCAGTTGTCCAGCAGGAGCAGCATCTGGCGGCGGGCGCAGTGCTCGACGAGGCGTACGAGCGGATCGTTCCCGTGCCGGTCGGCGGCCCGCAGCTCCTCGGCGCCGGCTCCGCGCAGCACGGTCTCGCGCGCCCCGAGCGCGACGAGTACGGCCTCGGGCACGGTGGCGGGGTCGTCGACGGGTGCGAGCTCTGCCAGCCATACCCCGTCCCGCCAGGCCCCGTCAGCCGCCTCGGCGGCTTCCTGCGACAGCCGTGTCTTACCGGCGCCACCGGGCCCCAGTAGCGTGACGAGCCGGGCACCGGCGAGGTCGCCCCGGATGACGTCGATGTCGGCCTCGCGCCCGACGAAGGAGGTCAGACGGGAGCGTAAGTTGCCACGGGAGGTTTGCGTTTGGGTTTGGGGCGCGGTGCGTGGGTCCGTGGGGGGCGGAGTGCGCTGCTGGGCGCCGTGAGCCTGCGCGGCGCCGGGGGCGGCGCTTTCTTCCCCTGCCCCGCCCCTTCCCGGCTGTGACATTTTGCGGCTGCCGCCGCGTGGCGGGCCAAGCCCCCAGGCCCCCGGGCGGGCTGCAGTTACCGAGGCCTCCAGCACGTGGGGCGGAGTCGGGGATAGCAATTCCGCGTGCAGAGCGCGGAGTTGGGGTGACGGGGCCGTACCCAGGCGCGTTGCCAGGTCCTGGCGCAGGTCCTCGTAGGCCGCCAGTGCCTGTGCCGTGCGGCCCGCGTCGCGCAGGGCGCGCAGGCGCAACGCCTGGAGCTGCTCGTCGATCGGGTGGTCGTCGCAGAGCGCGGCCAGTTCCGGCAGCGCCTCTTCCGCGCGGCCCAGCGCCAGCGCCGACGCCAGGCGGGTGCGGCGGACGGCCAGGCGGCGGGTCTCCCAGCGGGTGGCTTCGCCCGTACGGTCGGGGAGGTCGGCGAGGGCCTGGCCCGTCCACAGGCTCAGCGCCTCGTCGAGCAGGGCCGCCGCCTCGGCCGGGTCCCCGGCGTCCAGGGCGCGCTCGCCCTCCCCCGCGAGACGCTCGAAGCAGTACAGGTCTACGTCCTCGGGGCCGGCGCACAGCCGGTAACCGCCGTCCACGGAGGTGATCGCCCCATGGCCGAGTGCCCGGCGGAGCCGGCCGACCAGGGCCTGGAGTGCGCCGGTCGCGTCGGCGGGCGGGTCGGCGGCCCACACCTCGTCGGTGAGGGCGCCGGCCGGCACCGTACGCCCCGGCCGCAGCGCCAGCGCCGTCAGCAGGGCGCGCAGCCGCGCTCCGCCGACGGCGACGGGCGTGCCGTCGTCGCGGAGTGCCTGGGTGGGGCCGAGTATGCGGTAGCGCACGGCCCTATTGTCCGGGACTCACGGGGCGTCGGCCGACGGGCGTCTCCAGGGTGACGAGGACGCCGGTCTCGTCGCGCCGGTATCCGCGTCCCCGGCGGGCCTGTCCGGGCTCGTTCGCGAACCACTTGGGGCACGTGTCGACCTCCCTCAGCCACCGCTCGCCCGCCACCGGGGCGTACGTACGCGACCCGGCGTGCGTCTCGGCGTACCCCTCGGTGACGACCTGGATCGAGCGGACCGTGCCGACGGTCTCCGGTACGTCGTGCGGGCCCGGCCCGTGCGCCTCCACCGTGAGCAGGCCGACCGGGCGGGCGGGGATGCGCTCGCCGGATGTCCACAGTGCGGTTGCGCCGGGGCCCCGTACGAGGCCGCTCCCCGCCGGTTCCAACTCGCTGAAGCTGTCCCCCCACGTCGCGGCGTCGGCCCCCTCCTCCGGTGTCCTCAGCGCCAGTTGCCACCGCACCTCGTCGCCGACCGAGAACGGTTCGCCGCAGCATTCCATTTGCCAGTCGTCGTACTTGATCTTCCACACCGCCATGAACCCAGCTTCGCCGGAACTACCGTTGCCGCGCGAGACGTTTTCGCTGTGTCGCCAGTTTCGCTGTGTCACCAGTACGGTCGGGCAGGCCGCCCGGCGCCCATCCGGGCGTACGCCCGTCGCCCACACCCCAGGAGACCCGCCCATGACCACCGCCCTCACCCGTCGCGACCGGCGGATCAGTCCCGTCTTCCTCGGGATCGCTGCCGTCATGGCGGTCTCCGGGTGGGCGGTGTGGACGGAGTTCTCGGCGAGTACCGGCTTCGCCGTCTTCCTCTTCGTCACGTCCGCATGGATCGTCTCGCTCTGTCTGCACGAGTACGCGCACGCCCGTACCGCGCTGCACAGCGGCGACATCTCCATTGGTGCGAAGGGGTATTTGACCCTCAATCCACTTAAATACACTCATGCGCTGCTGAGTATCGTCCTGCCCGTGCTCTTCGTGATCATGGGCGGTATCGGTCTGCCGGGCGGCGCGGTCTTCATCGAGCGCCACCGGATCCGGGGGCGCCTGAAGCACAGCATCATCTCGGCCGCCGGACCGCTGACCAATGTGCTGTTCGCGATCGTGTGCACCGCGCCGTTCTGGCTGGGGGCGCTGGACGGCGTTCCCGATCCGTTCCGTTACGCGCTCGGGTTCCTCGCCCTGCTCCAGGTGACGGCGGCGATCCTGAACTTCCTGCCGGTGCCGGGGCTCGACGGCTACGGGGTGATCGAGCCCTGGCTCTCGTACAACATCCGCCGCCAGGTCGAGCCGCTCGCGCCGTTCGGGCTGCTGCTGGTCTTCGGCGTGCTGTGGATTCCCGCCGTCAACCATGTCTTCTTCGACGCGGTCGACGCGATCCTGCGGGGGCTGGGCGTCAGCGACTGGGACACGTACTGGGGGCAGCAGTTCTACCGCTTCTGGCAGGGCGAGCCGGAGGTGCCGGCGATCACCCCGTAGCGGGGGTCTCGCGGCCGGTCTCCGCCTTCGCTCCCGCCTTCGCCTTGCGCAGGTAGTACCAGGCCATGTTGGAGGCGACTCCGGCCAGCAGGATCCAGATGACCCCGAGCCAGCTGCCCTGGACGAAGGACACCACTGCCGCGGCGACGGCGAGGGCGCAGACGACGAGGGCGTACAGAGCGAGGCGGGGCATGGGGGCGACTCCTGTGCGGGTGTGCTGTGGCTGGTGCTCGGTGCTTCCCGTCCAGTGTCCCCCATGCCCCGATCCTGCTTATACGTCGGTCACGCGCAGGCCCGCGTGCGCCTTGTAGCGGCGGTTCACCGAGATCAGGTTGGCCACCAGGGACTCGACCTGGTGGGCGTTGCGCAGGCGGCCCGCGAAGACGCCGCGCATGCCGGGGATGCGGGCCGCGAGTGCCTGCACGATGTCGGTGTCGGCGCGGGCCTCGCCCAGCACCATCACGTCGGTGTCGATCTCCTCGATCGCCTCGTCCTGGAGCAGCACGGCCGACAGGTGGTGGAACGCGGCGGTCACCCGCGAGTCCGGCAGCAGGGCGGCGGCCTGTTCGGCGGCGCTGCCCTCCTCCGGCTTCAGGGCGTACGCGCCCTTCTTGTCGAAGCCGAGCGGGTTGACGCAGTCGACGACGAGCTTGCCGGTCAGCTCCTCGCGCAGCGCTTCGAGCGTCTTGGCATGACCGTCCCACGGCACGGCGACGATCACGATGTCGCTGCGGCGGGCGCACTCGGCGTTGTCCGCGCCTTCGACGCCGAGGCCGAGCTCTGCGGCGGCGCTCTGTGCGCGTTCGGCGGCGCGCGAGCCGATGATCACCTTCTGGCCGGCCCTGGCCAGCCGGTACGCGAGCCCGCGCCCCTGGTCGCCGGTGCCGCCGAGCACGCCGACGACCATTCCGGACACGTCCGGGAGGTCCCAGGGGTCCTTGGCGGCGGGCTTCTGCGCGGCGGCGGGTGCCTGAGTGCCGGCGGAGGTGCCGGAGCTGTCGGTGGAAGTCATGGCTCCGACCCTACTTGCAGGTAGGGCGCTCGTACGGGTGAGGCGGGGTCATTCGCTCCCGGCCGGCGCGGACGTACGGCAGGATGCCGCGGCATGGATGCCGTACGTGTCGCCCTGCTGCGTGAAGTCCTCGACGGGACCGAGTGGTTGCCGGCCACGAGGCGGTTCGCCGGAGCACTGCGGTCGTCCGTCGTGCCGCAGGGCGGCGGGCTGCTGCTAGTGGGGACCGAGGCGTACGAACCGTGGCATCTGGCGGCGCACCTCGTCGACGAGGCAGCCTGGTCCGGCCTCGCCGAGCTGAGCCCCACGCTCGTACGCCACCGGGTGCGGCCCGGCGAACCGGCTCATCTGTCGGTCGGGCTCGGCCGGATCGAGGCGGCGGCCCGGGGAGAGACGCTGCTCGTCGTGGCACCGGAGCGGCCGGGGGCGGGGCTGCTGGAGCGGGTGCATGACGCTCGGCGGGCAGGCGTGACGGTGCTGTCGCTGGACGGGGGGGACCGGGAGATCCGGGGTCTGGCGCACGAGGGGCTTTCGGTGCCGGGGGGCGGGGATGTGGACCTGGATACGGTCCAGCACCTGGTGAGTGCGGCGGCCGGGGAGAACAGCCTGCCGGTGCCGCGGGGGCGGCGGCGCTTCCGCGACCGGCTGGCACGCCTCGCCGACCAGCTGACGGCGCCACCGCCGGCGCGGTGGTAGGGGGCGGGGGTGCGGTGCACGTGCGGTGCGGGCCGCTGCGCGGCGCTGTTGCCCTCCCCCCTTTCCCCCCACACCGAGGCGTCGGCTCCGGCGTAATTGCTTGCTCGCGCGGGATCATGACGTACGACGCGACCACCGACGAGGATGCGCAGCGCCGCCGGGTCCAGAGGGACGCGGCGGCTGAAACGGCTGAAACAGTGGGGTGATCAGGCGTCCCCGTCGTCCGCCGCCTGCGCGCCGTTCTTGTCGTGCCACTTCGGGTCGTTCTCCCACTGGAGGTTGCGCTCCGCCGCCGTCTGCATCGCGTGCTCCGCCTCTTCACGCGTCGCGTAAGGGCCGAAACGGTCCTTTCCCGGGCACTGGGGGCCCTCCTCGACCGTCTTGTGCTCCAGGCAGTAGAACCATTCGCCCGGCTTTCCGACCGTGCGCTTCTTGAACAGGGCCATCGTCGGCTCCTTCCTCTGCCGCCATGCTGCCCGATGGCGGCTGGATACACTCGCTTGCATGTCTGGCCAGTCGCTGCTCGTACCAGGGGAGCTCTCTCCCGCCCGTTCCGTCCCCGGCAACATCCGGCGTCCCGAGTACGTCGGGAAGCCGGCGCCGACGCCGTACACAGGTCCCGAAATCCAGGACTCCGACACCATCGAGCGGATGCGCATCGCGGGTCGCATCGCCGCGCAGGCGATGGAGGAGGCCGCCAAGCACATCTCGCCCGGGGTGACCACGGACGAGCTCGACCGGGTCGCACACGACTTCATGATCGACCACGGCGCGTACCCGTCGACGCTCGGGTACCGCGGCTACCCGAAGTCGCTGTGCAGCTCCGTCAACGAGGTCATCTGCCACGGCATCCCGGACTCCACGGTGCTGCGCGACGGCGACATCGTGAACCTGGACGTCACGGCGTACATCAACGGCGTGCACGGCGACAACAACGCCACGTACCTGTGCGGTGACGTCGACGAGGAGTCGCGGCTTCTCGTGGAGCGCACCCGCGAGTCGCTGGCCCGTGCGATCAAGGCGGTCAAGCCGGGGCGCCAGATCAATGTCATCGGGCGGGTCATCGAGTCGTACGCCAAGCGCTTCGGCTATGGCGTCGTGCGCGACTTCACCGGGCACGGCATCAATTCGTCGTTCCACTCCGGGCTGATCATTCCGCACTACGACAGCCCGCATGCGACGACGGTGATGCAGCCCGGCATGACCTTCACGATCGAGCCGATGCTCACGCTCGGTACGCACGAGTACGACATGTGGGAAGACGGCTGGACCGTGGTGACGAAGGACCGCAGGCGGACGGCTCAGTTCGAGCACACGCTTGTGGTTACCGAGACCGGGGCCGAGATTCTCACGCTGCCGTAGCCGGGTTCCGGGCGTAGAGTTTTTACCGACAGGTCGTCGGGAACGCATTGACTTAGGCTTACCTAAGTAGGAAGATCGGCGGTGGCGGCCGGCTCTGGCTGCCAGCGCACGGTCTTTCGTTCCCGTCCCCTCGGTCCCCCGGAGGCCCGCCTTGGACGTATCCGCTACCGCCGCCGACGCAACAACCACCCCCTTCTCGACGTTGATCCGCGTCGCGTCGCACGAGCAGCACACCGAGGCGGAGACCTCCACCTTCATGAGCGACATGCTCGGCGGGAGGCTCTCCGTCGACGCGTACGCGCGCTACACGGAGCAGTTGTGGTTCGTGTACCGGGCGCTGGAGGACGCGGCCGAGTCGCTGCGCGGCGACCCGGTCGCCGGGCCGTTCATCCGGCCGGAGCTGATGCGCACCGCCGAGCTGGAGCGCGACCTGGCGCACCTGCGCGGCGAGAACTGGCGCGAGGACCTTGAGCCGCTGCCTGCGACCGCGGCGTACGCAGGGCGGGTCAGCGAGTGCGCGCGCAGCTGGCCGGCCGGGTATGTGGCGCACCACTACACGCGCTACCTCGGGGATCTGTCGGGCGGACAGATCATCCGCGACAAGGCGGAGAAGACGTGGGGTTTTGAGCGCAAGGGCGATGGTGTGCGCTTCTACGTCTTCGAGTCGATCCCCAACCCGGCTGCTTTCAA
This sequence comes from Streptomyces spiramyceticus, assembly GCF_028807635.1. Lineage (NCBI taxonomy): Bacteria > Bacillati > Actinomycetota > Actinomycetes > Kitasatosporales > Streptomycetaceae > Streptomyces > Streptomyces spiramyceticus. The sequence continues at coordinate 1,490,515 of NZ_JARBAX010000001.1, forward strand.
GCGGACTTACCGGGAGCTGCTCGACCAGGTGAACGCGGACGACCTGGAGAAGCAGCGCATCATCGACGAGTGCAAGCGCGCCTTCGACTTCAACGGTGCGGTTTTTCGTGAGCTGGGCGGGGAGTTCCCGCTCAGCGCATGAGTTTTGCGGCTGTGCGCGCGAAGCGGACCCGGCCGCCCACTTCAATCGTGCCGTCGGGTCCCGGCGCCGTCAGGATCTGGGAGCCGCGGCCCTGCGTGATGTTCAGGGCGCGGTCCAGTTCGGCGGTCAGCAGGAGCGCTGCGGCGCCGGTCGCCTCGTCCTCCGTGATCCCCCCGGTGCAAGCACCGGCTCCACCGGGGCGGCTGACGCCGCGCTCATCGATTCGGCGCGGGAACGCGCGAGCGCGCACCCGGCCCGCCGCCTCGTCCTGCCAGGACCAGGCGTAGAGCCAGCCCTCGCCGGGCGGAGGGGCGGGCAGCGCGTCGACCTCGGCGGCCGACGCGTACTGCTGGAGGCGGCGCGGCGGGGCCCACTCGGCACGGGCGGTGATCCAGGTGAACTCCCCGTCGTGGCGTGCCCACACCTCGCCCGCCGGCGGGTTGACCACTTCCAGGTCGAGCAGCCAGGCGGCGCCGACGAGGGGGTGCCCGGCGAAGGGCAGGCGCGTGCCGGGGGTGTAGATGTCGACGATGCCGCGCTCGGGGTCGTCGACGAACACGGTCTCGCTGAAGCCGAGTTCGGCGGCGAAAGCCTGGCGGGATGCCTGATCGGGGTGCGTACGCCCGTCTCTTACGACGCCGAGGGCATTGCCGTGTCGTCCGTCCGGGCCGCAGAAGACGCGGAGTACGTCGAGTTCGTTCACCAGGGCATTCAAGCATCAGTGGAGCCGAACGACAGGGCCGCACCGGCGAATCGCGCGGTGCGGCCGTGTCGCATGGGGGCGTGGTGGAGTCGGTCGGATCAGGCGTGCGTACGCCGGTTGCGGGCCGCGAAGACGACCGCCGCGCCGGCCGCGACGACCGTGCCGGAGGCGGCGAGGAGGGCGCCGGCCGGGACTTCGGAGCCGGTGGCGGCGAGGTTGCCGCCTACGGTGCCGGCGGTGGTGGTGCCGGTGGTGCCCGTACCGCCTACGGTGCCGCCGGTCGTGCTCGCGCCGCCGGTGGTGCTGGTGCCGCCCGTGGCGCCGGTGCCTGTGCCTGTGCCTGTGCCGCCGTCCGTGCCGCCGTCGGGCAGGTCGGCGCCCTCGGTGACCGAGACCGCTACGGCCACCTTGTCGAGCTGGTCGCCCGCCGCGTACGGAGCGCCGAAGATCTTGGCGCCTTCGGCGGTCAGGGTGGCCGGGACGCCGGAGAGGGAGACGACGCCGTCCTTGGCCTTGAGCGAACCGGCCGTGAGCTTCAGGTCGGCGAGCGGGCGGTTCTTGAACGTGACAGGGCGCTGGGTCTCGCGGTCGTTGGAGACGCCGTCCACCACGATTTTGCCCTTGATGCCGTTCGCCCGGACGCGGAAGTTCGTGAACTTGGTGTCGAGGGCCCACTTCCCGGCCGTCTTGTGGCCGAGGAAGCGGATGGAGCCGTTGAAGGTGGCGTCGAGGGTCTTCTTCTCGCCGTCGAAGGAGCCGGTGCCCTTGGGGAAGCGCCAGCCCGCGCCCTGCTTGACCGCGCCGCCGCCGAGCTCGATCTTGCCGTGGGCGATGGGTCCGGTTATGTAGCTGACGAAGCGCTTGTAGAGGCCCCAGTCGAGGTTGCCGTCGACGATCTTGCTGGTGGCGGCGACGGGTTCGCCGGAGGGCTTGGACGTGGGCTTGGTGCCGGGCTTCGCGGTGGGCTTGGTGCCGGGCTTCTCGGACGGCTGAGTGGTCGGCTTGGGCTTCTCGGTCGGCTTGCCCGTCGGCGGGGTCGTCGGCGGGGTCGTCGGCTTCTCGAACTCCAGCTTCACCGTCAGCGGGTCCCCCGCCTTCCCCTCGTACGGACCGCCGAGCGCCGCCGCCGCCTCCTTCGTCAGCGTGGTCGCCAGCTTCTCCATCGACGGGCCCGTGACCTTCGCCTCCGCAAGCGGCACGTCCTCCTGGACCGCACCGCCGTCGCGGGTCACGTCCGCGGTGAGCCGTTCCGCGCCCGTGTCGAACCTGAGGTCCGAGAGCTTGACCTCGAAGCCGTGGCCCTGCGGCAGCGGGGGCGACGTGAAGGTCACGCTGCCGCCGAACGCCGCCTTCACGGTGTGCTTGACGGGGTCGTACTCGCCCGTCGCGGAGCCGAAGTTGAACGTTCCGTCCGCGTTCAGCTTCGCCCCGTCCGCGACCGTGATCGTGCCGTTCGCCATGCCCTTGACGTAGTTGCGGTAGCCCTCCTTGACGCCCCAGTCCAGCGACCCGCCGACGATTTTCATCGGCTTCGTCGGCGGGCCGTCCGCCGCGAGGGCGGGCAGCGCGAGGACGGTCGCACCCAGCGCGGCCGCGGTGGCGACGGCTGCGGCGATGACTGTGGGACGGGGGGTGGCTGCCATGGTCAGTGGTCTCCTAGGTGATTGAGCAGGTCGGTTCAGTTCTGGGTGGTACGGCGGCGATGCGCGAGGTACAGCGCGATCGCCGCGGAGAGGAGCACACCCGCGCCGATGGCGATGTACGTACCGGTGCGGGAGGAGGAAGCGGTGGCGGCAGTCCGGGTCTTGGCGGCCGCCTTCTTCTCCGCCTTCTTCTCCGGCTCCGCCGAGGGCCTGGCGTCGCTGCCCAGGTCTGGCAGTGCGGGGAGTTGCGCCTTCTTGTCGAGGGCGACGGCGAGTGACACCGGGTCCATCGCGGTGCCCGCCCTGTACATGGATCCGAAGGCCTTCGCTCCGCGCTCGGTCAGCTTCGCGGGCGCCTCGGTGAGGGTCACCAGGCCGTCCTTGGGGGCGAGTTCCTTCGCCTCGAAGGTGACCAGGGGGACGTTCTTCTTCGTCTTCTCGGTCTTCGTGTCGGTTTCGGACGTCACGTCGGCGGCGAGCGTGCCCTTGCCGTCCTTCACCGTGACGGCGACGCCCGACAGGGTGAGGTCCAGGTGCTTTCCGGTGAAGCGGAGGCGGCCCGCGAAGTCGGCGTCGAGGGTGCGCTTCTTCTCGTCGTACGCGCCCTTGCCCTTCGGGAAGCGGAAGAGTGCTCCGCCGTCCTGGGCGCCGTCGGTCAGCTCCCACTTGCCCCTGGCGATGGATCCCGTGACGTACTCGCGGAAGGTGCGGCGTACGCCCCAGTCGACGGCCGCGTCGTGGAACGCGCCCGCGGTCTTCGGCTGCTGTTCCTTCTTGTCTCCCTTGTCTGCCTTGTCCGCCGGAGCCTTGGTCGCGGCAGCAGCCACCACATCGGCCGACAGGCTCACCGGGTCGAGCTGCGCCCCCGCCGCGTAGTACCCCGCGAAGGCCTTGGCGCCCTGGGAAGTCAGCGTCGCGGGGATGCTGTTGAGGGCTACGGGGCTGCCGCCGCCCTTCATGTTGATGCCGGAGACCGTGAGCGAGGCCAGCGGCACCTGTGCTGATGTGGTGACCTTTCCGGTCGCCTTGTCCTTGCTGACCATGTCGGCGTAGAGCGTGCCGCTGCCGCCGGATATCCGGACCGTGGGTCTGCTGATGGTGAGGTCCAGGTCGTGTCCGCCGGCGGCGTTCTTGTGGCCGGTGAAGTGGACCCCGCCCGAGAAGCCAGCGTTCAGGGCCCCGCTGTCCGGGTCGTACGAACCGGTCGCCGAGTGGAAGCGGAACTGGCTGCCGCCGACCGTGGCGGCTCCGCCCGTAAGGCTCCAACTTCCCTTCGCCACCGACCCGGTGACATAGCTCTGGAAGGAGGACTTGATGCCCCAGTCCAGCCTGCCGCCCTGCACCGTACGGCTGGCCGCCTCGACAGCAGTGGCTGGGAGAAGGGCTCCCAGCAGGGCCGCGAGAAGTGCGACGGCGAACGCGCGCGCCTGTCTGGACGGCAGCATCAGGATCCCTCCGAGGGCTGGCAAGCGAGGTAAGGCTAACCTAAGCTATCCCCCACCTGGTCCGGAACCCTCCGGTCCCTGGAACCTCACTAGGACGGTGTCTTCAGTGCGTGTGCGTGTACTGATGTCCGTGCTCGCCCTGGCCGTTGCCGTCACCGGATGCGGCGGTACGTCCGACTCGCCGGACGCATCTCCCGCCGACCGAGCGGCCTCGGCCGACCGCGTCGAACCGCTCGCGAGCGTGCCGAAATCCCGACTGCCCGTCAGCGTGCGGTCGGCGGACGGCAAACAGGTGCGGGTCACTTCCACCGACCGGATCGTGCCGCTGACCGGCAGCCTGAGCGAGATCGTCTTCACGCTCGGCCTCGGCAAGCGGGTCGTCGCGCGCGACATCACCGCGACCTTCGAACAGGCCGAAGACCTGCCCGTGGTGACACGTGCGCACGACGTCTCGGCGGAGAGCGTGCTGTCGCTCAGGCCGACCGTCGTCCTCGCCGACACCTCCACCGGCCCCGCCGAAGCCATCGGCCAGATCCGGGACGCAGGCATCCCCGTCGTGGTCGTCGAGCCCGCCAAGAGCCTCGACGACATCGGGCCGCGTATCGACGCGGTGGCGGGCGCGCTGGGCGTCGGGGCCGCCGGTGACGAGCTGAAGGAGCGGACCCGGGAGCGTATCGCCGCCGTACGGAAGGACATTCCGGAGGCGGGCGCGAAGGGCGGCGAGAAGCCGCGCGTCGCGTTCCTCTATCTGCGGGGCACGGCTTCGGTCTACCTGCTCGGCGGGCGTGAGTCCGGTGCGAGTTCGCTGCTGGAGGCGGCGGGTGCGGTCGACGCGGGCAAGGAATCGGGGCTGGAGAAGGACTTCACCGCGATCACCAGCGAGGCGCTGGCGAAGGCCGCGCCCGACGCGATCCTGGTGATGAAGAAGGGACTGGCCTCGGTCGACGGCATCGAAGGACTGGTGAAGATTCCGGGCGTTGCCGAGACACCGGCCGGTCTGGACCGACGCGTCGTCTCGATCGACGACGGCGTACTCCTCAACTACGGTCCGCGCACCGACCAGGTTCTGCGCTCGCTCGTCGAGCAGCTCTACGGGAGCGGGAACGGGAACGGGAACGGGAAGTGACTGTGAGAGCTTCTCCTGCGGTGGCGCATACGGTGGACGGTCAACCGGCGTCCACAGAGCCGCCGTCGGGCACCGCGCGCCGCCGCCGGGGCACCGCCTTCGTCCTCACCGCCGGGCTCGTCGCCGCGCTGCTCGTACTCTCGCTGCTCTCCGCGGGACTCGGCTCGTACTACATCGCGCTCGGCGACATCCTCTCCTCCGTCCAGCACCGCGTCGGCCTCGGCGGCGCGGCGCTCGACCGCGTCGGGGAGAGCGTCCTGTGGAACGTGCGCCTGCCGCGCGTTGTGCTCGCGCTCCTCGTCGGCGCCTCGCTCGGCTGCGCGGGTGCGCTGATGCAGGGCGTGTTCGGCAACCCGCTCGCCGAGCCCGGCGTCATCGGCATCTCGGCGGGTGCGGCGGTCGGCGCGGTGGCCTCGATCGCGCTGGGGCTGAGCTTCTTCGGCAACTGGACAGTGACCGTCTGCGCGTTCGTGGCGGGGCTGGTCACGGTGGCGCTGGTGTACGTCCTGTCGCGCTCCGGGGGGCGGACGGAGGTCGTCACGCTGATCCTCACCGGTATCGCGGTGAACGCGTTCGCGGGGGCGCTGATCGGCCTGTTCATTTTCTTCGCGGACAACGCGCAGATCACCCAGATCACCTTCTGGCAGTTGGGCTCGCTCTCCCAGGCGACCTGGCCGAAGGTCCTCGCGGTGCTGCCGTGTGCGCTGCTGGGGCTGGTTCTTGCCCCCTTGTACGCGCGCAAGCTGGACCTTCTGGCGCTGGGCGAACGCCCGGCGCGGCACGTTGGTGTGGATGTGGAGAGGCTCCGTGTCGTGCTCGTCCTGGTGGTGGCGCTGCTCACTGCGGCGGCGGTTGCGGTGGCCGGGATCATTACGTTCGTAGGGCTGCTGGTCCCGCATCTGCTGCGGATGGCGAACGGGCCCGGCCACCGCTTCCTGGTTCCCGGCAGCGCGGTCGGCGGGGCGCTGGTCCTGGTCGCGGGCGACCTCGCGGCCCGCACGGTCGCGGATCCGGCGGAGCTTCCGCTGGGGGTGCTTACGGCGTTGTTCGGGAGCCCGTTCTTCTTCTGGCTGCTACGGAGGACTCGGCGTCGGCAGGGGGGATGGGCGTGAGTGGTGGGGGTGCGGTGCGCAGTGCCGTGCGGGTTGCCTGCGGCGCAGTTCCCCTACCCGCCCCTTCCCGAAACTGGGGGCAAGCCCCCAGACCCCCCGGACGCCCTTGAGGACCGGGGTCTGGGGCGGAGCCCCCACGCGGCGGCAGCCGCAAAATGTCACAGCGGGAAGGGGCGGGGTGGGGAACAAGCCCGCCGCAGGCGACCCGCACCCCCGCCCCTCCCCCGTACGCCCACACCCAAGGCGGTATCGCACGATGCTGAAGAACCTCTTCCCCTCCCGGGGACGGGAGTTGCCCGAGCCCACCGCTCCCGGCTCCCCCGCCGCCGAAGTCCGCGCCCTCCACGTGCGCCTCGGCCCGCGCGACGTCGTCCAGGGGATCGATCTCACCGCCCGCGCCGGTGACGTGCTCGCGCTTGTCGGGCCCAATGGGGCCGGGAAGTCGACGCTGCTCGCGGCCCTCGCCGGGGATCTGGCGGCCACCCAGGGCGAGGTATGGATCCACGGGCGGCCCGTGGGCGACTGGTCCGCCGCCGAACTGGCCCTGCGGCGCTCGGTGCTGCCCCAGGCCGCCACACTGGCCTTCCCCTTTCCCGTCGAGGACGTCGTACGGATGGGTCGCGCCCCCTGGGCCGGCACGCCGCGCGCGGACGAGGACGATGCGGCCGTCGCCGCTGCCATGACGGCCACCGAAGTCACCGAGTTCGCGACGCGTCCCTTCTCCGCGCTGTCCGGCGGCGAGCGCGCCCGCGTCGCGCTCGCGCGCGTACTGGCGCAGCGGGCTCCGCTGTTGCTGCTGGACGAGCCGACCGCCGCACTGGACCTGCGCCACCAGGAACTCGTGCTGAGGATCTGCCGGGAGCGGGCCGCAGCCGGGGACGCCGTGGTCGTCGTACTGCACGACCTGGGGCTGGCGGCGGCGTACGCGGACCGGGCCGCCGTACTGCACGGTGGGCGGATCGCGGCCGAGGGGCCGCCCACCGAGGTGTTCTGCGACGCGTTGCTGAGCGAGGTGTACCGGCAGCCCGTCGAGGTGCTGCCGCACCCACGCACCGGTGCGCCGCTGGTGATTCCCAAGCGCCCTGGCCCAGCCAGGTAAGTAACAAGGGCTCGAAGGTCGCCGAGGTCTACATCCTCTTCCCCGACGACCCGCGTTCGACATCCCGCCACGATTCCGCCGGACAGCTGGTATGGAACGCTGCTCAAGGGCACCTTCAACTTCCAGCCCGACCCGACCCTCCTCCAGGTCACGGTGTGGCTGCTGTACCTGGTCCCCACGCTCGTGCTGTTCCTGTCCCCGGTAGGGTTCCGGACGTCGGTGGGGACGAAGACAGAGAAGGCACAGAAGGCAACGCATGAGCAGGCTGAGGCTGAGGCGGCTGGCGACCGGGATCGCGACGGCGGCGGCGCTGTCGATGACGGCGAGCGGGTGCATGACGGTGCACGGCGAGCTGGAGGTCGTGCCGTCGGCGACGAAGTCTGAGGCCGCGCAGGCACTCAAGGACTTCACGGCGGCGTACAACGAGGCCGACAAGGCGTACGATCCGGCCCTCGACGCGGGCCGGGTCACCGGCGCGCTCGGCGCGATAAACCAGGCCGGCCTCAAGGCCCGGCAGGCGCAGAGCCCGCAGGGGAATCCTCGGCACAAGCCGCTGGAGCTGACGGACGCGAAGTTCTCCATCCCCAAGAAGCAGGGCTGGCCCCGGTGGTTCGTCGCGGACACCGACAGCAACCGCGACCAGGACAGCGGGCGCCGCGACACCCGTTGGCTGATGGTGTTCGTACGCGGCGGAGCCGACCAGTTGTGGGAGGTCTCGCATCTGTGGGTCCTGCGGCCGGACGAGATGCCCGACTTCAAGAAGGACAAGGACGGCTTCGCCGAGCCGGTCGAACCGGACGCCCCCGCTCTCGCGGTGGCCCCGAAGGATCTGAGCAAGCAGTACGCGTCGTACTTGCAGGACGGTGAGCCCGTGAACTTCGCCCCGGGGTCGCACACTTCGGCCCTGCGGCAGGCACGCAAGAGCGTCGCGCGGCAGCCCGGGCGGACCGTCCAGTACCTCGACCGGCGGCTGGACACCGGGGCGTTCGCGCCGCTCGGGCTCGTCGACAAGGACGGTGGGGCGACGGTCTTCTTCGCCACGCGGCAGTTCGAACAGCAGACCGTGGCCCAGGGCGTGCGGCTGGACCTCAACGCCGATGTGCGGGCGCTGATCACCGGCACCGCGAAGACCAAGCTCACCAAGGAGCGGGTCTCCAGTCAGGTGGTGCGGGTCCCGGTCAAGGGCGAGGGCGAGCAGCAGGTCACGGTGCTCGCCAGGATTCAGGGGCTCACGGCCGCGCAGGGTTCGTAACGAGGGGTTCGTACGAGTACAGGGAGCTCTCCGGAGAACTCTCCGCCGAGCGTGCTTTTCAGCGGCCCAGTGGCCAGGCCACCGCGTGGTGGTCGTCCGGGTCGTCCTCGCCGACGTACCGCGCGCAGGCGTCGGTCAGGGTCTCCAGGAGCGTCAGCGGGTCGGGCAGCGGGTGTTCGAGGCCGCGGACCCAGCTCACCTCACGCTCGCCGGGCAGTTGCGCGGGCGGTACGAGTACGTAACTGCCGCGGCAGTGCCAGCGCAGGCCGGGATGCTCGTCCATGGTCTCGGGGTGGCAGTCCAGCTCGCACGGCCACCACTCGTCCTCGTCGTCCGGGGTGCCACGGGTGGCGGTGAAGAAGAGCAGACGGGCGTCGCTGGTGCTGCCGCCGAACTCGGCCACGGGACCGACCTCAACACCGGCTTCGATCAGCCGCTCCAGCGCGCTGAGTCCGGCTTCCAGCGGTACGTCGAGCACATCGTGGACCATGCCGGTCGCGGTGATGAAGTTGGCCTGCGGCTGACCCTCGACCCAGCGCGTGATCTGCGCGCGGTCGGTGGTCGACTGGGTCTGCCAGGCGAAGGAGATGGGGTGCCTGGCCGGGGTGGGACAGCCCACACGGTCGCACGAACACCGGTATCCGACGGGGTGCGCGGCGGGGGCGAGCGGCAGCCCGGCGGCAGCAGCGGCCAGGAGCAGGGCCTCGCGCCCGGCCTCGGGGGCGTCGGCGGCTTTCGGGCGGCGGCGCAGCCACTGGGGCAGCCTGCTCTCCAATGTCTGCCTGCTCTCTGTGCCGCGATTGCGGCCGAAATCGGCGCCCATTCAACCCCTCACCTCAGCGTTGCGTTCTCCATGCTGCCATCATCCTGCGCCTGAGGTGGCCGCAGTCCTCATCCGGGGTACGCGGGCCGATATCACAACGGTGGTTTCGTTGCCGCCTTTGTCCGTATAAGTGGCTCTACGGCGCTCACTCGCCGTGTTTCATGGGGTGCCGTGCGGTGCCCGTGGGGTTCCGTGAGGGAACTCACCTCAGCGTGGCGCGAGGCCGCCCAGCGCGTAGTCGACCACGGCGTCGGCGTATTCGTGGGTGAGCGGGCGGGTGCGCAGGAGCCAGCGGTGCGCGAGCGGGCCGACGAGGAGTTCCAGGGCGATGTGCGGGTCGATTCCTGCCCGTACGTCGCCGGCTTCCTGCGCCGTGCGGAGGCGCTGGACGTAGAGCTGGAGCTGCGGTTCGAGCAGCTTCTCGACGAACTCGGCGCACAGCTCCGGGTCGACGATGCCGGCGGCGGTGAGGGCGCGGGTGGGGGCTTCGTACTTCGGGTCGACGAGTTCGTCGACGGTGGCGCGCAAGACCAGCTTGAGGTCGGCCGCGAGGTCGCCGGTGTCGGGGATCTCGTATCCCTCGGCGCCGGCACCTGCCGCTTCGGCCGCCTGGTTGCCGAGGTCGATGAAGGCTTCGAGCAGGACGGCGGCCTTGGAGGGCCACCAGCGGTAGATCGTCTGCTTGCCCACGCCCGCGCGGGCGGCGATGCCCTCGATCGTGGTCTTCGCGTAGCCGGTCTCGCCGACGAGGGAGAGGGCCGCGTCGTAGATCGCGCGGCGGGAGCGCTCGCTGCGGCGGGTGGAGTCGGGGGCCTTGGTGTCTGCCATGGGGGCAATCTAGCAGGCGGGCGAGACGTTGCGTCTCGCTGCGCTGGCCGGGCCGGTCGCTGACCAGTCGGGAACCACCCGATCGGTCCATGTGCCGCAGCTCCGGACGGCGCACCATGGCCTCACGCACACTGTGTGCCCCATGCCGCTCGTGAGGAGCCCTCATTGCCTCGTGACGCTTCGCCCCGCCGTTATCTGATGTGCCCCCCGGAGCACTTCAGGGTGACGTACTCCATCAATCCCTGGATGGATCCCGCGAAACCGGTCGACCTGCCGCTGGCCCTCGCCCAGTGGGAGGACCTGCGCGACCGCTACCGGAGCCTCGGCCATACCGTCGAGCTCCTCGACCCCAGGCCCGGACTGCCCGACATGGTGTACGCCGCCAATGGCGCCACCGTCGTCGACGGCCGGGTGCTGGGCGCCCGGTTCGCCTACGCGGAGCGGACACTTGAGGCCGAGGTACATCTGGAGTGGTTCCGGGCGCACGGTTTCACCGAGATCCATGAGCCCGCGCACGTCAACGAGGGCGAGGGCGACTTCGCGGTCACCTCGTCCTGGATCCTCGCCGGGCGCGGCTTCCGCTCCAGCCCGCTCTCGCACGACGAGGCGCAGGAGTTCTTCGGCCGCCCGGTCATCGGCCTGGACCTCGTCGACCCGCGCTACTACCACCTGGACACCGCGCTGGCCGTCCTCGACGACCGTACGGACGAGGTCATGTACTACCCGGGCGCCTTCTCCCCGGGCAGCCGCGCCGTCCTCGCCCGCCTTTTCCCCGACGCGATCGTCGCGGAAGAGGCGGACGCCGCCGCGCTCGGGCTCAACGCCGTGAGCGACGGGCGGCATGTGCTGCTGCCGCAGGGTGCGGTCGGGCTCTTCGGGCCGTTGCGGGCGCGGGGGTTCGAGCCGGTCGGGATGGATCTCGGGGAGCTGCTCAAGGGAGGCGGCAGCGTGAAGTGCTGCACGCAGGAGCTGCGGGCCTAGCTCTCGTCCTGGTGCTGGTCGTCGTGCTGGTTCTGGTGCTGGTCCTGGTTTGCCGGCGGGGGCGGCCATGCGTCGCCCCAGTCGGTGTCGCGCGCGGCCCTGTAGAGGTCGCCGTGGCGTTTCTTGCTGATCGTTTCGCGGGTGAGGCCGTCCGTTCTGGTGCACAGCTCCAGGAGGACCATGCCCTTGCGGATCTGCGGTCGGCGGACCACCCGGGCGGCGACGGGGTCCACATCCGCGTCGAAGCGGACTGCCGCTACGTAACTGAATTTCTCGTCCTCGTACGGCAGCGAGCCGCCCTTGACCTGGCGGTGCAGGGACGAGCGGCTCACCCTGGCCGAGAAGTGGCACCAGTCGGTGCCCTCCTCTATGGGGCAGGTGCCGCTGTGGGGGCAGGGGGCGGCCACGCGCATGCCCGCCTCGATGAGGAGGTCCCTGGCCTCGATGATGCGGAGGTAGCCGTCGGGGGTGCCGGGTTCGACGACCACTACGGCCTGGGCCGCGCGGGCGGCTTCGGTGACGACTGTGGTGCGGTCGGCGTCCGTCAATTCCTTGAGGACGTACGAGATGGTGACGAGATCGGTGCTCTCGATGCGGAGCGACGATCCGATGCGAGAGCGCTGCCAGGTGGCTGCGCGGAGGGCGGGTGAGCCGGAGGCTTCGGCCAGTTCGCGACCGAGGGCGAGGGCGGGTTCCGCCCAGTCCAGGACGGTGCTGGCGGCCGCCTCCTCCCAGGCCTCCGCCACGGCCCAGCTCGCCGCTCCCGTGCCGCCGCCGACGTCCGTGTGCGTCGCCGGGGTCCAGTCCGGGGCCGCGGCGCGGAGTGCGGCGAGCGCGGAACGTACCGCCTCGAACGTCGCGGGCATCCGGTACGCGGCGTACGCGGCCACGTCGGAGCGGTCGCGCAGTACGGGGGCGGCGGTGGGGGTGGTTCCCCGGTAGCTGGTGATCAGCCGCTCGACGGCCTGTGCGGCCTGCTTGGGCGGCAGCCCGTCGAGAAGCCCGGCGAGGGCGGCGCGCAGGGCTTCTGCGGTGGGGAGGGTGGAGTTCACTGAAGGATTTTAGGCACCTTTGGGGTGAGGTGCGAGCGTGCTCCTGAACTGCTGTGCGGTAAGGGCGAGTTGCTGACAGGTTGCTACGCTGACGGCCGTTGACGTGACCGTCGGGGGTCGGGGGGACCAGGGACCATGACACAGCGGGTCGTACGCGTGGCCCTGGTGGCAGGTGTGCTCGTCCTGGCCATGCTGCTCCTGCTGGCCACGTGCGGCGGCACCTCGGGCGAGAAGAAGAAGCCCGGGGCGACGAAGCCCCCGAAGAAGAGCGCGGCGACCTTGACGCGGGTGCCGGTGCCTTCGGCGTACGCCGGCGACCGGGGCTGGGAGGTCGTCGGCGCCTCGCCCGAGTACGCCGTCGCGCGGGTCGCGGACGCGGTCGGCTACCTGGAGCGGGCCTCCGCCACCCGCTTCCGGCTGCGGGCCGTCGACGCCGCGACCGGGCGGACGCGGTGGGTGGGCGACGCGTGGCGGCCGCTGTCCGACCCGACGTACTTTCCCCACGTGCTGGCCGTCACCAAGGACGGCCGGGAGTTCTTCGCCACCTGGTCGTACGGGAAGGTCGGCGAGGACGCGCTGACCGCCGCCGACATGATCGTCGCCCTCGATGTGTACGACGTTGAGAACGGCACCCAGCAGCGGATCGAACTCCCCTGGGCCGACGACCCCACCGTCAACGGCACGGGCCCCGGCATCCTCATCAGCGACGGCGGCGCGGACAGCGCGGTCGTGGACCCCGTCACCGGCCGGGTCACGAAGGTCGCCCCGAAGGATCTGCGCCACCCCGCGGGCTGCGGTGCGTGCCGGGTGCAGACCGAGGTGCGGTCGGTGACCCGGAAGGGGCTGCTGGTGAGCGGGCGCCGGGAGTTCTGGGTGCGGGGCGGCTGGCACAGCCGGAAGACGGCGCCGGTGGGGGCGGACGCGGCGTCGGGCGTGCCGACGGCTGTGACGGGTGGGCACGTACTCGCCAAGTGGCAGAAGAAAAAGGACCGCGACCACGACATCTGGGCGGTGCACGACGCGGAGACGGGCAAGGTGCTGGCCACGGCGGAGTGCCGTAAGCCGGCGATAGAGCCGGGGAAATACCCGGCGGCGGCGATGTCCCCCGAGGGCCGGTACATGGTGGCGGGCAGCCTGGGCTTCGACCTGGAGTCGAAGGCGGGCCACTGCTTCGAGGACTCGGACGGTGCGAAGCCGATGTCGCTCTCGCTGGAGACGGTGACGGACGCGGGCGTGGCGTACGGAACGACGGCTACGCGCACCCCGGTGGAGGCGGACCTGGCGACACGGGAGCCGAAGGAACTGCCCGCGAACATCCAGCTGCCGGCGACGGAACTTTCGTCCACGGCACTGTTCCGCTGGACGGACCGCAAGGACCGGGACCACTTGATCGCTTACGCGCGGCGGAGGTAGGGGTCCGGGCGATGCGGCACGGGGTCGGGTTGGCTGCCGGGGCGGGATTGCCAGGGGTGGGACTGCCGGGGGCCGGGGCCTCCGGGAGCGGCATTCGGGACTGCATGATTTAGCTGCGATCCCGGGTCACCGAAAGCCCTCCCGGCGTCCCGCGCACAAATCACGCTCTACGTCCCGAACACCACTCCCTACGACCCCGACCCCCTCCGCACCCCGGCCCCTGCGACGCGAAGCAGCCGCAGCCGGGACTCCGGGCCCGCCCCGCGGCCGCGACGCCGCCGCACTCGGGAGCCGGGCCACGCCTGCGGCGCGAAGCTGCCGCAGGCGTGGGGTGTGGGGCGTCAGCCCGCGCCCCCCGGCCGGGGGCCTGGGGGCTTGCCCCCAGTTCGGGGAGGGGCGGGTAGGGGAAAAGAAGCCCGCGTTAGTCCGACGCGCGCTGCCATGGGCGGCACAGGGTTGCGAAGCACGTCATCGATGCCAGTGCGCACGTCAGTTGCACCACCGCCATCGGTACCGCCGTCGCCTCGCCCGCGATGCCCACCAGGGGGGAGGCGATCGCGCCGATCAGGAAGGACGACGTACCCAGCAGCGCGGACGCCGAGCCCGCCGCGTGCGGGGTGCGGGTGAGGGCCAGTGCGTTGGTGTTCGGGAGGGCCAGGCCCATTGCTGACATCAGGGTGAAGAGGCCTGCCGCTACGGGGATCAGGCCTACCTCTCCGAAGACGCCGGTGGTCATCAGGAGAAGGGCGAGCGAGGCCAGTGCGATGAGGGTGATGCCGAAGCCCAGGACCTTGTCCATGCTGACCCGGCCCACGAGCAGCTTGCCGTTGATCTGGCCGACACCGATCAGGCCGATCGAGTTGATCGCGAAGAGCAGGGAGAAGGTCTGCGGCGAGGCGCCGTAGATGGACTGGATCACGAAAGGCGACGCCGAGATGTACGCGAAGAGGGCGGCGAAGGCCAGGCCTCCCGCAAGCACGTAACCCGTGAAGACGCGGTCCGCCAGCAGGCCCCGCATCGTGCGGAGCGCTTGGCCGACGCCCCCTTCGTGCCGCCGGTCCGCCGGCAGCGTCTCGTGCAGCCACTTCCATACGACGAGTGTGAGGAGGACGCCGACGGCGGTGAGAACGACGAAAACGCCCCGCCAGTCCGTCAGCCGCAGCACCTGCCCGCCGATGACGGGCGCGATGACCGGCGCGACGCCCGAGATCAGCATCAGGGTCGAGAAGAAACGGGCCATCTCGACGCCGTCGTAGAGGTCACGGACGACCGCCCGCGCGATGACGATGCCCGCCGCCCCGGCCAGCCCCTGGAGCAGGCGGAAGGCGATCAGGAGCTCCGCGGACGGCGCGAAGGCGCAGATCGCGGTGGCTACGACGTACACGATCATGCCGAGCAGCAGCGGCCTGCGGCGGCCGAACCTGTCGCTCATCGGGCCGACGACGAGCTGCCCGAGCGCCATGCCCGCCAGGCACGCGGTGAGCGTGAGCTGCACGGTCGCGGCGGGTGAGCGGAGCGATTCCGTGACCTCGGGGAGGGCCGGTAGGTACATGTCCATGGAGAGCGGCGGCAGAGCGGTGAGGCCGCCGAGTACCAGGGTGACCAGGAGACCTGCGGTGCGACTGGTGGCAGAAGCGGGAGTGGCAGAAGCGGCGGTGGCAGAACCTGTGGCGGCTGCGGTTTCGGCCTCCGCCCCGGGTATGTGGCCCTGTGCGGACTGGCCTGTCTCCGTCATTCGCATCTCCATGTCGTTGAAACTGCACCTATGCTCTCAGCTCGTCCGGAGTGGTCGAGACCTTTTTCCTGGGGGCTGGGATGGGCAAGGAAACCGTTCGATGGGGCGTCCTGGCCACCGGCGGCATCGCGTCGGTGTTCACCGCGGATCTGATGAGGATGCCGGACGCGGAGGTGGTTGCGGTGGCGTCCCGCAGTACCGCGACCGCCCGCGCCTTCGCCGACCGCTTCGGGATCCCGCGTGCGTACGGCAGCTGGGCGGAACTCGCCGCGGACCAGGACGTCGACGTCGTGTACGTCGCGGGCCCGCACTCCTCGCACCGGGCCGCCGCCGGCCTGTGCCTGGAGGCGGGCCGGGCCGTGCTGTGCGAGAAGGCGTTCACGCTCAACTCCCGCGAGGCGGAGGAACTCGTCGCCGTCGCCCGTCGCCAGGAGCGGTTCCTGATGGAGGCGATGTGGATGTACTGCAATCCCGCCATCCTGCGGCTCGTGGAGACCGTACGAAGCGGTGCGATAGGTGACGTACGTACCGTGCACGCCGACTTCGGGCTCGCCGGGCCCTTCGCCCCCGAACACCGCCTGCGCGACCCCGCGCTCGGCGGAGGCGCGCTGCTCGACCTCGGGGTGTACCCGGTGTCGTTCGCGCATCTGATCCTCGGCGAGCCCGACCGCGTACAGGCGGACGCCCTGCTGTCCCCCGAGGGCGTCGACCTGAACACCGGGATCCTGCTCGGCTGGGAGTCCGGTGCGACCGCCCTCTTGAGCTGTTCCATAACCGCCGACACCCCCATCACGGCGTCCGTCACCGGCACGGCGGGGCGGATCGAGCTGGGGCGCGGGTTCTTCTACCCGGACCGGTTTGTGCTGCACAGGGACGGGCGGGAGCCGGAGGAGGTCGTGGGCGGGAACGGGAATCGCCACAGCCTTCAGTACGAGGCCGCCGAGGTGATGCGCTGCCTGCGCGCAGGCGAGAACGAGTCGCCGCTCGTCCCGCTGGACGGCACTCTGGCCGTGATGCGGACGCTCGACGCGGTACGGAGGCGCATCGGCGTCCGCTACCCGGTGGACGGCGAGAACTAGGGCGGCTTCAGGCCCGGATTCCCCGCCTCCGTGACGAGCGAGGCGCGCGATGCGATTGTCATCTGCCCCTCCCCTGACGGCTGTTGTCAGAGGAATTGGAGTGGCACGGAACGTCGCACCGCTCTCATGTACGTGTCACGTACGCTGCTGGGCCATGAACCCTCAGACGAAGATCGCCGTCGTGACCGGAGCGGGCTCGGGCATCGGCCGGGCCGTCGCACTCGCGCTGGCGGGTGCGGGCTGGTCGGTCGCGCTGGCCGGACGACGGATCGAACCGCTGGAAGAGACGGCCGCGACAGCCAGGTCGGCCGGAGCCGGCGACACCCTGCACGTACGGGCGGACGTGTCCAGGCCCGATGACGTGGACGCGCTGTTCTCCGCCGTGCGTGAGCGGTACGGGCGCCTCGATCTGCTCTTCAACAACGCGGGCACGTTCGGGCCGCGCGGTGTGCCGGTGGAGGACATCGCCTACGACGAATGGCGCTCGGTCGTCGATGTGAACGTCAACGGGGCGTTCCTGTGCGCGCAGGCGGCCTACCGGCAGATGAAGGGTCAGGACCCGCAGGGCGGCCGGATCATCAACAACGGCTCGATCTCGGCGCACGCCCCCCGGCCGCACTCGATCGCGTACACGACGACCAAGCACGCCATGACGGGCCTGACCAAGTCCCTGTCGCTGGACGGGCGGCCGTACCGTATCGCGTGCGGCCAGATCGACATCGGCAACGCGGCGACGGACATGACGGAGCGGATGCAGGCCGGCATCCTCCAGGCGAACGGCGAGCTGATGGCCGAGCCGGTGATGGACGTGCAGGACGTCGCGCGCACGGTGCTGCACATGGCGGAGCTGCCTCTTGAGGCAAATGTGCAATTCGCGACGGTCATCGCGACGACAATGCCGTACGTGGGGCGGGGCTGAGGGAACACCGGGGCGCCGCCCGCCGTTGGCTGCGGTATGAAGTCATTCACCGGTACTGAAGTCCTGCGCTACACCGCCTTCTCCAGCGACCCGGAGGGCGGCAATCCGGCCGGCGTCGTCCTGGACGCGTCCGGTCTCGACGACGCGGCCATGCTCGGCGTCGCCGCCGAGCTCGGCTACAGCGAGACCGCGTTCCTCACGGAGGAGCGCGAGCCCGGGCGGGCCTTCACCGTCAGGTACTTCAGCCCGAAGGCCGAGGTCCCCTTCTGCGGCCACGCCACCGTCGCGGCGGCCTTGGCGCTCGCCGAGCACCAAGGCCGCCCGGGTGACCTGGTCTTCGAAACCCAGGCGGGCACGGTGCCTGTGACGGTGACCGCGTCCCCCGACGGCACCTACCGCGCGACGCTCACCAGCGTCGAGCCGAAGGTCGAGGAGGCGGCGGAGGGGGATGTGGCCGAGGCACTGGCCGCGTTGGGGTGGCCGGCCGACGACCTGGACCCGGCGTTCCCGCCCCGCATCGCATACGCGGGCGCCCGCCACTTGGTGCTCGCGGCGGCGACCCGCGAGCGGCTGGCGGATCTTTCGTACGACTTCGAGCGGCTGGCCGTGCTGATGCGCCGCCTGGATCTGACGACGGTTCAGCTGGTGTGGCGCCAGGACGCGACGACGTTCCACGTCCGCGACCCGTTCCCGGTGGGCGGCGTGATCGAGGACCCGGCAACGGGCGCGGCGGCGGCCGCCTTCGGGGCGTACGCACGCGAACTCGGCCTTGTCCCGGCCGATGCGACCCTCACCCTCCACCAGGGCGACGACATGGGCCGCCCGGGCGTACTGACGGTCGAACTTCGAACGGGTGACGCACGGATCCGGGTGACCGGAGCGGGCGCCCGCATCCCGGACGCAACCGCTTGAGCGGAACCAATCCCTCCGCAGGGTGCACGAACCTATACTCCAGCGACCTTCACAGTTCTCACACATGGAGTGCACCTTGCGCATACATGCCGCTGCCCTCGCCGTCCTGGCAGGCTCCCTGCTCGCCGCCACCACCCCCGCCCAGGCGGCAGCGCACCAGGGCGGTCTGCACCTCGGCAAGATCCAGTACAACAGCCCGGGCAGTGACACCCGCACCAACACCTCGCTGAACGCCGAGTGGGTCGAGATCCACAACAACACCCGCTCGGCGATCCAGCTCAGGGACTACAAGCTCAAGGACAACACGGGCTACACGTATACCTTCGGCACATACAGGATCGGCGCCGGCGCGACGGTGCGCGTCCACACGGGCAAGGGCACCAACACCGCGGCCCACCGGTACTGGGGCCGCACCTCGTACGTCTGGAACAACACCAGCGACAAGGCCCGCCTGATCAGGCCGAGCGGCACTCAGCTCGACTCGTGCGCCTGGACCACCAGCAACAACGGCACCAAGTACTGCCACTGACGGGCCGGCGGGGCAGGCCTCAGGCCTGCCCCGTCTCGAAGCGGGCGATCTTCCCGCCGTCGACGATGAAATCCCAGGCGGTACGCATCTCTCCCCAGGTCTCGTTGCGGTACCTGACGACCAGGGACAGGCCGCCCGCCTTCTGCGCCTCGACGTCCATGTGGCCGCCCGAGGAGAAGATCTCCCGCTCCGTCCACTCGGCGAGGTCCCTCTCGGTCCCGTCGTCGGACATGGTCGCGGCGGGCGCGAGGGCGTCCTGGAAGGCGTCACGGTCGTTGGCGTTGACCGCGGCGACGAACGCACGCACGGCCGGCTCCGAGAGCTGCTCGACAGGAATCGTCACGGGATCTCCTCGCTACGCGGCATGAAAGCCATGACGCCGCACAGCCGGCGCCGTATCAAGGATGCGCACGATCACCCGTCGCTCGCACTCCTGGAAACGGCCCGGGGGCTGCACCCGGGGAAATCCCCAGGCCCAGCCCCCGGCGAGAGACGAGTCGACCTGTACGCCGGGTTCTGTCACCCGGTCGCCTCGCGGCGGCCGGGGAGGCGGCCATCCATCTAGGACCGGCGTTGCCGCCGGCCTCGTGCGGTCTACCCGCGAACTCGGGCGGGCAGCCCTCGATCGTTCGCGCAAGGCCGTCTTGCGACGGCCTCTCTTGACCTTGCTCCAGGTGGGGTTTACCTAGCCGCCTGAGTCACCTCAGGCGCTGGTGGTCTCTTACACCACCGTTTCACCCTTACCGAGGACCGAAGTCCCCGGCGGTCTGTTTTCTGTGGCACTGTCCCGCGGGTCACCCCGGGTGGCCGTTAGCCACCACCTTGCCCTGTGGAGCCCGGACGTTCCTCGGGGGGATCCGAAGATCCCCACGCGGCCGTCCAGTCAGCTCGTCTGCCGTGTCGACCATGCTACCCGGCAGGCGGGGACGGCTCGGACGAAGTCCGCGATCCCCACCTCGAAGGCGAGGCGCGGGCCGTGCGCTTTCACGCCGACGATCCGCGTGCGCTCGTCGCCGCCCTCACGCAGGCGCGAACTGGACCTTCGCCGAGCCCGGGTCGGCCTGTGTGAGGCGGACCCTGATGCGCTCGCCCAGCGGGAGCTTCTCGTCGCCGCCCTCGACGCGGGCCACGACGGCGAGGTCCTGCAGATGGACGGTGCCGACGGCCGGTTCGTTCTCCTTCACGTCCACCACGTGGGCGTCGAACACCTCGCCCACCCGGTCCTTGAGCAGCGCCGCCTCGACGATGTCGACGCACTCGCGCTCGACAGTGTTGGCACGCCGCGTGCCCTCGGCCATCGTCTGCGAGAGGCCGGGCAGCGCTTCCCGTACCCACTCCGGCGGCTCCTCGCCCGCGACGGCCGCGACGCACAGCTCGCCCGCGTAACGGTCGACGAGGCGGCGCAGTGGGGCCGTGCAGTGGGTGTACGGGGCGGCCACCGCCGAGTGGACCGACGGCTCGGGGACTTCACCGTTCTGGAAGACGGTGTACCCGGCGCCGCGCAGCAGCGTCGTGCACTCCTCCAGGAACGCGGCGTGGGAAGGCCTCCTGGGGTCGAGGGAGCGGACGATCTCGGCGTACGAGACATGGTGCGGCCAGTCGATGCGCAGCGCCTTGGCGGAGCGGCGCAGGCGTCCGACCGCGCCGTCGGGGGCGGCGGGGAGGGTGCGCAGGATGCCGGTGCCCGCGGACATCATCAGGTCGGCCGCCGCCATGCCGGTGAGCAGGGAGATCTGGGCGTTCCAGCCGTCGACGGGGCGCGGGGCGCGGTATTCGAGGGAGTACGCGTGGTCGTGCTCGACGATTTCCTGCTCGGGCACGTTGAGCGAGATGCCGCCGCGCTCGCGTTCCAGCGCCTCGCGCAGCAGCCCGATGTCACGGAGCAGTGCCAGTGGCTCCTCGGCCGTACCGGCGTCGATCTGCTGCTGTACACCCGCGTAGTCGAGCTTGGCCCGGCTTTGTACGAGCGCACGGCGCACGTCGGTCGCCTCGGTGCGGCCGTCCGCGTCGAGGTCGATGCGCCACAGGAGGGCGGGGGCCGTCTGACCGGGCAGCAGGCTCGCGGCGCCCTCGGAGAGCAGACGCGGGTGCAGCGGAACCCGCTCGTCCGGGAAGTAGAGGGTCGCAACCCTGCGGTGCACCTCGGCGTCGAGTACGCCGCCGGGCGTGACGAAGGCGGCGACGTCGGCGATCGCGTAATGCACCCGGAAACCGCCGCCTTCGCGCCTGGCCAGGTGCATCGCCTGGTCGAGGTCGGCGGAGGCGGGCGGGTCGACGGTGAAGAGGGGGATGCCGGTCTCGTCCAGGCCGGGCAGCCGCGGGGACTTGGCGGCGCGTTCGGCCTCCGCGATGACCTCGGCCGGGAAGGCCTCCGGCACATCGAGCGTGCTGCGCAGCGCGCGAAGGGCGGCCCTGAGGGGGGCCTCTGGGGCACCGATCACACGGATATGGCGGCGGGGCATGGTCCGAGCGTAGGTCTGGACAGGCCGGAGGGCGCGGCGGGATTCGGCTTACCCTGGCGTTTTGCGCGTACGCGACGGGTGCGTACGCGTGCGGTGTACGCCAGTTGTATGCCAGTTGTGCGCCGTACCCGCCGTACTCGCCGTATCCGCCGTATCCGAAGGAGTCCCGCTGTGCTCGTGCTCTTGCCGCCGTCCGAAGGAAAGGCCGCCAGCGGGTCCGGTGCGCCCCTGAAGCCGGAGTCCCTCTCGCTGCCGGGGCTGGCCGGGGCGCGGGCCGCGGTGCTGGACGAGCTGGTCGAGCTGTGCGCCGCCGACGAGGAGAAGGCTCGCGTCGTGCTGGGCCTGAGCGAGGGGCTGCGCGGCGAGGTCGCCAAGAACGTGGACCTGCGGACGGCTGGGGCTCGGCCGGCCGGGGAGATCTACACCGGTGTGCTGTACGACGCCCTTGGCCTGGCATCCCTCGACGCGGCCGCCCGCAAGCGCGCCCGGGAATCGCTGCTGGTCTTCTCCGGGCTGTGGGGCGCGGTGGGAATCGCCGACCGGATCCCGTCGTACCGCTGCTCGATGGGCGTGAAGCTGCCGGGGCTCGGGGCGTTGGGGGCGTACTGGCGGGGGCCGATGGCCGACGCGATGCCCGCTGCGGCGGGCGAGGGGCTGGTGCTGGATCTGCGGTCCTCCGCGTACGCCGCTGCGTGGAAGCCCAAGGGTGAGGTGGCGGGGCGGACGGCGACGGTGCGGGTGCTGCATTCGCAGATCGACGAGGACGGGGTGGAGAAGCGGTCCGTCGTCAGCCACTTCAACAAGGCGACGAAGGGGCGGATCGTACGGGACCTGCTGGCGGCGGGAGCTGCGCCGACCGGGCCCGCGGAGCTTGTCGGCGTACTGCGGGATCTCGGGTATGTGGTGGAGGCAGCGGCTCCGGCGAAGGCGGGGAAGGTGTGGGCGCTGGATGTGGTGGTGAGCCAGATTCACTGAGCACTGCCCGTCCGTTGCGCTGTGCGCAACGGTCGTTGCGTGTGACGTGTGCCGTCGGCAGGATGGCGGCATGACTTCCGTGCTGGACCATGCTGCCGTCGTCCCCGTCGTAGTCCTGGAGGACGCCGCCGACGCGGTTCCGCTCGCCCGCGCACTGGTCGCGGGCGGGCTGCCGGCGATCGAGGTGACACTGCGGACGCCCGTCGCGCTGGACTGCATCCGCGCGATCGCGGCGGAGGTGCCGGATGCGGTGGTGGGGGCCGGCACGGTGATTTCGGCGGCGGGGGTGGCCGATTCGGTCGCGGCCGGGGCGCGGTTCCTGGTGAGCCCGGGGTGGACGGACGGGCTGCTGGACGCGATGAGGGGGGCCGGCGTTCCGTTCCTGCCGGGGGTGTCCACGGCCTCGGAGGTGGTGGCGCTGCTGGAGCGCGGCGTGACGGAGATGAAGTTTTTCCCGGCGGAGGCGGCGGGCGGCATCGCGTACCTGAAGTCCCTCGCCGCGCCGCTTCCCGGGGCGAGGTTCTGCCCGACGGGCGGCATTACGCGGGCTTCGGCGCCGGGGTATCTGGCGCTGGGGAATGTGGAGTGCGTCGGGGGGACGTGGATGCTGCCGGGGGACGCGGTTGCGTCGAAGGACTGGGGGCGGGTGGAGAGGCTGGCGCGGGAGGCGGCGGCGCTGCGGGGGTAGGCGCGGGGGTAGGGGCGCCTGCGGCGGGCTTCTTTCCCCACCCCGCCCCTTCCCGAACTGGGGGCGGGCCCCCAGACCCCGGACGCCCTTGGGGGTCCCCTCGGACGAAGTCTGGGGGAGTGTCCTCAAACGCCGGACGGGCTGGATTTTCCGGCCCGGCCGGAAAATCTCAGCCCCTGGGGGTCTCCCCTGGACGAAGTCCTTGGGGGAGTTTGAGGAGCGGAGTCTGGGGCGAAGCCCCCGCGGCGGCAGCCGCAAAATGTCACAGCCGGGAAGGGGCGGGGTGGGGAACAGGCCCCCCGCAGCGGCCTCGCCCTCGGCCCCACGACCGGGGCGCCCCAGGCCGAGGCCCAGCCCACGCGCCCCGGACCACCGCTCAGCGCAAGTGCGACGTGTCGTTCAGCAACCGCAGCGACGCGTTGCCGTCCGCGTAGTACGCCACCGCCGACAGCGACGCCGCCGAGAGTTCCATGCGGAACAGGGACTCGGGCGGTGCGCCCAGTGCGAGCCTGACCAGGGTCTTGACCGGCGTCACGTGGGTGACCAGCAGGACCGTCCGGCCCGCGTACCGCGCGATCAGTTTGTCCCGGGTCGCCGAGACCCGGCGGGCCACCGTCGCGAAGCTCTCGCCGCCACCCGTAGGAGCCGCCTTCGCCGAGGCGAGCCACGCGTTCAGGTCGTCCGGGTACTGCTCCTGGACCTCGCCGAAGGTCAGGCCCTCCCACGCACCGAAGTCGGTCTCGCGCAGGCCCTCCTCGATACGGACGGTCAGCCCCAGGCGTGCGGCCACCACCTCCGCCGTCTCGCGGCAGCGCCGCAGCGGGGAGCTGACGATCTCCTGGACCGTGCCGCGCGCGGCCAGCGCCATGGCGACCGCTTCGGCCTGGCGCCGGCCGACCGCCGACAGTTCGGGGTCGGCGCCGCCGCTGCCGGAGAACCGCTTCTCGGGGGTGAGGGCCGTCTCGCCGTGTCGCAGCAGTACGAACGTGGCGGGCGTACCGAGATCGGCGGCGGCCCCCCAACCGACGGTCGGCGCAGCAGAGGCGGAAGTGACAGCAGGGGCGGCAGGGGATTCACGTACGCCGGACGCAGACGCGGACGCGGGCGCCGGGACCACCGACGCCGTGCGCGTCGTCGCCCCCGTCGCCGCCCCCGTCAGCGCCGCCCGTGCCTTGGCCGCACCCGCCGTCGCATCGCCGACGACTCGCGCCGCCTCCGCGTCGCGAGCCGCGTCGCGTGCGGCATCACGGGCGGCGAGTTCGGCGGTGGAAGCCGACGGCTCCCACTGCTTGCCCTTCTTTCCCGCGTCCATCGCCTCGTTGGCGAGCCGGTCCGCGTGCTTGTTCTTCTCCCGGGGGATCCACGCGTACGTGACCTGGGAGCGCGGGAAGACCGTCGCGGCCTCCGCCGCGAGCGGCTTCATGTCCGGGTGCTTGATCTTCCAGCGGCCGGACATCTGCTCGACGACGAGCTTCGAGTCCATACGGACATGGACCGTCGCGTCGGGATCGAGGGCATGCGCGGCGCGCAATCCCGCGATCAGGCCCTTGTATTCGGCGACGTTGTTCGTGGCGAAGCCGATGTACTCGGCGGCCTCGGCGAGCGTCTCCCCCGTGATGGGGTCCAGCACGACCGCGCCGTAGCCGGCCGGCCCCGGGTTGCCCCGGGAGCCGCCGTCGGCCTCGATGACGAGGCTGCGTCCCATCGCTTACAGGCCGGACTCGGACGTACGGACCAGAATGCGGCGGCAGTTCTCGCAGCGCAGCACCGTGTCGGGAGCGGCGGCCCGCACCTCGTTGACCTCGGTGATGTTGAGCTCCAGCTGGCAGCCCTCGCAACGGCGCTGGTAGAGACGGGCCGCGCCGACACCACCCGACTGGACGCGCAGCTTCTCGTACAGCTTCAGGAGGTCGGCGGGGATGGTGGCCGAGGCGACCTCGCGCTGCTTGGTGACCGTGGCGACCTCGCTGTCGATCTCCTCGAACGCGGCGTCGCGGCGCGCGGTCGTGTCGTCGACCTTGGCCTGGACGGACGAGACGCGCTCGGTCAGCTCGGCGACGCGCTCCTGGATGGTCTCGCGGCGCTCCATGACTTCGAGGACGACGTCCTCCAGGTCACCCTGGCGCTTGGCGAGCGAGACGAGCTCGCGCTGGAGGTTCTCCAGGTCCTTGGGGGACGTGACGGCACCGGAGTCGAGGCGCTGCTGGTCGCGGACGGCGCGCTGGCGCACTTGGTCGACGTCCTGCTCGGCCTTGGTCTGCTCGCGGGTGGTGTCGCTCTCCTCGGTCTGCGAGGCGACCAGCAGGTCTCGCAGCTGCGCGAGGTCCTTGGTGAGCGATTCGAGCTCGGCGTGCTCGGGGAGGGACTTACGCCTGTGGGCGAGCTGTGACAGGCGGAGGTCGAGGGCCTGGACGTCGAGGAGACGGATCTGGTCGGCGGGCGCGGCGTTCAGTTGGGGGCTCCAGAAGAGTGGTGGGTTGTCCAGGGGTCGGTGACGGTCTTCGAGACGTGGACGCGCAGGTCCCATCCGTGACGGTCGGAAATCTCGTCGAGCTGTGCGGCGGCCTGCTCGCACCAGGGCCATTCGGTGGCCCAGTGCGCGGCGTCGATCAGCGCGAGGGGTGTCTGTTCGCGGGCCTCGGAGGCCGGGTGGTGGCGCAGGTCGGCGGTGAGGAACGCGTCGACGCCGGCCGCCCGTACCTCGGCGAAGAGGCTGTCGCCGGATCCGCCGCTGACGGCGACGGTACGGATGAGGGCGTCCGGGTCGCCGGCGACGCGGACGCCCTGCGCGGTGGCAGGCAGCCGGGCGGCGACGCGGGCGGCGAAGTGGCGCAGGGTGGCCGGGGGGTCGACCTCGCAGATACAGCCGAGGCCGCGGTGGCCCTTGGGATCGGTGGGGTCGGGCACGAGGGGCCCGGTGACCCGCAGGTCGAGCGCACCGGCGAGGGCGTCGGAGACGCCGGGGTCGGCGCTGTCCGCGTTGGTGTGGGCAACGTGCAGCGCGATGTCGTTCTTGATCAGGGTGTGCACGGCGCGGCCCTTGAAGGTGGAGGCCGCGACCGTCGTCGTACCGCGCAGGTAGAGCGGGTGGTGGGTGACGAGGAGGTTCGCGCCGAGCTTCACGGCCTCGTCGACGGTCTCCTGGACGGGGTCGACGGCGAAGAGGACCCGGGTCACTTCGGCGTCGGGATCGCCGCAGACCGTACCGACCGCGTCCCAGCTTTCGGCTCGCTCCGGTGGCCAGAGGGCGTCGAGCGCGGCGATGACTTCAGACAGACGGGGCACGGGAACAGGTTACCTGCGCTCCGTGCCCCGCCGCCCATGGCGTAGGCCGCCTTTGGCCAGGGCCCTGCTTGCTCGACTTGCTCGACCGGGGCCCCACTTGGCCAAAGCCCCTACTTGACCAAATGCGTGCGCAGGTCGTCGAGGACCTTGTCGGCCAAGGTAACGCCGAGCCCGAGGTACCAGGTCTCGTCCGGTACGTCCTTGGCCTGGCCCTTCTTGACGGCGCCGAGCTTCTTCCAGAGGGCGTTGTCCTCGGCCTTGTCCTGGCTGGTGGCCTTGGGGTCGCCGTAGACGCCGGTGAAGATCCAGTCGGCGTCGGCCTCGTCGATGCGCTCGGGGCTGATCTCGGCGGCGAGGTCGTTGATCTGCTGGTTCTTGGGCCGCGGCAGGCCGGCGTCCTCAAGGATGGTGCCGATGAAGGAGGCCTTGGCGTACAGGCGGATCTTGCCGGGGAGGTAGCGGACCATGGAAATGGTCGGCTTCTTCCCGTCCTTCCCGCTCTTCTCGCTCTTCTCGCCGATGTCGGCGCCGAGCTGCTTCGCCTTCTTCTCGTACGCGTCGAGCTTCGTCTTCGCTTCGGCGGTCTTGTCGAGGGCTGCGGCGTTGAGGAGGTAGTTCTCCTTCCACGTGAAGCCGGGGCGGATCGAGAAGACGGTCGACGCGATCGCCGACAGTTCCTTGTACTTGTCGGCGGCGCGGAGCTGGCTGCCGAGGATCAGGTCGGGCTTGAGCGCCGCGATCGCCTCAAGGTTGAGGTTGTTGATGGTGCCGACGTTCTTGGGGTTGCCGGCGTCCTTCTTCAGGTAGCCGGGGACGCCCTCGTCGCCTTCGGCGGGCGCGGCGCCGACGGGCTTGACATTCAAGGGCTCCTGAAACTCAATGCTCGTTCGCGCTTAGGCGGCCCTAACTTATCGCCCCCGATGCCACGAACAGCACACCCGCCCCGGCCGGCTCAGCCGAATCAGGTGATGGCCACCCTTATGTGTGAAGTGGGCGGTCTCGTGTTGTTCGGCAGGAAGTGCGAAAACTAGCTTCGGTCGCCGGAGGTGACTGACCGATGACAGCCTGTGCCATCGAAAGCGCCGCTGACGGCGGCGCACTGCGGCGGGCGGTGTTCACGATCGCCGCTGACGGTTCGTACGCCGCGCGGCTGGCGGGCGTCGGGGACGCGCTGTTTCCCGAGCGGTGGACGCTCGACGGACCGGAGCCCTACGCCGTGCCTCTGCCGGCGGACCAGCCCGAGGAGGCGGACACCGGGCTGTTGCCGATGGAGGACGGGCGCGTCCTCATCCACCGGCGGGTGGGGGGGCGGCATGTGTTCTCCCTCCTCTACCCGACGGGGCCGCGGACCGGCGAGCTGCCCGTCGGAGCGGTGGAGTGCGAGCGGCTGGCGCTGCTGCCGCCGGCCCCGGGCGGCACACGTGCGTACGCCCTCGCTGCGGGCGAACTGTCCACCCACGTATGGCTGGTGGCGGGCGGCACCTTCGGACCCGAGCACGTCGCCGAGGTGAAAGGGCGCTGCTCGGGCGGCGTATGGCTGGACCGTACGGGGCGGATGCTCGCCCTGGACCGGGAGTCGGACGGGGTGAAGAAGGCGGTGGCGGTCGACCTGGAGCGGGGCGGGGAGGTGACGCCGCTGCTGCAGATCACGGAGGGCAGCAACGACCGGCTGCTGCTGGCGGACGTGGACAGCGGGCTGCTGCTGATCCGGTCGGACGCGGCCGGTCACGACCGGCTGGGGTGGGGCGTGCTGGGGAGCATGCTGCCGGTGCGGTTCCCGGAGTGCCTGGCGCCGGCCGACTGCGCGGTGACGCCGTTCGCGGTGCAGCCGGGGCAGTTGCTGACGCCGGAGAACTGCGCGGTGGGCATGCAGATCGACGGGGCCGCGGGGAGTTGGGTGGGGGTATGGCGTCCCTCGGGGCGTCGGCTCCATCAAATCGCGGCGCCGGACGGGTGGTTGGCCGGGGCGGGGCTGTGGACGCGGGAGGGGGTGCTGCAACTGCCTTACGCGACGGCTTCCGTGCCGTGTGGGGTGGCGCGGGTGGAGGCGCCGGACGACCCCCTTCCGAAGGTCTTGATCACAGAACCGGCACAAGTGGAATGCGCAGGTGGGGAACCATCCGGGGCTCTGGACACTCCTGTGGTGTGCAGGCCCGTACCGCTCCAGCAGGCGCCGCTCACCGGGCGTGGGGTCCGTGGCTGAACGCGTGGTTGAATTTGAGCCGGGGGCGGGGCGATTGGCCGTATCGGCGGGGCGGGCCTTGCTCCACATGAAAGTGCACGCAGCGATTCCAGGGGATCTCCCACATGTCTGAAGCCCGAACCGACACGACCCAGACGCGCCCGCAGACTGCGGGCGGCGGGCGGGACGAAGCCGGCCACTCCGGGAGGCACCGAGGGGGTGCGGCGGCCTCGGAAGACTCGACCGCTCCGGCCCGGGGACGCCACCGGCGGGGGTCGACGGAGCGCTAGTTGGGTGGGGCGGGTGCGCGTGCGGTGCGCGTGAGTGCCGATGCGCGTGCGGTGCGGGCGCGGGTGCGGGTGCGCGTGCGGTGCAGTTCCCCTCCCCGCCCCTTCCCGAAACTGGGGCTCCGCCCCAGACCCCGCTCCTCAAACGCCGGAGAGGCTGGATATTCCGCCGGAGGGGCTGGATATTTCAGCCCGTCCGGCGTTTGAGGCCCGCGGCGGAGCCGCTAATGTCACAGCGGGAAGGGGCGGGGTGGGGAACAAGCCCGCCGCAGGCGCCCCCGCCTCAGCCGTGCTTGAGGGCAAGCACCTCCGCCGCCCCGAACGTCTCGTCCCCCGGACGCTCCTCGAAGTACGACGACAGCCGGTCGTCCAGTTCCGCGTACGAGAAGACGTCCTTCGACGTATCGAACTTCGCCGCCACCTTGGGGCGTTCCATGGCGGCGACCATGCCGCCGTGGACCACCAGCAGCTGGCCGTTGACCTTGGCGGCTGCCGGAGAGGCGAGGTAGCCGACGAGCGGGGAAACGTGCTCGGGGGCCAGCGCGTCGAGTTCTCCCGCGGAGGGTTCCGCGAAGCCGGCGAAGACGTCCTCCGTCATACGCGTACGCGCACGCGGGCAGATCGCGTTGGCTGTCACCCCGTACTTGGCGAGGGCGAGCGCCGTCGACGTCGTCAGGCCGACGATGCCACCCTTGGCCGCCGCGTAATTGGGCTGGCCCGCCGAACCCGCCAGGTACGCCTCGGACGAGGTGTTGACGATCCGGCCGTACACCGGGCGGCCCCCGGCCGCCTTCGACCGCTCACGCCAGTGGCCGGCCGCGAAGTGCGTGGTGTTGAAGTGGCCCTTGAGGTGGACCCGTATCACCGAGTCCCACTCCTCCTCGGTCATCGAGAAGACCATCCGGTCACGCAGAATGCCCGCATTGTTGACCAGGATGTCGAGCTTTCCGTACGTATCGACGGCCAGCTGGATCAGCTCGCCCGCCTGCTCGTAGTCGGATACGTCGCCGAGGTGCGCGACGGCCCGCCCGCCCGCCGCGCGGATCTCCGCGGCGACCTCCTCCGCCGGGGCGGCCGACGCCTCACCGGAGCCGTCGCGGCCCGGCTGCCCGTAGTCGTTGACGACGACGCTCGCCCCGAGCCCGGCCAGTTCCAGCGCCTCGGCGCGGCCGAGGCCGCGGCCCGCGCCCGTCACGATCGCGGACAGCCCGTCGAGTGGCTGCGGCAGTAGCTGTGGCATCCGGTTCCCCCCTCAGATTTTTATGCACGTCAGATTTCTATGCACGTGCGCAACGCCTCGCCCGTGCGCATCTGGTCCAGAGCGTCGTTGATCCCGTCCAGCCGCACCCGGTGCGTGATCATGCCCTCCAGGTCGATCCGGCCCGCGCGCCACAGCGCGATGGCCCGCTCGTACGAACGGAGCACGTCCCCGCCGCCGTACATCGAAGGCAGGATGCTCTTCTCGTCGAAGAACAGCTCGAACATGTTGACCTGGAACAAGTCGTCCATCGCGCCCGCGCCGACTACGCACAGCGTCCCGCCGCGCCGTGTCGTCTCGTACGCGGTCCGGGCGGTGGCGGACTTGCCCACGACCTCGAAGACGTAGTCGAAGCCCTCGCCCGCGGTGATGCGCTGCTTGGCGTCGGCGAGTTCGTCGGGCGACACGGCCTCCGTCGCGCCGAACTTCAGCGCCGCCTCGCGCCGCGAAGCGACCGGGTCGACGGCGACGATCTGCGCCGCGCCCTGCACCCTCGCGCCCTGGATCGCCGAGATGCCGACGCCGCCGCAGCCGATGACGGCGACCGACGAACCCGCTTCCACCTGCGCGGTGTTGATGGCCGCACCGAGTCCTGTCGTCACGCCGCAGCCGATGAGCGCCGCGATCTCGTACGGTACGTCGTCGGGTATCGGTACGGCGCAGCCCGCCGCGACCACGGCCTCTTCGGTGAAGGTGCCCGTTCCGGCGAAGCCGAAGACGTCGCCACCGGGGCGCTTGAAGTTGGGTACGCCCGCGTTCATGAGGCCGGCGAGGCACATGTGCGTCTGGCCGCGCTTGCAGGACGCGCAGGTCCGGCACGCGGGCAGCCAGCAGACGATGACCCGGTCTCCCTGGCCGAGGCCGGTGACGCCGTCTCCGACGTCGATCACCTCGCCCGCGCCCTCGTGGCCGGGGATGAAGGGGGCGGGCTGGGGCAGTACGCCTTTCATCGCGGAGATGTCGGAGTGGCACAGTCCGGTGGCCCGGATGCGGAGTTTGACCTTGCCGGGGCCGAAGCCCACCGCCTCGACGTCGTCGAGTACTTCGAGCTTGTCCTGCCCTATCTCGTGCAGTACGGCTGCGCGCACGGTACGGCTCCCTTCACGGAGGTCAGGTATGTACGACGGTGGTGTCGGCCAGCACCGGCGCGTCGTCCCTCTCGACGGCGGTGACCGACACCTGGACGCGCCCGGGCGACTTCCACATCCGCAGGCGCAGCGTCTCGCCGGGGAAGACGACTCCGGCGAAGCGGGTGCTGTACGAACTCACGCGCGTGACGTCGCCGCCGAGCAGGGTGTCGACGACGGCCTTGAGTGTCATGCCGTACGAGCACAGGCCGTGCAGGATCGGCCGGTCGAAGCCGGCGAGCTTCGCGAACTCCGGGTCGGCGTGCAGCGGGTTCCAGTCGCCGGAGAGGCGGTAGAGGAGTGCCTGGTCCTCGCGGATCGGACGCTCCACCTCCGCGTCCGGCGCGTGGGTGGGCTGCTCGACGCGGACGGAGGGTCCGCGCTCGCCGCCGAAGCCGCCTTCGCCGCGTACGAAGATCTGGGCGTCGCTGGTCCACAGCGGCCCGTCGGCGTCGGCCGCCTCGGAGCGCAGTACGATGACGGCCGCCTTGCCCTTGTCGTACACCGCCTGGACCTTTGAGGTCTGAACGGCGTTGCCCTTGACGGGGATCGGCCGGTGCAGCTCGATGCTCTGGCCGCCGTGCAGGACGTGGGCGAGGTTGACGTCGATGCCGGGCGTGGACAGGCCGCTGACGGCGCCGGCACCGCCCGCGCCCGCGACGGTGGCGAAGCTGGGCAGGACGTGCAGCTTGGATTCGAGCGTGTAGCGCAGCTCGTCGGAGTCGGTGGCGGGTGTACCTGCACCGAGGCCGAGGTGGTAGAGCTGGATGTCCTTGTGGTCCCAGGTGATCTCGGCGCTGCGCGGTTCGGCGGCGACGGCCTTGGCGGCATCGATGGGCATGAGGATGCTGCTCCTTGATGGGTGGAAGACCTCGGTGCGATCGTCCGCACCGTCGACCGCACCGAGGTCGTACGGGACCGGCCGCGAAAACTGCCGGTTCTAGAACGCGTTCTAGGCCGATGGCCCTATATATAACGCACCCTCCAGTACTTGTGAAGATGCCTGACGCCGTGTCAGAAGCGGTGGACGGAGGGAGGCCGCGCGTAAGCTCCGACCAGCCCGTCGCCGCCGACCCGGAACTGGAGCCCGCCCCATGATCAGAGTCCTCCTCGCCGAGGACCAGGGCATGAAGCGCGGCGCCCTCGCCCTGCTCCTCGGCCTTGAGAAGGACATCCAGGTCGTCGCCCAAGTGGCCGCCGGCGACGAGATCGTGGACGCCGCTCTCCTCTCCCGTCCTGACGTGGCGCTCCTGGACATCGAACTCCCCGGCCTCAGCGGACTCGACGCCGCCGCACTGCTGCGCGAGGAGGCGCCCGACTGCCGGGTGCTGATCCTCACCACCTCCGGTCGGCCCGGTTATCTGCGGCGCGCGATGGAGGCCGGGGCGGCGGGGTTCCTGGTCAAGGACGGCCCGGTGGAGGAGCTGGCCGCGACCATCCGCCGGGTGCTGACCGGCGAGACTGTCATCGACCCGGCACTCGCCGCTGCCGCCCTGAGCTCCGACGTGCCCAGCCCTCTGACCGCGCGCGAGTGCGAGGTACTGAACGCGGCGGCGGACGGGGCTACCGTCGCCGACCTTGCCGAGAAGCTGGACCTGTCCGAGTCGACGGTACGGAACTGCCTCTCGTCGGCGATCGGCAAGACCGGCACCGGCGACAGCACGGAGGCGGTACGGGCGGCGCGGCAGCAGGGCTGGCTCTGACGGGCCGCGCGCGGCCCGGTCAGCCGACCTGCACCGTCCTCGAATCGCCCTGTGCGTCGTAGACACGGACACTCAGCGCACGTTTCTCGGGCCCCCGATCATCGCCCCGTTCGTCGTCCTCCGTTACGAACCACCGGTACTTGAACCCGGCCGCCCTTGTCAGCTCGGGCTCGGTGGACCCGTACTCCACGCGCTCCACCTTCGGTCCGACGTATCCGACAGTCATCTTCTTCCCCTTCGCCGTGAACGTGTACGACTGGAAGCCCATGCCGTCGACGTCGTCCGACCTGCTCTGAAGGCCATGGACCGGCAGGGTCCGCTTGCCCCAGTGGGCGTCGGCGACGATGACGGAGAACCAGCTCGAACCGATCGAGGGCACGGGGTCGGCCTCCCGCTCGTCCCACACCCCGTACTCGATCATCCGCTCCTTCTGCTTGCGCGCCTCGGCCTCGCTTCGCGGAGCGCCCCAGACCTCCAGAGACACGTATGCCTCCTCGGACTCGGCCTCGCCGAAGATCTCCGTGAGATGGGTCCGCTGCGGCGTGTAGACATGACGCTCCTCGGCCGACAGCCGCTGCGACGCCACGTTGGACTGCTCTCGCCCGTCCACCACCGCCAGTGCCAGCGACCCCGTGGAGCCCGCCATCACCAGTGCCACAGCCGCTCCGAGCACCCAGCGGCGTGCCTTGCGGCGCTTGCCGCCGCGCATCACTGCCTCGTACGGGGCTATACCGACCTCGACCTCGTCCGTCGCGTCCGCGAGCCGCAGGGAGATGTCGTGGTGCGCCATGTCCTGTTCCCTGTTCATCACTTCGCCCCTCGGCTTCCGACCTTCTCGGTCAATGCGGGAATGGCACGCAGCTTGGCGATCCCCTTGGCGGCATTGCTCTTCACGGCTCCCACCGAGCAGCCCATGGCTTCTGCGGCCTGGGTCTCGCTCAGGTCCTCCCAGTACCGCAGCACCACCGCTTCCCGCTGACGCACGGGGAGCTGGGCGAGGGCGCGCAGCAGAGCGGACCGGTCGTCGGCCTGCGCCATCCGGTCACCGCGCTCGGGCGCATCGAGTATCGGAGCCGAATCCTGCAGCGAGAGGAACTCCTTGAGCTTCCTGCGGTGTTTTCGCGCATGGGCGTTGACCATGATGCGCCGCACATACGCGTCCGGATCACCGGCGGCGCTCACCCTGCCCCAGGACACGTACGCCCGCTCCAGGGACGACTGCACCAGGTCCTCCGCTGCGTGCTGCTCCCCCGTGAGAAGAAACGCCGTACGCATCAGCTGCGGCCAGCGGTTGACGACGAATCCCCGGAACTCTTCGTCCCGGACCTGCTTTCGCTCCCCCATGAATGCCTCCTTGCATATTGGAGTCCATGAGGGCCCGAAACCGTTGCCTCAGCCCGCCGATCCCGTCGTTCCGGTCGTTCCGGTCGTTCCCGTCCGCCTCGGGAGGAGGAAGAACATCAGCGCTACGCCTCCCACCAGCGCAAACGTCCCCGTTCGAAAAGCCAGCGCGTATCCCGCCGTCAGCGCCTCCGCGGTTGTTCCACCCGCGGTCCTGGACGCCGCGACCGTCGAAAGCACCGCCAGTCCCAGCGCGCCGCCCATCGTGCGCGAGGTGTTGATGAGGCCGGAGAGGAGACCGGCGTCTCCCGGGGCGCCGGCCGAGGTCGCGAGTGAGGCGAGCGGCGTCGATGCCAGGCCCGCGCCGACCATCATGAGGATGCCGGGGCCGAGTACGGCCGTGAGGTACGAGCCCTCTGCGGTCATCGTGGACTGCCAGCCCATGCCTGCCGCCGCGACCAGGGCGCCACTGATCGCGACCCTGCGCGCGCCGATCCTGGCCATCAGGCGCGGGGCGAGCTTCGAGCCGATGACGATGCTCAGCGAGCTGGGGATGAGGGCGAGCCCGGCACCGAGGGGGCTGTAGCCCAGTACGTTCTGGGCGTACAGCGTCATGAAGAACCACATGCAGAACATCGCGGAGCCGTTTACGAACATCGCCGCGTTCGCGGCGGAGACTGCTCGCACGCGGAAGAACTTCAGTGGCATGAGGGGTGACTTGGTGCGTGCCTCCACCGCAACGAAGGCGGTGAGGAGCGCGAGGCCTGCGAGGAGGGGGGCGAGTGTCGATACCGAGGCCCAGCCCTCCTCTTCGGTCTGCACGATCCCGTACGCGAGGGTGGCCAGGCCCGCCGTGACCAGCAGTGCGCCCGGCAGGTCCAGGCGGCGGCCGTCCCTGGCGTGGCTCTCGGCGAGCCATGCGGCTGCGCCGACCAGTACCAGGGCGCCGACTGGCACGTTGATCAACAGCGTCCAGCGCCAGGAGAGGACGTCCGTCAGTACGCCGCCGACGAGCCCGCCCGCTGCGCCGCCGCCTGCGCCTACCGCCGACCAGGTTCCTATGGCCCGGGCTCTGGCCGCGCCCTCCGGGACGGCGGAGGTGAGGATGGTGAGCGTTGCGGGGGCCAGTACGGCTGCGCCCAGGCCCTGTACTGCGCGGGCGGTCACCAGGTGCCAGCCCTCCTGGGCGAGGCCGCCCGCGAGGGAGGCGGCGGTGAACAGGCCCAGGCCCAGGAGGAAGGTCCGCTTCCGGCCGAAGATGTCTGCGGCGCGACCGCCGAGGAGCATGAATCCGGCGAAGGCGATCGAGTAGGCGTTGAGCACCCATTGCAGGCCGACTGCGGTCAGTCCCAGGTCTGCGCGCATGGAGGGCAGCGCGACGTTTACTACGGATACGTCGAGGACCACCAAGAACTGCCCTGCGCAGGCGGCCAGTACGACTGCCCAGGTGCGGGATGCCTTGCGGTCGGCGGGGGTTCGGGTTTCGTCGGGGGAAGGGGCTGCTTGGGGCATGGGTGTCATGCTCGCAGCATTGGTGTGACCCGTACATGTGGGTTTTGGGGCGTGGCGTGGGGGTGTCGGTGCGGGTGCGTGTGCGGTGCGGGTGTGTCGTGCGGGTTGCCTGCGGCGCAGTTCCCCTACCCGCCCCTTTCCCGAAACTGGGGGCAAGCCCCCATACCCCCGGACGCCCTTCGGGCGTGGTCCTCAAACGCCGGAGGGGCTGGAAAATCCAGCCCCTCCGGCGTTTGAGGAGCGGGGTCTGGGGCGGAGCCCCCCGCGGCGGCAGCCGCAAATGTCACAGCCGGGAAGGGGCGGGGTGGGGAAAGCCCGCCGCAGGCGCTGCGCCCCGGAGGCCAAGGCTGCCGCAGGCGCCTGCGCCCTGCGGGGTTACTGGCGTCGCAGTAGCGTTACCACCGCCGCGCCGCCCAGGCCTATGTTGTGGGCCAGGCCCACCCTCGCACCCGGTACCTGGCGCTCGCCCGCCTCTCCTCGCAGCTGCCACGTCAGTTCCGCCGCCTGTGCCAGGCCCGTTGCGCCCAGGGGGTGGCCCTTGGAGATCAGGCCGCCCGACGGGTTTACGACCCACCGTCCCCCGTACGTCGTCGCGCCGCTCTCCACGAGCTTGCCGGACTCGCCGTCCGCGCACATGCCCAGCGCCTCGTACGTCAGAAGTTCGTTGACGGAGAAGCAGTCGTGCAGCTCCACCACGTCTACGTCCTCGATGCCTAGACCCGAGTGCTCGTACGCCTGACGGGCCGCCGCCCGCGACATGGGCTTGCCGACCGCGTCGATGCACGAGCCCGATGCGAAGCTCTCCTCCGTGTCCGTCGTCATCGTCTGTGCGGCGATCTCGACCGCCTTGTCGTGCAGGCCGTGCTGGACCACGAAGCGCTCCGAGACGACCACCGCCGCCGCTGCTCCGTCGGACGTGGGCGAGCACTGGAGCTTGGTCAGCGGGCGGTGGATCGTCTTGGACATCAGGATCTCGTCGATCGTCCAGACGTCACGGAACTGGGCGTTCGGGTTCGCCGCCGAGTGCTTGTGGTTCTTGGCGGCTACAGCGGCCAGCTTCGCCTCCGTCGTGCCGTACCGCTCCATGTGCTCGCGCGCCGCGTTCCCGAAGATCTGCGCGGTGGGCGGGGAGGTCATTTCGAAGCCGTGTGCCGCCGCCATTACGCCGTAGTGGCGGGCGACTGGGGACGTGCTGAAATCGCCGCTGTCCGCTCCGCCGCCCAGTGCGCCTCGCTTCATCTTCTCGAAGCCCAACGCCAGGACGCAGTCACTCATGCCGCCCTCAACGAACTGCCGCGCCATCATCAACGCCGTCGATCCCGTCGCGCAGTTGTTGTTGACGTTGTAGACGGGCACGCCTGTGAGGCCGAGTTCGTACGCGGCGCGCTGTCCGGCCGTCGACGGCTGGAAGCAGTAGCCGACAGGGACCTGCTGGACCTGTCCGTACGGGACCCCGGCATCCTCCAGGGCGTTCGTGCCCGCTTCCTTCGCCATGTCCCAGTACTGCCAGTCCCGTGACTCGGGCTTCTCGAACTTCGTCATCCCCACGCCGACGATGTACGCCTTCATCCGTGTCGCTCCTTCAGTCTCGCGGCAGGCCGAGAATGCGCTCGGCCACGACATTGAGCTGAACCTGGGTGGTACCGCCCGCGATGGTCAGACAGCGGGACATCAACAGGCCGTGCACCGCCCGCTCCCCCGCCCCCTCGCTCACCGCGCCCGCCGGTCCGAGCAGTTCGAGGGCGAGTTCGGCGACCTTCTGCTGGTGGCCGGTCTGGACGAGCTTGCGTACGCTCGCGCCGGCGCCCGGCTCCGCGCCGTCGACCTGCCTAAGCGTCGTACGCAGGCCGATGCAGGCAAGAGCGTGTGCCTCGGCGGTCAGCGCGCCGATACGGGCCCGGTAGGTGTCGTCGTCGAGACCGGGTGCCCGTGCGAGCAGTTCCTCCAGCCCCGTGTCGAACGTCAACTGATCGGCCATATGGACGCGTTCGTTGCCGAGAGTGTTGCGGGCGACCCGCCAGCCGTCGTTGACCTCCCCTACGACAGCGTCGGCGGGCAGCAGGACGTCGTCGAAGTACACCTCGTTGAAGAGCGAGTCACCGGTGATCTCCTTGAGCGGGCGGATGTCGATGCCGGGTGTGTTCTTCATGTCGACGACGAAGTACGTGAGTCCTTTGTGCTTCGGCGCGTCCGGATCCGTGCGGGCCAGCAGGATGCCGTAGTCGGCCCACTGTGCCGCGCTCGTCCACACCTTCTGTCCGGTGACCCGCCACCCTTCCGGTACGCGCCGTGCCTTCGTAAGGAGCGAGGCGAGGTCCGAGCCTGCGCCCGGTTCGCTGAACAGCTGGCACCACAGCACATCGCCCCGCAGTGTCGGCAGCAGGTGGCGCTGTTTCTGCCCCTCTGTGCCGTACGCGATAAGGGACGGCACCACCCAGGTCGCGATACCGAGGTCGCTGACCTCCACTCCGGCG
The DNA here is from genome assembly GCF_028807635.1 of Streptomyces spiramyceticus. Classification (NCBI taxonomy): domain Bacteria; kingdom Bacillati; phylum Actinomycetota; class Actinomycetes; order Kitasatosporales; family Streptomycetaceae; genus Streptomyces; species Streptomyces spiramyceticus. Next base: position 1,528,602 of record NZ_JARBAX010000001.1, read on the forward strand.
GCCCTCAGCTCCTCCTGGACGGCGAGCTGCTGTACCGGTCCGGCGCCGAGACCGTACGGAGGGGGCAGGTGCGGGGCGACGTAGCCGGTGGGTGCGAGGGCACGGCGGGCGGCGCCCGGGTCGAGTCCGCGAGCCCCTGCTGTCGCCTCGCGCGCCTGCTGCCTGTACGGGCCCGCTTCCGGCGGCAGTTCCAGCCGCAGCTCACGGCGCGCGCCGTCTGTCGCAAGCCGCACGGCCCGTAACCGGTGGCCGTCCCCCGCGCCCATGAGCTGCCGGGCGACGACCGCGCGGCGCAGGTAGAGGTGGGCGTCGTGTTCCCATGTGAAGCCGATCCCGCCGAGGATCTGGATGCAGTCCTTGGCGCAGCTGTACGCGGCGTCCAGGGCCGTGGCGGCGGCAAGGGCGGCCACGAGTCCCCCGGCGTCCGTCCCGACCGCACGGGCCGCGTCCCAGGCCAGTGCCCGCGCCTGTTCCAGGCGTACGAGCATGTCGGCACAGAGGTGCTTGACCGCCTGGAACTGTCCGACAGGCCGCCCGAACTGCTCGCGCACCTTCGCGTATTCGGTGGCCGTGTCCAGCGCCCAGGCGGCGGTGCCGCACGCGTCGGCGGCGTACACGACGGCGGCGAGGTCCCGTACGAGAGCCGTGTCCACGTCCAGTACGCGGCTCTGGGGGACGATGGCGGCGTGAGCGGTGACCTCCGCCGTGGGCCGGGTCGGATCGGCGCTCTCGTGCGTACGGACGGCCAAGTCCTCGGCGTCCACGGCGAACCAGGAGTTCCCTGCGGCGAGGACGAGGAGGTCCGCCTGCCCGCCGCCGAGTACGGGCGGGGCTGTCCCGTCGAGCCGGTAACCGCCTTCGACGGGTGCGGCGGTGAGCGTTCCCGGCCCGAGCGCGACTGCCCCGATACGCGCGCCTCCCGCCAGCTCGGCGACAAGCCCACCCTGCCCCGCGCGGCACAGCACCTCGGAAGCAAGCACGCTCGGCAGATACGGGCCCGGAAGTGCGGCCCCGCCCATCGCCTCCAGTACGACGGCCAGATCGAGCAGCGTGCCTCCCCCGCCGCCGTACTCCTCGGGCAGATGCAGGCCGTGCAGGCCCTGTTCCGCTGCCCCGTCCCAGTACCCGGGCCGTCGCCCCCCTGCCCCGTCGAGCAGCTTCCGCACGGCCTCGGGCGGTACGGCCCGCGCGAGCCAGCGGCGTACGGAGTCCGCCAGTTCGCGATGCTCTTGCGTGATTCCGATAGCCATACAGGCAGACTAGAACACGTTCCAATCTGACGGTAGGTCAGATGGCGGGCGAAGATACGATACGACTCAACCGTTCGAGTGGTGCGGACATAATGGGACATATCCGCGGTTAATGGACAGTCGGCATCGCAGCCCTCAAAGGACGGAATCCCATGCGACTTCGCAACACCCTGGCCGCCGCCCTCGGCGCCTTCCCGCTCGTCCCGACCCTGCCGACCTCGGCGAGTGCAGCCTCGGGAGACTCCAGCTACGCCTACTTGGACGAGCAGGAGAACGATCAGACCGGCCGGCTGACCGACCCCGAGAGCGAGACGTGCATCAACCTGCCGGAGGCGGAGAGCGACGGCGCCCCGGCCGCCGGCGCCCCCAGGAACAGCACGGATGAGTTCGCCACTGCCTCCGTCGAGGCGAACTGCGAAGGCCCCAGCTTTGCCCTTCGGCCCGGCGGCGGCGTCTCCAGCCGCCTCAAGGTGCGCTCGGTGATCTTCCGCTGAGCACGCGCACTTCCGCCCCGGTACATGTACGTACCGGGGCGGAGTGCTGTGGCGTTACCTCTCAGAGGCCGCCCTCGGCGGCGGCCGTGACGAACGCGGCGAACGCGGAGGGGGTGACGGCGAATGCGGGGCCGTCGGGGTTCTTGGAGTCGCGGACGGCGATACGGCACGGCTGAGCGGCGACCTCGACGCAGTCGCCGCCGGAGCTTCCGCTGTACGACGACTTACGCCAGGCGAGTGCGCCGAGTGTGGCGCACTCGATGCAGTCACCTCCGGTGTCGCCGCTGTACGACGACTTACGCCACCGTGCGCCCGTCAGGTTCTGGCTGGTCCCCATAGCGCTCCTCCATTACGCGGGCGATCAGTGCCGCCGAATCCTCCACGGAGAGCGCGGCGGCCTGCAAGTGATCGTAACGGAGTGAACCTTCCCTGATAGCGCTCGGATTGGCCGTCATGTGGCCCTGGACGAAGTCCTCTGTGTAGACCAAGTCCGGGTCGTCCTCGAAGCGCAGAATGTTGAACGAGCCCATCAGCCCCGCATGGGCGCCTACCTCGAAAGGCAGAATCTGCACCTTCACCCACTCCCGCCCCTGCAGGCTCAACAAGTGAATGAGTTGACTCCGCATGACCTCCCGGCCGCCGATCTCCTGATGCAGGACGGCCTCGCTCAGCACCACCCACATCAATGGCGGGTAGTCGCGGTCCAGGATGCGCTGCCGCTCCATTCGGGCGGCCGTCCGGGCATCGAGGTTGTCCCCGGTCCGGGCCCCCAGCACCGCTCGCGCGTACGCCTCCGTCTGGAGCAAGCCGTACACCAACTGCGCCTGGTACGTGGAGATGTACGTCGCCTTCGCTTCCATCTCCGCATACGGCTGAAACCAGTGCGGCAACTGACTCCGCAGCACCAGCCCCACCAGCCGCGAGAACGTCCCTCCCGTCCCCAGCGCCGCGTCCAGCCGTTCCGAGAAGTCCCGGGTCGGCACCTTCTTCGCCGTTTCGACCTGGCCGATCAGCGAGCCCGTACAGAAGATGATGCTGCCGAGCTGCCCCTGCAACAGCCCCGCTTCGTCTCTCAGGCGGCGCAGTTCGGAGCCGTAGTAGTCCAGCGGCGATGCGCTGGGATCGAGATCGCGGATGTTGACCATGTCGGCGGCCACCCCCAAGTTCACGCCTCGCGGCGTTCGTTTCGGTCAGTAGCCGAGCGTAATCGCGCCACTGCATCCTGGTGACATGAATCACGCAACTGACCAGTCACCAGCGGATATTGACGCCAGCTACCGGATGGGCTTCACGGTCGGTGAGCATTCCGCGCGGCACATGCGGCGCATCGTGCGGATGTTTCTGGCCCACTGGGACATGGCCGAGCTGACCGACGCCGCCGAACTCGCGCTCACCGAGCTCGTCGCCAATGTCGTACGGCACGTGCCCGGCCGGCACTGCACGCTCCTCATCCTCCGCCGACCCGGCGGCCTGCGCGTGGAGGTCACGGACGGCTATCCCCGCCCGGCGCGCACCGTAGAAGCCCTCGACGGGCTCGCCGAGGGCGGACGCGGGCTGCGGCTCGTCGAGGCCGTGACGGATCGCTGGGGCACGGTGCGGCTGCCGGGCGGCAAGACGGTCTGGTTCGAGTGCGACGCGAAGCCGTGAACGGGCCCGCCCTACGATGTGACCGCCCAGTACACGCGCACGACCAGGAGGAACCCCATGGCCGCCGCCGCGCCCAAGCCGGAGACGCTCGCCGCTTTCGAGGCCGCCAAGGGCTTCATGCCGGTAGGTGAAGGGCTGGCCCTGTACGCCGCCGCCGCCGAAGCGGGCGCGCTCGGGCTGCCCCTCCTGGAGGTCGGCTCGTACTGCGGGCGCTCCACGATCCTGCTCGCCGATGCCGCCCGCGAGGCCGGTACGGTCGCGATCACCGTCGACCACCACCGTGGCAGCGAGGAGCAGCAGCCGGGCTGGGAGTACCACGACCCGAGCGTCGTGGACCCGGAGGTGGGCCGGATGGACACCCTCCCGACCTTCCGCCGCACGCTCCACAAGGCGGGTCTTGAGGACCACGTCGTGGCGATCGTGGGGCGTTCGCCGCAGGTCGCGGCCGTGTGGGGCGGCAAGGTGGGCCTCGTCTTCATCGACGGCGGGCACACCGACGAGCACGCGAACGGCGACTACGAGGGCTGGGCGCCGCACGTCGCCGACGGGGGGCTGCTCGTCATCCACGACGTGTTCCCCGACCCGGCGGACGGCGGCCAGGCGCCGTACCGCGTGTACCTGCGTGCCCTCGCGTCCGGCGCCTTCACCGAAACCTCGGTGAACGACTCGCTGCGCGTCCTGCGGCGTACATCCTCGGGGATCTGAGCCGGCCGGATAGCATCACTGCGTGTCGTATGACAGCCCTCCCCCCACGTCCCGGCCGTCTCGCCGCTTCTCCGGCCGCGGCAACCTCACCGTCGCGGTCGCCGCGCTGGTGCCGACCGCGCTGGCCGGGTGGCTGGTGTGGCAGGGCATGAGTGACGCGGAGGGCAGTGGTCCGCCGCCGAAGGTGCTGCCGAGCCAGAGCCGGTCCGCAACTGGACCGGCGTCGCCGCAGCCGAAGCCCGCGCCGCCGGCGCCGACGACTTCCGGAGCCTCCTCGCCTTCGCCGTCTTCGCCGTCCTCGCCTGCGGCGAAGGGCCCCCTCACGGGCAAGGTCGTAGTGGTAGATCCCGGGCACAACCCGGGTAATTTCCGCCACACGCGCGAAATCAACAAACTGGTAGACATCGGCACGAACCGCAAGGAATGCGACACCACCGGCACGTCCACCGACGCCGGTTACACCGAGGCCGCGTTCACCCTCGACGTCTCGCGCCGTCTGCGCACGCTTCTCGAAGAGCAGGGCGCCACGGTGAAGTTGGTACAGAACAACGACCGCCCGTACGGCCCGTGCATCGACGAGCGGGCCCGTATCGGCAACGACGCGAAGGCCGATGCCGTCATCTCGGTCCACGCAGACGGTTCCGCGGTGGGCCACCGCGGCTTCCATATGATCCTGCCCGCCCTGGTGAAGGGCGGTGTGGCGGACACCACGAAGATCGTCGGCCCGTCGCGCGAACTCGGGACGCGGATCGCGGGGAAGTTCGTACGGGCGACGGGCAGCGCACCCTCCAACTACGTGGGCGGCGGCACCGGGTTGGTCGTGCGCAAGGATCTCGGCGGTCTCAATCTGAGCAAGGTGCCGAAAGTATTCATCGAGTGCGGCAATATGCGTGACCCGAAGGACGAGGCTCTGCTGACAAGCGGTGCCTGGCGCCAGAAGGCCGCGCAGGGCATCGCGGACGGCATCGGCAGCTACCTCAAGGGGTAGGTCTGATACCGGGCGGACGCCCCCGCACGGGGGACGATAGATTCATCCGTACGATGGGGAGCCACCCCCGAGCTTCGTACTGTGCTTTAGCGTTACCGCCTGCCCGTGCCCGGCGTGCCCGCGCACACCGGCGTCAGCGATGACCGCCCCACCGCCCCGACGAATCGACCTACAAAGGACCTTACGTGAACATCCGCTCCCTCACTCGAGGCGACGGCGTGGTGATCGGAGCAGCGGTGGTGCTGTTCATCGCCTCGTTCCTCAGCCTCATCTCCATTCCTGAATGCCGTGGCGAGTTCTGCGGCTCCGCCTCGTCCTCGTCGACGAACGCGTGGGAATCGCTCGGCCTGTTGATGAGCATCTACCTCGCCGGTGTCATCGGCGCGGCACTGATCGTCCTCGGCCGCGGCATGCCGGGCCGCAAGGTCGCCGGTCTCGACCTCGGCCAGTTCGGTATCGCCCTCACGGTGTTCGCACTGTGGACGGCCTTCTGGACCATCATCGACATGACCGCCGACGCGGGCGCCGGCATGATCCTGGGCCTGCTCGCGACCATCGTGCTCGCGGCCGGCGCCATTGCCTCCCCGCTCGTCCCGGCTCTCAAGGCCCCGCTGATGGGCGCCCCGAGGCCCGCCGTGCAGCCGTACGGCGTCCAGCCGGGCCAGCCCGGCGCCGGCGGCTACGGCTACCCGGGCGCCCCGCAGCCGGCGTACGGCGGCCAGCCCGGCCCGGGTCAGGCGCAGCCGTACGGTGCGCAGCCGCAGCAGGGTCAGCCGCAGGCCGGCCAGCCGCAGGCGCAGCAGGCCGCGGCTCCGGCCGCGCAGGCACAGCAGGCGCAGCCGCAGGCCGGTGCGCCTGCCGGGGACTTCGCGCCGTTCTGGTTCGCGGTTCCGGTGGCCCGTCCGCTGTACGCGGAGGACGGTTCGCCGACGCCGATCGCGGAGCTGGCGCCCGGCACGTGGTACCTCGCGGTGGAGCAGCGCGGTACCGGTCTGGTCGCCCAGACGCAGGACGGCCGTCGTGGCGTCCTTCAGGACACGACGGGCATTCAGCGCGGCTGACGCCCCCGCCCGTAGCGCAAGAGCAACGGCCCCCCGCCCTTTCGGGCGGGGGGCCGTTGTCGTACAGTCAGCGACTGCGACCGTAAAACTGACGTGCCGTCAGAAAATGCTCTTGTCCCGTCCGGAGGGATCATCACGCATGCGCCTCGGACTCGCTCTCGGCTACTGGGGCCGCGGCCCCGATCCCGGCCATCTCGACCTCGCGCGCGAGGCGGAGCGCCTCGGCTACGACTCCGTGTGGACCGCCGAGGCCTGGGGCTCCGACGCGTTCACCCCGCTCACCTGGATCGCGGCGCACACCTCCCGCATCAGGCTCGGCACCGGTATCGCGCAGATGGCCGCCCGCACGCCGACGGCCACTGCGATGCACGCCCTCACACTGGACCACCTCTCCGGGGGCCGGATGATGCTGGGGCTGGGGCTGTCCGGACCGCAGGTGGTGGAGGGCTGGTACGGCCGCCCGTTCCCTTCGAGCCCGCTCACCGCGACGCGTGAGTACGTCGACGTAATCCGGCAAGTGCTGCGGCGGGAAGCCCCGGTGGAGGTGGACGGGCGGTTCCACCCTCTGCCGTACAAAGGCGCGGACGGTACAGGGACCGGAAAAGCCCTCAAGCCGATCACGCACCCACTGCGCGCCCGACTTCCCGTACTTCTGGGCGCAGAGGGCCCCAAAAACATCGCGCAGACGACCCGCATCGCGGACGGCTGGCTCCCCCTCTACTGGTCGCCGACGCGCACCGGCGTGTACGAGGCGTCGCTGACCGGCCTCCCCGAGAACTTCATGATCGCGCCGATGGCGCGGGCGAAGGTCTGCGACGACGTCGCGGAGGGGCTGCTGCCGGTCAAGGCGATGCTGGGGTTCTACATCGGCGGCATGGGCCATGCGGCCCGTAACTTCCATGCGGACCTCATGGCCCGTATGGGCTTCGAGGCCGAGGCCCGCCGCGTCCAGGAGCTGTTCCTGGCGGGCCGCAGGGAGGAGGCGGTGCTGGCGGTGCCGGACGCCTTCGCCGACGAGATCTCCCTGGTCGGCCCGCGCGAACGCATCGCGGAGCGCCTGGAACTGTGGCGCAAGGGTCCGGTCACCGACCTGCTGGTGACGGCGCCGGACCTGCACACCTTGCGCGTACTGGCGGAGCTGAACGGCTGAGCGGGAGCTTGTGCGCTCCGTCCGGGTTTCAGCCGTCGTGAAACGGCAACCCGTTTGACATGTCACCTCGTCATGGCAATGGCCGCAACCAGGCGGCGACGATCATCGCCATCGTCGCCGACGTCCTGGCCGGCGTCATCGTCCTGTGGATCCTGATGTACCTGCTGGACGCGAACCGGGAGAACGGGCTGGTGAGCTTCGTCCAGGACGCCGCGCGGTGGCTGGCCGCGTGGTCGTACGACCTGTTCACCTTCGACGATGCGTGGGCGCGGGTCGTGGCCGGTTATGGGCTTGCGGCGGTGGTGTACCTGTTCGTCGGGCATGCGGTTGCGGGGCGGTTGCGGCGGCATTGAGTCGGCGCCTGCGGCGGGCTTTCCCCCACCCCGCCCCTTCCCGAAACTGGGGGCTTCGCCCCCAGACCCCCTTTGTCCTCAAACGCCGGACGGGCTTACTTTCCTAGCAGCAGTCGGGTTCCAGGCCTCGCGGCAGCCTCTCGCCGCCGAAGACTGCCGTGGTTGCCTCGTCTCCTCCAAGGGCCGCCACCGCCAGCAGCAGCGAACCCGCCGTCCACGTGGTGAGCTCCTCGGGCCATACCGCCCGGTTGCCCTCGAAGACGTAACCCGTCCAGTACATGCCGCCCTCGGCGCGCAGGTGCTGGATCGACTGGAGGATCTCCAGGGCACGGTCGGACTCGCCCATCACCCAGAGCGCCAGGGCCAGTTCGCAGCTTTCGCCGCCCGTCACCCACGGGTTGGGCAGCACGCACCGCACCCCGAGGCCGGGGACCACGAACGCGTCCCAGTGGTCCTCGATGCGCTCCTTGGCCTCGGCGTCCGTCAGCGCGCCGCCGAGGACCGGGTAGTACCAGTCCATCGAGTAGCGGCTCTTGTCCAGGAACCGCTCCGGGTGGCGTCGGATGGCGTGCCGGAGCGCGCCGACCGCCAACTCCCAGTCGGGCTGCGGCTCTTCGCGCTGCTCGGCGATGGCGAGCGCGCAGCGCAGCGCCTGGTGGATCGAGGAACTGCCCGTCAGCAGCGCATCGTTGACGGGCGTTCCGTCGTCCTCGCGCTTCCAGCCGATCTCGCCGCCGGGCTGCTGGAGGGCGAGTACGAACTCGGTCGCCGCGTAGACCGCCGGCCACATCCGGTCGATGAAGGCGTCGTCGCCGGTGGCGAGGTAGTGGTGCCAGACGCCGACGGCGATGTACGCGCAGAAGTTGCTCTCGCGGCCGCGGTCGGTGACCTGCTCCGCGTCGCCGTCGTCGTACGCCGCGTACCAGGATCCGTCCGTGTTCTGGTGCCTGGCCAGCCACTCGTAGGCGCGTGCTGCGGCCTCGTGCTCGCCCGCCGCGTCGAGCGCCATGGCGGCCTCGGTGTGGTCCCACACGTCGAGGTGGTGGCCACGGAACCACGGAATGGCGCCGTCCTCGCGCTGTGCGGCAAGGATGCCCGCCACCGTCTCGGCGGCCTCGTCGGCCGTGAGGACACCGGGCAGGACGAGGTGTTCCGTACGTCCGGGACTTGTCACTTGGCGGCCGCCGCGACCGGCAGATGCGGCTTGGTCGCGTACGCCACGAAGCTCTTGCCGACGACAGGGTTGAGGGCCTGTTCGGCAAGCCGCGTGACCAGGGGCTTCTTCATGATGTCCCAGACCAGGAGCTTGTGGTAGGCGCGGACCGGCAGGGCCTTGTCGTTGTCGACGCCGAAGGCGCACTTGAGCCACCAGTAGGGGCTGTGGAGTGCGTGCGCGTGGTGGGTGCCGTACGGCTTGAGGCCCGCCTCCCGCATCTTGCCGAGCAGCTCGTCGGCCTTGTAGATGCGGATGTGGCCGCCCTCGACCTCGTGGTACGCGTCGCTCAGCGCCCAGCAGATCTTCTCGGGGCCGTAACGGGGCACGGTGACGGCGATACGGCCGCCGGGCTTCAGGACGCGGACCATCTCCGCGAGGACGCCCTTGTCGTCGGGGATGTGCTCCATGACCTCGGAGATGATCACGACGTCGAACGACTCGTCGGGGAAGGGGAGGTTCAGGGCGTCGCCCTCCATGGCGGTGGCGGTCGCCCCCTCGGGCGCCTCCCCGGCCTCCTTCATCGCGGCGAACCATTTGGCCACCTCGCGGATCTCCTCGCCGTTCTGGTCGAGGGCCACCACCTGGGCGCCGCGCCGGTAGCACTCGAAGGCGTGCCGGCCTGCGCCGCAGCCCAGGTCGAGCACGCGGTCGCCCGCGGCGAGCGGGAAGCGGGAGAAGTCCACGGTCAGCACGAGGTCTGCCCTTCCGGATGGTGGGGGTGGGTTACGGGGTTACGGTCGGCTTCGCATCTGCGTCCGGGTCCGGGTCCGGCTTCGCGTCTGCGTCCGGGTCCGGGTCCGGCTCCGGGTCGGACGGCTTTGCGGCTGGCAGTGCCTCACCTGGCTGCCCCGCGTACCGCCGCCTGGGCCGCGATCCGTTCGCGGTAGAGCTCTGCGGTGCCCTGGGCGGCCTTGGCCCAGGTGAACCTGGCCAGCACCCGGTCCCGCCCGGCCGCTCCCAGCCTCCGGCGCAGGTCGGCGTCTTCCAGCAGCCGGCCGAGACCGGCGGCCAGCGCGCCCGCGTCGCCGGGCGGTACGGCGAGGCAGGTCTCGCCGTCCGTTCCCGTGACCTCGGGGATCGCGCCGCCGGTCGTGGCGACGAGCGGAGTGCCGGTGGCCATCGCCTCGGCCGCGGGGAGCGAGAAGCCTTCGTACAGGGAGGGGACGCAGGCGATCTGGGCGCCGCGTACCAGGTCCACGAGTTCGGCGTCGGTGATGCCCTTGACGAACTCGACGGCGTCCTGGAGCCCGTACCGCGCTATGGCCTGCGCGACCGGGCCGTCCTCCGCGCGCCTGCCAACGACGACGAGGTGGGCGGCCGGGTGCTCGGTGCGGAGCTTGGCGAGCGCCTCGACGAGGTGGACGAGCCCCTTGAGCGGTACGTCCGCGCTGGACGTCGTGACGATCCGCCCCGGGACCTCGGCGACGGACGGGTCGGGCGACCAGAGGTCGGTGTCCGCGCCGATGTGCACGACGTGGATACGGTCCGGCCGCACCCCGAGATGGTCGACGATCTCCTGCTGCGAGGAGCCGGAGACGGTGAGCACGGAGGGCAGTCGGCGCGCGACGCGCTTCTGCATGCGGGTGAAGCCGTACCAGCGGCGTACGGAGGCGCGCTTGCGGCGGCTCTCGGCGGCGTCGAGTTCGAGCTGACGGTCCACCGTGATGGGGTGGTGGATGGTGGTGACCAGGGGGGCACCGAGGTCGCCGAGGAGGCCGTAGCCGAGCGTCTGGTTGTCGTGGATGACGTCGAAGTCGCCGCGGCGGGCGGCGAGATGGCGCTTGGCGCGGAGCGAGAAGGTGAGCGGCTCGGGGAAGCCGCCGGTCCACATGGTCGCGACTTCGAGGGCGTCGATCCAGTCGCGGTACTCGTCGCGCTTGGGCGTGCGGAAGGGGTCGGGGCTGCGGTACAGGTCGAGGCTGGCCAGCTCGGTGAGCGGCACGCCCTCGTCGAGTACGGGGTAGGGCTGGGAGCCGAGGACCTCGACGCTGTGGCCGAGGCGGGCGAGCTCGCGGGAGAGGTGGCGTACGTAGACGCCCTGGCCTCCGCAGAAGGGGTTGCCCTTGTAGGTGAGGAGTGCGATGCGCAGTGGGCGGTCGCCGTTGCGGTCGCCGTTGCTGGGGGCCCCCGCGTGGGGGCCCGCTTCTATGGCCTCAGCGGTCACACTCGGCCCCCTTCTCAACTGCTCTTTCACCGGAGCGTAGCCGCAAGCGCTAACCTAGAACAAGTTTCAGTATGGATCGTTGGACGAGCTCTGAATCTACCGGCAGGTAGCGCAACCGTAAGCGCCGCATCAGGTGATTCGCGCCACGACGGGTGCCCTGCCATGCTGTGCCACCCGGGGGTCCCACTCCCCCACGCCCGGCGTACGGACAAATGCCATGGAATGGGACGCATGACAGCGGAAGTCAAGCCCTCGTCGCCTCCTCTGACGGAACGTCAGGAGGCTCGCCGCCGCCGGATCCTGCACGCCAGCGCGCAACTGGCCAGCCGGGGCGGCTTCGACGCGGTTCAGATGCGGGAGGTCGCCGAGTCGTCGAGCGTCGCGCTGGGCACGCTCTACCGCTACTTCCCGTCCAAGGTCCATCTGCTGGTCGCCACCATGCAGGACCAGCTGCAGCACATGCACACCACGCTGCGGAAGCGGCCGCCAGGTGGGGAGAGCGCGTCGGAGCGGGTCGCCGAGACGCTGATGCGCGCCTTCCGGGCGCTTCAGCGGGAGCCGCAGCTGGCGGACGCGATGGTGCGGGCGCTTACGTTTGCTGACCGCAGCGTCAGTCCCGAGGTGGACACGGTGTCGCGGCAGACGACGGCGATCATTTTGGATGCGATGGATCTGAAGGGTCAGCCGACTCCGGAGCAGCTCTCGGCGGTCAGGGTCATCGAGCACACCTGGCACTCGGCGCTGATCACGTGGCTTTCCGGCCGGGCGTCGATCGCCCAGGTGAAGATCGACATCGAGACGGTGTGCCGCCTGATCGACCTGACGTCAACCGACGATTGACGTGTGGTATCGCCACTTATTTCATCGCTGATAGCATCGTTGCATGCCGATGATCACAGTGGAATTCACCGAGGAAGAGCTTGCCGAGGCCAAGGCGCACGCCGCCTCGCTCGGCAAGTCCATGCGCGCACACGCTCACGACATAATCGTCTCCGATGCCCAGCGGGCGGCGTTCCTGAACGGCGCCGACGACACTGTCGCCTACTACATGGACGTCTTCAAGGACGCACCTGAGGGGCAGCGTTGAGCCCTGCCATCCGCGTCGACGCGGGCTGGATCCTCGAAATCCAGACGCGCGTATCGCCCGTCAATACCCCCATCGCCGACTGGGGCGCGCTCGACGCCATGGCCAAGCGCCATATGTTCGAGCAGCCTCACGGGCAGCTGTACTACGAAGCACCTGCCGCCCGAGCGGCCACTTTTCTCCACAGCGCGGTTCTCCTGCGACCGTTCGCGGACTACAACTCGGTGATCGGCTGGGCATGCGCCGAGCGGTACATGATCGCGTCGGGCGAGCCCATCAGACCGCCGAAGCCGGACGAGGTTCACCTCCTCACGGGTGCGATCCGGGCGCAGGAGGCCACTCTCCGCGATATCGCCCGAGCCATCACCGGCTGGCAGTGAACACCAGGGGACCGGTCTACTCCTCAGGTGGAAAGACCGGCTCCCCGCCCTCCAGCAGTGTGATCGCGATCGCCTCGACCGGGCAGCCCTCGGCCGCCGCCAGCACCTTTTCGTTCGCGTCCATGTCCGGTTCGGACGGGTGCGACTGGCGGGCCGTGTCCAGGGCGAATCCGCCCGGGGCCAGGTTCACGCACATACCGGAGCCGATGCACACGCCCCGGTCGACCTCGACGTGCCAGCGGTCTCCCATCACGCCTCCCCGTGGCCCGCCGGCAGGTGGATCATTTTGTGCTCCAGGTACTCGCTGTACCCCTCTGGCCCGAACTCCCGCCCCACGCCGGAGTTCTTGTAGCCGCCGAAGGGGCCGAGCATGTCGATGCTGAAGGTGTTCACGGAGTACGTGCCGGTCCTGACCCGGCGTGCGATGTCGATGCCGTGCTCGACGTCGGCGGTCCATACGCTGCCGCTGAGCCCGTACTCGGAGTCGTTGGCGATCCGTACCGCCTCGCGCTCGTCGTCGTACGGGAGAAGACAGATGACCGGGCCGAAGATCTCCTCGCGGGCGATGCGCATCGAGTTGTCGACCCCGCCGAAGAGCGTCGGTTCGACGTACCAGCCCTGCTGCATGCCCGCCGGACGGCCGCCGCCCGTAAGGATCTTCGCGCCTTCCTCCTGGCCGATCCTGATGTAGTCGAGGGACCGTTGCTGCTGGCGCCGGGCGACGAGCGGACCCACTTCGGTCGCCGGGTCGAGCGGGTCGCCGACCTTCAGCGCGCCGGCCGCCGAGGCGAACGCGTCGGCGAACTCGTCGTAGCGGGAGCGCGGGACAAGGATGCGGGTCTGGGCCACGCAGGCCTGGCCATTGATCATCCAGGCGAACGGGGCGATGCCCGCGACGGCCGTCGCCAGATCCGCGTCCGGCAGGATCACGGCGGCGGATTTGCCGCCCAGTTCCAGCGTCACGCGGGTGAGATTGCGCGAGGCCACCTCCATGACGCGCTTGCCCGCCCCCACCGAGCCGGTGAACGACACCTTGTCGACCCCCGGATGCCCGACCAGGTATTCGCTGACCTCGCGGTCGGCCGGAATGATGGAGAGGACCCCTTCGGGGAGACCCGCCTCGGTGGCAATCTCGGCCAGGATGTAGGCGTCGAGCGGCGTCTCCGGCGACACCTTCAGCACGGCCGTGCAGCCCGCGAGCAGCGCGGGCGCGAGCTTGGCCGCCGCCGTGAACTGCGGGACGTTCCACGGCACGACGGCCGCGACCACGCCGACCGGCTCGCGCCGTACGAGAATCGAGCCGAGTACGCCGTTCCGCCGGGCCTCGTACGGGAAGTCGCGCGCGACGGTGATCGTCGCGTCCCAGACCATCATCGCGGCGAGCGCCTGCATCATCACGCTCGCGGTGTACGGCGTACCGTTCTCGGAGCTGATCGACCTGGCGATCTCCTCGTGCCGTACCGCGATGGCGTCCTTGATGCGCGTGACGACCGCGATCCGCTCGTCCAGCGACATCCTCGGCCAGGGGCCGTCGTCGAACGCGGTGCGCGCGGCGGCGACCGCACGGTCGACGTCGGCCCGGGACGCGTGCGGTACGCGGCCGATGACCTGCTCGGTGTGGGGCGAGATCACCTCGATGACATCCGTGCCCAGCGGATCCACCAACTGCCCGCCGATGTACAGCTTTCCGTGCTCCACAAGCTCGGTCATAACTGACGCCTCGCCTTCACCCGCAGCTGACGGTCTTTCAGAACTGATACCAGTTCTAGTGGCGGGAGTCCATGGACCGGCCCCTTTGCAAAGAAGTCGACCTGGGCGACTATTGGAACGAGTTCTAGTGCTGAGGGATTGGGGACACATGTCGCAGGTGACCGAGCACGGCGGTGGCGTGTGGTCCATCAAGGTCCCCATCCCGGACAACCCCCTCGGCCACACCCTGGTGCACCTGCTCGACACCGACCGGGGCCCGGTCCTGATCGACACCGGCTGGGACGACCCGGCCTCCTGGGACACCCTGGCCGCAGGTCTCGCCTCCCTCGACGTGGCCGTCACCGACATCCACGGCGTCGTCATCACGCACCACCACCCCGACCACCACGGCCTCTCCGGGCAGGTACGGGACGTATCCGGCGCCTGGATCGCGATGCACGCCGCCGACACCGAAGTCGTACGCCGCACCCGCAGCGCGGAACCGGGCACCTGGCTCGACTACATCACCGCGAAACTCACCGCGGCCGGGGCGCCCTACGACCACCTCGCTCCCCTCCGTGCCGCCCGCGAATCCGGCCGCATGCGTACCCTCCCCGGCCTCAGGGCGGCCCTCCCCGACCGCGAGATCGTCCCCGGCGACCTGCTGCCCCTGGCCGGCCGGCGCCTGCGCGCCGTCTGGACGCCGGGCCACACGCCCGGCCATGTGTGCCTCCACCTGGAAGAGACCCACCCGGCGGGCCTGCCCGGCAACGGCCGCCTCTTCTCCGGCGACCACCTCCTGCCCGGCATCACCCCGCACATCGGCCTGTACGAGGACCCCGACGACGACGCCGTCACCGACCCCCTGGGCGACTACCTCGACTCCCTGGAGCGCATCGCCCGCCTCACCCCGGCCGAAGTACTCCCCGCCCACCAGCATGCCTTCACCGACGCCCCCGGCCGCGTCGAAGCCCTCCTCGCCCACCATGACGAGCGCCTCACCGGTCTCCGTGCACTCCTCGCCAACCCGCTCACGCCGTGGCAGCTCGCCGAGCGCATGGAGTGGAACCGGCCCTGGGACCAAATCCCGTACGGGTCGCGGAACATCGCCGTCTCTGAGGCCGAGGCCCATCTGCGGCACCTGGTGAAGCTGGGCCACGCGGAGGCGGTGCCGGGCAGCGACCCGGTGACGTACATCGCCGTATGAGCAGCGGAGCCCCACGCCCGCCCCGGGCCTGCTTGCTACGGGTCGGTAGAGTGGGCACGTCGTCATCATGCCCGTCCTGGGGGAAGCCGGTGCAAATCCGGCACTGACCCGCAACCGTAAGCCGCTCCTGGTGGGGCGGTGAGTCGGAACACCCGGTCCGGCATGACTGGCTCGGCACCGTCGAGGTATACGGGGCCGGAGCCTGGTGCGTGGTCTGCGTGCTTGTGCCCGGCTCCTCAGCAGGAGAGGCCCCCGCCCGTCATGACCCTTCGCCGCAGCGCAGCCACAGTGCTCGCCGCTTCCGCCGTACTGTGCGCTGCCGCCGCCCCGGTCGCGGTCGCTGCCCCCACCCCCAAGCCTCCCGTGGTGCCGTCCGGTCTGTACGGCGCGAAGGACCCGACGTACGACGGTGTCTGGCGGCAGTCGCTGGCCCTGCTCGCCCAGGACACGGTGGGCGTCAAGCCCGCCGCGAAGGCCGTGAACTGGCTGGCCGGGCAGCAGTGCGACAGCGGTGGCTTCGCGTCCTTCCGCGCCGACGCCGCCGAGCCGTGCACCGCGAAGACCATGATGGACAGCAATGCCACCGCGGCCGCCGTGCAGGCGCTGAGCGCGCTCGGCGGGCAGGACGCCGTCGTGAAGAAGGGCGTCGGCTGGCTGACGTCCGCACAGAACCAGGACGGCGGCTGGGGCTACAACCCGGGCGGCCCGAGCGACTCCAACTCCACGTCGGTCGTGATCGGCGCGCTGGCCGCTGCGGGCGAGAAGCCCGGCGAGGTGAAGTCGCAGAAGGGCAAGTCGCCGTACGACGCGCTCGTGACGTTCGCGATCCCGTGCGACGCGAAGAAGGGCGGCGGCGCGTTCGCGTACCAGCCGGACAAGGCCGGGAAGCTCGCCCCCAACGACGACGCGACAGCGGCGGGCGTACTGGGCGCGCTCGGCCAGGGGGCGGCCGCCAAGGGCAAGAAGGACGGCGCGAAGGCGGAGTGCGCCGAGGCGGCCGGGAAGCCGACTCCCGCGCAGGCTGCGGCCAACGGCGCGGCGTACCTGACCGGCGTACTCGCCAAGACCGGGCACCTCGACACTCCGCCCATGCCCGGCGCCGAGAACCCCAAGGCGCAGCCCGACTTCGGCAACACGGCGGACGCCGTCGTCGCACTGGCCGCGCAGGGCGGGGCCGACCAGGCGAAGAAGCCGCTGGAGTGGCTGAAGAAGAACTCCGCGGCGTGGGCGAAGGAGAACGGCCCGGCCGCGTACGCCCAGCTGGTCTTCGCCGCGAACGCGACCGGCACCGACCCCCGCAACTTCGGCGGCACCGACCTGGTCAAGGAGCTCAACGCGAACGGGCCCGCGCCGCAGGAGACCAAGGCCGGTGAGGAGAAGAAGGACAGTGCGGACGGCGACGGCGGCTTCGCCGGGTGGTGGATCGTCGCGGTCTTCTTCATCGCCAGCGTCGGCGTCGGCATCCTGTTCAGCGGCCGCAAGAAGAAGAACGCGCAGCTGTGACCCGTACCCGGCTTGCCGCCTCCGTCCTCCCGCTCGTCCTCGCGCTCGGCGTCGCTCTTGCAGTGCTGGGCGGCGGGGCGGGCTCCGCGCAGGCGGCAACCGGCTACCGCTACTGGTCGTTCTGGGTCGGCGACGGCGGGAAGTGGACGTACGCGACGCAAGGGCCTGCCGCCCTGCGGCCCGCCGACGGTGATGTGATCGGCTTCCGGTTCTCGGTGAGCGAGGACTCGCAGGACTCCGCGAAGCCGCGCCGCGCGGCCGACTTCGACGCGATCTGCGGCAAGTCGCCCGAGTCCGCCAAGGCCGGTTCCGACGGCGGCTCCAAGCGGATCGCGCTCGTCATCGACCCCGGTACGGCGGCCGACGCCCCGGCCGGCGAGCGGCCGCCCGCGCTGCGTACCGCATGCGTACGGGTCGGCGCGGACGCGACGAGCGCCGACGCGCTCGCCTCGGTGGCGAAGCCGCTGCGCTACAACAGCATGGCGCTGCTCTGCGCGATGTCGGGGTACCCGAAGACGGGCTGCGGGGAGCAGGTGTCCGACGGGGGCGCGGACATGTCCGCCCGGCCCGCCATCTCCGTCAAGACTGTCGACGGCAACGGAAGCGGACCCTCCGCAGGGCTGCTCGTCGGCCTCGCCGCCGTGCTCGGGCTGGGCGCGGCGGGGGTGTGGCGGGCGCGGCGCCGGCGCGGATGACGCGGATGACGCGGAATCGGCTGAGCTCGATGACGTCCATGGCCTCGCTGCCCTCTCTGACCTCTCTGACTTCGTGACCTCCAAGGCCCTCCGCGCGCCCGAAGCGAACCGCAGCAACGCCCTGCACGCCGGGGCCTGGTGGCTGTGGGCGCTCGGGCTCGCCGCAGCCGCTTCCCGGACCACCAACCCGCTGTTGCTCGGGATGCTGGTGGGGGTGGCGGGGTACGTGGTGGCGGCGCGCAGGACGGATGCGCCGTGGGCGCGTTCGTACGGGGCGTTCGTCAAGCTCGGGCTGGTCGTCATCGGGATCCGGCTGGTCTTCTCGGCCTTCCTCGGCTCACCGATCCCGGGCATCCACACCGTCTTCTCGCTGCCCGAAGTGCCGCTGCCCGGCTGGGCGCAGGGCGTACGGATCGGCGGGCGGGTGACGGCCGAACAACTGGTCTTCGCCCTGTACGACGGGGCGAAGCTGGCCACGCTGCTGATCTGCCTGGGCGCCGCGAACGCGCTCGCCAATCCGGCGCGGCTGCTCAAGTCCCTGCCCGCCGCACTGTACGAGGCCGGGGTCGCGGTCGTCGTCGCGATGACCTTCGCGCCGAACATGGTCGCCGACGTCGTACGACTGCGTACCGCGCGCCGCCTGCGCGGCCGTCCGATCGGTGGCGTCAAGGCCGTCCTCCAGATCGGGCTGCCCGTACTTGAGGGCGCCCTGGAACGGTCGGTCGCGGTGGCCGCGTCGATGGACGCGCGCGGTTACGGGCGCACCGCCCAGGTCCCGCCCGCAGTGCGCCGTACGACGACCGCGCTGACGCTGGGCGGGCTGCTCGGTGTCTGCGCCGGGTCGTACGGGCTGCTGGCCGCCGAGGGGGCGGCGTACGGTCTGCCGGTCCTGGTGGCCGGGCTCGTGGCCGCGATGGCGGGCCTGCGGCTTGGCGGCCGGCGCAGCGTCCGTACCCGCTACCGGCCCGACGAGTGGGGTGTGCGGGCGTGGCTCGTGGCCGGGTCGGGTGCGGCGGTCGCGGCGCTGATGATCCGGGCGGGTTCGTGCGATCCGGAGGGGCTGCATCCGGGGGTTGTGCCGCTGGTGGCGCCGGAGTTCCCGCTCTGGCCGGCGGCGTCCGTCCTGATCGGCTTGCTGCCGGCTTTTGTGGCTCCCCTGGCCCCTGTGGTTCCCGTGGCCCCCGTACAGAAAGCGAATAAAGGCCTGTGATCCGGTTCGAGAATGTGTCGGTCCGCTACGGCGATGCTGCCGCGCCCGCGATCCAGGGCGTCGATCTCACGGTGCCCGAGGGTGAACTCGTACTGCTCGTCGGCCCGTCGGGGGTCGGCAAGTCGACTCTGCTGGGCGCGGTTTGCGGGCTCGTACCCCACTTCACGGGTGGCACCCTGCGCGGCCGCGTCACGGTCGACGGCCGTGACACCCGTACGCACAAGCCGCGCGAACTCGCGGATCTCGTCGGCACAGTGGGCCAGGACCCGCTCGCGCACTTCGTCACCGACACCGTCGAGGACGAGCTGGCGTACGGCATGGAATCGCTGGGCCTCGCGCCGGGCGTCATGCGACGCCGGGTCGAGGAGACGCTGGATCTGCTGGGCCTGGCGGAGCTGAGGGACCGCCCGATCGCCACCCTGTCCGGCGGCCAGCAGCAGCGCGTGGCGATCGGCTCGGTCCTGACGCCGCACCCGAAGGTGCTGGTCCTGGACGAGCCGACGTCGGCGCTGGATCCGGCGGCGGCCGAGGAGGTCCTCGCGGTGCTGCAGCGTCTGGTGCACGACCTCGGTACGACGGTGCTGATGGCGGAGCATCGGCTTGAGCGGGTTGTGCAGTACGCGGACCAGGTCATTCTGCTGGCGGGGCCGGGTGAGGCGCCGGTCATCGGTGACCCCCGCTCTGTCATGGCGATGTCGCCCGTGCATCCGCCAGTGGTGGGGCTTGGGCGCCTCGCGGGCTGGGACCCGCTGCCCCTTTCTGTACGGGATGCGCGGCGGGGGGCGGCGGACCTGCGGGCACGGCTGGCCGGCGCGGAGCCGGACTTTGTTCCCCACCCCGCCCCTTCCCGAACTGGGGCTCCGCCCCAGACCCCGCTCCTCAAACGCCGGAAAGGCTGGTTTTCCTGGCCCGGACTGGGTATTTCAGCCCGTCCGGCGTTTGAGGACACGCCCGGAGGGCGTACAGGGGGTCTGGGGGCTTGCCCCCAGTTCGGGAAGGGGCGGGTAGGGGAGAGCCCGCCGCAGGCGCACCCCATCGCAGCCATCGCAGGGCTCGGCGTCCGACGCGACCGCGTCGAGGCCCTCCGACGGATCGACCTGGCCGTCTCCCCGGGCGAAACCATCGCCCTCATGGGCCGCAACGGCGCCGGCAAGTCCACCCTCCTCTCCACCCTCGTCGGCATGATCGAGCCCACATCCGGCTCCGTGAGCGTCGGCGGCCGCACCCCCCACCGCACCCACCCCCGCGAGATGGTCCGCCGGGTCGGGCTCGTCCCGCAGGAGCCGCGCGATCTGCTGTACGCCGACACCGTCGCCGCCGAGTGCGCGGCGGCCGACAGCGACGCGAGCGCCGAGCCCGGGAGCTGCCGCGCACTGGTGACCGCGCTCCTCCCGGACGTACAGGACGCCACGCATCCGCGCGATCTGTCCGAGGGCCAGCGCCTCGCCCTGGCCCTCGCCATCGTGCTCACCGCGCGCCCCCCGCTCCTCCTCCTCGACGAGCCGACCCGCGGCCTGGACTACGCGGCGAAGGCCCGCCTGGTCGGGCTCCTGCGCGCCCTGGCCGCCGACGGGCACGCGATCGTACTGGCGACGCACGACGTCGAGCTCGCCGCAGAGCTCGCCCACCGCGTCGTGATCCTCGCCGACGGCGAGGTCGTCGCGGACGGTCCCACGGCCGAGGTCGTCGTCTCCTCCCCCGCCTTCGCCCCGCAGGTCGCGAAGATCCTCGCGCCGCAGAAGTGGCTGACCGTCGCGCAGGTACGCGACGCACTGGGAGGAGCCGTATGACCACCGCGCGCCCCGTGCGGCTCGGCCCCCGGTCGGTCGCCGCACTCCTGCTCGTCAGCGCGATCGGCGTCATCGCCTTCGGCTGGCCGCTGCTGGCCGACTCCGCCTCCGGGCTCGCCCACTCGCAGGACGCCCCCTGGCTGTTCGCCGCCCTGCTGCCGCTCCTGGTCGCGGTCGTGGTGGCGACGATCTCCGACTCCGGACTCGATGCGAAGGCCGTGGCGATGCTGGGGGTGCTGGCCGCCGTGGGGGCGGCGCTGCGCCCGCTCGGGGCGGGGACGGGGGGTCTGGAGCCGATGTTCTTCCTGATGGTGCTGAGCGGCCGCGTCCTCGGCCCGGGCTTCGGCTTCGTACTCGGCTCGGTGACGATGTTCGCGTCCGCGCTGCTCACGGGGGGTGTAGGGCCGTGGATGCCGTTCCAGATGCTGGCCATGGGCTGGTTCACCATGGGCGCGGGCCTGCTGCCCGGAGCGGAGAGGCTGCGCGGCCGCGCGGAGCTGGCGATGCTGGCGGCGTACGGATGCGTCGCCGCCTTCCTCTACGGCGCCGTCACGAACCTCCAGGGCTGGCCGTACATGGACAGCGACTCCAGTGGCATCTCCTTCGACCCCGACGATCCGCTGCACGAGAACCTGGCCCGCTTCCTCGCGTACTGCATGGCCACTTCGCTGGGCTGGGACCTGGGCCGGGCCACGCTCACCGTCGTACTGACGCTCACGCTCGGCACGACGCTCCTCAAGGCACTGCGCCGGGCAACGCGCCGTGCGGCCTTCGAGGCGCAGGTCACATTTGACGGTCCCGGGCGGTGAGAGGGCCCACAGGACCTTGGTCCTCAACTAGCCCGGGTAGTAGGCGCACGGACCCCTCAAGGGACCCCGTCGCACCCATCTGACCTGCACAGACAGGCGCTAGCGCACCCATAGGCCGTTATGCCCAATTTGCCGGTTCTGCTAGTAAGCAGGGTGATTGCAGCGGGCTCTCAGGCCTGCTTCATTGGAGCAGTCGCCGAGCGCAGCGCCACCGGCCGCAACGGCCCGCGCCGCGACATCCCTTGTTCCCGACGTTAGGCATCCACGTGTCCTTCTCCTTCGCCAGCCGCCTCTCCGCCCGCCAGAAGTCCGTTGCCGTCGGCGCCGCCGCGCTCCTCGGTTCCGTGGGCGTGGTGATGGGTGGAGCCGGCTCCTCCGAGGCCGCAGCCGCGACCCCGCAGTCGATCGCGAAGAAGATGATCCCGGACAACGCGCAGTACCAGTGCTTCGACAAGATCGTTTCGCACGAGAGCGGCTGGAACCCGCAGGCCAGCAACGCCTCGTCCGGCGCCTACGGCCTGGTCCAGGCGCTGCCCGCCTCCAAGATGTCGTCCGCGGGCGCCGACTGGAAGACCAACCCGGCCACCCAGATCAAGTGGGGCCTGGACTACATGAACGAGCGCTACGGCAGCCCGTGCGAGGCCTGGGGCTTCTGGCAGTCCAACGGCTGGTACTGAGCCAATCGGCCAGCCCCCCCCCGGCTAGCCACCCCCGGCCGGCCACCCCCGCTACAGCCGCTGAATGATCGTCCCCGTCGCGAGCGCACCGCCCGCGCACATGGTGATGAGCGCGAACTCCTTGTCGCGCCGCTCCAGTTCGTGCAGGGCGGTGGCAATCAGCCGAGCGCCGGTCGCCCCCACCGGGTGGCCGAGCGCGATCGCCCCGCCGTTGACGTTCACCTTCTCCAGGTCCTGCTCGAAGACCTGAGCCCAGCTCAGCACCACTGAGGCGAAAGCCTCGTTGATCTCGACGAGATCGATGTCCTTGAGCGACATGCCCGCTTTGCCGAGCACCGCCCGGGTCGCGTCGATCGGCCCGTCGAGGTGGAAGTGCGGGTCCGCGCCGACCAGCGCCTGGGCGACGATGCGGGCGCGCGGCTTGAGCTTGAGCGCCCGCGCCATCCGCTTGGACGCCCACATGATGGCGCTCGCGCCGTCCGATATCTGCGAAGAGTTGCCGGCCGTGTGAACCGCGGTCGGCATCACTGGTTTCAGCCCCGCCAGCGCCTCCATCGACGTGTCGCGCAGCCCCTCGTCGCGGTCGACGAGCCGCCACATGCCCTGCCCTGCCGCCTGTTCCTCCTCGGTGGTCGGCACCTGTACGGCGAAGGTCTCGCGCTTGAAGCGCTCCTCGGCCCAGGCGGTCGCGGCCCGTTCCTGCGAGATGAGTCCGAGCGAGTCGACGTTCTCGCGTGTCAGCCCTCGGTTACGGGCGATCCGCTCGGCAGCCTCGAACTGATTGGGCAGGTCGACATTCCACTCGTCCGGCCACGGCTTCCCGGGCCCGTGCTTGGACCCCGATCCCAGCGGAACCCGAGACATGGCCTCGACGCCGCAGCTGATGCCCACGTCGACGACCCCGGCGGCGATCATGTTGGCCACCATGTGACTGGCCTGCTGGGACGAGCCGCACTGGCAGTCCACGGTGGTCGCGGCGGTCTCGTACGGCAGCCCGACCGCGAGCCAGGCATTGCGCGCCGGGTTCATGGACTGCTCGCCGGCGTGGGTGACCGTACCGCCGACGATCTGCTCGACGCAGTCGGCGTGTATGCCGGTACGGCCGAGGAGTTCGCGGTAGGTCTCGCCCAGCAGATAGGCCGGGTGGAGGTTGGCGAGCGCGCCTCCGCGCTTGCCGATGGGGGTGCGTACGGCTTCGACGATGACGGGTTCCGCGGCCATGAGCTCGTCCTCTCCTAACCCGTAGGACGTCCCGGCGCCCACGGCAGGCTTCGAACTAGTACGCGTTCTAGTTCTCTCAGCAGTCTCATGAGTGGCACCCGGCAGCGCAAGGGTCTTGCACGGCTTGTACACGCTCTCCACACGCAACAGATGGAGCCGCGACCCTTGCCACTTGTAGAACTCGTTACTACATTCCGGGCAACTTCTGATGGGCCGTCAGACAGACATGGAGCTGCCGATGCACTGCCCTGCGCTGCCCGAAGGGTTCGACTTCACCGACCCAGACCTGCTCCAAGACCGCGTACCGCATCCGGAGTTCGCGCGGATGCGGCAGACCGCCCCGGTGTGGTGGTGCGCGCAGCCGCCCGGCATCTCCGGCTTCGACGACGAGGGCTACTGGGCGGTGACGCGGCACGCGGACGTCAAGTACGTATCCACGCACCCGGAACTCTTCTCCTCGAACACCAACACCGCGGTCATCCGATTCAACGAGACGATCAGCCGCGACCAGATCGAGGTCCAGAAGCTCATCATGCTCAACATGGACCCGCCGGAGCACACGAGGGTCCGTCAGATCGTCCAACGCGGCTTCACGCCGCGCGCCATACGTTCCCTCGAAGACGCCCTGCGCAACCGCGCGCGCTCAATAGTCGACACGGCGATCTCGAACGCCTCGTCCGACGGCTCCTTCGACTTCGTCACCAACATCGCGGTCGAACTCCCCCTCCAGGCCATCGCCGAACTCATCGGCGTACCGCAGGAGGACCGGATCAAGATCTTCGACTGGTCCAACAAGATGGCGGCGTACGACGATCCGGAGTACGCCATCACCGAAGAGGTCGGCACCGAGGCGGCCATGGAGATCGTCTCGTACTCGATGAACCTCGCGGCCGCCCGCAAGGAGTGCCCGGCCAAGGACATCGTGTCCGCGCTGGTCGCGGCGGAGGGTGAAGGGAACCTGGCCTCCGACGAGTTCGGCTTCTTCGTCATCCTGCTGGCGGTGGCCGGCAACGAGACGACGCGCAATGCGATCAGCCACGGCATGCACGCCTTCCTGACGCATCCCGAGCAGTGGGAGCTCTACAAGCGGGAGCGTCCCGAGACGGCGGCCGAGGAGATCGTGCGCTGGGCGACGCCGGTGGTCTCCTTCCAGCGGACGGCCACCCAGGACCTGGAACTCGGCGGTCAGGACATCAAGAAGGGCGACCGCGTCGGCCTCTTCTACTCCTCGGCGAACAACGACCCCGAGGTGTTCACCGATCCCGAGGCCTTCGACATCACCCGCGACCCCAACCCGCATCTCGGCTTCGGCGGCGGCGGACCGCACTTCTGCCTCGGAAAGTCGCTGGCCGTACTGGAGATCAACCTCATCTTCAACGCGATCGCGGACGCCCTGCCGGACCTGCGACTCGCGGGCGACCCGCGCAGGCTGCGCTCGGCCTGGCTCAACGGCATCAAGGAACTCCAGGTCAGCCACCCCTGAACGGGGCCGGACCCTTCCGGCCGACCCCGGACATGGGAGGTGGGGGCTCATCCCCCTACGCTCCGCC
The DNA here is from genome assembly GCF_028807635.1 of Streptomyces spiramyceticus. Lineage (NCBI taxonomy): Bacteria > Bacillati > Actinomycetota > Actinomycetes > Kitasatosporales > Streptomycetaceae > Streptomyces > Streptomyces spiramyceticus. The sequence continues at coordinate 1,553,445 of NZ_JARBAX010000001.1, forward strand.
CCCACCTCTCGCCGGGACCCCTCAAGTGGTGATCTACGACGCTCCGGTGGATCCTGGCTGAACGCGACGATCCGCCTCGGGGGCGAGGCCGCAACATGCCTCGCCCCCATCTCTTGAGTCATCCGCCGTTCAACTGAAAGAGTCGAGTTGCCAGGTCAGCTCGACTGAATCGGTGGAGAAATGACTTCACTGCTTGCGCTGCCGCTCGACGAGGCGTCCGTCAAGATCGTGGCGGGCCCGCCGGAGGACGGGGACGGGCCCGACGGCGAGTTGGGGCTGTGGGCCGGGGTGGTCCCCGTGTGCAGCTACTTCGACGTACCGCAGCCCGATCCCGCGCTCCCGGCCGGGACTTCCGTGCCGCCGCACATTTCCGCGATGGGGACCGGGGCTTCCGCAGAACCGGGCTGACCTCCCTGACAAGACAGAACCAGGCCGCGCGGGCCCGCCAGCGCGTACGTCAGCCAGAAGCCCGCGGCCACCACCGCCGCCCCGCCCACCGCATCCAGCACCCAGTGGTTGGCGGTGGCGACGATCGCGCAGAGCGTGAGCAGCGGGTGGAGCATCACCAGCAGCTTCATCCACAGCTTCGGTGCGAGCAGCACCACGATCACCCCGCACCACAGCGACCAGCCGAAGTGCAGTGAGGGCATCGCCGCGTACTGGTTGGTCACCGCCGTCATCGCGCCGTACTCCGGATTGGCGAAGTCCTGCGGCCCGTGCACCGTGTCGACGTAACCGAGGCCCGGCATCAGGCGGGGCGGCGCGAGCGGGTAGAGCCAGAAGCCGATCAGCGCGATCACCGTCGCGAGGGCGAGCGAGGTGCGGGCCCAGCGGTAGTCGGCGGGGCTGCGGACGTACAGCAGGCCGAGGATCACCAGCGGCACCAGGAAGTGGAACGACGTGTAGTGGAAGCTGAGGAGGACTTCGAGCCAGCGGACCTCGACGACCACCTGGTTGGCCCAGTGCTCGATGTCGATGTGCAGGAACTGCTCCATCGAGAGGATCTGCCGTGCGTGCTCCTCGGCGTCGGCGCGGCCGCCGTTCGCGGCGACGCGCACATGTGAGTAGACGGAGTAGCCGACGCGGATCAGCAGCAGTTCGAGGAGGAGGCTGGGGCGGCTGAGGACCCGGCGCCAGAACGGGACCAGCGGCACCCAGCTCCAGCGGCCCGGTACGGGTTTCGCGTAGTCGGTGGGGACAGGGGTCTGCCAGTACGGCGACGTCCTGGACGTGAAGGGGACCGCGCAGGCCGCCGCGAGGGCCGCCACCAGCAGCGCATTGTCGCGGAGCGGGTGGAGCACCGTCATGTTGGGCAGCAACATCTCGCCCGGCAGGGACATCACCAGGACGACGGCCGCGGGCCACACCATCCGGTCCGATGCCCGCTTGCCGACCCGGCCGGCCACCGCGAGCAGCACCCACAGCAGCTGGTGCTGCCAGGCCGTCGGCGACACGGCGACGGCGACACAGCCGGTCAGCGCGACGGCGAGCAGCAACTGCCCGTCCTTGGCGTACCGCACCGCACGCCGCAGTCCGACTACGACGACGGCCGTGGCCAGCAGCAGGAACAGCGCGATCTCCAGCGGGCCCGACAGGCCGAGCCGGAGCAGGGCGCCGTGCACCGACTGGTTGGCGAGGGTGCCGGGGTTCCCGCCGAGCCCGGCGCCCACGACATGGTGCACCCAGTACGTCCACGAGTCCTGCGGCATCGCCGCCCACGCCAGCGCCGTACAGGCGGCGAACGTGGTCGCCGTGTTGAGCGCGGTGCGTCTTCGCCCTGTCAGCCACAGCAGCGGCGCGAACAGGAGCACGGCGGGCTGCAGGGCCGCTGCAATGCCGATGAGCATGCCTGAATTGCGTTCCCCGCGCGCCTGGAAGCAGCCGAGGAGGACCAGGAGCACCGGGATGATGCTGGTCTGGCCGAGGTGGAGCGTATTGCGGACGGGCAGCGACAGCATCAGCAGGCTGATGGCGACGGGCGCGGCCAGCAGCGCCGTGCGCCGCGAGACGGGGCCGGGCAGCGCACGGGCGGCTGCCACACCCAGGGCGGCGACGAGGAGCAGCGTTCCGAAAGTCCAGGCGACGCCCAGGCTCTGCTCGGCCGAACGGGCAAGCGGCTTGAGGACGAGCCCGGCGAAGGGTGTGCCGGTGAACCGGTCGGTTTCGTAGAGCGAGCCCGTCACGCGCAGAACGCCGCGCTCGCCGATCCAGGTCTCCAGATCGGTGAGGCGCTCCCCGGGCGGCGTCCGCAGCACCGTCGCGATCTGCCGGACTCCCAGGACGGCTACGACGGCCCAGAGGGCGATCCGCGCCGCTCCGACTCTGGCGCCCACCCCGATGGCGCCGACCGCACCGCCCGGCCGCCCCTGCTCCGCCTTCGCCACTCGCGCCGACCCTCCAAGCCGTCCCCGGCACCCTTCCCGTGGGTGCGTAGAGCTCGCACTGCCCTGAGCAGAAGACGCAGGCAACCCGGTCTTCGCCTGACCGTCATCCAGTTTTTTTCCGAAGAGCGCTGGTGCACACCTTGCCCGGTTCCGTATGGGGAGCGCGACATGGATCACAGGGGGAGGAGTTGGAGCACCCGTTCGCGCATGTACGGCAGGATGAGAGGCATGAGCGTTGTGAAGATCAATGTGCTGACCGTGCCGGCCGAACAGCGAGAGGTTCTGGAGAAGCGCTTCGCTTCCCGGGCCGGGTCGGTGGAGAACTCCGACGGCTTCGAGTGGTTCGAACTGCTGCGGCCCGTCGAGGGCACCGAGCAGTACCTCGTCTACACCAGGTGGGCGGACGAGGCTTCGTTCCAGGCGTGGATGGAGGGGCCGATGAAGGCCGCCCACCAGGGGGGCGGCCAGGGCGGTGGGCAGGGCGGCAGCGGTGAAGGCGGCGAGCGTCCCAAGCCCGCCGCCTCCGGTTCCACGCTGTGGTCGTTCGAGGTGGTCCAGCAGGCCGCCCCGAAGAAGGCCTGAGAGCCTTTCCGAGGACCTACCTGAGGACCTTCCTGAGACCTTCCTGAGGACCTGCAGGGGCCTCCTTGCCACTCCTTACGTCCTTACGTCTTACGTCCCAGTCTTGCCTCGTCAGATCCGCAGCAGGCGTTCCGTCACCTCGCGGTAGGTGCGCAGGGCGATCCGCAGATCCTCCGTCTCGGCCTGGCGGTCTTCGCCCGCCCAGGTCGTACGGAGGGAGCGGCGCCGTTCGTCGACGCTCTCGGTGAGCCTGCGGGTGGTCTCCTCCAGGATGCTGTCGGCCTCTTCGACCGCGCGCCTCGGGCCGTCCACGAAGGTGTTGACGGCCTGCTGGAGACGCAGGGTCAGTTTGTCGCGCTCACCCTGGGCGAGCAGCCGGTTCGGGGCGGGCTCCGTGCCGGTCTTCGGTCCGGTCACGGTCTCCGGCGCGATCACGGCCTCGCGTCCGGTTTCGTGTTCGGCTTCGTATGTCATCAGGCCCCGCTCCCCTTCGCATGGTGGTGGTGCCGGCCGCCCGAGCCCGCGAACCACGGGGCGGCGCGGGTGCGGCCCACGCGGGTCCTGTCGTGCGAGGCGTGCTGCGGGCGGTGCTTGCCGCTGTCGGCAGGCTTGGCGGTGACCAGGTCCTCGAAGAGCTCCCGCGCTTCGATCATGGCCGCACGCATCTGTTCCGTACTGCCCTCGCCGTGCGCCGCGAGGTGCACCTCGCGGTAGCCGCCCACGTGCTCCGGGTGGTGCACGGAGAGTGCGGCGACCTGTTCGTCGTACTGGCTGCCGTCCGGGAACCCCCGGTCGGCCGCGAGCCGCGCCAGCAGCCGGTCGGCCTCGGCGACTGCGCGCTGCGGAGAGTCGACGAACTCCTCCTGGATTCCGGCCCAGTGGGCCACGTACTGCTCACGCGTCTCGGGTGTGAGCGGCCGCGGTTCGAGCGACCCGTGCCGCTCGACGCGCTCGCTCAGCTCCCGCTCCGCCGCCTTCGTGTCGCCGTCATGGCGGGCCACGACCCTGTCGTACTCGGGACCGAACCGCCGCTTCAGCCCGTGCCCGCCGCCGCCCCTGCGCTGTCGGAAGACGATGACTGCGGCGGCGGCAACGACGAGGACGACCACCGCGATCAGGGCGATGATCCAGACTGTTGACATGGCTGGCTGCCTTCCCGGTTGTCGGTTTTCGAATGGCTTGTCACACCTCGTGTAGCCGCAAAATCGGTCGCCAAACAGCGCACTCCTCGGGTACAGAGGTGATCATGAACTGGAGCATCGCCGCCGAGCGTTACGACACCCCTGACGCGACCGCGCTGCGCCGCGACTACTACGACGAGGTGGCCAGCCGTTACTGGGGGCGCCCGGCGACCGCCCAGGAGATCGACGAAGGGCTCACCGACGACGGCGTCGAGCGGCTCCTGCACCCCACGGGCGCGTTCGTCGTCGGCCGGTACGAGGGCACGGCCGCCGCCTGTGCCGGTCTGCGCGTGGTCGACGCGGACACCGCCGAGCTGACGCGTGTGTACGTACGCCCCGCCTTCCGCGGCAGCGGCGGCGGTGGGCTCCTGCTGGCCGCTATCGAGGCGGCTGCCCGCGACTTGGGCGTCAAGGAGATCCGGCTGGACACCAGGAACGACCTGGTCGAGGCGCGTGCGTTGTACGCCGGGCACGGATACGAGGAAGTCCCGGCCTTCAACGACGGGCAGTACGCCGAGCACTGGTTCGCCAAGACCCTGTAAGCGGACCCTGTAAGTGGGCCCTGTCAGTGGGCCGGACCGCCTCGTAGTCCGTCAGATCGAGTGGTCCCTCTTGGGGCCCGGGCTGTACGGCCGGTCCGCGTCGGTGCCGCTCACCTCGGCGTTCAGCTCCTCGACCAGCTTGACCAGATCGGTCGGCCGGTCGGGCCCCCACCAGTCGCCGAGCATCTGCGACAGCGACTCCTCGCGGGCCTGGGCGAGCTTCCCCGCGACCTCCATCCCCTCGTCGGTCAGCAGCAGTTGCAGACCCTCGCGGCGGGCGAGGCCACGCTCCTCGACCTGGCGGGACGCGTCGGTGATGACCCGCAGAGGGACCGGGGTGACGTCCGCGAGGAAGGCGGGTTCGACCGCGCCCTCGCGTTTGATGCGCAGCAGCAGCCAGCTGGCCGCGGGCAGCAGGTCGTAGCCCGCCTCAGCGGTGATTTTCTCGTAGACCCTGCGGCGCCCCTCCCTGGTGGCCAGCACCGAGAGGGCGCGTGCGCATTCGTCGTACGAGGAACGCTCGACCGGGTTGGATGCCAGTGTCTGTCCGGCGTCCGGCGCGGTCACCGAGCCGCGCAGCTTGTCCTCCCTGAGGAACCAGGCGACGACGAAGGCGACCAGGACGACAGGGGCGGCGTACAGGAAGACGTCCGTGATGGATGTGGAGTACGCGTCCAGGACCGGCGGCTGGAGGTCGGGCGGGAGCTGGGCGATGTCGCGCGGGTCGGCCGCGACCTGGTCGGGGCCGATGCCGGGCGGCAGTTGCTGTCCCTCCAGGGCATGATCGAGTTTGTCGACCAGCCTGTTGGTGAAGACGGTGCCGAAAATGGCCACGCCGAAGGACGCGCCGATGGAGCGGAAGAACGTCGCGCCGGAGGTGGCGACGCCCAAGTCGGCGTAACTGACGGCATTCTGGGCGACCAGCACCAGTACCTGCATGACCAGGCCGAGCCCGGCGCCGAAGACGAAGAAGTAGGCGCTCATCGCCCAGTCGCCGCTGGTCGCGGACAGCTGGTGGAGGAGGAGCAGGCCGAGGGCGGTGACGGCCGTACCGGTGATCGGGAAGACCTTCCAGCGGCCCGTACGGCTGACGATCTGGCCGGACGCGGTCGAGGTGATCAGCATGCCGAGCACCATCGGCAGCATGTGCACGCCGGACATGGTGGGCGTGACGCCCTGCACGACCTGCAGGAACGTCGGAAGGTAGGTCATCGCGCCGAACATCGCGAAGCCGACGACGAAGCTGATGACCGCGACGAGCGTGAACGTCCTGATGCGGAAGAGCTTCAGCGGCAGGACGGGCTCGGCGGCCTTGCGCTCCACGGAGACGAACCAGGCGAGCAGTACGGCGCCGAGGGCCGCGAGCCCGGCGATCTGCGCCGAGCCCCAGGCCCAGGTGGTGCCGCCGAGGGACGCGACCAGGACGAGGCAGACGGCGACGGACGCGATGAGGGTGGTGCCGAGGTAGTCGATGGTGTGCCGGGTCGTGCGGACCGGGATGTGCAGTACGGCGGCGATCACGAGCAGCGCGACGATGCCGACGGGGATGTTGATGTAGAAGACCCAGCGCCAGCTGAGGTGCTCGGTGAAGAGGCCGCCGAGCAGCGGCCCGAGGACGCTGGTCGCGCCGAAGACCGCGCCGAACAGGCCCTGGTACCTGCCGCGTTCGCGGGGCGGCACCAGGTCGCCGACGATCGCCATCGACAGCACCATCAGGCCGCCGCCGCCCAGTCCCTGGAGCGCGCGGAAGGCGATGAGCTGCGGCATGTTCTGCGCGACACCGCACAGCACGGAGCCGATCAGGAAGATGACGATCGCGCCCTGGAAGAGCTTCTTGCGGCCGTACTGGTCACCGAGTTTGCCCCACAGTGGGGTTCCGGCGGTCGCGGCGAGCATGTACGCCGTGACGACCCAGGACAGGTGCTCCATGCCGCCGAGTTCGCTGACGATCGTCGGCAGAGCGGTCGAGACGATGGTCTGGTCGAGGGCGGCGAGCAACATACCGAGCAGCAGCGCGCCGATGGCGACGAGGACGGTCCGTCGGCTGTCGCCCGGGCCCGCTTCGGGACCGGGCCCCGGACCGGCGCCCGGGGCCACCGCCGGGGGTCCGCTCGCTTGGTGAGCCATGGACTTCTCCTCGGTCCCTGGGGACGTCCCTGCACCTACGTTCCATGGTGATTGTTATGGGCCGATATGGCCTGCCGAGTCTGCGGCGACGGGTGGGGCCGGTGGGAATCCCGTCGGCGGGTCTGCATAATCGCTGGCAGTTCGAGGGAGGGGACCCACGGTGAACGGACACATATGTCCTGAGTGCGGTACGGACAGGGGGTCGACGTCGGACGACGGCAGACCCGGCTGCGAGTGCGCCGAGCGGACGGCGGAGGCGGTGAGGGCGGAGCGGACGGCCCAAGTGGCCGCGGCGGAGGACTTCAATCCGCTCCGGATACGCCCGTACGTCACGCTGGAGGAGCCCGCGCCGGGCGAGGCGCCGCCGAGGCCGGTGGTGGCGTACCTCGACGGGGATGCGGCTGTGACGATGCCGCTGGGCGTGGTGAGCGGTTCGGGGGCTGAGCCCGACGGCACGGCGGCGATGGACGCCGTGAACGACCCCGCGAACGACCCCTTCGCCTTTCCCTCCCCCTTCGAGGAGCCGTCCGGACATCCACGGCAGCGGAGGCGTCCCGCCGCGCTGTGGCTCGCGGTGGGCACGGCGGCGGTGGCCGTGGTGGGCACGGCGGCCTTTGCGGGCGGGGTGTTCACCGGGGTCGAGGAGGAGGAGCGGGCGTTGCCGGACACGGTGACGAGCGCGCCGAGCGCGAGCGACGGCCCGGAGCGGTCCGCCTCGGAGTCCGCGGCGGAATCGAAGTCCCCGTCGGCCTCGGCCTCGACTTCGACGTCCCCTTCGGCAACCCCCTCCCCCTCCGCCTCTCTCACCGCGAGCGCCGGCCCCAGCCCCAGCTCATCGCGGCCGGTCACTGCGACCCCGTCGGCGACGCCTTCCACTGCGCGGGCCACTGGCGCGGTGGAGGAAGAGCCGGAAACGAGCGGCGTCACGCTGAGCAGGGGCGACAGAGGGCCGGAAGTCGTGGAACTGCAGGACAGGCTGAGCCAGATCCGGCTGTACAGCGGCCCGGAAAACGGTCACTTCAGCGAACGCGTGGAGGACTCCGTACGGACGTTCCAGTCGTACATGTCCGTCGAGGGCGACCCCGAGGGCACGTACGGGCCGAACACGCGCCGCGCCCTTGAGGCACAGACCGAAGAGCCCTGACCGCCGACTGTGAGGGGGGCGGGGTGGCGCCGGCTCCCTCGTTTTGTATAGTGATGGAACAAAGTGGCCTCCGCCCGTATTCCCTGACCGGCGGGCGGGGCCGCTTGTTCTCTTTCTCCTGCGCTCTGGAGTACGCCGATGCCGGCCACCACCGTTCTGAACGCCCACGCGCTCCTCCTGGACATGGACGGCACGCTCGTCAACTCCGACGCGGTGGTCGAGCGCGTGTGGCGGCGATGGGCCGAGGCGCACGGTCTGGACCCTGAGGAGGCCCTCAAGGTCGTACACGGCCGCCAGGGGTACGCGACCATGGCCGTCCTGCTGCCGGAGCGCCCCGTCGAGCAGAACTACGCCGACAACCGCGAGCTCCTGGCCCAGGAGACCTCCGACGTCGACGGCGTCGTACCGATCGCCGGCGCCCCGGCGTTCATGACCTCCCTGACCGGCCTCTCTTACGCCCTGGTGACGTCGGCGGACGAGGCGCTGGCCCAGGCACGCATGACGGCTGCGGGCCTGCCGATACCGCGGGAGCGGGTCACGGCGGAGATGGTGGGCGCGAGCAAGCCGGATCCGGAGGGCTTCCTGAAGGGCGCGGCGGAACTGGGCCACGACCCGGCGGACTGCGTCGTCTTCGAGGACTCGGAGGCGGGCATCGCGGCCGGCAAGGCGGCCGGTATGCGCGTGGTGGGCGTGGGCCCGCGCGCGGGCGCGCACAACCCGACTGTGCACGTCGACGACCTGACGCAGGTACGGGTGGAGGCGCTGCCGGACGGGACAGTGCGGCTGCATGTGGCGCGCGGGGCGGAGTGACGGGCCGGGGGGCGGAGCAGATTCCGGGGGCCCGGGGCCTGCCCCCACGCGGCGGCAGCCGCACATGTCACAGCCGGGAAGGGCCGGGTAGGGGAACTGCGCCGCAGGCAACCCGCACCACTCAACGCACCCGCACCCCGCACCGCACCGCACCCGTCAGCCCGCAGCCGCCTCGTACAGACTGAGCCCCGCCAGCGCCAGCATCAGCCCCGCCGCCACCTTTGTGATCAGCCGCAGCGGCACGTACTTCATCAGCGTGCGTCCGCCCACGATCCCGATTCCCGCCACCGCCCAAAGCGCGAGCACCGCGCCGAAGCCCACCGAAAGCGGGTTGTCGTAACGCGCGGCCAGGGTCGCCGTCATGATCTGGGTGAGGTCGCCGAACTCCGCGACCAGGATCAGCATGAAGCCCGCGCCCGACACCTTCCAGAAGGACTGGTCGGCGGGGGCCTTGACCTCCTCCTCGCCGTCGTCCTTCTTGAAGAGCAGTACCAGCGCGCCCGCGAGGAACAGGACGCCGACGACCGCCTGCACAAGCCGGTGCGGCAGCAGCGTCAGTACGCTGCCCGCCGCAATGGCCAGCGCCACATGCAGTGCGAAGGCAGCGGCGACGCCCGCGAAGACGTACGAGGCGCGGTAACGGGTGCCGAGCACGAGACCGGCCAGAGCGGTCTTGTCAGGGAGTTCGGCGAGGAAGACGGTGCCGAAGGTGATCGCCATGACGGTAAAACTGATCATGGGGCTGGGGTCCTCAATCGGTCGGGCTGCCCGTACCGAGTGACGAGACCTGCATGATCGTGATCAGGGGTCGCTTCGGCACGGCAGCGTCGTAAAAGACAACAACACTGCGGCCGAAGGTCTCGCTGGCGGACTGAAAGGACCGTAGGGCCCGAAATCATGTCCGCCTCCGGGCGCCGGCTGAGGCGTGCTCAGCAGTATGTCGACGGTCCGGCGAAGAGCTACTCCCCTTCTGCTCCGTACAGGGTACGCGACCGGTACAGCCGCCCCCGCGCCACCAGCTCCAGCACCACAGCGACCGCCACCGCCTGAACCGCGAGCAGCGCGACCAGCACGAACAGCTGCACAATCCCGGCGAGCATCGGCGACGCCCCGCCCAGCAGCATGCCGACGAACGCGCCCGGCAGGGTGACCAGGCCCACCGTCCTGGTCTGGTCGAGGCCCGGCAGCAGCGCGTCCGACGCGGCGGGGCGGGCGATCTCCAGCCGGGCCTCGCGGTCCAGCAGGCCGATCGCCATCCCCGCCTCCACCTCCCCGTGGCGCGTCGCCAGCTCGTCGAGTGCCCGGCGTCCGCCCAGCACCGTCGCGGTGAGCGCGCCGCCGATGAGGATGCCGGTCACGGGGACGAGCGCGATGCCGTCGGGCGGTACGAGCCCGGTCAGCAGGAGCGCCGCGACAACGGGGGCGACGCCCGCGCCGATCGGCAGGGCGGCCCACCACCAGGTCGCGTTGTCGGTGATACGGCGCCCTGCGGTGCGTACGGCGACGGCGTACATCAGCGTCAGGAACGCGAGCAGCAGCCACCCGGACCGTACGACCCACCCGATCAGGAGGGCCACGGCGACGAGCTGGACGGCGGCGCGCAGGCCCGCGACTGCAACGGCGCGGGACCGGCTGCCGCGGCTTCCGTCCTCGGAGAGGCGGGCGAACGCGACCACTGTCACGGCGACGGCGAGCAGCACGGCAAGGACGGCGCCCAGGGTGAAGTTGACGGGCAGTAGAACCTGGTCGGCGGCGAGAGGGCGTACAGGCAGGGCGGGCACGGCCCAACTCTAGGGCGGTGGGGGAACCGTGTCGGGACGTCAGAACACTTGATGTGACGTGCTCATGTCGCCACCCTGTTACCTGGCGCCCATCCCCAGGAAACCTGGCGCCGCCACGATGGCCGGGCCCCAACAGGGGCAGTCCGGCCAAGGCCCCCCACATCAAGGGAGTTCGCATGTCAGGTGTCTACGCGCGTCGAATAGCCGTGCTCTTCGCGTCCGTCGCCATGACCTTCACCGGCCTTCTGGCCACCGCCCCGGCCGCCCAGGCGGCCCCGCCGACCCCCATCAGCGCCTCCGCCGCCCGCTCGTACCTGGCCACGGTGACCCCCAAGGCGGAAGGTTCCTCCAGCGGCTACAGCCGTGACCTCTTCCCGCACTGGAGCACGGTGTCCGGCACGTGCAACACCCGCGAGACCGTCCTCAAGCGCGACGGCGTGAACGTCGTCCAGGACTCCTCCTGCGCGGCCGTCAGCGGCAGCTGGTACTCCGAGTACGACGGCGCCACCTGGACCGCCGCCTCCGACCTCGACATCGACCACGTCGTCGCACTCGCCGAGGCCTGGCGCTCCGGCGCCAACTCCTGGACCACCTCCAAGCGCCAGCAATTCGCCAACGACCTCACCCGCCCGCAGCTCATCGCCGTCACCGACAACGTCAACCAGGCCAAGAGCGACCTCGACCCGGCCGAGTGGCTGCCGCCGCTGACGTCCTACCGCTGCTACTACGCCCGGATGTGGGTCCACGTGAAGCAGTACTGGGGCCTCAGCATGGACTCCGCCGAGAAGTCCGCCCTGCAGTCCGTCCTCAACGGCTGCTGACACCTGGGTGTAGCGGAACCTAGCCGATCTCCTCCGTCGTTCCGTACCGTACGTGCGGGACGACGGAGGGGACATTGCAATGGCAGCAGGGCTGCGCCTGGGACCACTGCTGCGGCACGTCGACCGCGAGGCCGGTGACGCCGCGACCGTATGGGTCGAGGCGGACCGGCCCTGTACGGCGGAGGTGCGGTGCGAGGAGGGCGGCGCGGGCGGCTCGTCCCGTACGTTCCACATCGAGGGCCACCACTACGCGCTGGTCACGGTGACGGGGCTGCGCCCGGGCTCCGAGACGGCGTACGAGGTGCTCCTCGACGGGCGCCGGGTGTGGCCGCTCGAAGACTCCCGCTTCCCCCCGAGCACCATCCGTACACCCTCGATACCTGCGGCGGAGGTGCGTGTCTCCTTCGGCTCCTGCCGGTGGACCGCACCGCCCGCCGGCGAGAGGGACCCCGTCGGCCCCGACGCCCTGGACACGCTCGCCGCAGGCCTCGCCGCCGACCCGACGGCGGTGCGTCCGGACGTACTGATCCTGCTGGGCGACCAGGTGTACGCCGACGAGACGTCGAAGGCGACGCGGCGCTGGCTGGCCGCGCGGCGGGATCTGCGGGAGCCTTCCCCAAGCTCTCGGCTTCGCTCGAGCAGGGGAGACCCCATTGGCGCGGAGGTCGCGGACTACGAGGAGTACACCCGGCTCTATTACGAGTCGTGGCTCGACCCCGAGGTCCGCTGGCTGCTGTCCACCGTCCCCAGCTGCATGATCTTCGACGACCACGATGTGATCGACGACTGGAACACCAGTGCGTCATGGCTGGCCGAGATGCGCGCCACGCCCTGGTGGCGGGAGCGGGTGCTCAGCGGCCTGATGTCGTACTGGGTCTATCAGCACCTGGGCAATCTCTCCCCCGCCGAGCTGGCGGCGGACGAGCTGTACGCGGCCGTACGGTCCACCCCCGACGGAACGGACGCCCTCCGCCGCTTCTCGGCGCAGGCCGACGCCGACCCGGCGTGCGCGCGCTGGAGCTACCGCCGCGACTTCGGCCGGGTACGGCTCCTCATGGTCGACACGCGCGCGGCCCGTGTCCTGGACGAGGGCAATCGGGCGATGCTCCACGACGCCGAGGCGCAGTGGGTGCACGATCAGGCGCTGGAGGACCCGGGATCGTACGACCACCTCCTCATCGGCACCTCCCTGCCGTGGCTGCTGCCGCCGCTCATCCATGACGCGGAGGGGTGGAATGCCGCACTGTGCCGGGGCGAACGCGGCGCGCAGTGGGAACGTTTCGGCGAGGACCTGCGCCGCAGGTCGGACCTGGAGCACTGGGCGGCTTTTCCGGCGTCCTTCGAGTGGCTCACCGGGCTTATAGAGAAGGCCGGTTCCGGCCCCGCTGCCCCGGCCACCATCTGCGTGCTTTCGGGCGATGTGCACCATGCGTACGTCGCCGAGCCGACCTGGCTCGACGGCCGCGTGGAGGCGGGACCGGCAGCGCGGGTGCTCCAACTGACCTGCTCCCCTGTGCACAACAGAATTCCCCGCTCCATACGCCTCGGTTTCCGTTTCGGATGGAGCGGAACGGGACGGCGGCTGGGCCGCTTTCTTGCCCGGCACGGGAGGGTGGACACGCCGCGGATCGACTGGCGCAAGACGTCCGGGCCGTGGTTCGGCAACCAACTGATGACGCTGACTCTGCGGGGACGGTCGGCGGCGCTGAGGCTGGACCAGGCGCGGGCCAAGCGGGGCTGGAGCCTGGTCGGGAATGGGGGCAGGAGCCGGGGCGCGGGTGCGCGGCTCGCGGCCGTACTGGAGCGGGACCTTACAGAGAGACAGTGACCCTTGACAGAGGGACCGTGATCCTTGCAGAGGGACCGTGATCCTTCCCACAGCGGACGAAGATCCTCCGTGACAGGGCTACGACTTCCGGCTCTCCCCCGGCATGATGAGCCGGACCCTCCGCTTCCAGCGCCCCACCGCCCCGGGAGTCACCGTTTTGTCCGCAGTACGCCATGCCCTCGCTGTCGTGGGCGCCGGTCCCCGAGGCACCAGCGTGCTCGAAAGGCTCTGTGCCTCCGTGCCCGCACTGACCCCGGACGTCCGGCTGACGGTGCATGTCGTCGACCCGGCGCCGCCGGGTGCGGGCCGGGTCTGGCGGACGGAGCAGCCCGCCGACCTGCTGATGAACACGGTCGCCTCGCAGGTCACACTCTTCACCGACGAGAGCGTCGACTGCGCGGGTCCGATACGGCCGGGCCCGAGCCTGTACGAATGGGCGACGGCACCCACGCGTACCAACGCCACGACAACGGACACGGCGCTCGGCCCCGACGACTACCCCACCCGCGCCTGCTACGGCCGCTATCTGGAGTGGGTGTTCCGCCAAGTGGTGTGCGGCGCCCCCGAGTCGGTGACGGTTCAGGTGCATTCCGCACGGGCCGTACGCCTCCAGGACGCCCCGGACGGCACGCAGAGCCTCGCGCTCGACAACGGCCTCACGCTGACCGGCCTGAGCGCGGTCGTACTGGCCCAGGGCCATCTGCCGGTGCACCCGGGCAAGTCGGAGTCGCACCTCACCGCGTACGCCGCCCGCCACGGTCTGCGCCACCTGCCACCCGCGAACCCCGCCGACCTCGATCTCTCCGCCCTCGCGCCCGGCGAACCGGTCCTGCTCCGGGGCCTCGGCCTCAACTTCTTCGATCACATGGCGCTGTTGACATCGGGCCGGGGCGGCACTTTCACGCGCGGCTCCGACGGCACCCTCACCTACCATCCGTCCGGCCGCGAGCCGCGCCTTTACGCGGGGTCGCGGCGCGGGGTGCCGCACCAGGCGCGCGGCGACAACGCCAAGGGCCCGTACGGCAGGCACACCCCGCTGCTCCTGACCCCCACCACGATCGCGGCATTCCGGGCCCGCGCGGACGCGGGTGATCCGCCGGACTTCCTGGCCGAGATATGGCCGCTGGTGGCAAAGGAGGTGGAGACGGTCTACTACGAGACGCTGCAAGCCACGCGACTGCGCACGACCGCCACCACGGCCTTCCGCGAACGCTTCCTCGCCACGGCACACCACAGCCCCGAAGAGGCCGCTGTACTGGACGCCTTCGGCATCCCGCACCAGGAACGCTGGTGCTGGAACCTGACCGCCCGCCCGTACACCGGCCGCACCTTCCACAACCCGGCCGACCACCGCGCCTGGCTCCTGCACCACCTCCGCCGGGACGCGGCGCACGCGGCGCTCGGCAATGTCGCGGGCCCGCGCAAGGCCGCCCTCGACGTACTGCGCGACCTGCGCAACGAACTGCGCCGGATAGTGGACCACGCAGGCCTGCCGGGCGCGTCCCGACGCAACCACCTGGACCGCTGGTACACGCCGCTCAACGCCTTCCTCTCCATCGGGCCGCCGCGCCGCAGGATCGAGGAGATGACCGCCCTGATCGAGGCGGGCGTACTGGATGTGGTCGGTCCGCGCATGACGGTAGGGACGGTGGACGGCGCCTTTGTCGCATCGTCACCCGACGTACCGGGCTCCGAAATCACGGCGACGACACTCGTCGAGGCGCGGCTGCCGGAGCCGGATTTGCGGCGTACGTCCGACGAACTCCTCGCGAGCCTGCTGAAGACGGGCCAGTGCCGCCCGCACACGGTCGACGGTTACGAGACGGGCGGCCTGGACGTAACTCGCCGCCCGTACCGCTTGATTGACCACCGGGGCGAGGCACACCCGCACCGCTTCGCCTTCGGGGTGCCGACGGAGGGTGTGCACTGGGTGACGGCGGCGGGCGCCAGGCCGGGCGTCGACTCGGTGACGCTGACGGATGCGGACGCGGTGGCGCGGGCGGCGCTGCGGGCGACGACGGCAGTACGTACGACCGAACTCCTGACGTCGTCGCGCCCCTGACGGTCCGTCGCGCCCTCTGGCGACTCGCCGCGCCCCTCCCTGACTATTCGTCGCGCCGCTCCCCGACTATTGGTCGCGCCGCTCCCCGGCTATTCGTCGCGGCCCCTGACGATCTCCGCCGATATGACAGGCGTACGCTGTATGGCTGTACAGCCGCCCCTGCCGCTCCCCTGCGACGTCGCGGCGTTCTTCACGAACCGGGGAGTCACGTTGTTCGAAAGTGTGGGGGCGCTGACCGGCAGCCCGTGGATCTACGCGGTGGTAGCGCTCTCCGTGGTCCTGGACGTCTTCCTCCCCGTCCTCCCCAGCGGAGTCCTGGTCATCACGGCCGCGACAGCCGCTGCCGCAGGCTCGACCACGGCCGCCGGGGCCACCGGCCAGGTCGCGCACCAGGTGCCCGACATCCTCGCCCTGATGGTGTGCGCGACGACCGCGTCCGTACTGGGCGACCTGGTGGCGTACCGCCTGGCCTGGCGCGGCGGCGAACGCCTGGACCGCGCCATCGCCCGCTCCCGCCGCCTGACCTCGGCGCAGGAACGTCTCGGCACGGCACTCGGCCGGGGCGGCGGCATCCTGGTGGTCATCGCCCGCTTCGCCCCGGCCGGCCGCTCGGTGGTCTCCCTCGGCGCGGGCGCGGCCCACCGCAAGGTGAAGGAGTTCCTGCCGTGGTCGGCCCTGGCGGGCATGGCCTGGGCGGGCTACAGCGTGGGCCTCGGCTACTTCGGCGGACAGTGGCTCGGCGCGACGTGGCTGGCGGCGGCGGTGTCGGTACTGGCCCTGTTCGGAGCGGGCTCACTGGCGGCCCTTTTGATACGGCGCCCGGCCAGGGTCCCGGTAACCCCGTAACCCTTCAGTCGCCTACGCCTTCGCTCTCGCGGCCCCGCGCACCTCAAGCCCGGCGAGCAGCTTGCTGGTGGCCTCGGCGATGTCGGCGACGGCCTGGTCGAAGACGTCCCGATTGTGGGCGGCGGGGGCCCGGAATCCGGAGACTTTACGTACGTACTGGAGGGCAGCGGCGGTGACGTCCTCGTCGGTGGCCTCATGCTCCAGGACGGGCGGTCGGAGAGTCTTGATGCTGCGGCACATACAACGACGGTAACGCCGGACGGCCGGTCGTGGGGCGCTGATTACCACTCGGACTCCACCGCTTCCGGCGTGCGCGCGAGGCCCGCGACCCGGCCGGCCGGGATCGTGGCCGAACTGTCATCGCCGCAGCTGAAGCGTTATCCACCGTCCTCTTCCGGCGAGACCCGGCGCTGTTACGTTCCTCTCTCAGCAGGACGGGCCCAACCACCGAGGAACAAAAAATGCACAGCACGGGCAGGCTCATGGCCGGCGCAGCAGCAGCGCTGTTGCTGGCCAAAGGGACCAGCGCCTGCTCCGAGCCGGGGCCGAGGAGTCCGGGGTCCCTCGTGAGTGATTCCGCCGCGCCACCGCACTCACCGACGGCGAGCGACAGTACGTCCCCGGGAGCTTCCGCTCCGTCGACGCCGAGTCCCACGGCGAAGCCCAAGGCCAAGAGCACCCCGCCCGCCTCACCGAGTAGCCGAACTCCGGAGGCCCCTCCTCCCGTACGGACTCTGCTCTCGATGTCCGCCGCCACCAACGGCGGCAGGCTCGATCTCGTACGCGGCGGAGCCGCCCAGGAGTTCACGGTCACCCTGCGCAACGGCAATACCAGGGCGTACGGACACCTGCGCCTGGCTTTCCAGATGGAGAGCCTCCTGTACGAGCCGGGCGACGTGCGCGGTTCCGGTGAGCCCTTCGTACTGGAGCACTGGGACGATGCGGCGGGCGCCTGGCGCCGCACGGAGTTGCGCATCGCCAATGACGCCATGCCGTACGGGCAGTACGAGGGCGGCGCCCCACTCGCGCGGAACGCCGTACGCACCGAGCGCTACCGACTGCGCGCCGCTCCCGCCGGGCCGACGGGAAGCACGCCCGTCATGGTGCACCTGATCGACACGGACGCTCCTCGGACGGCATCCCCGGAGCAGTCCCGTCCGGCGTACGTCTACCTCCCGCACACCACACGAAGGCCCTGAGATAACGGAACGCGGCCAGGTCGGCCTGGCTGCGCGCGAGCCGCGCCGACACCAGCGGCGTAGAGAACCTCACTGGTTGGTTGACCACGGTGGTGTCACGGGTGTGCCTGAACATGCTGCGTACACGCCAGTCGCGGCGCGAGGACCCCCTCGAAGCTCAGGCGCCCGACCCGGCCGTCGGCCCCGAGGACGGACACGACCCAGAGGAGGAGGCGCTGCTGGCCGACTCGGTCGGGGTGGCGCTGCTGGTGGTGCTCGACACGCTGACGCCGGCCGAGCGGCTCGCCTTCGTACTGCACGACATGTTCTCCGTGCCCTTCGACGAGATCGGCCCGATGATCGAGCGTTCCCCGCCCGCCGCCAGGCAACTCGCGAGCCGCGCCCGCCGCCGGGTCAAAGAAGGCGCCGCCGTGCCGGACCCCGACCTGACCTGTCGGCGCCAAGTCGTCGAGGCGTTCCTGGCCGCCACCCGGGGCGGGGACTTCGAGGCGCTGGTCGCCCTGCTCCACCCGGACGTGGTGCTACGAGCCGACCGCGCGGTCGGCCCCACCCTGGAGCCGATCGTGGTGCTCGGCGCCCACAGGGTGGCCACGGGCGCGATGGCCGCCGCGGGACGGGCCCGGTTCACGGGACTGGCGCTGGTCGACGGAACGGTCGGACTTGCGATGGCTCCCCACGGACGGCTGTTCCTGGTGCTCAGCTTCGCGATCACCGAGGGCAAGATCGCCGAAATCGACGTGATCGCCGACCGGGACCACCTCGGCCGACTTGGCTTCGAACCTGGGAACCCCTCAGCCGGATGGCACCGGGCTGACCTCGGAGGAGCGTGGAACCGGACAGTCTCCGCGTACGTACGCGTACGCGGAGCCGTCCGATTCCACGCTCGTTCAGCGGGCAGGGCGGAGGGAGGCCGACATGACGCTCAGGTTCCTCGGCACCACATCCGACGACAGCGCGGCCCACCCTCTACGAAGTCGGGGAGACCGGTGGCATCGCCGTCCGCCAGCGAAGTCCAAAACTGTCCATCCGGCCAGTCCTCGCAGGCATTTTTTCTGAACTGCCCCGCGATCGAATCGTCACGAACTCTCGGTGAAGCGGACAGACCAGGCGTAGCCGCTCAAGCTGTCGTGCGGGACCCGCCGGACTTCTCTGACCTGGCAACCGTCGTGAGCGTACTTGCGGGCGAACCGGTCGAGGCGCTGCGCGTCGGTGAGATCCTCCATGGACAGCGGTGCTCCGACGACGAGGTCCTGGTGAACGACTGTGTCCTGCGCGGCACCGTCCGAACAGGCCGAGCAATGATGCATTTCAGGTAGGGCCATACCCCCAGTGTCCTCCTTAGCCTGGATGCGCCGAACCCTGGCGCGAATGCAGACGTCGGTGGAGCGAGCGGCTTTGGACGGGAGCTGCCATGGCCAGAGAGATCATGGCCCCTTGGTTGGCCGCGATTCGTGCAGAACCCCGCCCGTCGGATCTGGATGCCAAAGGCCCCCAGCCATGATCGACTGGGGGCCTTTGTACTGGTGGGCGCGGACGGTTTCGAACCGCCGACATCTGCTTTGTAAGAGCAGCGCTCTACCCCTGAGCTACGCACCCGTGGATGAGGCAACAGCGTACATGGCCCAGGGGGCCGGATCCCAACCCGTTGCCTGGTCGGGGGTGGGAGGGGCCGTTGGCGGGCGCAGCTCAGGGGGTGGGGTGGGGTTAACCCCCCTGCTGTTCGGTGGGCGGCCGCATCGTCCTGGGGTGGGTTCCGTTCGTACGGTGGGGGCTCGTCAGTGGGACTACCTGGGGGAACGATCACCGTGGCATTTCGCACCCGCACCTTCCTTGCCGTCGGCGGGGCCGTCGTCGCCGTGGTCGCGTTGAGTGGATGCGGTGGTTCGCAGGCCACGGATGCGCCCGCCGAGGAGAAGGCGTTTGCGTTCAGTGGGGACGCTCTGACCATCGATGCCGACAATTCCGTGCTTGAGGTCGTGCCTGGTGATGTCAAGGACGTGGAGGTCACTCGGCGGGCCGACGGGTGGGTGTTTCTGGGGGAGGGGCCCGAGTCCACCTGGGAGATGAGGGACGGGCGGCTGGTGCTCCGGCAGCACTGCACCGCCTTGGCCAGTGACTGCGACTCGTGGCATCGGGTGACCGTGCCGCGTGGCGTCGCGGTGACCGTTAGGGACGACAACGGAAGCGTGACTGCGGAAGGGTTCGATACTGCGCTCAAGATCCGTTCCGACAACGGTGAAGTGACCGTCAAGGACTCCAGCGGTGCTCTGGATCTGGAGAGCTCGAACGGGGAGGTCCGCGGTCAGGGGATCTCGTCCAAGCGGGTGAACGTCAGCGCCGACACCGGGAGTGTCTGGCTGGCATTTGTGGGTGTGCCTGGGCTTGTGGAGGCAAGCAGTGACAACGGTGAGATCAGCATCGACCTGCCCCGAGCCACCTACAACGTGACGGCCAAGAGCGACAACGGCGACGTCACGGTGGACGTGCCGCGCGACTCCGGCAGTCCGCATGTGGTGAGGGCACGCAGTGACAACGGCGAAGTCAGGGTGCAAAGCCCGAACTAATCGGCCCGTGTGTTCGTCTTTACCTGGTGGGAGAATGTAGCCGGGCAGGGCGGACACAGCACGGGAGAGGGATGTGACGGCGACACGCACGCAGCCGTACACGCAGCAAGTACGCCGCCGTACGAAAGCGGGTGCCGTCCGGGATGTCGTCGCGCTCGTGCTTCTGCCGGTGCCGCTGATCGCCGCGCTTCCCTTCGCCTTCGCGGGCGGCGGGGGCGGTACGAGACGCTGGTTCGGGGGGCGGGGCGAGAGCGTAAGGGCCGACGCGCAGGCCGCCAAGGATGCGGCCGCCGCGGCTTTTTACGAGCTGGACAGCGCGCAGCGTGACCTGCGAATCTCGATCGAGACGATTACCGCAGTGGACAGTTCGGCCAAGGCACGCAAGGTCGTTGAGGACTTCGCGGCGCTGGGGCGGCGTATCGACGAGGTCAGTCATGCGTACATCACGGCCGTCGACGCGCACGATCTCGACCGGGACGACTTGGAGGCCTCGACCGCCGCCCGTGCGCGGGCGGAGCTGACCAAGGCCAAGGACGAGCTGGTACGGGTCAATGGCGAGCTCGACCGCTTCGCGCAGGGGCTCGGGCCGCTGCTCGACACCGCCGAGACGCAGCTCGCCCGGCTCGCGCCCGCCGTGGAGCGGGCCCGGCAGATGCTCCTCGCGGCCAGCAACGCACTCGATGCCGTACGGGCCTCGGGGCTCAAGGCAGATGCTCTCGCCGCGCGGCTCGCGGCCCTCGCGCCCGAGCTGACCAAGCTCAATCAGGGCGCCGGGCGGCACGGCGTATCCGAGACGCTGCAACGCGCCGACCAGGTGTTGCGCGATGCCGAGGCGGTACGGGCCGAGGCCGAGCGGCTGCCGGAGCGGGCCGCCGAGATCGACCGGCGGCTGGTGTCACTGCGGACCCGGGCGCAGGCGCTGACGACCCGGGCCGAAAAGGTCGAGCCGATCCTGAGCGAGCTGCGGCGCCGGTTCACGGCGGCGTGCTGGCAGGACCTGCAGGGCGTACCCGCGCAGACGGAGAGCACCGTCCGGCAGGCCGAGGAGAAGATCCGGGAGGCGGCGAAGGCGCGCGACGAGCAGCGCTGGCCCGACGCCACTTCCCTGCTCAGTACGGTCCGGGCGCTCCTGAACTCCACCGACGAGGCGGTGTCGGCGGCCGGCGACCGCCTGCAGCGGCTCAATGCCGTGGCCAAGGACCCGCAGCAGGAAATCCAGCGCACGCGGTTCGCCATCAGGGACGCGCAGCGGCTTGCCATGGCCGGACGCAACACCCCCGATCCCCGCCATGCCCGCCCGCTGGACGATTCCGTCGCCAGGCTGGACCGGGCTGTCGCGGGCCTTGAGGGCCGCCACCCCGACTACTGGCACTTCCTGACCGAGACAGAGGCCGTACGACGGGCCGTGGCCCGGGTCGTGTCGGACATACGCGAGGAGCGGGGCGCGGGCTCCTGAGCCGTTGCGGGACTCAGTAACCTGTGTGCATGCCCCGTTACGAGTACCGCTGCCGCTCCTGCGACACCAGCTTCGAGCTGAACCGGCCCATGGCCGAGTCCTCCGCGCCCGCCACCTGCCCCGACGGGCACGAGGACACCGTCAAGCTGCTGTCCGCGGTCGCCGTCGGCGGAACCGCCAAGTCCGCCGGGCCGGCGCCCGCTGCCGGTGGTGGCGGGGGAGGCTGCTGCGGCGGCGGGTGCTGCGGCTAAGGCTGCCGCTCCGTCCTGGTCAGCGTTTCCGGGACAGAGTCAGGCCGTCCGCCACCGGGAGCATCACGCTCTCCATGCGCTCGTCGGCCGTCACCCTGTCGTTGAACTCCTTGATCGCGGCCGCGGACCCCGTCGCGTCCGGGTCGACGACCAGGCCGCCGTAGAGGACGTTGTCCGTGGCGATCACCCCGCCCCGGCTCATCCTCGGCACCAGCTCCTCCCAGTACGGGACATAGTTGACCTTGTCCGCGTCGATGTAGGCGAAGTCGATGTGCGGCTCCGCCGGCATGGCGCGCAAGGTGTCCAGTGCAGGGCCGATCCGCAGCTCGACGCGGTCCCCGACGCCCGCCTTATCCCAGGCCTCGCGCCCGTACGCCGTCCACTCCTCCGAGATGTCGCACGCGATCAGCCGGCCGTCGGCGGGCATCGCCTGCGCCATCGACAGTGCGGAGAAGCCGGTGAAGGTGCCGACCTCGACGATGTGCCGGGCGCCGGTCAGCCGTACCAGGAAGGCCAGCAGCGTCCCCTCCTCCTCGGCGGACTGCATGACCGCGTACTCCGGAAAGCGTGTCTGCGTCGTCTCCACGAGCTCGCGCTGCACTGCGTCCAGCGGCGGGTTGTGCGCCATGACGTACGCATACAGCTCATCGGTGATCTTGAGGCTTTTTCCCTTGCTCATCGCGCTCCCTGTCAGGTTGGACTGGTCAGGTCTCTCCCCAATATCACAGGTCGGCCGGAGCTCGCGCTCAGACCTGGAGCCGGGCTGCAGCGCGGATGAAGGACCGCAGGATCTCCTCGCCCGCCGCGACACCCCGCTCGGGCAGGACCGTGACCTGCGGGGCGGTCCAACCCGTGTCGGCCAGCTCGCCGTGCCCAGGACGCCAGCCCCGGTCCGCCGCCAGCAGCAGATCCGCGTCGAGGAGGGAGTCGCCTGCGGCCAGGGTGAGCGTCGCGCCGGTGCGGCGGGCCACCTCGCGCATGGCCGCGCTCTTGGTGAGGGGCTTGGGTACGGCGTAGATCTTGCGGCCCTGCAACGAGACCGTCCAGCCCTTGGCCTCGGCCCACTCGCCCAGTTCCTTCACCCATCCGTCCGGCAGGAGCGCGCGCTCCACGACGAGATATGCGAAGAGGTCCTCGGCGACCCGCTCCTTGAGCAGCCAGGCCGGGTCAGCGGCGCGGACGAGGTGGGCGCGGACCTCGGACAGGGAGGCGCATTCGTCCGCGAGGGTCTTCGCCACCTGCTCCTGCCAGTCCGGGTCGGACACCCCGTCGACCAGGAGGTGGCCGCCATTGGCGCAGATTGCGAACCGGGGCGTGGGGATGGGGAGTTGGATGCGGTGGTACTGCTCGCGGGTGCGGGTCGTCGTCGGTACGAAGCAGGTGTCGGCGGCGAGCTGTGTCATCAGGCCCGCGGCGGTCTCCGTGACGTACGAGAGCGGCTTGCTCTCGTACACCTCGACGCAGAGCAGGCGCGGCGCCTCCGCGTCGGGCATGCGCAGGCCGAGGGCGGCCGCCGAGTAGATCAGCGTGCGGTCGAGGTCACTCGCCACCAGGACGGGAGGGCGTTCGGCAGTCACTTGGATGCCACCGCCTTGCCGTCCGCGCCCGTCGCGCCGCGCGTGTAGCGGGGGTGGATCAGGCCGACGCAGGTGTACGGGAGCCCGTCGACCTCCTCGACCGGTACGCCGCGCTGCTCCGCCAGCAGGCGCACATGGTCGAGGTCGGCGCCGGCGTCGCGCTTGGCGAGGATCTTCCATGGGACGCGGCGCAGCAGGACGCGGGTCGTCTCGCCCACGCCCGGCTTGACGAGGTTCACGTCGTGGATGCCGTACTCCTCGCTGATCCGCTCGACGGCCGCCCAGCCCTCCCAGGTGGGGGCCCGGTCCGCCGAGAGGAGTTCCTTCACCTCGGCGTCGACTTCGTCGGCGACCTCGTCGAAGCGGGCGGCGACGGTGTCGATGAAGTGGCCGGAGACGTCGTCAGCGGCGAGTTCGCGGTAGAACTTCGCGCCGTGGAAGTCGCCCGGGCCGACCAGATCGGAACGCAGGACCGTACGCGAAATCAAGCCGGACACGGTCGAGTTGAGGCAGGCGGAGGGGACGAGGAAGTCCTCGCGGGTGCCGTAGGTCTTTACGCAGCTGCCGGGGTCGGCGAGGACGGCGATCTCCGGGTTGAAGGCCGCGGAGCCCTGGGACCCCTCGGAGCCGTCGGAGTCCTCGAAGCCGTCGAAGGCGCTGAGCGCGTCGGCCAGTTCGCGGGTGATCGCGCCCTTGCCCGTCCAGCCGTCGACGAAGACGACGTCGGCCGGGTCGTGGTTCGCGGCCAGCCAGCGCAGGGCGGTCCGGTCGATGCCCCGGCCCCGGACGATGGAGACGGCGTAGTGCGGCAGGTCGAGGCCGTGGCGGTACTGGGCCCAGCGGCGCATCAGTACGCCCACGGGCGTGCCGGCGCGGGCGAGTGAGACCAGTACGGGGCGCGGGGACCGTTCGGCGAGGACGGTCTCGGTCACGACGGCGACCGCGCGGGCGATGCGGGCTGCCGAGGTCTCCAGGGCCGCCTTGAAGAGCTCCTGGTACTGGGCGCTCGGCTGGTACTCGACGGGCAGCGACTCGGCGTAATGCGCGCCGCCGCTCTGGATCGCCTCCTCGCGCTCCTCCGT
The DNA here is from genome assembly GCF_028807635.1 of Streptomyces spiramyceticus. Classification (NCBI taxonomy): domain Bacteria; kingdom Bacillati; phylum Actinomycetota; class Actinomycetes; order Kitasatosporales; family Streptomycetaceae; genus Streptomyces; species Streptomyces spiramyceticus. The sequence continues at coordinate 1,577,682 of NZ_JARBAX010000001.1, forward strand.
CGGGGCTTCGAGCTCGACGTCCGAGAGGTCCTGGAGCAGCCAGCCGACGTCCTCCGGGGCGTAGGAGGAGAAGGCGGGGCCGCGGAGGGGCTCGGGCATGGGCGGTTCCTGCCGTTCGGGGACGTGCTGGGTGCGCGGGGCGTTCTCGGGTACGTACGGCTCGGCTACGCGCAGCTCGGGTACGTACGGCTCGGTTACGCACAGCTCGGGTACGTACGAGGGGACGACCGCCAGCACCACATGCGGGATGTGGGCGGCGAGCCTGGCGAGGAGGCCGTCGGGGGCGTGCAGTTCGGGGGTGTCGGCGGCGGAGTCGACGACGGCGACCACGGCGTCGAACCCGGCGCCGGCGACGTTGTAGGCGTAGCGCGCGCCGGGACCGTCGGCGGGGACGTCGTGTGCCGGGAAGACGAGCCGGGTGCGGATGGCGTAGCCGGGGTCGTCGACGGCGAGTACGGGTGAGCGCGTGGTGGTCGAGTACCGCACTTCGGCGTCGACGCGCTCCTCCAGCGCACCGGCCAGCCTGAGCGGCGCATACATCAACTCCTCGAAGCCGAGGACGAGTACGCGGCGGGCGCCCTCGGGCAGCGCCCCGGCGATACGTTCCGCCATGCCCGGCAGCGCGTCCTCAAGGTCGCCGCGGTGGGCGGGCAGGAACCCGTGCCGCCCGCCGTCGGGCACGCCGGCGGGCCAGTCGAGGTCGATGCGGGCGCAGTTGGCAGCAGCAGGCACAGCGACAGTCGTGGGTGTGGTCGGCAGGGACTCGTGGTGGGCCACCAATGCCCGGCCCTTTTCCAGTACGTCCTCCGGCAGGCGGACCGTTCCCGATGCCATCGCGAGCAGGTCGACCCGCGCGCCGATCTCCCGTGCGAAATCGTCCAGCCTGCCCCGGTCCCGCGCCGAGCGCATGTCGACCAGGGCCACGATCACGTACCAGTCGCGCGGGTAGCGCTCGTGCAGGTCGCGGATGGTGTTGAGCACCGTGTTGCCGGTGGAGAACTCGTCGTCGACCAGGACCAGAGGCCCCTCGCCCGCCAGCAGCGCCGGGTTCTCCGGCAGCAGCAGGTGCGACGTGGCGTGCGAGTGGGACTCCTCGAAGCCGCCCGCCGTCGCCACGCCCGCCACCGGGCGGCGCGTCGAGTGGAGGTACGGCGCGACGCCCACGCCGTCCGCCACCGCGTGGCCGAGTCCGGTCGCCGTCTCGGCGTACCCGAGGACCACCGCGTCGGTGGCCGCGGCCTCGCCGAGCAGTTTTCGTACGTCCTCGCCCAGCGCGAACCCGGCTCCGTACACCCGCGAGGGCAGCTGCGGCACATGCTTGCCCAGCACGTTGGAGACGAGCAGATGAGCCCGCTTCGGGTTGCGGCGCAGGGCCAGGCCCAGCAGATCGTTCAGATCGCCCGGTCCGCCCTCGCCGCCTTCGCCGACGAGTTCGACACCGAGCCGCTCCGCGACCCACGTTCCCGACCACACCACGTCGTCCGTCTCCATCTCAGTCTCGGATCTCAGCCGGTTATGCCGGCGGTCAGCAGCTCCACGAAGCCGACGTCCTCCCGCGCCACGCCGAAGGCCTCGGCGCGCTGCAGCGTGCGTTCGGCCCAGGCGCGGTGCGGCTTCACTTCGTTCATCTTGTTCGTGTACGCGGAACGCAGCACTCCGCCGCCGCCCCGCTCGGGCCGCAGGATGTCCTGTGCGTCGCTGAATTCCTCGTGGCTGACCACCGACAGCGCGTGCACGGGCAGGACGTGCGAGGGGTGGATGCAGGTCTTGCCGAGCAGCCCGTTGGCGCGGTCGAGGGAGATCTCCCGCAGCAGCCCGTCCATGTCGTGCTCGATGAGCGCCGCACGCAGCTTCTCCGCCTCCCCCATGAAGGGGCTGCGGCGCAGCTGCGGCTTGAACATCCGCTCCTGGACCCGGAAGTACTCCCACACGGGTCCGGTGATCGTGAACCCCGTGCCGTCGGAGCGCCCGAGCACATTCACCACGTCGGCGATGACGCCGGCCACGATCTGCACGTCGTACGCCGTCATGTCGGGCGCCCTGCGCAGTCCGTACGCCGAGCAGAAGTCGGTGACTCCGAGACGCAGCGCGAGCACCCGCTCACGGTACTTGTCGACGGTGCGGGCGATGCCGCGGAGCGTCTCCGCCCGGGTCTCCAGGTGGAGCAGCTGCGGCGATTCGAGGACCGGCATCGCGAACAGCCGTTGTCCGCTCTCGGCTTCCGCCGCCGCGAGCGCCTCCAGGAAGCCGACTCCACGATCCTCGGTGAACTTCGGAAGTACGAATCCGGACAACAGCCGCGCCGAGGGCCCGAGCCGGTGCACGAGGTCCGGGATCTGCTCGGGCTCGCGCACCCGGACGAACAGCAGCGGCGGCTCCTTGCCCCGCGCGTCGAGCTCCGCGAGCTGGCGGACGAGGTTCTCCTCGGCGTTGCCGACTTCCGCGTCGTCGATGGAATCCTCCAGGCAGAGCACCATGGAGACGACTCCGCGCCCGGCCTGCTTCGCCACGTCGTCGGCGATCCTCGGCCGCGTGGCCGGGCTGTAGAGCGTGGCTCCCAGGGCGGCCGCAAGCGTCTTCGCCGGGGACTCCGCATTGAACTCGCCCGGCGCCTGATGGAAGAGGCCGTCCCGGACAGAGCGCGGGATATGCCCGAAATGATGCATGAAGGTCCCCCCGTGCTGCCGCAATGGCCTGTCGACGTGTGGCCGGTAATAGTACGTAGGGGAGGGTGTCAAGAGTTCCCCAGGTGGATGAATTCCAGGTAACTCGGGTGCAAGGTCCACTCCGCCGGAGGTACCGAACAGGCCCCCGCGTTGTCCGTACCAGCAGCGGGAAGGCAGGATGAAGGGCATGACGCACGCGATGCTGAAGGGCTCGAACGTCCCGCTCGATGCGACGGCCGTACGGGCCGTACTGCGCTGGACCCCGGGCCCCGACGTCCCAGAAGTGGACGCCTCGGCTCTGCTGCTCGGCGTCGACCGGCGCGTGCGCTCCGACGAGGACTTCGTCTTCTACAACCAGCCCCGCCACCCCTCCGGCCTGGTCCGTAGCCTGGGCAAGAAGCGGCTCCCGGACTGTGTCACCGACTCGGTGCAGACGGACCTGGCGACGCTCGAACCCGCCGTGGACCGGGTCCTGATAGTCGCCTCCACGGACGACGTCCCGTTCGAGCGCGTACGGGACCTGCGTATCGAGGTGTACGACGCCACGGCGGCCGGCAGCGGCGAGCCGCTCGCGTACTTCGAGGTCAGACCGGAGACCGGTGCGGAGACCGCGCTGATCTGCGGTGAGCTGTACCGGCGCGGCGAGGGCTGGAAGTTCCGGGCGCTGGGCGAGGGCTACTCGAACGGTCTGATCGGGCTGGCCACCGACCACGGCATCTCCGTGGACGAGACAGGGAACGAGAGCGAGCCCGAGGGAACTGCCGCGGCAGCAGAGCCCGCACCGGCCTCCGAGCCCTCGGCGCCTCCCGTCCAGCCCGCCGAGCCCGCGTACGGCTACCCTCAGCCCGCCACGCCTCCGCCGGCACCCGCACCTGCCCCGGCCTACGGCTACCCCCAGGCAGCGACGACACAGCCCGCCTACGGCTACCCGCAGCCGGCCGCCGCCGCTGCCTTCGCGCCGGACCCGAACTTCAGGCTGCCGCCGCAGGGCCCCCAGTTCGTCCGCCCCTAGGGCGGAGGACAGTGAACCTCTGTCAGGTCTTCGCCTTGTAGCCGCGCCCCCACTGAAGGCCCCACCCGTACAGCCGGTCGAGCTCCGCCTGGAAGCCGTAGACGAACTTCACCTCGCGCCGCACCACCAGATCGCCCTTGACGTTCTCGACGGTGAAGACCGCGCACGAACGCGCTTGCGGAGCACGCTCGTCGAGCTCGATCTCGATCCGCGGGCCGTTGCTCGGGAAGAGCGTGACCACGGCGTGCGTACGGTCGAAGGCCGGCGTCTGGTCGTAGATGTACACGAAGACCAGTAGTCGCTTTATCGACTCGCGCTGGTCGAGGTTCACATAGATCGTCTCGCCCGACGGGGCGCCGAACCGGTCGTCGCCGCTGAGCTTGATGTACGGCGGCGCGTTCAGGCTGCCGAAGAAGCTGCCCAGCGGCTGCACCACGCCCTTCGTGCCGTCCGCCAGCTCGTACAGGCAGCCCAGGTCGAGGTCGACATTGACCACGCCCTGGGTGTGCGCCTGGACCGCTTCCGGCTGGAAGAACTTGAACGGCCGCCGCCAGACGCTGCCGCCGCGCCGCTGCCTGCCCCCGATGTCGGAAGTCCGCATCCGCCAGGACAGGTTGACCCGCAGATTGCCGCTGTCGGCGCCCTGCTTGCTGAGCGAGACCGTCGGGTGCCGCTTGGTCAGTTCGATCGCGTTGGTTGCCGCACTGCCGGACGCGAACTGCTCCGCCCTGTCCCGTCGCAGGCTGTCCCAGAAAGCCATCCCACCCCCAGGTGTCTCGTAAAGCCGCGGGACTCACGCCGCGGGGCGGCCGCGAGGCCAATGCCTCGTGACCGCCCCACGTCAGAGCGTTCCTCAATACCTGCCGGGTCACACCATCTGCTGGGTCACACCCCGGACGAGATCTCGGCCTTCTCGCCGGGGGTGCCGTCACTTCCCCCGCCGGCAGCGATCTTTTTGTTGCGGTGCAGTGAGGACCAGAACGACGCGGCGATCAGGAAGACCCCGACAAGACCGGTGATGATCTCGCTGATCTCGTGCTCGATGGTGACGAGCAGGATGACCGCGAGCGCGCCGATCGCGTAGTGCGCACCGTGCTCCAGGAAGACGTAGTCGTCAAGGGTGCCCTGGCGGACCAGGTAGACCGTGAGCGAACGTACGTACATCGCGCCGATGCCGAGGCCGAGCGCCATCCAGAAGATGTGGTTCGTAATCGCGAAGGCGCCGATGACACCGTCGAACGAGAAGGACGCGTCGAGGACTTCCAGGTAGAGGAAGAGGAAGAACGCGGCCTTGCCCGCGAGGCCGACCACGGAAACGGGCTTGCCCTCCGCCTTGGCCTTCTCCTCCTCCTCGTGCTCCCGCTCCTCTTCCTCTTCGATCTTGTTCTCGAAGTGGCCGGAGAGGCCGCCGACAATGAGGTACGTGATCAGGCCGGCGACGCCGGAGAGCAGGACGGTGTCCGACTTGTCCAGGTAGCCCGTGCTGGTGTGCGCGTGCTGGGCGAAGGTCATCGCCGTGACCATCAGGACGATCAGCGCGATGCAGACCGACAGCATGTCGATCTTGCCGAGCCTGGCCAGCGGACGCTCCAGCCAGCCCAGCCACTTGATGTCGCGCTCCTGGAAAATGAAGTCCAGGAAGATCATCAACAGGAACATGCCACCGAAGGCGGCGATCGCCGGGTGGGCGTCCGTGACCAGCGACTCGTACTGATCGGGATTGTCCATCGCCAGCTCGATCGCTTCGATCGGGCCGACCTTGGCGCTGATGGCGACGATGGCTACGGGGAAGATCAGCCGCATACCGAACACGGCGACCAGGATGCCGATGGTGAGGAAGATCTTCTGCCAGAAGGCATTCATCTTCTTCAGGATTCCGGCGTTGACCACCGCGTTGTCGAAGGACAGTGAGATCTCGAGGATCGACAGGATCAGTACGACCCCGAACGCCTCCCACCCCCACTGCCAGGCGGCGAATGCCAGTCCGATTGCCGTGACGGCAAAGGACCAGCCGAAGGTTTTGAGAACCACTGGTTACCCCATCGTGTAAGTACGGGTCTCCCCCGCGCCGTGCGCGGCTTTACGAAACGTTGACCCCGAAGTCTAGGGCGATGCCTCGGAGGCCCGACGCGTACCCCTGTCCTACGGCCCGGAACTTCCACTCGCCGCCATACCGGTACACCTCACCGAAGATCATCGCGGTCTCGCTGGAGGCGTCCTCGGAGAGGTCGTAGCGAGCGAGTTCCTGACCGTCGGCCTGATTCACCACGCGAATGAAAGCATTGCTGACCTGGCCGAATGTCTGGCCGCGATTGTCTGCGTCATGGATGGAGACCGGAAAAATGATCTTGTCCACGCGCTCGGGCACCTGGGAGAGGTCGACCAACAGCGACTCGTCGTCGCCCTCACCCTCACCGGTCAGGTTGTCACCAGTGTGCTCGACGGAGCCCTCGGGGCTCTTGAGGTTGTTGTAAAAGACGAAGTACTCGTCGCCGAGCACCCGGCCGTTCTCGCACAGCAGTGCGCTGGCATCGAGGTCGAAGGGGGCTCCGGTGGTGGAGCGCGCATCCCAGCCGAGCCCGATCAGGACCTGAGTGAGGTTCGGTGCGGCCTTGGAAAGGGAGACATTGCCTCCCTTGGCGAGCGTAACGCCCATGATCTTGCTTCCTCCCCGCGGTACGGATGAGTGGTCAGGCACGTCCGGCGCCGCACATCTCGCGTGCGGCGCCGGACGGGAAGGCGGTCTGGCTCAGAACTCAGACGTTGACGCCGAAGTCCTGCGCGATGCCGCGCAGGCCCGAGGCGTAACCCTGGCCGATTGCCCGGAACTTCCACTCCGGACCGTTGCGGTAGAGCTCACCGAAGACCATCGCGGTCTCGGTCGAGGCGTCCTCACTCAGGTCGTAGCGCGCGAGCTCCGCGTTGTCGGCCTGGTTCACGACGCGGATGTACGCGTTGCGGACCTGGCCGAAGCTCTGCTGCCGTGCCTCGGCCTCGTAGATCGAGACGGGGAACACGACCTTGGCGACGTCGGCCGGCACACCGGCCAGGTTCACCTTGATGACCTCGTCGTCGCCCTCGCCCTCACCGGTGAGGTTGTCACCGGTGTGCTCGACGGAACCGTCGGGGCTCTTGAGGTTGTTGAAAAAGACGAAGTTCGAGTCGTTGGTGACCTTGCCCTCCGTGTTGGTCAGCAGGGCACTGGCGTCGAGGTCGAAGTCACCCCCGGTGGTGGTACGAGCGTCCCAGCCCAGACCGACGATGACCGCGGTCAGGTTGGGGGCGGCCTTGGTCAGCGAGACGTTGCCGCCCTTGCTGAGGCTGACTCCCACGAGTCCTCCCATGTGATGTCGAGGGGCCGAGGCCCCCCCGTGTTGCGCTGGTATCGGATCAACGACTCGATCCTAGTGACCGGTTCCCGCCCGCAGCAGCTGCCAAGTCCCGATTTTTCGGCTGCGGAAGACAGCTCCGGGGCCGGTGGGTCTCAGAGGTTGTTGAGCGCCTTGAGGTACTCGTTCAGGTCGCGGGCGTCGGGCAGCGCGTTCACGACGGTCCAGCGCACCACGCCAGCCTTGTCGATGATGAAGGTGCCGCGCACCGCGCAGCCCTTCTCCTCGTCGAAGACGCCGTACGCGCGCGAGGCCTCACCGTGCGGCCAGAAGTCCGACAGGAGCGGGTACTCGAAGCCCTCCTTGTCGGCGAAGACGCGGAGCGTGTGGATCGAGTCGTTGGAGACGGCGAGCAGCTGCACGTCGTCGTTGACGAACTGCGGCAGCTCGTCACGGAGCGCGCACAGCTCGCCCGTGCAGACACCGGTGAAGGCGAACGGGTAGAAGAGCAGCACCACATTCTTCTCGCCGCGGAAGGCGGAGAGCTTCACGGTCCGGCCGTGGTTGTCCTTGAGCTCGATGTCCGGGGCCTGGGTGCCGACCTCGATCGCCATGAAACGCCGTCCCTTCAGAGGTGATCTTTGCGGGTCTGTACGGGGTGATCTGTACGGGGTGATCTGTACGGGTGAGACAGCCTACGCAAAGGGCCCCCGCCGACTGATGTCGGCGGGGGCCTTGGTTCGCCTTGGGCGCAGCCTGCTCATGAGGAGTCTGCTCGGACGCGGCGGTGGCTCAGCGCTTTGCCTTCGGGGTCACCAGCCGGCCGGCGCTCCAGTCCTTGCCCGCGCTGACGGTCTTGGTCTGGGAAAGACCAGCCGTCTGGGCGGCCTCGCTGATGTCGCTGGGCTCGACGTACCCGTCGCGGCCGGTCTTCGGAGTCAGCAGCAGCACCTGGCCGCCGTCCTCGAGCAGACCAATGGCGTCCACCAGCGCGTCCGTAAGGTCGCCGTCCTCGTCACGGAACCAGAGAACAACGACGTCAGCGACGTCGTCGTAATCCTCGTCGACGATTTCCTGGCCGGTGATGGCCTCAATACCCTCACGGAGTTCCTGCTCGACGTCGTCGTCGTAGCCGATCTCCTGGACCACCTGTCCGGGCTCGAACCCCAGGCGTGCTGCCGGGTTGGTCCGCTCCTCCGCGTGGTCCGCGGTCGCGCTCACGGATTGCCTCCTGATCATGTTTTGGGGAATACCTTCAGTCCACGCGCGTGCGTGGGCGTTGGCCGTAGTCCACACGTGCGGGACCGATCGCGCAAGTACCCGGCCGTGGAGACAGCCGAAACGGTGACGGATAGGGCGGGTTCACCGCAACTCCAGACCCGGCCACAGGCCGTCCGGTGACTCATCCCACACCCCATTCCGACACTTTTGTAAGCCTACGCGGCTTCGGTGGGCCGTTCGAGGGCGAACAGCCTTACGGAACGCGTGAACGTGTTGGGCGTAAGGTTGCGATTTGGCCGGACCCATCCTCGGATCCATCCCCGGATCCATCCCCGGACCCGTCCTGGGGCTGACGACGAGCCTTCTCACCGGGCGGGGGTTACCCCTCGGTAGAGATGACGTTTGCGTTCCCGGGGTACACGATGGAGGCGGCGCGACACCCCTCACGACCCAACCAGCGAAGGAACAGCGTGGCTTCCGGATCCGATCGCAATCCGATCATCATTGGCGGCCTTCCGAGCCAGGTCCCGGACTTCGATCCCGAAGAAACCCAGGAATGGCTCGACTCCCTCGACGCCGCCGTCGACGAGCGGGGCCGTGAGCGTGCCCGCTACCTGATGCTCCGTCTCATCGAGCGCGCGCGAGAGAAGCGCGTCGCCGTCCCCGAGATGCGCAGCACGGACTACGTCAACACCATCGCCACCAAGGACGAGCCGTTCTTCCCCGGCAACGAGGAGATCGAGCGCAAGGTCCTCAACGCGACCCGCTGGAACGCGGCCGTGATGGTGTCGCGCGCGCAGCGCCCGGGTATCGGCGTCGGCGGTCACATCGCCACGTTCGCCTCCTCCGCCTCGCTGTACGACGTGGGCTTCAACCACTTCTTCCGCGGCAAGGACGAGGGCGACGGCGGCGACCAGATCTTCTTCCAGGGGCACGCCTCCCCCGGTATCTACGCCCGCGCGTTCCTGCTGGACCGGCTGAGCGAGCAGCAGCTCGACGCGTTCCGCCAGGAGAAGTCGAAGGCGCCGTACGGCCTGTCGTCCTACCCGCACCCGCGGCTGATGCCGGACTTCTGGGAGTTCCCGACCGTTTCGATGGGTCTGGGCCCCCTCGGCGCGATCTACCAGGCGCGGATGAACCGCTACATGGAGGCGCGCGGCATCGCCGACACCTCCAAGTCGCATGTCTGGGCATACCTCGGCGACGGCGAGATGGACGAGCCCGAGTCGCTCGGCCAGCTGTCCATCGCCGCGCGTGAGGGCCTGGACAACCTGACCTTCGTCGTCAACTGCAACCTGCAGCGCCTCGACGGCCCGGTGCGCGGCAACGGCAAGATCATCCAGGAGCTGGAGTCGCAGTTCCGCGGCGCCGGCTGGAATGTCATCAAGCTGGTCTGGGACCGGAGCTGGGACCCGCTGCTCGCCCAGGACCGCGACGGTGTGCTGGTCAACAAGCTGAACACGACGCCGGACGGCCAGTTCCAGACGTACGCCACGGAGACGGGCGCGTACATCCGCGAGCACTTCTTCGGTGACGACCACCGGCTGCGCGCCATGGTCGAGAACATGACCGACGACCAGATCCTGCACCTGGGCCGCGGCGGTCACGACCACAAGAAGGTGTACGCGGCGTACGCGGCGGCCAAGGCGCACAAGGGCCAGCCGACCGTGATCCTCGCCCAGACCGTCAAGGGCTGGACGCTGGGGCCGAACTTCGAGGGCCGCAACGCGACCCACCAGATGAAGAAGCTGACGGTCGAGGACCTGAAGCGCTTCCGCGACCGGCTGCACATCCCGATCACGGACAAGCAGCTGGACGAGGGCTACCCGCCGTACTACCACCCGGGTCGCGACTCGGAAGAGATCCAGTACATGCACGACCGGCGCAATGGGCTGGGCGGGTACGTACCGACCCGTGTCGTACGGGCGAAGCCGCTGCCACTGCCGGAAGAGAAGACGTACTCGGCCGCAAAGAAGGGGTCCGGTCAGCAGTCGATCGCCACCACCATGGCTTTCGTGCGTGTACTGAAGGACCTCATGCGGGACAAGGAGATCGGCAAGCGTTTCGTGCTGATCGCGCCCGACGAGTACCGCACCTTCGGTATGGACGCCTTCTTCCCGAGTGCGAAGATCTACAACCCGCTGGGTCAGCAGTACGAGGCGGTGGACCGCGATCTGCTGCTCGCGTACAAGGAGTCCCCGACCGGTCAGATGCTGCACGACGGCATCTCCGAGGCTGGCTGCACGGCGTCGCTGATCGCCGCGGGTTCGGCGTACGCCACGCACGGCGAGCCGCTGATCCCGGTGTACGTCTTCTACTCGATGTTCGGTTTCCAGCGGACCGGCGACCAGTTCTGGCAGATGGCCGACCAGCTCGCGCGCGGCTTTGTGCTGGGTGCGACCGCCGGGCGTACGACTCTGACCGGTGAGGGCCTCCAGCACGCGGACGGCCACTCGCAGTTGCTCGCCTCGACGAACCCGGGCTGTGTCGCGTACGACCCGGCCTTCGGGTACGAGATCGCGCACATCGTCCAGGACGGTCTGCGGAGGATGTACGGCGAGAACGCAGAAGACGTTTTCTACTACCTGACCGTCTACAACGAGCCGATCCAGCACCCGGCCGAGCCCGAGAACGTCGACACCGACGGCATCCTCAAGGGCATCTACCGCTTCAAGGAGGGCGAGAAGGGCGCGGTTCCGGCCCAGATCATGGCCTCCGGTGTGGCGGTGCCGTGGGCGGTCGAGGCTCAGCAGATCCTCGCCGACGAGTGGAACGTCAAGGCCGACGTCTGGTCCGCCACCTCCTGGAACGAGCTGCGCCGCGATGCCGTCTCGGTGGAGGAGCACAACCTGCTCCACCCGGAGGAGGAGCAGCGCGTGCCGTACGTGACGCAGAAGCTGTCGGGTGCGCAGGGGCCGTTCGTGGCTGTTTCCGACTGGATGCGTTCGGTTCCGGACCAGATTTCGCGCTGGGTTCCGGGCTCGTACTCCTCGCTCGGTGCGGACGGCTTCGGCTTCGCCGACACGCGTGGTGCGGCCCGCCGGTACTTCCACATCGACCCGCAGTCGATCGTCCTCGCGGTGCTCACCGAGCTCGCCAAGGAGGGCAAGGTCGACCGCTCGGCGCTGAAGCAGGCTGTCGACCGGTACCGGCTGCTCGATGTGGCGGCGGCTGATCCGGGGGCGGCGGGCGGCGACGCGTAACCGCGGTTGTCGGTGGGAAGGGGCGGCGGGACCTCATGAGGTCCCGCCGCCCCTTCCGCTCTTCCCTCGTTGCACGTTCCATACGATGCGGGCATGAAGGTGCAGACGGCGCAGAGCCGGTGGGAGAAGCGCACGCAGGGGGTCCTGCTGTGGCTGGCGGTGGCATTCGCCGTCGCATACGCGGTGCCGATCGTCGCGCCCGACGCCAACGGCGCGGTGCGCCGGATATGCCTGATCACCGAGTGGGTGGTCTGGGGTGCCTTCGCCCTGGACTACCTCGTACGGCTTGCTCTGGCGCCCAGCAAGTGGCTGTTCGTGCGCAGTCACCCGCTGGACCTGCTCGCGGTGCTTGTGCCGCTGCTGCGCCCGCTGCAACTGCTGAGGCTCGTCGCCACCCTGCTGCTGGTCGGCCGACGCGCCATGGTCGCCCCCCAGATACAGCTGACGACGTACGTCGGGGGCGCGGTGCTCGGCCTGCTGATGTTCGGCTCGCTGGCCGTGCTGGAGGTCGAGCGCGGTGCGCCGGGCGGGAACATCAAGACGCTGGGTGACGCGGTGTGGTGGTCGTTCACGACGATGACCACGGTCGGGTACGGCGACCACTCCCCGACGACGGGGCTCGGGCGGATGCTCGCGGTGGGCCTGATGCTGTCGGGTATCGCGCTGCTCGGTGTCGTCACCGCGAACATCGCGGCCTGGTTCATCTCCCGCTTCGAGCGGGACGACGTCGAGGAGCGCCGTCAGACGGCGCTCCTCGAAGCGTTGACCGCGGAGGTGCGGGAACTGCGGGCGGAGGTCGGCCGGCTTTCGGGCGGGGCTGCGGCGCAGGTGCCCGCTCAGGGGGCCGACCCGGTTGCGCCCGCCGCGGACCGGCCTGCGGCCCGCTGAGGGTCTCGGGCCGGTTCGCCGGAACGGCCCGTTCAGTTCTCCCACACCTTGAACGCCCTCACCCGGTAGGGAGATTGCGGCACCCACGTCCCCCCTCCCGGATACGTCTCGAACTCGCCCGTTTCCTCGCACTCCCCCGACTGGTACGTCGTCACCGGCCGCCCCGTCCGGTTGGCCAAGGACTGGGCGTCCGTGCCCGGTGGCAGTGGGACGCAGCTTTCGATGTCGGTGCCGGCCAGTTCGTGGACCTGACGCCCGCCCTTGAAGTCCGGTTTCGCCCAGAGACAGAGCTCGCCGGTGGCACAGCTACCGAGGCGCGGTGGTGCCGCGTGGGCGGTCTGCGGCAGGAGTGCCGCGACGGTCAGGATTCCGGCCGCGAGTACGGTCGTACGCATCTGGATCAACCCCCGTGTCGTGCGGATCAGTTGACTGCACACTGACCTGCGACGACGCGGGGCGGAAGGGGCCGGGGGACGTTCCACCCGGATAGGCGACAGCCCCGCCGGAACCGTCCGGCGGGGCTGTCGTACGCACCGGGTTGACGTCAGATGCGGGCTCCGCCCGCACCCTCCCCCAAACTCCGTCCGGTGGGACCCCCAGCGTTCGCGCCGCGCTTCGTCAGCGTGGCGACCAGCGCCGCGACGACCGCGACCACGCCGGCGACGGTGAAGGCCAGGCCCATGCCCGACACGAACGTGTCATGCGCGACCGAGGTGATCGCCTCGTCGACCGGCTGCGGAGCCTTCGGCGGGACCGGGGCGCCGCCCGTCTCGATCACGGTGGAGGCCTGGTCGAGCTGCGCGGGCGTGAGCGGCGGCAGCTTCGCGTCGGCCCAGTTCGCTGGCAGGTCGTTGTCGACCCTGGTGGCCATTACGGCGCCCAGTGGGGGCAGAGCGAGGATGTCAGCATCGAGTCGATCAGGGCACTGACCGAGCTCTACCGGGACCACCTCGAACCGGCGCTCGCGGCCGACTGGCGCACTCCGGCGCGCGAGCCGGTTGTACACAAAGCGTGAACAGGCCTTCACCACCGCCCGTTTGAAACGTGATCTGAGTCACGGTCTTCGCGGCGAGCCTCCCGCGTCTCCTAGGGTGGCTCGATAGTGACTTCCTTCGACTCCTCCCCCACCCTCAACGCATGGCGCGCGCTGATCGCTCTCGCCGTGGTGTTCGTCCTGCTGGCGACCTCCGGATGGACGGCGATACGCCACCACAAGGACGAATCCGATCCGCTCGGGGCATCGCTCGCCGCCTGGGCCCGGGGCGGCATCGACGGCCGCGAGCTGCCGGAGGCCGGGTCGGCGCCCGACCGGCTCGCCCGCTTCTTCGCCTCCCTCACCGCGACGCAACGGGGCCGGCTCGTCGACCGCTACCCGCTGGTCGTCGGCAACATGAACGGCGCCCCGCTCACTCTGCGCTACCGCGCCAACCACCGTGCCCTCGGCGAGGCGCGCACAGTCGAGCTGCAGCGCATGCACGACAAACGGCTGACCCCGGAAGGCCGCATGGCGGCGGACCGCAGGATGCACCGGTTCGCGTCGCTCATGAACGGCGACCGGCAGATCCTGGCCTTCGACCCCGCGGGTTCCGGCCAGGTCGCCGAGGTCTTCGGCGACCTCGGGCGCGCGCAGCGGGTCTCGGTCGTCGTCCCCGGCGTGGACACCAATGTGGTGAATTTCGAGCGGACACGCCGCAAGTACACCGCCCCCGTCGGCATGGCGAAATCGCTGTACGCCGCCGAGCGTGCGGCAGCGCCCCGTACCCGTATCGCCGTCATCGCCTGGGCCGACTACACCTCGCCCTCCGGTGTCGGCATGGACGCGGCCATCGGCAAGCTCGCCAGGGACGGCTCCAAGCGGCTCACCTCGCTCGTGCGGGCGCTGCCCGGTGACTCGAAGGTGTCCCTCTTCTGCCACAGCTACGGCTCCGTGGTCTGCGGCGTCGCCGCCCCCGAACTGCCGTCGCGCGTCTCCGACATCGCGGTCGCCGGCAGTCCCGGAATGCGGGTCGACAGCGCCAAGCAGCTGCGCACCGGGGCTCGCGTGTGGGCCACCCGGGACGGCGACGACTGGATCCAGGGTGTGCCGTATCTGGCGGTCGGCGGGCTCGGTCACGGCGCGGACCCGGTGACACCGGAGTTCGGTGCCCGGGTCTTCTCCGCAGCCCGCGCAGTCGGACACACCGGCTATTTCGAGCCGGGCACCGAGAGCCTCAGCAACTTCGCCGGGATAGGCGTCGGCTCGTACGGCACGGTGAGCTGTGCGGGCGGCAGCGGGGCCTGCCGGAGTGGAATTTCCGGCGGGGAAGCGACCTGACGCGCGTAGATCGTCGCGGCGGCCCTCAGCATCGCGCGGGGCTCCGAGGGGCGACGCGCGGGCGCACGCCGCATACGATGAGCCGCATGGGTGATGTGCTGGCCGGAATTCATGCCACCTGGGAGTTCGAAAGCGACTCCGTGCTCATCCGCTTCGAACGGGGGATCCGCACGCCGAAGCTGTTCCAGGCGATCGGTGAGCGACGTGTCCCGCACGAGGCGCTGGCGTCGGTGACCCTGACGCCGGGGAAGCGCGGCACAGTCGTTCTGCACGCGACCCCAAGACCGGGCGCCGACCCGCTGATGGAGGCTGCGGCCGGACAGCTGCGGGACGGCTCCGACCCGTACCGGCTGGTGCTGCCCGCCGAGCGCGAGACGCTCGCCGAGTACTACGCCGACGAACTGCGTGCCCTCCTCGTGCCCGAGGCGAAGGTGCCCGCCGAGAAGTTCCTGGTGCCCGCGCCCGAGGCGCCGCTGCACTTCAAGGCGTACGACGGGAAGGCGTCCTTCGACGGGTCGCACGTCTCCTTCCGCTGGTTCTGGACTGGGGCGTCGTCCGCGAAGTGGAAAGCGGGCGACCAGAGCTTCCCCGTCCAGGACCTGCACGGCGTGGAGTGGCGCTCCCCCGACATCTTCGACGGCTACCTGCGGCTGCTGCGGCGCGCTGACACCGGAAATGGCGGAGTCAGCGCGCCGCAGCCGGCCCAGGCCGACCAGGACCCGGCTGCCGTCGTCTTCGGCCTCGGATACGGGCCGGTGCACGAATCCCTGCCGTTCGCCGCGGCGGTCCTCGGCGCCGTGCGGAGCGGGAGCGCGGCCCCCGTGGACGCGGTGCCCGTCGAGGCCGTGCGCGTCGCGCACGGGCGGCGCGACCCCGCGGACATCGCCGAGCGGATACGGCACCTCGGCGATCTGCACCAGGCCGGTCTCGTCACCGACGAGGAGTTCAGCGCGAAGAAGGCGGAACTGCTCGCGGAGCTGTGACTCGCGGGACTGCGCCTCGCGGAACTGTGACCCGCGGAGCTGTGAGCGGGGCGTGTCATACCGGGGTATGAGGTCTGCTTCCGGACCCCGGTATGACGCGCCGGCGGGGGTCGGCTGCCTACGCTGACCGAGCCATGACCGAACCTTCCGCTCCCCCGCCCCCCTCCGACGGCCTGATCACCGCCGGACGCCGCAACATGCACGCCCTCGCCCACGCCGTGAGCCACCCCTCGCACGCGCCGACCCCCCTGTTCGCCGACGCCCCACGCCGCTGGCAGCGGCTCCTGGCGTACGCCGCGGTGCTCGCGCTCACAGCCACGCTGCTGCCCGTCACCATTTCGGTCCTCGCCAACGACTACGCCGTGCCGGGCGGTCTCGCCGGGGCCATCGCCGCCGCGCAGGCGCTTCCGCTGCTGATGATCGGCCACCGGCCGCTCCAGGCGTGGTGGATCATCTTTCCCGCCGATGCCGTCGGGAGTCTTTTCCTGCTCGACGGTCTCGGCAAGGACGACATCTGGCCGTGGAGCCCGCCCGTCATCGTCGGCTACCTCTTCCTGATGCTCGCGCTGGCGCTGCGCGAGACGCGCCGGACGCTGATCGGGGTCTGGCTCGTCACCTGCCTCGTCGGCCTCCTCCTCGGCACGCTCTTCCCCGCGGAGACCGACGGCACGGACGTGCTGATGATCGTGCTGAGCGCGGTGGTCCTGGTGATCGGCGGCGCGCTGCGCGAGCGCGGCGACGTACAGCGGCGGCTGGTCGAGCAGGAGACCATCAGCGAGGCGGAGCGCTCCCGGCGCACACTGCTTGAGGAACGGACACGCATCGCACGCGAGTTGCACGATGTCGTCGCCCATCACATGTCCGTCATCACCGTCCAGGCCGACTCCGCGCCGTACCGGGTCGGGGGTCTCTCGCCCGAAGTCCAGGACGAGTTCGCCTCGATCGCGACCAGCGCGCGGGAGTCGCTGACCGAGATGCGGCGGCTCCTCGCGGTGCTGCGCAGCGAGGACGCCACCGGCGAACTGGCCCCGCAGCCGGGCCTCGACCGGCTCCAGCAGCTCGTCGAAGCGACGGTACGGGCCGGGGTGCCGGCCGAACTGTCCCTCGCCGCGGGCCTCTCCGACCCGGGTCAACTGCCGCAGGCCGTCGACCTGTCGGCGTACCGCATCGTGCAGGAAGCCCTGGCCAACGTGGTGCGGCACGCGCCGGGGGCCACTACGCGGGTGTCGGTCTCCTCGGACGGCACCGACCTGATCGTCCTCGTCGTCAACGGGCCCGCCGCGGGCCGCACAGCGCCGGTGGAGGCGAGCGGGGCGGGCGGTCACGGGCTGGTCGGGATGCGTGAGCGCGTACGGTTGACCGGCGGCAAGCTGGACACCGGTCCGCTGCCGGACGGCGGCTTCCGGGTCGCCGCCCGGCTTCCCATCGGCGCGAAGGAGTCCTCCTCCCCATGACCATCCGCGTGATCATCGTCGACGACCAGGCCATGGTGCGGGCGGGGTTCGCCGCGCTGCTCTCGGCGCAGAGCGACATCGACGTGGTGGGCGAGGCGCCGGACGGGCGGCAGGGGGTCGACGTCAGCCGGTCCACGCATCCCGACGTGGTCCTCATGGACGTCCGGATGCCTGAGATGGACGGGCTGGCCGCGGCGCGCGAGCTGCTGGATCCGCCGGTGGGCGTCGTGCACCGGCCGAAGGTGCTGATGCTCACCACCTTCGACGTGGACGATTACGTGTACGAGGCGCTGCGCGCCGGGGCGTCCGGCTTCCTATTGAAGGACGCGCCGCCCGCGGACCTGATCTCGGCGGTACGGGTGGTGGCGGCCGGGGAAGCGCTGCTGGCGCCGTCGGTGACGCGGCGTCTGATCGCCGACTTCGCCCGCCGGCGACCGGCTCCGCGCCGGGACCCCTCGCTGCGGCTCAACGGGCTTACGCCGCGCGAGACGGAGGTCCTGGAGCTGATTGCCCGGGGCCTGTCGAACCAGGAGATCGCGGGGCGGTTGGTGCTGGCAGAGCAGACGGTAAAGACGCACATCGGGCGCGTCCTGGCGAAACTCGACCTGCGGGACCGGGCGCAGGCGGTGGTCTTCGCGTACGAGTCGGGGTTGGTGTCGCCGGGGTCGTAGCGGGATTCGCGCCGGTGCGCTGCCGGGGGCGCGCTGCCGGGGGCGGGACGCTGCGGGGCCTGTGGTGGTGCCGGGGGCCGGGGCCTACGGGAGCGGCATTCGGGACTGCATGATTTAGCTGCGATCCCGGGTCACCGAAAGCCCTCCCGGCGTCCCGCGCACAAATCACGTTTTACGTCCCGAACACCCCTCCCTACGGCCCCGTCCCCCTCCCGTACGTCGCCAACACCGACCGGCGCCGGTCGACGGCGCCGGTCGACGGCAAGGCTGAACAGGGGTGGCACCCCCGGCGAGCGGGGCCGGATGGACCACCGGCGCGAGGGGGCGGGACGCGCAGGGGACGCTGTTCGGGACGTGCTGTGCCTGCCCGGGGGACAACCCCCGGACCCCCGGCCGAAACCCCGCCAGGCAACCGGCGTCGGCACCACCCACCGGCGCGAGGGGGCGGGACGCGCAGGGGGCGCTGTTCGGGACGTAAAGCGTGATTTGTGCGCCAGTTACTGGCCTCGCACACGCAGCCCCCGCACCGCAGCTAAATCATGCAGTCCCGAATGGCGCCCCCGGAGCGGCCCGACCCCGCACGGGGCCCACCCGGCGCAAGCCAAGCCCCGCACACCGCCCACCGGCGCCAGCCAACCCCGCAAGGACCCACCCGGCGCAAGCGAAACCCCGCGCGGGATCAACTACCCCCACCCCTACCCAAGTAGCACCCCCGACTTGGCTCCCCGGTGTGACGCCCCCGCCCGCGTCGTCTTCCTACCTTCCTCTCCGCCAGCCACTGGACGAGAAAAGGGAGACGGAATCATGCGCCGCTACAAGAGGACCCTGGTTGCCGTCGCGCTCGCGACCACCGTCGTTGCGGGCACGGCGGGCTGGGCCTCCGGGAATGCGCAGGAGGCCGTCACCGGCCCACCCCCCGGCAGCTCCGCCTGGCGCGCAGAAGGGCTGCCCGACCCCGCAGCCAGCACGCCGGAACAAGTCGCCCACTTCTTCGCCGGGTTGAGCCAGAACCGTCGGCAGGACCTCGCCCGCCGCCACCCGCTCGTCGTCGGCAACCTCGACGGCGCCCCCGTGGAGCTCCGGTACGAGGCCAACTCCCGCGCCGCGCAGGCCGAGGGCTTCGACCGTCTCGCGAAGCCGGGCCGCCAGATCCTCGCGTTCGACCCGCGCGTCCGTGGCCAAGTCGCCGAGGTGTACGGCGATTTGGGCGAGGCGGAGCACGTGGCTGTTGTTGTCCCCGGCTCCGACATAGATGCCAGGACCTTCGACCGTACGAACGACGTGTACGGCACCCCGGCCGGCATGGCGAAGTCCCTCTACGACTCGACGAAGAGCCACCGCACCGCCGTGATCGCCTGGGCCGGCTACACCACCCCCGTCGGCGTAGGCATCGACGCCGCCACCGGCGACCTCGCCGAGGCGGGCGCCGAACGCCTGGCACGGCTGACGGACGGCCTCGATGCCACCGGCGCCCCGGACCCTGCCGTGTTCTGCCACAGCTACGGCTCGGTGGTCTGCGGCCTCGCCGCGCCCCGCCTGGACGCCGCCGATGTCGTCGCGCTGGGTTCCCCCGGGATGCGGGTCGCCGACGTCGACGACATGCACACCGACGCGCGGGTGTGGGCGGCGAAGGACCCCTCCGACTGGATCTCCAAGGTCCCGAACGTCGAGTTCGCGGGCCTGGGGCACGGCACCGACCCCACCGAACCCGCCTTCGGTGCCCGCCGCGTACCGGCCGACAACGCCGAAGGCCACACCGGCTACTTCGTCCCCGGCACCGAATCCCTGCGTACCTTCGCCGCCATCACCGTGGGAGAGCTGTGATGACTGCCGTCAGCGCTTTGCGGAAGACCGCGACCAGGATCGACGCGCAGACCCCCGCCCACCGCGACCGCGCCATCGACGGACTGCGCGCGCTCGCCCTCCTCGCCGTCCCGACCGGCCACTGGATGCTCGGCGGCTTCACGCTCGACAGCGAAAGCGGCAACGCGCTGCGCAACGCCAGCCCGCTCTCGTCGTTCGGCTGCTTCGCACCGCTGAGCTGGGTGCTCCAGATGCTGGGCATCTTCTTCCTGGTCGGCGGGTACGCGTCGGTCCTCTCGTACCGCCGCCACAAGGGCTCGACCGGCGAGTGGCTGCGCGGTCGCATCGCGCGCCTCGGCCGGCCGGTGCTCGGGGTGACCGCCGTGTGGGCGGTGATGCTTCCGGTGCTGTACGCGATGGGCGTGCCGGGTACGACCCTGCGGACCGGGTCGACGCTGGTCATCCAGCCGCTGTGGTTCGTGGGTGTGTATGCGGCGGTGACCGCCCTGACGCCGTACTGCATACGCGCCGGCCGGACGATGGGCGCCTGGGCCGCCGCGCCCCTCATCGGCTCCGTGGCCGTCGTCGACTTCCTGCGCTACGGGCCGTACGCCGACGCGATGCCGTCCTGGCTGAGCCTGCTCAACCTGCTGCCCGGGTGGCTCTTCGCGTACCAACTCGGCGTGTGCTGGGGCGACAAGCGCATCGGCAGGCGGGGCGGGGCGATGCTGCTGATCGGCGGCGCGGTGCTGTTCGCGGCGCTGCTGACGGCGTTCCACTACCCGGCATCCATGGTGGGCGTACCGGGCGAGGCGCGCACCAACTCACACCCGCCGTCCCTGCTGGTCCTGGCCCTCGCGGCGGCGCAGAGCGGCGCGGCGATCCTGCTCCGCGACCGCATCGGCAAGCTGCTGCGGCGGCCTGCGCTGTGGGCGCCGGTCGTCGTCGTCAACCTGTCCGCGATGACGATCCTGTGCTGGCACCAGACGGCGATGCTCGCGTCGGCGGTGCCGGGTTCGTTGCTGGTGGGTACGGTCCCGGGGCTGACCAGCGCCCCGGACTCGCTGGGCTGGGTGCTGGCGAGGGCGGCCTGGCTGCCGGTGTTCGGCGCGTTGCTGGTGCTGATCGGGAAGTACGCGCGCGCATTTGAGGCGCCGTGGACGAAGGCGACGAGGGTGCGGCGGGCGGCGGCGGGGTTGCTGGCGGCGGGGTTCGCCGTGTTCGCGCTGGGGCTGGCGTGACGGCGGGGGGAAAGGTGGGGGCTGGGGCTGCTGCGCGGGGCCTTGTCCCCCCTTTGCGGGGGGCGCGCCTTACTCCCGCCCCGCCGACGTAAACGTCATGTCCGCGTACCGGCCCCCCGCCACCTGCCCCGCGATCGGTTCAAGCAGCTCCAACTCCGTCTCCGTGAGCAACAGCCGCGTCGCGCCCACGTTCTCCTCCACCCGCACCCGCTTCCGCGTCCCCGGAATCGGCACCACCGCCAGGCCGTGCACCTGCGCCTGCTGCTGCACCCACGCCAGCGCGACCTGCCCCAGCGTGGCGCTGCGCCCCTCGGCCAGCTTCCGCACCGGGTCGAGCAGCGCAGCGTTCGCCGACGCGTTGTCGCCGTTGAAGCGAGGCTGGTGCCGGCGGAAGTCGTCCTCGCTCAGTTCCTTCTCGGCGCTGACGAACGCCCCGGTCAGGAAGCCGCGCCCGAGCGGCGAGTACGGCACGAGTGCCACGCCGAGTTCCGCAGCCGCCGGCACCACGCCCGCCTCGATGTCGCGGCTGAACAGCGACCACTCGGACTGCACCGCCGCGATCGGGTGCACGGCCTGCGCCGCCCGCAGTTCGTTGCCGGTCACCTCGCTCAGCCCGAGGTGCTTGACCTTGCCCTCGCGGACCAGCTCGGCCATGACACCGACGGTCTCCTCGATGGGGACGTTCACATCGCGCCGGTGCATGTAGTAGAGGTCGATCTCGTCGACGCCGAGGCGCTTGAGGCTGCCCTCGATGCACTGCCTGATGTACGCCGGGTCGTTCCGGATGATCCGCTTCGTGGGGTCGTCCGGGTCCACCGCCAGCGCGAACTTCGTCGCGATGACGACCTCGTCCCGGTGTGCCTGGACGAACGGTGCGAGGAAGGTCTCGTTCTCCCCCGCCCCGTACGCGTCCGCCGTGTCGTACAGCGTGACGCCCAGCTCCAGCGCCCGTTCGAGCGTGGCCCGCGCCTCGCCCGCGTCCGTCGGCCCGTAGGCGAAACTCATGCCCATGCAGCCGAGCCCCTGGACGCCGACCTCCGGTCCGCCGGTGCCGAGCTGTGCTTTTTCGATCCTGCTGTCGCTCATGGGGTTCAGGCCCTCTCCGACGCCCGCCGGGCGTCCGCGTAAAAGTCGATCTTGAAGTCGAGTACGGCGAGCGTGTCGTTCAGCTCGGCGATCCGGGATCGCACATCCCTGCGTGTCGACTCCAGCAGTTCCTGCCGCTCTTCGAAGGTGTGCTCGCCCTCCCGCATCAGCTCGGCGTAGCGCACCATGTGCGCGACCGGCATCCCGGTCAGCCGGAGCTTGCCGACGAAGGCGAGCCAGTCCAGGTCGGTGTTGCGGAACCGCCGCTGGCCGGTGTGCGACCGGTCCACGTGCGGCATCAGCCCGATCCGCTCGTACCAGCGCAGGGTGTACGCCGTGAGCCCGGTGTGCGCGGCGACCTCGCTGATCGTGTAGTGGTCCTGGCCTTCGGGGCGGGGGTGTGCCCGTGGTCCGTCGGCGCAGGAATGGGTGCGTGTGAGGGCGGTCTCCATCACGGTCATGGCCACCACGCTAGGACCTTGGAGTGCACTCCAAGCAACCGAAAACGGGAAGAAGTTTCCGTACGTGCTGACTAGCGTCCACGGCATGTGCCCCGTACGCCGCGCGACCGCCGCCGACGCCGCAGAGGTGATCCGCCTGCGCCAAGTCGTGATCGATTCGGTCTTCTCTGCCGACACTCCCCCAAGCTCTCGACTTCGCTCGAGCAGGGAGGTACCCCCACCGGACTGGCACGCCGAGTCCCTCCCGACCGTACGGAAGAAACTCGCCGACCCGGACGGGGACTTCGCCGCCCTGGTCGTCGACCACCCGGACCGGCCCGGGGCTCTGGCCGCGCTCGCCGTCGGCACCGTCGAGTACCGCATCGGCCGCTCCGGCAATCCGCACGGCTCCGTCGGTTACGTCTGGCCCGACCCCTCGATGCGGCTGACGCTGTAGAGCCTTTACGCTCGTACGCATGGACAGCGTGCGGATGATCGAGAACTGGCCGGTACCCACCGCGGCGGCCGCCGTCGTACGGGCGGACGGCACCGTTCTCGGGTCGCACGGCCCGACGGCGCACCGCTTCCCGCTCGCCTCCGTCACCAAGCCGCTCGCCGCGTACGCCGCACTCGTCGCGTACGAGGAAGGCGCCGTCGAGCTCGACGAGCCGGCCGGGCCCGAGGGCTCCACGGTCCGGCATCTCCTCGCCCACACCAGCGGCCTCGCCTTCGACGAGCACCGCGTGATGGCGCCGCCCGGCGACCGCAGGCTCTACTCCAACGCGGGCTTCGAGGTCCTCGGCGACCACATCGCGAAGGCGACCGACATCCCCTTCGCCGACTATCTGCACCAGGCGGTGCTCGAACCGCTCGGCATGACGTCCACCTCGCTGGACGGCTCCCCGGCCAAGGACGCCGTGTCGACCGTCGACGACCTGTCCCGTTTCGCCGCCGAGCTCCAGGCGCCGCGTCTGCTCGACGCGCGCACGGTCGCCGACGCGACCTCCGTCGTGCACCCGGGACTGAAGGGCGTACTGCCGGGGTACGGCCACCAGAACCCGAACGACTGGGGCCTCGGCTTCGAGATCCGCGACTCCAAGTCCCCGCACTGGACGGGCAGTTCGTCCTCGCCACGTACGTTCGGACACTTCGGCCAGTCCGGCACGTTCCTGTGGGTGGACCCCGACGCGGGCGTCGCCTGCGTGGCCCTCACGGACCGCGCCTGGGGGCCCTGGGCGGCCGAGGCCTGGCCGCCCTTCACCGACGCGGTGCTCGCGGAGTCGCGCCGCTCAGCCTGACATCTCCCACAGCAGCAGCTCGGCCGCCTCGGCGGCGACGATCTCCAGGTCCTTCGACTCCGTGATCCGAACGGCGTCCCCGGGCCCCAAGTCCTCGCCTTCGCAGCGCACTTGACCCCGTACGACATGCCCGTACACGTACGCCGCGTCCGGTACGGCCGTACGCTCGCCGGCCGCGAGCCGCCGCACATGCAGCATCGCGCCGGCCGCCGGAACGGCGTACGGCGTGGAGTCGGCGATGCCGCGCACGATCTCGTACGCCGGGTCGCCGCCGGGCACCAGCGGCGACAGCCACATCTGCACGAAGCGCAGCGGCTCACCCCCGTCGTTGCGCTCGACGTGCCGCACGCCGTCGGCCGCGCTGAGGTGCTGGACGTCCCCGGGGCGTACGACGGTCGCGTGACCGGCGGAATCGCGGTGGGTCAGCTCGCCCTCGACGACCCAGGTAACGATCTCGGTGTGACTGTGCGGGTGCTCGTCGAAGCCCGCGCCAGGGGCGAGGCGCTCCTCGTTGCAGGCGAGGATCGCGCCGAAGCGGAGGTGGTCGGGGTCGTAGAAGTGGGCAAAGGAGAAGGCGTGGAGGGACTCGATGCCGGCGGAGGCATCGCCTCCGCGAAAGCGGTCTGCGTCACGCCGTACGGAAATCACAGAGCCCACCGTAGACCCGGCCAGGAACAACGCTGGGCACCCGGCCCGCCGCGCACCCGTCCTGATAAGGCAGTCTTGTCCCGTGCCCCAACCCGATCCTGAGCAGCCCGCCGCGAACGCCGCCCACCCGCACGCCGCGACTTTGCGCCGACTGGAGAAGTCCTCCGGCCGTCTCGCCGCGAACGCGATCGCCCGCATGGACGAGACGCTGCCGTGGTACCGGGCCATGCCACCGGAGAACCGGTCGTGGATCGGCCTGGTCGCCCAGGCCGGTATCGCCGCGTTCACCGAGTGGTTCCGGCATCCCGAGACCCCGCAGGCCATCTCCACCGACGTCTTCGGCACCGCGCCCCGCGAGCTGACCAGAGCGATCACCCTGCGCCAGACCGTCGAGATGGTGCGTACGACGATCGAGGTCATGGAGAGCGCGATCGACGAGGTCGCCGCCCCCGGCGACGAGTCGATCCTGCGCGAGGCCCTGCTGGTGTACGCCCGCGAGATCGCCTTCGCGACCGCCCAGGTGTACGCGCAGGCCGCGGAGGCGCGCGGTGCCTGGGACGCACGTCTCGAATCGCTCGTCGTGAACGCGGTGCTGTCCGGCGAGGCCGACGAGGGTGCGGTGTCGCGGGCCGCCGCGCTCGGCTGGAACTCCCCCGAACATGTCTGCGTCGTCCTCGGCACCGCGCCCGACGGCGACTCGGAGCTGACGGTCGAGGCCATCCGCCGGGCCGCCCGGCACGCGAAGCTCCAGGTCCTGACCGGGGTGCTCGGCAGCCGCCTGGTGGTCATCGCGGGCGGCAGCGACAACCCGCTCCAGGTCGCGAAGGCCCTGATCGGCCCGTACGCCGCCGGGCCCGTGGTCGCCGGGCCCGTGGTCCCCGATCTGCTCGCCGCCACCCGGTCCGCGCAGGCCGCGGCCGCCGGGCTGAAGGCGTGCCAGGCGTGGCAGGACGCGCCGCGCCCCGTTCTGGCGGACGATCTGCTGCCGGAGCGTGCGATCGCTTCCGACCCTGCGGCGCGGGAGCAGTTGGTGGAGGAGATCTACAGACCGCTGGAAGAAGCGGGCTCGGCGCTCCTGG
Source organism: Streptomyces spiramyceticus (assembly GCF_028807635.1). Lineage (NCBI taxonomy): Bacteria > Bacillati > Actinomycetota > Actinomycetes > Kitasatosporales > Streptomycetaceae > Streptomyces > Streptomyces spiramyceticus. The sequence goes on from NZ_JARBAX010000001.1 coordinate 1,603,018, forward strand.
AGACATTGAGTGTGTATCTGGAGCAGGCGAGCAGCCTCGAAGGTGCGGCGCGGATGCTCTTCGTACACCCCAACACCGTGCGCTACCGGCTCCGACGTGTGACAGACGTCACCGGCTGGTCACCCTCCGATGTGCGTTCCGCTTTCACGCTGCGGATCGCACTCATCCTGGGGCGCCTGGCCGACGGAGATACGCAGTCCTAGACTTTTGTCGAACACCAACAATTCCCCCGACGGTTCTTGGTCCCTGTCCCCACGGGCCTGTTGGGCCGTCCACAAGAGAGAGTGTGAGGGTGCTCGTACTCGTCGCTCCCGGCCAAGGCGCCCAGACGCCCGGCTTCCTGACTCCCTGGCTCGACCTCCCCGGCGCCGCAGACCGGCTCGCCGCCTGGTCCGACGCCATCGGGCTCGACCTTGTCCACTACGGCACGCAGGCCGACGCGGACGCGATCCGCGACACGTCGGTCGCCCAGCCCCTGCTGGTCGCCGCCGGTCTGCTGTCCGCCGCTGCGCTGAACGTCCGCGCGGATGTCTCCGCGGTCGCGGGTCACAGCGTCGGTGAGATCACCGCCGCCGCGTATGCCGGTGTGTTCACCGAAGAGGCCGCGCTCGGTTTCGTACGTACGCGTGGCCTCGGCATGGCCCAGGCCGCCGCCGTCACCGAAACCGGCATGTCGGCAATGCTCGGCGGTGACCCCGAGATCGTCGTCCCGCATCTGGAGAAGCTGGGCCTGACCCCGGCCAACGTGAACGGCTCGGGCCAGATCGTGGCCGCCGGCACGGCCGAGCAGCTCGCCGCTCTGGAGGCGGACAAGCCCGAGGGCGTACGCCGCGTCGTGCCGCTCAAGGTCGCCGGCGCGTTCCACACGCACCACATGGCCCCGGCGGTCGCCGAACTGGGCAAGGCCGCCCAGGACCTCGTCGTCTCGGACCCGGCCATCACCTACGTCTCGAACGCCGACGGCAAGACCGTCGCGACCGGGCCCGAGGTCGTCGCCCGCCTGGTCAGCCAGGTCTCCAATCCGGTCCGTTGGGACCTGTGCATGGAGACCTTCGAGAAGCTGGGCGCCACCGCGCTCATCGAGGTGTGCCCGGGTGGCACGCTGACCGGCCTCGCCAAGCGCGCACTGCCCGGTGTGAAGACCCTCGCGCTCAAGTCCCCCGACGACCTCGACGCGGCCCGCGCGCTCATCGCTGAGCACGCGGCCCGATAGGAGCCCGAGAGAGCATGTCGAAGATCAAGCCCAGCAAGGGCGCCCCGTACGCGCGGATCATGGGTGTCGGCGGCTACCGCCCGACCCGTGTCGTGCCCAACGAGGTGATCCTCGAGACGATCGACTCGTCCGACGAGTGGATCCGCTCCCGCTCCGGCATCGTGACCCGCCACTGGGCCTCCGACGAGGAGACCGTGGCCATGATGTCCGTCGAGGCCGCGGGGAAGGCGATCGCCGACGCCGGGATCACGCCCGAGCAGGTCGGCGGAGTCATCGTCTCCACCGTCTCGCACTTCAAGCAGACGCCGGCCGTCGCGACCGAAATCGCGGACAGGATCGGCGCGAACAAGCCCGCTGCCTTCGACATTTCAGCCGGATGCGCCGGCTTCGGTTACGCCCTGACCCTCGCCAAGGGAATGGTCGTCGAAGGCAGTTCCGAGTACGTCCTCGTCATCGGCGTGGAGCGGCTCTCGGACCTGACCGACCTGGAGGACCGCGCGACGGCCTTCCTGTTCGGTGACGGTGCGGGCGCCGTCGTCGTCGGCCCCGCCACGGAACCGGCCATCGGCCCGACCGTGTGGGGTTCCGAGGGCGACAAGTCCGACACGATCAAGCAGACCATTCCGTGGTCGGACTACCGCGACAGCGAGGTCGCGAGGTTCCCGGCCATCACGCAGGAGGGCCAGGCGGTCTTCCGCTGGGCCGTCTTCGAGATGGCGAAGGTCGCCCAGCAGGCGCTGGACGCGGCCGGGATCACCGCGGATGATCTGGACGTCTTCATTCCGCACCAGGCGAACATGCGGATCATCGACTCGATGGTGAAGACGCTGAAGCTGCCGGAGCATGTCACGGTCGCCCGCGACATCGAAACCACCGGTAACACCTCGGCCGCCTCGATTCCGCTCGCAATGGAGCGGCTCCTGGCGACCGGGCAGGCGAAGAGTGGCGACACCGCGCTCGTCATCGGCTTCGGGGCGGGTCTCGTCTACGCCGCGACGGTCGTTACCCTCCCCTAGGCGGGTCCGGAACCTTTCGGGCCTGCTGTTTTACCAATTCCCTCTCTGTTCAAACACCGAAGGAGCGCCACAATGGCCGCCACTCAGGAAGAGATCGTCACCGGTCTCGCCGAGATCGTCAACGAGATCGCCGGTATCCCCACCGAGGACGTCCAGCTGGACAAGTCCTTCACCGACGACCTGGACGTCGACTCGCTGTCCATGGTCGAGGTCGTCGTCGCCGCCGAAGAGCGCTTCGACGTCAAGATCCCCGACGAGGACGTCAAGAACCTCAAGACGGTCGGCGACGCTGCCGGCTACATCCTCAAGCACCAGGCCTGATCCGGCCGATCGTGTGTCGCCACCCGGCGGTGGCGCCGTAAAAATTCAGCACCCTCTACACGTGGAGAAAGAATTCCTGTGAGCCCGACCAATCGCACCGTGGTCGTCACCGGTATCGGCGCAACAACCCCGCTGGGTGGCGACGCCGCATCGACCTGGGAAGGTCTGATGGCGGGACGATCCGGCGTCAAGCCCCTCGAGGGCGAGCGCTTCGCCGAACTGCCCGTCCGTATCGCGGCCCTCGCGGCCGTCGACCCGGGCGACGTACTGCCCCGTCCGCTGGCCCGCAAGCTGGACCGCTCGGCGCAGTTCGCGCTGATCGCGGCCCGCGAGGCGTGGGCCGACGCCGGTTACATCGACAAGGCCGGCGAGGACGCCAAGATCCAGCCCGAGCGTCTGGGCGCGGTCATCGCATCCGGCATCGGCGGCGTCACCACCCTGCTCGACCAGTACGACGTGCTGAAGGAGAAGGGCGTACGCCGCGTCTCCCCGCACACCGTGCCCATGCTCATGCCGAACGGCCCCTCCGCCAACGTCGGCCTCGAGGTCAACGCCCAGGCGGGCGTGCACACCCCGGTCAGCGCCTGCGCGTCCGGTGCCGAGGCCATCGGTTACGCCGTCGAGATGATCCGTACGGGCCGCGCCGATGTCGTGGTCGCCGGTGGCACGGAAGCGGCGATCCACCCGCTGCCGATCGCGGCCTTCGCCAACATGATGGCGATGTCCAAGAGCAACGAAGAGCCGGAGAAGGCGTCGCGTCCGTACGACACCGGCCGTGACGGCTTCGTCCTCGGCGAGGGCGCGGGCGTCGTCGTCCTGGAGTCGGCCGAGCACGCCGCCGCGCGTGGTGCGCGGGTGTACTGCGAGGTCGTGGGCCAGGGTCTGTCCGCGGACGCCCACCACATCGCGCAGCCCGAGCCGAGCGGCCGCGGAATCGCCGCCGCGATGCAGAACCTGCTCGACGACACCGGGCTCAAGCCGACCGAGATCGTGCACCTCAACGCGCACGCCACGTCGACCCCGCAGGGCGACCTCGCCGAGGTGAAGGCGCTGCGCAAGGTCCTCGGCGACGACCTCGACCATGTGGCGATCTCGGCCACCAAGTCGATGACCGGTCACCTGCTGGGCGGCGCCGGCGGCATCGAGACCGTCGCGACGGTCCTGGCGCTGCACCACCGCATGGCCCCGCCGACCATCAACATCGACGAACTGGACGGGTTCATCGGCGAGGACGGCGCGGACATCGTGCGCGACAAGCCGCGCAAGCTGCCCGAGGGTTCGATCGCCGCGATCAACAACTCGTTCGGCTTCGGCGGCCACAACGTCGTCCTGGCGTTCCGTTCCGTCTGATCCGCATACGCCGAAAGGCCCTGCCGGGACACTCCCGGTGGGGCCTTCGTCGTACGTCGCGCTGGGGTGGCGGAGCGTCAGACGACCTGGTGGAGCCAGCGGACCGGTGCGCCCTCGCCCGCGTACCGGAAGGGTTCGAGTTCGTCGTCCCACGGCTTGCCGAGCAGCTTGGAGATCTCGGCCTCCAGGTCGGTCTCGTCCCGCACCGAGCGGGCGAGCGCGGCGCGCAGCCGGTCCTCGGGGATCAGGATGTCGCCGTGCATGCCGGTGACGGCGTGGAAGATGCCGAGTCCGGGAGTGGAGCTGTAGCGCTCGCCCTCAGCCGTCGGGCACGGCTCTGCCGTGACTTCGAAGCGCAGCAGATGCCAGCCGCGCAGCGCGGAGGCGAGCTGTGATGCGGTGCCTGGCTGTGCCTGCCAGGAGAACTCGGCTCTCCAGGTTCCGGGCGAGGCCGGCTGCCTGATCCAGTCGAGGTTGACCCGCACACCGAGTACGCCCGCTACTGCCCATTCGACGTGCGGACACAGCGCGCGCGGTGCGGAGTGAACGTACAGAACTCCACGTGTCGTCACCGGGACCTCCAGTGTGGGACGAGGTTCGCCTTCCCCAGCGGCCTCGCGTCCGTACCGGTCGCGGTGAGGACAGCACCAGACATCCTGCCCCAATGGCCACATTCGGGCCGGCTCCCGAGGTTGTCAACAGTAAACAGCATCGGGAGTTAATCTCCTGAAAAGGGACAGTATGTGACGTGATGTAATTTACCGGACCGATCGGCGTGGTGCCTCTGGTTCGACGGGGGAAAAGCTACCGTGCGGCGGCGTCCGACGGGTGACGTACTGTCGGTCCGAGGGGCCTGAAATTCATAGCTTTCACTCGCCAGGACGCCATGTAAGACGCCATGGAGGGGAACACGGGATGCGGGACAGCCATCTCAGCCGCCGGTCGCGCGCCGCCGTCGCCACTGCGACGGCGGCGCTTCTTGTACCGCTCGGCGTGCTCGCGGGCTGCGACTCGGGGGACCCGTCCGGCAACGGCGGTTCGTCGGCGGATCAGCGGCCGTCCCCGAGGCCGACGCCGCCCTGGGACCGCAGTCCGGAGTCCATCGCCGCTGTTGGGGACTCCATCACGCGCGGTTTCGACGCGTGCACGGTACTCGCGGACTGCCCCGAGGTGTCCTGGGCGACAGGCACCGACAAAGAGGTGCGCAGCGTGGCGTGGCGCCTTCTCGGCGGGACGGCGGCGGCCGGGCGCAGCTGGAACCACGCGAAGTCCGGGGCGCGGATCGCCGATCTGCCGGAGCAGATGACGCAGGCCGTTGCACAGAAACCGGAGTTGGTGACCGTCATGGTGGGCGCGAATGACGCCTGCCGGGACAGCGTGTCGCACATGACATCGGTGGCTGACTTCCGGACATATTTCGAGACGTCGTTGAAGAAGCTGCGCAGCGAGCTGCCGAAGTCGCAGGTGTACGTGTCGAGCGTGCCGGATCTGAAGCGGCTCTGGTCCGAGGGGCGCGGGAACGCGCTGGGCAAGCAGATCTGGAAGCTGGGGATCTGCCAGTCGATGCTGGGCGACGCGGACGCCATGGACACGGCGGCGGTGACACGGCGCGACTCGGTGCAGGAGCGGGTCGTCGCGTACAACAAGGTGCTCAAGGACGTGTGTGCCAAGGACGCCCGCTGCCGGTACGACGGCGGGGCGGTCTTCGACTACCGGTTCTCCGGTGAGCAGTTGAGCCACTGGGACTGGTTCCACCCGAGCAAGAACGGGCAGGAGCGGCTCGCGGAGATCGCGTACCGGAACATCACGGCGAAAGAGCCTCCGGAATAAGCACTATTGAAGTGCCTAGCACGGGCCTCGCCATGGCTCAGGTGATGGCCCAGCCCGGGGGCAGGCCCCTGAGCAGGGACGGACACGCCGAGGGCAGACACTCCGCAGCGACAGACACTCCGGGGGCGGGCAGGGAAAATGCCCGCCCTCCCTCGGCCTGTCTCAGGCCTGGACGTCCAGGGTGGCGCCCAGGCGGCTGTCGGCGATGGAGCGGCCGGCCCGGACCTCGTACGAACCGGGGACGAGAGACCAGGAGTTGTCCTGCTCGTCCCAGATCTCAAAGGCGCGACGCGGAATCGTGATCTCCACTTCCGCCGATTCGCCGGGGCCGGCCTCCACGCCGGCGAAGCCCGCCAGCCACCGCACCGGCCGTTCGGCCGAGTCCGACTGCGGGGCCACGTACACCTGGACGACCTCCCGGCCGGTGCGTGAACCGGTGTTGCGTACGCGGACCTTGGCCGCCGCAGGGGTCACCTCCAGGGACTCGTACTCCCAAGTGGTGTAGCCGAGGCCGTGGCCGAAGGCGTACGCAGGGGTTGCGCCCGCCTTGTCCCAGGCGCGGTAGCCGATGAAGAGCCCCTCGGCGTAGTGCAGTTCGCCGTCTTGCGGCGCTACGTCCGTCACCGGTACGTCGGCGAAGGAGACCGGCCAGGTGGTCGGCAGCCGGCCCCCCGGCTCCTCGGCGCCGAGCAGCACATCGGCCAGCGCCGCGCCGCCCTCCTGCCCCGGGAACCAGCCGAGCAGCACCGCGGCCACGTCGTCGCGCCAGGGCATCTCCACCGGGGAGCCGGAGTTGACGATCACGACGGTGTTCGGGTTGACGGCGGCGACCGCGCGGACCAGGTCGTCCTGACGGCCGGGGAGGCGCAGGTCGGTGCGGTCGAAGCCCTCGGATTCGACGCTTTCCGTGGTGGCGACCACGACGACGGCGGTGTCGGCGTCGCGGGCGGCCTCGACGGCTTCGGCGATCAGTTCGTCGGCGTCGCGCTGCGGCGCTCCGTGCAGGAACGAGAACATGACCGCCGGGAGCGGGGCGGCGTCTGCCTTGTCGACGGCGTGTACGAGGGAGACCTCGACCGGCTCGCCCTCGGTGAGGCGGGCGCGGCCGCGCTCGGCCGGGGCGCCGAAGAACGCCTCGAAGGGGTCGGACGCGTCCGACATCGGCTGGACACCGTCGTAGAGAACCTCGCCGCCGACGGTCAGGGTGAACGCGCCGATGCCGCGGGTGCCGAAGGCGTGCTCGCCGCTCTCGCGCGGGGTGAAGGTGCCCTTGACCTCGACGGTGCGGAGCGTCTCGTGGGTGACGCCGTCGGGCAGGTCGTTGCCGATCCACTGGACCTGGCCGCCGGGGAGGGAGCGGCTGCCGATGACGTGGCCCGTGGCGTCGCGGCAGACGGCCCGGAGCTCGAAGCCCTTGTCGGCGGGGCCGAGTTCGTCGCTGGGGTCGGCCCCGACGGCGTACGTCAGCGTGCCGGCGGGCAGTGCGGCGGCGAGGCCGTCGAGCGGGGCGACGACGCGCTCGGGGAAGACGGTGGCGGAGCCTCCGCCGAGGACGCGGGCGTCGCGGGCGGAGGCGCCGACGAGCGCGAGCTTGCGGATCTTCGAGGCGTCGATGGGGAGTACCGGCCGGCCGTCGCGTACCTGGTTGCGTACGAGGACGAAGGCGCGGCGGGCCACCTCGCGGGCCAGCGCATGGCCGTCGACGGTCTCCGGCAGCTCGCTCACCACGGCGGGAGCGCCTTCGAGGAGGCCGACGCGGGCGGCGAGCCGCAGGACGTTGCGTACGGCTTCGTCGAGCACGGCCTCGTCGACCTCGCCCGCGCGGACGGCCCCGGCGAGCGCCTCGCCGTAGACGGTGACGGGGCCGGGCATGGCGACGTCGAGGCCGCCTTCGATGTCGCCCCGGGTGGAGCGGGCGGCCATCCAGTCGGACACGATGTAGCCGTCGAAGCCCCATTCGCCGCGCAGCACCTCGTTCTGGAGGTAGCGGTGCTCGGTCATGGTGACGCCGTTGACCTGGTTGTACGCCGCCATGATGCCCCAAGGGTGGGCGTTCTTGACGATGGCTTCGAAGGGGGCGAGGTACAGCTCGCGCAGGGGGCGCGGCGTAATGATGTTGTCGACCGTGAAGCGGTCGGTCTCGGCGTCGTTGGCGACGAAGTGCTTGACGGTGGTGCCGACTCCGCCGTCCTGGACGCCCCGGACATAACCGGTGCCGATCTCTCCCGTCAGGAACGGGTCCTCGGAGTAGCACTCGAAGTGGCGGCCGCCGAGCGGTGAGCGGTGCAGGTTCACGGTCGGGGCGAGGAGGACGTGCACGTCCTTGCGGCGGGCCTCCTGTGCGAGGAGACGACCGGCGCGGCGGGCGAGCTCCGGGTCCCAGGTGGCGGCGAGTGCGGTCGGGGACGGGAGTGCGACGGACGGGTCGTCGGCGGTCCAGCGGACGCCGCGGACGCCGACCGGGCCGTCGGACATGACGAGGGACTTCAGGCCGATCTCGGGGAGCGCGGGGAGCGACCACATGTCCTGGCCGCCCAGGAGGCGGGCCTTGGCGTCGAGACCGAGCTTGCCGAGTGCCGCCTCGACTGCCGCGTTACGGGCCTGCTCGCCTTGTGCGTCCTGGGTGGTGGGCTGGACTGCCACGGGCCGTACCTCCTCGTTGAGTCGTGCTGGTTCCTTTTCATCGTCACTCGTTTACCTGTAGAACGGTAGGCTTTGTTATCTACTCGTAATTATTGACGATGGCGTACCGTCCTGCCAGCACGTACGAGGGGAAGGAACCAGGACCATGGCCAGGGCCAGGAGCGAGGAGCGGCGGGCGGAGATTCTGCGCGCGGCCCTCGAAGTGATCGCCGAACGCGGCTACCGGGGTGCGTCGCTGAGCGCGGTCGCCGAGCGCGTCGGCCTGACCCAGCAGGGGCTGCTTCATTACTTCCCCACCAAGGACGCGTTGCTCGTCGCCGTCCTGGAGGAGCGCGACCAGTGGGACACGGGGGGCGCGGGGCGCAGCTCCGAGGCCTGGCGGCTGGACCTGCTCGACCCGCTCGTCGAGTACAACGCGATGCGGCCCGGTGTCGTACAGACCTTCTCGGCCCTCCTCGGCGAGAGCGTCACCGAGGAACACCCGGCCCGGGAGTTCTTCACCCACCGCTATGCGCAGGTGCGCCAGGGCATGGCGGCCGCGCTGCGCGGGGAGTACGGCGAGCGGCTGCCGGGCGGGCTGACGCCGGAACAGGCGGCGCCGCTGGTGGTGGCGGTCATGGACGGGCTTCAGTACCAGTGGCTGCTCGACCCGGGGTCGGTCGACATGCCGGCTGCCTTCCGTGACTTCCTCTCCCTCCTGCAACGCGAGCCCGCCCCGTAGCGCAAGTCACTGGCGTACCGCGATACTTCCGCCACCCGACGGAAGGATCACCTGTGTCCCCGATACGTCCCGGGCGCCGCGCACTTGGCGTCGCCCTTCTCGCTCTCGTGCCACTTCTCGCGACGTCGCTGCCCGCGACGGCGGCGGAGCCGACGTCTCCCGCAACGGTCGAGGAGCAGCGGCTGGACCGGGCCGTGCCGCAGGAGATTCTGCGGCGGAGCGGATTCGACGCGGTGGCGCCCGACTTCGGGCAGGCGCTGCGTGGGGCACGGTCGTACGAGGCGGCCGAGCGGGCCGTCGTGCGACACGGGTCGCGGCTGTGGCAGCGGTCGGTGGACCGGGCGCAGGGGCGGGGCCCGGCGGGCGGTGACCTCAGCAGGGACGACGACCGGCCGCTGTACTGGGCACGGCTGGGGATGACGCGGGAACTGCGGCAGTGGCAGGCGTCGTTCGGGCTGCCGGACGCGGAGCGCGCGAAGCTGCTGGACCGTCTCGAACGGTCGTCGCGCGGCCAGGACGCGATCCGCTTCCCGGCGGGGAAGGGCTTCAAGGGCGTGAAGCGCATCCTGATGACGGGCTTCGACCCGTTCACGCTCGACCGGGACGTCCGCATCAGCAACCCGTCGGGCGCGACGGCGCTCGCCCTGGACGGCACGGTCATCCGTACCGCCGACGGCCGCCTCGCCCGCATCGAGACCGCCGTCTTCCCGGTCCGCTGGCAGGACTTCGCCGACGGTACGGTCGAACGCACGCTGCGGAGCGAGCTTCCGCGCGTCGACGCGTTCACCACGGTCAGCCAGGGGCGGGTGGGGCGGATCGACATCGAGCGCACCAACGGGGCGTGGCGCGGCGGCTTCCCGGACAACGAGAACATCTCGCGCACGGAGACCGTGCCGGTCGCCGATCCCGCGTCGCAGCCCCAGTGGACGTCGACCACGCTCCCGTACAAGGAGATCGTGGCCGCCGAGACCGGTCGCTTCCCGGTGTACGACAACACGTCGGTGACGGAGATCCCGGCGGGCGAAACCACGCCCGTGGTGCGCCCGCAGGGCCCGACCCCCGGCTCGTCGGCACGCGCCGGGGGCGGCGGCAACTACCTCTCCAACGAGATCGCCTACCGCGCGACGCTGCTGCGGGACCGGCTCGGGCTGGACGAGCTGCCGGGCGGACATGTGCACACACCGGTGCTGGAGTTCGGTGCGGGGAATACGTCGGAGATCACGGACCCCGCGTTCGTACGGAACCGGCTGGACATCATTGCGCAGGTGCGGGCGATCATCGGCGTGGCGGCGGGCAAGCTCAGCGGGCGAATCCGAGGGTGACGCCGAGCCCGACCAGCACCGAGCCGATGGCACGGTTGAGGGCCTTCTGGCGGCGCAGCATGGCGGCCCGCAGCCGGGAGTCGGAGAAGAAGAGCGCGATCGCACCGAACCAGCCGAGGTGGGCGGCCGACATGAACAGGCCGTAGCCCGCCTGCTGCCACATAGGGGTTCCGGGCCCGACCACCTGAGTGAAGGTCGAAACGACGAAGAGGGTCGTCTTCGGATTGAGCACATTGGTGAGGAACCCGGAACGCAGAGCGCCGACCGGTCCCAGCGCCGGCTTCGACGACAGGTCGACGGTGAGGTCGGCGCGGGCGACGAAGGTCCGGACCCCGATGCAGACGAGATAGGCCGCACCCGCCAGCTTGATCGCGGTGAAGAGCTCGGTCGACGAGGCGATCAGCAGTCCGACGCCGAGCATCGTGTACGTGACGTGGACGAGGACGCCCGCGGCGACTCCGGCGGCGGCGAACAGGCCGGTCGTACGCCCGTAGAGGCAGCTGTTACGGACGACCATCGCGAAGTCGGCGCCCGGGCTGATGACTGCGAGGAGGGTGATGACGGCTACGGCTATCACTTCGGTCATGGCCCCGATGCTCACGCCCCGGCGTCCGGCGATCAACCGCTTTCCGGATACTGGTCCGCATGATCGTCGCAGCGGCACAGTTCACGTCCGAGCCCGGTTCCGTCGAGGCCAACGCGCGGCGGATGGCGGCGGATGTCCGGGAGGCGGCCGGACGCGGAGCCCGGATCACGGTCTTCCCGGAACTGGCGCTGACGGGCTACGAGCTGGAGTTGCTCACGAAGGACCCGTCGCTGCTGGTCACCCCGGAGGACCCGCGCCTGGAACCGATCAGGGCGGCCTGCCGCGAGACGTCCACGGCGGCGGTGGTGAACTGCGCGGCGCCGACGCACGGTGCCGCGCTCCCCGCCATCACGTCCTTCGTCTTCGGCCAGGACGGCGCACTGCTCACGCGCTACGACAAGCAGCACCTGTACGAAGCAGAGAGCGAGGTCTTCTCACCGGGCACGGGCGACGGACGCTTCGAGCTGGACGGCGTACGTTTCGCCCTCGCGACATGCTTCGACAACCACTTCCCGGAGCTCGCGAAACGGGCGGCGGCCGACAAGTGCGAGATCTACCTGGCGAGTTCGCTCTACTGGAAGGGCAACGGCGAGCGGGAGCGCACCGCCGTCTACCCCTCGCTGGCGAAGGACCACGGCCTGTACGTCGCCCTGGCCAACCACGTGGGCCGGTCCGGCCCGTACGTCGGCTGCGGTCTGAGCGCGGTGTGGGCCCCGGACGGCACGACGACGGCGGAGGCCGCGACGGACCGCCCGGGCCTGGCCCTGGCGGACGTACTTACGCGGTAACCGGCGGCGCAGCGACACCGTCGGCGTCGGCCGACGGCTCCTCCAGCAGATCCCGCGCCATAAGCGTGGCGCCGGCCACAGCGCCGGGCATCAGGAAGACGGCAACCAGCGGAACGAGGAAGGCGAGCGTGAGCGGTACGCCGAACCCGAGAGTGAGCAGGCGGCGCCCGCGCAGCAGGGTCAGCCGCTGCTTCAGCTCGACGCCGCGCCGCTGAAGCGCCACCGCCGTTAGCTCCTCCGCAAGGAAGAACCCGGAGACGCAGAAGCCGATGACGGGTACGACGGTCTGGCCGACGACGGGGACGAACCCGCAGGCGAAGAGCAGGACGCCGTACAGCACCACCCGGGCGAGAACGCGCACGCTGTCACGCGCCGAGATCCACAGCTCCCGGATCAGCGGCAGGCCCGACTCGGGGGCGGTCCCGTCCGGGGACACGGAGCGGTCGACGCGCTCGGACAGCGACTCGTAGAAGGGCTGCCCGACGAGGAGCGTCACGGCGGTGAAGGTGATCACCGCGAGGAACAGTGCGAGGGCGAAGACCAGCGCGGTCAGCGCACCGCGGAAGAGGCCGAGCCAGGGGGAGCCCCAGTCGTCGGCGAAGGGGGTGGCCCAGGCGGTGAGGTCATCGGCCCCGTAGATCAGCCCGAACAGCGCACCGAGGTACAGCAAGAAGGTCACAAGCCCGGGCAAAAGACCGAAACCGTACGCTTTGCCATGCCGGCCAACCCACCGCTGGCCCTTCATCAAGTAACCGAAACCCACCCCGAGATCACGCATGGAACCAGCCTATCGGCGCGAACGCCTGACGCTCCCCCCTATCCCCTGTCGCTCAGCAGACGCTGCTCACCTGCCCGCCGCCGGATCGCCGTCGCCGAGGGCGATCCACTCGCGGGAGAAGCGGTCGGCGCGGCTGCGGCAGCCGCCCGGGCGGGCGTTGGGCGACGGCCGCCCGCGCAGCGGGAGTTCGGCCCGCGGCGGGAGTTCCGGCGGCCGGCGCCTTGGCTAATCTGCACGGGTGACCACCGACCTGACCCTGCTGCCGCGCGTCGCCTATCGCGGGCTGGAGATCACTGCGCCCCGGCTCCGCGACCTCCTCGCCCTGCTCGCGGGCGACCTGCGCACCGGCTGCAGCACCGAGCGCCTCGTGGCGGGACTGTGGCCGGACGAGTTGCCGGAGCGGCCGGCAAAGGCGGTGCAGGTCCTCGTGTCCAGGGCTCGGGCGCAGCTGGGCGCCGACGTCGTCGCCAGCACGCCGACCGGATACCGGCTCACCCTCGCCGAGGATCAGGTCGACAGCTCCGCCCTGCTGCTGTACGCCGCCACGAGCGCGGACCGGGCCAGGGCCGGGGACCATGCGGGATCGCTGGCCGCGGCCGAGGCCGGGCTCGCGCTGTGGGAGGGCACCCCGGACGGGGCCGGCGGACCCGGCGAAAGCACAGACCCCGTGGCGGCGCTGCGCACCGAGCGCGTCCCCGTCCGCGGCACGCTCGTACGCGCGCAGGCGCTCGCGCTCGCCCGCCTCGGACGGCATGCGGAGGCGGCCGGGCCGCTGGCCGTGGCCGCCTCGGAGCATCCTCGCGACGAGGAGGTGCTCGCCGCGCTGCTGCGCGGTGAGGCGGCGACGGCGGGCCCGTCCGCCGCGCTGACGCGGTACGAGGCATACCGCCGCGAGCTGCGCGACGAGCTCGGCACGGATCCGGGCGCCAGGCTCAAGGCCGTACAGCAGGAGTTGCTGCGCGGCGAGGCGCCCGTGGTCAGGCACGGCGTGCCGCACGAGCCGAATCCGCTCCTCGGCCGGGACGAGGACATCGCGGCGGTGCAGCGGCTGCTGCGCGCCTCCCGCGCCGTCACCGTGGTCGGCCCCGGCGGCCTCGGCAAGACCCGGCTCGCGCACGCCGTCAGCCGCCAATGGGGTCTCCCCTGCTCAATGGGGTCTCCCCTGCTCGAGCGAAGTCGAGAGCTTGGGGAAGAAGCCGAGAGCTTGGGGAACGAGCAGCGCGTGGTGTATTTCGTGCCGCTCGCCGGCGTCACAGCGGACGAGGACGTGGCCGCGGAGGTGGCCTCCGCGCTCGGCGCGGGCGAGGGGCGGCCCGGCGCCATGAGCGGCCACGACCCGGCCGACCCGGTGTCCGGCATCCTCGGCGTGCTCGGCTCCGGGCCCGCGCTGCTGGTTCTCGACAACTGCGAGCAGGTCGTCCGGGGCGCCGCCGGCCTCGTACGGGCCCTGGTCTCGTCCTCGAAGGACCTGCGGGTGCTCGCCACCAGCCGGGCCCCGCTCGGCCTCACATCGGAGGCGGTGTACGCGCTGCCGGAGCTCGCTCTCGACACCTCCGTCGAGCTGTTCAGGCAGCGGGCAAGGGCCGCCAGGCCCGGCGTGGAGCTGCCGCCGGACGCGGTGGCCGAGCTGTGCCGCCACCTCGACGGGCTGCCGCTGGCCGTGGAGTTGGCCGCGGCGCGGGTGCGGGTGCTTTCGGTGCCGGAGATCGCCCGCCGCCTCGGCGACCGGTTCGCGCTGCTGCGCGGCGGGGCGCGGGACGTGCCGGAGCGCCACCGCACGCTGCACGCGGTCGTGGAGTGGAGCTGGAACCTGCTTGCGGAGGACGCAAGGGCGGCGCTGCGCACGCTGTCCGTCTTCCCCGGCGGCTTCTCCGGAGAGGCGGCGGAGCAGGTGCTGGGCGAGGATGCGCTGTTCCTGCTTGAGCAGTTGGCCGATCAGTCGCTGATCACCGTCGTCGACAGCCCGGCCGGCGTGCGGTTCCGGATGCTGGAGACCATACGGGAGTTCAGCGCGGCCCGGCGCGCGGAGGCGGGCGAGGACGAGGAGGCCATCGGCCGGTTCCTCGCCTGGGCGCGGGACTTCGGGGTCGCGTACCACGACTGGTTCTTCGGCTCAGAACCGCAGGTTGCCTGGGAGCGGATCAGGGCCGAGCAGGACAACCTCATGCCGGCCCTGCGGCACGCCCTGGCCCGTGCGGACGGCCCCACCACCGCCGCCCTCACCGCCGTCCTCGCCGCCCTGTGGTCCACCGACTCCAACTACCTCCGCCTCGCCGCCCTCGCCGCGGACACCGGCCCGCCGCTGTCGCACTACTACCCCGAGCCCGAATACGTCGAAGTCGCCCGCGCCGCTGCGGTGTTGTGCACGGCGAGCCTGTTCATGGGCTACGGCCCGCACGTCGTACGCCAGCTCGTCACCCTCCGGCGGCTGCCCCCGGCCCCGCCGGACACGCTGCTGCGCGCCATCGCGGCAGTGCTGAGCGCGGTCCCCGAGATGCTGCCTCCCGACTACGACGCGCTGCGGCGGCTCTGCGACAGCGAGCAGCCGCTGCTCGCAGGCATCGCCGAGTGCGTCGCCACCTACGTCTGGGAGTACGAGCACGACATCGACCGCGCGCTCGCCTCGGCTCGCCGGACCATCGCCGCACTGGCGCCGGTCAACAACCCGTTCCTACAGGTCATGGGCCACTCCCGGCTGGGCCAACTGTGTTTGCAGATGGAGCAGGGCGAGGCCGCGTACGGGCACTTCAAGGCGGCGCTCGAGGCGCTGCCGCGGCTCGGCGACGAGCACGACTCCATCGGCGTCCGCTGGGGCCTCGTCCTCGCCTGCCTGCAGCGGGGCGACCCCGACGAGGCCGAGTACTGGCTGCGGCAGGCGGAGGACGTCAACACCCTGCAGAAGGACGACACCGACAGTGCCGACCTCGGCGGCCGCGCCGAGATCGCGCTCGCCCGCGGACTGACGGAGGTCGGGCTCGGCTTGTGGCGCAGCGCCGTGGAGGGGGTGGCCGAGGCCGGCTCGATGTACAGCGGCGATCCCTTCCTCGACCGGTGGGCGCTGAAGATCCAGTCGGCGGCGGTGACGGCGCACGCGCACGCCGGCCGTCTCAAGCTGGTCGCGGAGGTGGTCGACCGGCTGCGGCAGGGGCTGCGGACCCTGCTCTCCGGTCCGTCCGGCTCGCCCATGGAGCTCCCTGTGTTCGGGACGGTGCTGCACGCCCTTGGCATGGCTGGGCTCGCCTCCGGTGACGCCGGTGCCGTACGGATGATCGCGCTGGCCGAACGGCTGCGGGTGCAGCGCGACTACCAGCCGACGATGTCGGCGGACCGCGCCCGGCAGGCGGTCGGGGCCGCCGGGAAAGCTGCCAGGGCGGCGTACGCCGACGCGGTGTCGGAGTACGCCGCCCTGGAGCGGGACGAGCTGCGGGAGGCGGCCCGCGCTGTCATGGCGGTTACTTCGGGTCGCGGTTGAACAACGCCGTCGACCAGCGGTAGCCGAGCGCGGTGAGGCCGACGCACCAGGCGATCGCGATCCACCCGTTGTTGCCGATCTCGGTGCCGAGCAGCAGGCCGCGCAGGGTCTCGATGGCGGGCGTGAACGGCTGGTACTCGGCGATCGGCTGGAACCAGCCCGGCATGGTGTCGGCCGGGATGAAGGCGCTCGAAATGAGCGGCAGGAGGATCAGCGGCATGGCCATGTTGCTGGCCGCCTCGGGGTTCGGGCCGGCCATGCCCATCCCGACCGCGATCCAGGTGAGCGCCAGGGCGAACAGCGCGAGCAGCCCGAACGCCGCCAGCCACTCCAGGGCCGTGGCGTCCGTGGACCGGAAGCCGATGGCCACGGCGACGGCACCGACGAGGACCAGGCTGGCCAGCACCTGCAGCACGCTGCCGACGACGTGTCCGATGAGCACCGACCCGCGGTAGACCGCCATCGTGCGGAAGCGGGCGATGAGGCCCTCGGTCATGTCCATGGAGACGGAGATCGCGGCCCCGATCACGGTGCTGCCGATGGTCATCATCAGGAGGCCCGGGACGATATAGGCGATGTAGTCGGAGCGGTCGGCGCCGCCGCCACCGATGCCCGCGCTCATCACGTCTCCGAAGATGTAGACGAAGAGGAGTAGCAGCATGATCGGCGTGAGCAGCAGGTTCAGGGTCATGGACGGGTAGCGCCGGGCGTGCAGGAGGTTGCGGCGCAGCATCGTGTTCGAGTTGCGTACGGCGACGGAGAGGGTGCTCATCGGACAGACTCCTTGGGCTGGTTGGGGACCTTGGTTCCGCCGGTCAGGGCGAAGAACACGTCGTCGAGGTCGGGGGTGTGCACGGTCAGCTCGTCCGCCTCGATGCCGGCCGAGTCCAGCCAGTCGAGGATGGAGCGCAGCTCGCGCTGGCTGCCGTCGCTGGGGATCTGCAGCGACAGCGCCTCGTCGTCCCTGGTGGCCTCGCGCAGGGCCACGGCGGCGGACTGGTACGCGGCCGGGTCGGCGAACCGAAGCCGCACGTGCCCGCCCGGGATGAGCCGCTTCAGCTCGTCGGCGCTCCCCTCGGCGGCGATCTTGCCGTCGCTCAGCACCGCGATGCGGTCGGCGAGCTCGTCGGCCTCCTCCAGGTACTGGGTGGTGAGGAAGACGGTGACGCCGCCGGAGACCAGCTCGCGGATGATCCCCCACATGGTGTGGCGGCTGCGCGGGTCGAGGCCGGTGGTCGGCTCGTCGAGGAAGATGATCCGCGGATTGCCGACCAGCGTCATGGCGATGTCGAGGCGGCGCTTCATGCCGCCGGAGTAGGTGGAGACGGGCTTCTTCGCGGCCTCCACCAGGTCGAAGCGCTCAAGGAGTTCGGCGGCGGTACGGCGGCCCTCGCTGCGGGAGAGTTGGTGCAGGTCCGCCATGAGGAGCATGTTCTCCTGGCCGGTGATCAGGCCGTCGACAGCGGAGAACTGCCCGGTGACGCCGATCGCGGCGCGCACGGCCTGCGGGTCGGTGGCCAGGTCGTGGCCGCCGACGTTCAGATCGCCGGCGTCGGCGGTGATGAGGGTGGAGAGGATCTTGACGGCGGTGGTCTTGCCGGCGCCGTTCGGGCCGAGCAGGGAGAAGACGGTGCCGGCCGGCACCGCCAGGTCGATGCCGTCGAGGACCGTCTTGTCCCCGTAGGCCTTGCGCAGCCCCTTGGCCGCGATGGCGGGAGAGTGCGATGTCGTTGTCGTCATGCCGCAGAGGTTGCGGCAGGGCGCATTCAGCGCGGTTTCACGATGGTTTCAGCGCACTGGAACCGGGCGGCGGAGGCAATGCCTCATCGCCGCCGACGCCCAGTGTGCGGCTGTAGCGGGTGCCCGGGCGGCCGTCCAGCACGATGTCTTCGACCGGGGCGAAGCCGGCGCGGGTCAGGACGGCCTTCGAGGCCGGGTTGTCGGTCGTGGTGACTGCGGTGAGTGAGGTGAGGTTGTAGTCGGTTGCGGCGCGTGTGCAGAGGTCTTGTACTGCCGTGGTGGCCAGGCCCTGGCCTGCGGCTCGTTCGGCTATTCGGTAGCCGAGCTCGGCGGTTCCGGCCGCCGTGATGTCGATCAGGTTGACGCGTCCGAGGATCGCGTCGCCCTGGTCGTCTTGCAGGACATGGAAGTGGTGCAGCCCGGCGGCCTGTTCGGCGAGGATCGCGGCGTGGCGGGCTTCGAAGTGTTTGAAGTAGTCGTCGCCGCGATCGGGTATCGAGCGGGCGAAGTACGCGCGGTTCTCCCGCTCGAAGGCCAGGAGCGCGGGCGCGTGATCGGCTCGTAGGCGTGTCAGGGTCAGCACAAGTGGACGATAGCGCGTTGACAGTTGGCCGGCCGGTGGCTGTAATGGGGCGCGTGTCGCGTGACGCCGGCCAAAGAGCAGTGGGCAGGCCGGTAGTTGGGCGAACACCTTTCACCTTGGGACATGCCATGAGTTCATACTCCGCACCCCCCTTTCGCCTGACGTAAGCGCCTTCGCGCCGTCTCGCGTCCCCTCGTCCTCCGCCGTGTTCAGCACCGGCGTGTGACGTCCGTACGTCCCGTACGTCCCCGTACGTCGCCGTGCGCCCTCATCCACCCCTCAGCGCCACCCCATGCCCTCATTCAGGAGATTTGACACAGTATGCCCACTTCCTTCAATCAAGCGGTCATCGACGAGTTCCGAGCCAACGGCGGAAAGGTCGGTGGCCCCTTCGAAGGCGGCGACCTCCTTCTGTTGACCACCACGGGCGTGAAGTCGGGGAAGCAGCACACCGCTCCCCTCGGCTACGTCCGCGACGGCGACGTGCTGCTGGTCGTCGGGTCCGCCGCCGGTGCGCCCCGCCATCCCGCCTGGTACCACAACCTGCTCGCCCGGCCCCAGGTGCAGGTGGAGATCGGCACCGAGTCGTTCGAGGCGATTGCCGTCCCGGCCGAGGGTGCGCGGCGTGACGAGTTGTTCGAGCTCTTTGTGGGTGTGGATCCGGGGTACGGGGATTACCAGGCCCGTACTGAGCGGGTCCTGCCGGTCGTGGTGCTGGAGCGGGCGGAGCACGAGGGAGCGCCCCGCGAAGTCAGCAATCTCGCCGACAAGCTCATCGAGGTACACACCTGGCTGCGCGGGCAGTTGCGGCATGTGAGCGACGAGGTCGACGCGCACTTCGCCGCGCGGGCCGATCGGCAGGGGGCCGGGGAAGCCTCGGTGCCTCCGGGGCTCGGGCTGCAGATACGGCAGCACTGCCTGGCGTTCTGCCAGACCCTGGAGTTCCATCACACCAGCGAGGACGCGCACCTGTTCAACGCCATTGGGGGCTACCACCCCCACTTGCGCGAGGCCCTCGACCGGCTTCGGGCCGAGCACCGGACGGTTGCGCGTATTCAAGGGGAACTCGTTGCCCTGCTGGGCGATGTCAGCAGCGCCGATCCGCTGCGTTTCCGAAGTGAACTCGATCGGATGTCGGAGGAATTGACCGCCCATCTCGATTACGAGGAGGAAGCGCTGCTGCCCGTGCTGGCCGAGATCCCTTGGCCTCCGGTCGCGCCCGACACCGCCTGAGGAGTGCGCCTCTCTGGTCCCTGCCGCCCCAATACCCCCTTGTCGTCACGCGGTTGAAGAGGTAGACCCCTGCGTACCGGTCGATCACCATCCCTGATCGCATCCGAACGCATCCGAACGCATCCGAACGCATCCGACGATCCGGAGATACGCATGGGCACAGGCATACCGAGACCTCTCCTCATCACCACCGCCGCCATCGCGAGCGCACTCCTCCTCTCCCCCGTCCCAGCCACCGCCCACCCCGGCGACGGCCGGGACGGGGGCCGGGACGGCGGCGTACACCGGGAGCGGGCCGCCGGTGGGCAAGGGGCGGCCGCGGCCCGGAATCCGGCTTCCGCCGCCGCCAACGCGCTCGATGCGGCGAAGTCCCCCGGGCTCAAGCACGACCGTGGTTATCCGCGCCGGACCACCCTCACCCCGCCCGCCCCCAACCCGGCCGACAAGTCCATCAAGCTGGGGCTCACGCCGTACCACTCCATCGCACCGAAGCTCAACGCCCTTCAGAAGCTGGGCAATCGGGTCAGTGTCGAGGTCGCCGGACGGTCCGCCGGTGGGCATCAGCTCTATCTCGTCACTGTCACCGCGCCCGAGAGTTCCCGCGAGGCGCGCGAGCAGGAGCGGATGCGGGAGCTCATTGAGAATTCGCCGGGCGCCGCCGCCAAGGACCGTCGTATCAAGGCGACTTACAAAGCACCCGTCTTCATCAACAACAACATCCACGGCAATGAATGGGAGGGTACGGACGCCGCCCTGAAGCTCATCGAGAAGCTCGCGAAGGCAAAGGACGGCAAGACCGCCGATCTGCTGGCGAAGACCCGTATCTATCTCAATGTGACTGCCAATCCCGACGGGCGGATCGCGGGCACCCGCGCCAACGCCAACGGCTTCGACCTCAACCGGGACTTCATCACCGCCACCCAGCCCGAGGCCCGCGCGATCCGGCAGATCGCCATCGACAAGCAGCCCGCCGTGATGCTCGACCTGCACGGGTACGTCAACGGCACGCTCATCGAGCCGACGACGCCGCCGCACGGCGAGAATTACGAGTACGACCTCTTCCTCAAGAATTCGTATGCGAATGCGCTGGGGATGGAACGGGCTGTGAACGGGCTCGGTTATACGCCCGCCAAGGACGGTGTCGAGCCCGCCGTCATCCCCTTCCGCGACGAGGAAGAGGGCTGGGACGACTGGCCGCCGATCTTCACGCCGCAGTACATGCCTTTCCAGGGCGCGGTCGCGGCGCACACCATCGAGTTCCCGATGCAGGTCAACAACAAGTCGTACGACACGCTGCCCGTCGATGAGCTGCGCCGCAGGGCCGCCATCAACACGGACATCGCGGGCGCCGCGATGCGCGCCTCCCTCGACTACACGGCGGCCAAGCGCACTTCCGTCATCGCCGACCAGATCGAGACCTTCCGGCGCGGTGCGGCAGGCGCCGCGCAGGTGCCGGTGTCGGCGGAGACCGTGCCGGGCGTGCCCGGCATCGGGCCCGAGGACGTCTATACGACCGGCTTTCCGCGGGCGTACGTCGTCCCGGCCGGGCGGACGCAGCGGTCCGCTACCGCCGCGGCGCGGCTCGTCGACCATCTCGTCGCCAATGACGTGCGGGTGGAGCGTGCCCGGCGGGACTTCAAGCTCGGCGGGCGTGCGTACGAGGCGGGGTCCTACGTCGTCGACATGCGGCAGCCCAAGCGCGGTCTGGCCAATGTGATCCTGTCCGAGGGGCGCGACATCAGCGCCGATGTGTCGACCATGTATGACATCTCCGGATGGAGTCTCGGGCTGCTGTGGGGCGCGAGTGTTGAGAAGGTACAGAAGGCTTCTGGTGGGGTGGATGTTCCGGGGCGTCCGGTGCATGCCGCGTCACCCACCGGGTACGTCGCGCCTCGCGGTGATCTTCAGCTGCGGCTCGACGACCCCAAGGAGCTCACCGCCCTCAACTCCCTTCTGACAGCGGGCGTGAAGGTACGGCGTACCGCCGACGGCAGTGCGATCGTGCCCGCATCGGCCCGTAAGAAGGCCGCGGCGCTCGCCGACCGTTACGGCGTCGCCTTCCACGCCACCAAGGCCAAGGGTGTCGCCCCGCTCGGCCGGACCCGGGTCGCCGCTGCCGTGACGCCGGGCGAGCTGTTCGCGCTGCGCGAGATGGGCTTCGACGTACTGCCGGTGTCCACGGCGACGCTCAACGCGGGCTTCGACTGGTCGAAGGCGGACGTGCTGTTCGTGTCGTCCGGGCTGGAGTACGGGAAGCTCGAACCGGCCGCGCGCGGCGCACTCGACGCTTTCCTCGCGGGCGGTGGAGGGCTGGTCGGCCGTGGCGCGGCGGGTGCGGCGCTCAATGCCGATGCCGGTCTGCTGGCGGCCGAGCCCGTCGAGGGCAACGGTGACGCGAACGGTGTCGTACGGGTCGTCAACGCAGGCGGTCCCGTGACCGGCGGCGCCCCCGCCCACACCTTCGTCTACTCGCCGGTGTGGTTCACCGACCTCGGTCCCGGCGTCCGCGTCGACCAGTCGTACGGCGCCGGCAACCCGCTCGTCTCCGGCCACTGGCGCGCGGCCGAGGACGGCAGCGGCGGCCCGAAGGACGCGGCCGGCAAGGCTGCGGTCGTCAGCGGTACGGCGGCCAAGGGCGCGAGCGTGGTGCTGTTCGGTACGGAGCCGCTGTTCCGTGCGCACCCGAAGGGCATCTACGCGCAGGTCGGACGGGCGTTGATCAACTCGGCGGGCTGAGCGACTCGGAAGGCCGTATTACGAGGTGAAGGGCCGCACCCCCTGGACGGGGTGCGGCCCTTCACCTTGTGCGGTGCGCCGGAATCAGACGACGGACAGCTCAACCTTGATGTTGCCGCGGGTGGCGTTGGAGTACGGGCACACCTGGTGCGCCTTCTCCAGCAGGTCCTTCGCGGTGGCCGCATCCACGTTCGGGATGTGGGCGCTGAGCGCGACCTCAAGACCGAAGCCACCGTCGCCGTTCGAGCCGATGCCGACCTTCGCCGTCACGACGGAGCCCGAAATGTCGGCCTTCTCCTTGCGGGCGACGACGCCGAGCGCGCCCTGGAAGCAGGCGCTGTAGCCGGCCGCGAAGAGCTGCTCCGGGTTGGTTCCGGCGCCGCTGCCGCCCATCTCCTTCGGCGGGTTCACGACGACGTCGAGGTTGCCGTCGTCCGAGGCGACACGGCCGTCACGGCCGTTCTCCGCGGTGGCGACAGCGGTGTACTTCACGTCAATGGCCTGGATGGTCATGCTGAGGAATCCTCCTGCTTGGTACGCCGCGACTCGCGCCCACGACCGCGGCGGCTGTGGGTGAGCCTATCGGGTAAGAGAAACGATCATCTTTCCGGTGTTCTCACCGCGGAGCAGGCCGACGAATGCGTCGTAGCCGTTCTCGATGCCCTCGACGACGGTCTCGTTGTACTTGAGCTCGCCGGAGCGGATCCAGCCCGAGACGTCCTTGACGAACTGCGGCTGGAGCGCGGCATGGTCGCCGACCAGCACGCCCTGCAGCCGGAGCCGCTTGCCGATGATCAGCGCCATGTTGCGCGGACCGGGCGTGGCCTCGGTGTTGTTGTACTGCGCGATCATTCCGCAGATCGTGGCGCGGCCGTGCACGTTCAGCGAGCCGATGGCCGCTTCGAGGTGTTCGCCGCCGACGTTGTCGAAGTAGACCTCGATGCCGTCGGGAGCGGCCTCGCGCAGCTGCTCCGCGACGGGGCCGTCCTTGTAGTTGAACGCCGCGTCGAAACCGTACTCCTCGGTGAGGAGCTTGACCTTCTCGGCCGAGCCGGCCGAGCCGATGACCCGCGACGCGCCCTTGAGCTTCGCCATCTGGCCGACCTGACTGCCGACCGCACCGGCCGCGCCGGAGACGAAGACGGCGTCGCCCTCCTTGAAGGAGGCGACCTCGAAGAGGCCCGCGTAGGCGGTGAGGCCGGTCATGCCCAGTACGCCGAGGTAGGCGGAGAGCGGGGCGAGTGAGGCGTCGACCTTGGTGGCGTGCTTGGCGTTGACGTCGGCGTACTCGCGCCAGCCGAGGCCGTGCAGGACGTGGTCGCCGACGGCGAAGCGCTCGTCGCCGGAGGCGATGACCTCGCCGACCGCGCCGCCGTCCATCGGCTCGTCGAGCTGGAAGGGCGGGACGTACGACTTCACGTCGTTCATGCGGCCGCGCATGTAGGGATCGACCGAGAAGTGGAGGTTGCGGACCAGAATGCGACCCTCGGCCGGCGCGGACACCGGGGCCTCGCGCAGGGCGAAGTCCTCGGCCTTGGGCCAGCCGTGCGGGCGGGCGACGAGGTGCCAGGAACGGCCGGTCGTGGGCAGTGCGGTCATGCGGTGCGACCTCCTAAGAAAAGCTTCAGGTACTGAAACAACCATGCTCCTGGATATTTCACGTTGTCAAGTAAATGGGTACGATGGTTCGCATGACCCCTCGCACAGGCCACCTGACCCTGGAAGTCGTCGAGCTGATCGGCGAGGTCGTGTCCCGCTACCACGACGAGTACGACGAAGCGGCGGCCACATATGCGCTCACCGGCGCCCAGGCGCGCGTCCTGGGGCTCCTCTCCCTCGAAGCGATGCCCATGCGCCGTATCGCCCAGAAGCTGAAGTGCGAGCCGTCGAACATCACCGGGATCGTCGACCGGCTGGAGGCGCGCGGCCTGGTGGAGCGGCGGCCCGACCCGGCCGACCGACGGGTCAAGCTGGCCGCCGTCACGGACGAGGGGCGGCAGACCGCGGCCAAACTGCGGGACTCGCTGAACTTCGCGCGCGAGCCGCTCGGCCGGCTGTCGGACGACGAGCGAACGGTGCTGCGGGACCTGCTGAAGCGGATGCTGGGGCACTGATCAACCCGGGGGCCTACGCGCCCCCGGAGCCGTGGCGGCCCGGCGCTCCGCTCAGGTGCACCACCACAGGAACTGGTCGCAGGTCTCGGGCGGCTTCGGATCCGGTGTCGGCGTGGGCTTGGGCTTGGGGGCCGGCTGCTCGGACGACGGCGGTGGGGGTGGCGGGGGCGCGGGGGCCGGTGCGGACGACGGCTCGCCCGTGGCCTGCGAGGGCGCACCGCCCGAGTCGCCGGATGCCGGAGCGGACGACTTGCCGGTGGCCGAGGCCTTCGGCGAGGCGGACTTCGACGCCTTGGCGGAGGCGGAGGCGCTCGCGGATGCCGAGGCTTTACTGGCCGACGCGGACGGATCCGCATGCGCGTCCCGAATACCGCCGTCGCCCGAGAGGCCGCCGTCGCCCGTCGGGGTCGACCACCCGCTCGGGTCGCCCTCGTCCCCGTCGCCCGAGGGAGCGGACGCCTGCCCCTCCCCCGAGGACTCGGTGGCCAGCTCGGCGAGGCTCAGCGCACCCCCGGCCAGCACCAGGCCCATGCAGACGAGTGCGACCTTGCGGCCCCGGCGGCGGTGCGCCCGGCGGGAGCGCCGCGATCGGCGTGCGCCGCGGCCGCCGGAATCGTCGGATTCGGGGAGGTCGTCGCGCGCGGCGGGAGCGTCGCTGTCGTCGCCGTCGCCTTCGTCAATGGAACCGTCGGCGTAATAGGGGTCGCCGTAATCGGCGTAGTTGCCGTCGCCGTCGTACTGCCCGCCGCCGTAGCGCCTCTCCTCGTACTGCTCCGGCACATCGGGCGTCTGCCACGCTCCAGGCCTTTGGGGCATTTCGAAGTGCTCGGGCACAGCCGCGCGAGGAGCGGTGCGGCTGAGCTCCCCGATGGGGGCTCCGCATCCGGCACAGGCCAGAGCGCCGTTGAGGTGCCTGCGGCAGGAGTGGCAGTAGTCCATGGCGCCCGCAGATTATGCGTCCGAGGGGGGACAACGGGAGCCCCACCTGTGAGGATCTTGTGTGGAAGCGAAGGTTCCGCGGCGTGTCAGAGGGGCAAGGCAGGATGGACGTATGCATACGGGCACGCATCCCTTCGGGCCGCTCGACTTCCAGCTCGTGCTGCTGCGCCGGATGGCCGACCACCAGCCCGGCCTGGTCGAGGACGCCCGGCGCGAGCTGAGCGTCACGCTCGCGGAGATGCGCGAGGCCAATCGCCGGTGGCAGGCCATGGTCCGGTCGTCGCGTGCGCGCGGGACCGTGGCGCGTTACCGGTCGGTCCTCGGGCCGCCCGAGACGTCCGTACGCCGCCGGATCGGCGACCTGGAGTGCGACGCGCTGACCTGGCCCGTACCGCTCTGGCCCGACCTGCGCTTCGAAGTACTGACCGCGCCGGGCGGCGCCGTCTGGAACGAGTGGCTGGTGCGTGCCCCAGGGGCCCCGGGGCCCGAGCTGTGTACGGCCGACGACCTGCGCCCCTGGTCGTGCACCGTCGACGAGGTGGCCCGTGCCTTCGCGCCGGTTCGCCCGATGGAGGGCTCTGCGCCGACCCGGTGGCGGCTGGGGATGACGCTGCCCGACGGGAGGGCATGCGTGGCGGAGTTCACCTGGGGGCTGTTGCAGCGCGTGCAGTTTCCTGACGGCTCGTAACACCCCGAGACCCCGTTCCTGGCAAGGCGTCAGCTCGTACCCCGACCGGCTCAGCCCAGCGCGCGCACGGCACGCGGCCCGCGCACGATGCTAAGAGGACCGTCGTCCGTCGGTCCGTCAGCGCTCTCGGGAGAAGAATCTGCCGTGACCGTCAGCCTTGAGCAGTTGCGCCGTTGCCATATCGCCGTCGACCTCGGGGCCGCGAGGACCCGGGTATTCGTGAAGGGGGCCGGGCTCGTCGTCGACGAGCCGAGTGTGGCCGCCGTGAACACCCGTACCGGCGCGCTCATCGCCGTCGGTGCCTTCGCCGAGAAGATGACCGGCCGCACGCCCGACTACATCCGCGTCGTACGCCCCGTATCCGGCGGCACCGTGGTCGACATCGAAATGGCCCAGCGCATGCTGCGCCAGCTGATCGGCGAGAAGCTGCGCCGCCAGCTCCGCCGCAAACCGCGGCTGCGCGCCGCCGCCTGCACCCCGCACGACAGCGACCCGCTCGCCCAGCGCGCCGCCGTCGAAACCCTGATCGGGCTCGGTGCGCGCCGCGTCGAGCTCGTCGACACCCTCATCGCCGCGGCCGTCGGCTGCGGGCTGCCCGTGGAGCAGCCGTCGGCCACCATGATCATGGTGTGCGGGGCGGCGACCACCCAGGTCGCGGTGCTCTCGCTCGGCTCGATCGTCACCGCCCAGCGCATCCCGATCGGCGGCAACGCCATCGACCACGCGGTGATCCAGCACCTGCGCCACCAGCACGAACTGATGCTGCCGAGTCAGTCCGTACGCCCCCTCCAGCTGGCACTCAGCGGCAACGGGCTGACCGCGGACGGCCCGGCATCCACCGAGATCCACGGCCGGGACGTGGCCACCGGACTCGCCCGCTCCGTACTCGTCGACACCGCCGCCGTGCGCCAGGCGATCCACACCCCGCTCACGGGCGTGCTCGACGGCATCGGAAAGGTGCTGCGCGACTGCCCGCCGGATCTCGTCGCCGACCTCGCCGACCGCGGAATCATGATGGTCGGCGGCAGCGCACTGCTGCCGGGCCTCGACCAGATGCTGCGCGACGCGACGGGCATGCCGGTGCACATCGCGGAGCGGCCCGACATCTGCTCCGTACTCGGGCTCGGGGCGATGCTGGAGGGCAAGATCCAGCCGCTCGTCCTCGAACCCATCAGCGGCTGAACGGGGAAGCCGCATGCGGAATAGGACAGCGCGGCTGCGGCTCACGTGAATCCGGAAGGTGCGGGCAGCGTGGCGCCCCGGCTGCCGATGCTGCTGGAAGCCGTGCTGAACGTTGCCACGGAGGTCGAACTGCGCACCACCCTCCAGCACATCGTGGACACCGCGACCGAGCTGGCCGGGGCGCGGTACGGCGCGCTCGGGGTGGTGGATCCCGAACGCGGTGGTGTCACGGAGCTGTTCACCTCGGGCATCGACGAGGACACGCGGGCCCGCATCGGACGACTCCCCGACGGGCGTACCGGCCTGATCGGCCACCTCATCCAGGAACCCCGGCCGCTGCTCGTCCCCGACATCGCGGCCGACGTTCGCTCGTCGGGTGTGCCGCCGGGGCACCCCGAGATGCATTCCTTCGTCGGGGTGCCGATCCAGGTGCACACGCAGGTCTTCGGCAACCTCTATCTGACGGAGAAGCAGGGCGGGGAGCGGAGCGGAAGGCGGGGCGAAAGGCGGAGCGGGAGCAGGGGCGGCGAGCAGGGCGGGGAAGCTCCCCCGTACTGGGGGTTCACTACCGAAGACCTGGCAATGCTGCGCGTCCTCGCCTCGCAGGCGGGCATCGCGATCGGCAACGCCCGCCTGTACGAGACGGCCCGCCGGCGGGAGCGCTGGATCGAGGGGGCAGACGCCGTCACCACCGCCCTCCTCACCGGCGAGAGTGCCACCGACGCGCTGAACACGGTGGCCGAACGGGCCCGTATCCTCGCCGACGCCTCGGCGGGCGTCGTCCTCCAGCCCACCGCGGACGGCGGCATGGAGATCGTCGCGGCCTCCACGCTCGACGACCCGGCCGATCTCATCGGCACGGTCATCGAGGCCGGCAGTCCGGTTCTGGAACAACTACTGGGCGGGGAACCGGTGTTCATCGAGGACTCGGCGACCGATGCCCGGATGACCACGCACGTACGCTCACGATTCGGCCCGAGCATGATGCTGCCGCTGCAGAGCGGCGGCAAGCTGATCGGCACGCTCGCCCTGCCGCGGCGGCGCGGCGGCGTCCCGTACACGGCGGTCGACCGGCTGCTCGCCTCGCAGTTCGCTTCGCAGGCGGCGCTCGCGCTGGTCCTCGCGGACAGCAGGCACGACCGGGAGCGGCTCGCGGTCTTCGAGGACCGCGACCGGATCGCACGTGACCTGCACGATCTCGTCGTACAGCGGCTGTTCGCCACCGAGATGATGCTGGAGTCCACCCGGCGGCGGGCCGCCGCAGCCGATATGGACGAGCTGCTGGGCGCGGCAATCGACGAACTCGACTCGACCATTCAGGAGGTACGGACGACGATCTTCGCCCTCCAACAGCCACCGGCGGAAGCGCCGTCCACCTTCCGGGGCCGTGTCCTGCGCGAGACGTCGGGCGCGGCGGCGCTGCTGGGCTTCCAGCCGTCGGTGCACTTCGTGGGCGCGGTGGACGCGCTGGTGACGGCACCGGTGGCCCGTCGGCTGCTGACCGCCCTGCGCGGCGCTTTGGC
This sequence comes from Streptomyces spiramyceticus, assembly GCF_028807635.1. Taxonomy (NCBI): domain Bacteria; kingdom Bacillati; phylum Actinomycetota; class Actinomycetes; order Kitasatosporales; family Streptomycetaceae; genus Streptomyces; species Streptomyces spiramyceticus. Next base: position 1,631,796 of record NZ_JARBAX010000001.1, read on the forward strand.
GGCGGCGCACCGGCGGGTGGGGGTGACGGCGGTGGAGGTGACGGTCGAGGTGCGGGAGGGGGTGGTGCGGCTTGTGGTCACGGACGATGGGCGGCGGGAGGACGGGGATGAGGGTGAGGGGGAGGGGGAGGGCGGGACGACCTTCAGGTGGGAGGCGGCGCTGTGACGGGGATGCCGCTATGCCGGGGATGTCCTGGTGCGTTCGCCGAAGGCGGGCCGTAGGGTCGACGCATGGCTACCTCCTCGGTTCCCGCCCCGTCTCCCGCCCTCTTTCCCGCCCTCCGCTCAGGCTCCGACCGGACGGCTCTGCGGTTCGGCGACCGCACGCTGACGTACGCCGGACTGGCCTCGCTCGCGAGCAGCCTGGCGGCCCGTATCGCCGGTGCCGGGCGGGTCGCCGTCTGGGCCACGCCGAGTCTGGAGACGGCGGTGGGGGTGGTCGCGGCGCTGCTGGCCGGGGTGCCCGCCGTGCCGCTCAACCCGAAGACCGGGGAGCGGGAGCTCGCGCACATCGTGGCGGACAGTGCGCCGTCGGTGGTGCTGACCGCGCCCGGCTACGAACTTCCCATGGCACTGGGCAGGTTGCGGCGTATCGACGTCGACACGGTGGCGGACGGTTCACCGGCGCCCCTGCCGGACGAGCCGCCGACCGAATCCCCTGCCCTGATCGTCTACACCTCGGGCACGACGGGCCCGCCGAAGGGCGCGGTCCTGCCGCGCCGCGCCATAGCGGCGACGCTGGACGCGCTGGAGGACGCCTGGGAGTGGACGGCGGACGACGTGCTGGTGCACGGGCTGCCGCTGTTCCACGTACACGGGCTGATCCTGGGCATCCTGGGCCCGCTGCGGCGCGGCGGCGAGGTGCGTCACCTGGGCAGGTTCGACGTGGCGGGTGTCACGCGGGAGCTCTCGGCGGGCGCCACGATGCTCTTCGGCGTGCCGACGATGTACCACCGGCTGGCCGAAGCGCTGGACGACGACCGTGAGTTGGCGAAGGCGCTGGCGGGGGCGCGGCTGCTGGTTTCCGGGTCGGCGGCGCTGCCCCTGCACGACCACGAGCGGATCGCGGCGGCGACCGGCCGCCGGGTCGTCGAGCGGTACGGCATGACCGAGACCCTGATGCTGTGCTCCTCCACTCCGGCGAGCGCCGGGCCCGACGGCGAGTCGCGCGCGGGCACGGTCGGCGTCCCGCTCCCGGGCGTGGAACTGCGGCTGGTCGACGAAGCGGGCGCGGACATCACGGCGTACGACGGCGAGACCATCGGCGAGATCCAGGTGCGCGGCCCGAACCTCTTCACGGAGTACCTGAACCGGCCCGATGCCACGGAGGCGGCCTTCGACGGCAGCTGGTTCCGTACGGGCGACATGGCGACCAGGGACGCCGACGGCCACGTACGCATCGTGGGGCGCAAGGCCACGGACCTGATCAAGAGCGGCGGTTACAAGATCGGTGCGGGCGAGGTCGAGAACGCGCTGCTGGAGCATCCGGGGGTGCGGGAAGCGGCAGTGACGGGTGAGCCGGACGAGGACTTGGGCGAGCGTGTGGTGGCGTGGATCGTGGCGACGGACCCCGGGTCTCCGCCCTCGGAGCAGGAATTGGCCGACCATGTGGCGGCGCAACTGGCCCCGCACAAGCGCCCGCGCGCGGTCCGCCTGCTGGAGTCGCTGCCTCGCAACGACATGGGCAAGGTGATGAAGCGGGCGCTGGGCGGTTAGCGGCCTCTCTTTCCCCTACTCGCCCCCTACGACGATGACGTCGAGGGTGCGCGGACCGTGCACGCCCTCCACGCGGTCGAGTTCGATGTCGCTCGTAGCGGAAGGCCCGGAAATCCAGGTCAGCGGCGCCCTCGCGTCGACGCGCCCGAGTGCCTCGGGAACGTCGCCGGCGATCTGGTCCTCCCGTACGACGCACAGGTGGTAGTCCGGGAGGAGCGTGAGAGCCCTGCGGCCCTGGCCCGGCCCCGCGTCGAGGACGATCGTGCCGGTTACCGCGATCCCGAGCGCTGCCGTCGTCAACACGCCCTCCGCCGCGTCGAGTTCGGCCACCGACAGCGGTGGCTCGTCCCGCAGTACCGTCCATCCGCCGCCCTCGGGAAGCAGCCCGGCCGGGAAGCCGTCCGGGACGACGAGGGTGCGCAGGCCGCGCGCGGCCAGGCGGGCGGCGACGGTCACGCGGGCGTCGGCGTCGGTCGTACGCGTCACCGTCGCCCGGTAGTCCGCGACGCGCGCGGCGAACTGCGCCACCGCGTCCGGCTCGGCGTGCGAGCGGCGGTAGTCGCGCGGTACGGGTACGTCGTCGGGGCCCTCGGACGCCGGTACGTCGGCGAGGGCCGCCCGGATCCTGCCCAGAACGGTGTCGCGCGTGGTCACTTGGAACCTTCCCTTCCGCCGCGCGTCCGGCGCCACCACGCCCGCAGCGATTCCTTCGGCGGCACGGCTGTGTCACGGGTCCGCGTCCAGCGGCCGAGTGGCCCGGGCAGGTTGCCGATGGTTCCGCGCCGGGAGACCAGGCGGGCGGCGGGGTGCGCGAGGCGCTGGACGGCGGACAGTTTGACGGGCGAGGAGAGCACGGACGCGGCGGCCTTCATGACCAGGGCTTCCGGGGTCGGGACCCGGCCCTTGGCACGCTTGGCCTCCACCACCTCCGCCCGCAGATGCACCAGCACCTCCGGGATATTGATCTTCACCGGGCAGGCGTCGTAGCAGGCTCCGCACAGCGTCGAGGCGAACGGCAGCGACTCGGCGTGCTCGACGCCGACGAGCTGCGGGGTCAGGACGGCGCCGATCGGGCCGGGGTAGACCGATCCGTAGGCGTGGCCGCCGGTCCGCTCGTACACCGGGCAGACATTGAGGCAGGCCGAGCAGCGGATGCAGGCGAGTGCCTGGCGGCCGACGGTGTCCTTCAGCGTGGCCGTACGGCCGTTGTCGAGCAGGACGAGGTGGAAGTCCTGCGGCCCGTCGCCTTCGGTCGTGCCCGTCCACATGCTGGTGTACGGGTTCATGCGCTCGCCCGTCGACGAGCGCGGCAGCAACTGGAGAAAGACCTCCAGATCCTCGAAGGACGGCAGCACCTTCTCGATCCCCATGACGGTGATCAGCGTCTCGGGCAGCGTGAGGCACATCCGGCCGTTGCCCTCGGACTCGACGACGCCGACCGTGCCGGTGTCGGCGGCGGCGAAATTGGCGCCGGAGACGGCGACCTTGGCGCGCAGGAACTTCTCGCGCAGATGAAGGCGCGCGGCCTCTGCGAGGTCGCGGGGGCGGTCGGTGAGGCCTTCGGGGGCGGGTCGCCCCCACTTCCCCATTTCGCGCCGGAAGATGTCGCGGATCTCGGCCCGGTTGCGGTGGATGGCGGGGACGAGGATGTGGGAGGGGCGGTCGTCGCCGAGCTGCACGATGAGCTCGGCGAGATCGGTCTCGTACGCGGAGACGCCTTCCTCGGCGAGGGCTTCGTTGAGTGCGATCTCCTGGGTGACCATGGACTTGACCTTGACGACCTCGGTCTGGCCCGTCGCTTTGACCAGGGCGGTGACGATGCGGTTCGCCTCGGCGGCGTCGGCCGCCCAGTGGACCTGGCCGCCCGCTTTCGTGACGGCCTCCTCCAGACGCACGAGGTGGTGGTCGAGGTGGCGGAGGGTGCGGCGCTTGAGGGCCTTGCCCGCAGTGCGCAGCTGCTCCCAGTCGTCGAGTTCGGCGGTGACGGCGAGCCGTTTGTCGCGGATGGTGCCGGTGGCCTTGCGCAGGTTGGTGCGCAGCTGGGTGTCGGCGAGGGCCTCGCGGGCGGCGTCCGGGAAGGACGGGGCGCCGAGCCAGACGACGTTGTTGCTGTCGGTCACGGTCCGGTCGTCCCTTCCGTCGAGGCGAGGATTTCGGCGAGGTGGCGGGTGCCTACGCCCGTACGCAGCCGGTTCAGGCCGCCGCCGATGTGCATGAGGCAGGAGTTGTCGCCTGCCGTCAGGACGTCGGCGCGGGTGTCGAGTACGGCGCGCATCTTGTCGGCGAGCATGGCGTTCGAGGTGTCGGCGTTCTTGAGCGCGAACGTACCGCCGAAGCCGCAGCAGCTGTCGGCGGCGGGCAGCTCGACCAGGTCGATGCCGCTGACCGCGCGCAGGAGCTGGAGCGGGCGGTCACCGACGCGGAGCATGCGCAGGCTGTGGCAGGTGGGGTGGTAGGTGACGCGGTGCGGGAAGTGTGCGCCGACGTCGGTGACGCCGAGTACGTCGACGAGCAGCTCGGACAGCTCGTACACCTTGGGGGTCACCGCTTCCACTTGCTCGACGAGCGCGCTGTCGCCGTACTGCTCCGCGACGACGCGGTGGTAGTCGCGAACCATCCCGACGCACGATCCGGAGGGGGCGACCACGGCGTCGTACTCGCCCTGCGCGAAGACGTCGGCGAAGCGGCGGACCATCGGGAGCGTCTCGGGGCGGTAGCCGGTGTTGAAGTGCATCTGGCCGCAGCAGGCCTGGGCCTGCGGGAACTCGACGGTGTGGCCCAGGCGCTCAAGGAGCGAGACCACCGCCTTTCCCGTATCCGGAAACATCGTGTCGTTGAAGCAGGTGATGAACAGAGCGATTCTCATGCGTGTCCGTCTCATGCTTGTCCGTCCTCCGCCAGGACCGGGTATGCCCGCGCCCAGCAACCATCAGCGCGCTGTTCCTCCCACCCTGCGCAGGCACGCGTCACGCAAACATGGCGCCCTCGTCGACGGCATCGCGACGGAGGGGTGAATCCGGAATCGATCGGCTCAGCCGGGCGACGACCGGAGACGGCGGCATCCTCAACGCCGGGACACCTCCTCAACACGAGCGTCACCGCCAACACCGGCGGAAACTGCCGTCCGCCCGGAAGCGTCCCGGGCTGCACCGGCTGACGGCCCCGTACCGCAGCAGAAAGGCCCCCACGAGAGTGGGGGCCTTCGACGTTCCCGCAGCCCGTCCACGGCGCGTTCACGCAGCGTGAAACGTTTCTGCAGGGACTGCAGGGAGTGGGGCGGGTGGGACTCGAACCCACGGCCGACGGATTATGAGTCCTTTGGTGATTGTGTCGGCCCTTGTCGCTGTTGCCTGATCTTCGCCGTTTTCCCAGGTCAGAGGGCATTCCTGTGATTGGCCTTTGTAGATCCTTCGCGGTCTAAGTCGGTCCTTGTGTCCCCTCGCTGTCCCCTGAGTGGGCCCACGGGGGGACGCTGGAGCTGCCATCCCATCAGTCATGCCAGCTCACCGGGGTGGATAGCGACTCGTGCGCAGCGGAGTGCCTTACCGACGCGAAGAGGCTCCGACCCCTTGACCGGGGCGGAGCCTCTTGGCCGTTTGCGCAGGCCAGACGTGTGTTCCTCAGACTATCGGGTCCCTCCGTTCGACGGCAGCTCAGCTGCTCCGCGCGGGGCGCCCCGGTTATGCCCACGCCCGTGCCTGGGAGGCGCGCATGGGTGCACTCCCCGCAGCCGCTGGCGCTCCCCCTCGCAGCTGCGCCCTTCCGGCAGCGACGGCCGACGGCAAAAACGCTCTCCTCACGCCGCCGCTTCTTGCGATGCTTATGTGTATTGGAACTGCACGTGGAGCCGACCTTGATCATTCTCGATACCTGCACTATCCGGAGCGCCGGCCTGCGCTCCAGCAGCGCCGACCTCCTGCGCACCATCCGTCGGTCAGGCGTCGAACGCGTCGCTGTCCCCTGGATCGCGATGGAGGAACTGGCTGCACAGAAGTCCATCGAGTACCTCGCGGCGTCAGAGACGGCCATCCGGGCCCTGGAGGCCCTGGAGAAAGCCAGTCCCTGGGACGTGCCCAAGGTTGGGGCCCTTGACCCGGAGGGCGTCCGGGAGCACTGGCGCCAGCAGTGGGGTGAAATCGTGACGGTCCTCCCGACCAGCCTCGCCGCCATGCAAAAGGCGATGATGCGGGAGGCCAACGTCCTTCCGCCGTGCAAGCTGAAGACCGACGGGTCCAAGAACGCCAAGCCGGTGAAGATCGGCGGCCGGGACGCGGCGATCTGGCTCACAGCCGTTGAGTACGCCCGGGAGCACCCGGACGAGACGGTGTACTTCGTCAGCGAGAACCACAAGGACTTCACCGACGGTGTCTCTGGCTACCCGTACCCCATGGATCAGGACCTCGACGGCATCGAGGGCCGGTTCGTACACCTGACGAGCCTCAACGACCTCGTCGCCCGCTTCGCTAAGCCGACAGACGTCGACGAGGCACGTGTGGCGGCGGCGTGCGACCTGCCCGACGTGCAAGAAGTCGTCGCGGACGATGCTTACAGCCGCTGGACCATGCTCTTCGATCCCTACGCTCCCGGATTCGAATGCACGTGGGCCAGCCCGGAGGGCAGCCACACGGGATGGGCCAGCGGCTGGTTGGACCTAAGCGGGGTGAAGGTTCGGCGCACGTCCCTCACCGACGTGAACGCCTACCGGATCGGCGATCACGTGTGGGCGACCGCCAACGTCGGCTGGGAACTGGGCGGGTTCACGCTGCTCGACGAGGACGAGTTCGTCCATGCCGTCACCCACTACGACACACGCGTCCTGGTGTCTCTCCAGGACGGGGACACGGCCCTGACGGTCATCCGCGGTGACAAGCCGCGCGCTGTCGACTACGACATCAGCACGCGCGGGGAGGGGGAGCCCATCGACGGCGGGCGGATGAAGAGGGCGCTCAACAGGCTCCAGTCCCACATAGAGGAGAGTCTGATGCTGACGCTGGACCAACTGGTGCGTGACTATCGGGACCAGCCCAGCACAGCCCGGCTCCGCAACCTTCTGATCCGCGCCCTGAACGAGCGCGGCCCGGGTGTCACGCGCCTGGATGCTGACGGCTAGCGCATCCTCGACACCGATCGGCAGCCTCCTCGTCAGCGGCTGATACGCCGTCCGTACGCCGCCGCTGCGCCCCTCGGCGCAGCGGCGGCTGGGGGTGCTGGTGGGCCACTGTGCTATTTCGGCTCCGGGGCAGACTGTTGCGCTTCCTGGGCCGGGGTAGCGGGGGTGTCCGTTGCCTTGTCGTCGCTGCGGTCGCTCTGGTGGTCGCCGTCTTCGTCGCTCACCGGCGCGTTAGCTTCGCTGTCCTGGTCGTCGGCGGGGTCGTCTTCGTGTGCCTCGGTTCTGAGTTCGGCGGGTGTGGCGTTCCGCTCGGCTGTGATGTCGGCCATGGCTTCGTCGAAGGCGGTGATCCAGGGGCGGTGTCCGACGTAGAAGGGCTTCTGCTCGAAGGCGGGAAGCAGCTTGTCGTCGAGGGCCTCGGTGATGAGGTCGGCGGGTTCTCTGCCGTTGGCCTCGTCGTCGTTGGCCTCGTCCGCGTCTTCTACGAGGGATATGGCGGCGTGGTAGTGCCTGCCTTCGGCGAGCCGTCCGGCGAGGTAGGTCTCGTGGGCGGCCTTGTCGGCGTCGTCGGCGGGGGGCGGGGCGGCGTTGCCGGTGATCCAGAGTTGGACGGTGGTTCCGCCGAAGATGGGGCGCAGGCCGATGCGGCGGCCGTCGGGGTGGAGGAGGTGTGCTGCGCCGTCTGCGGGGGCGTCGGGGTCGATGGCCCATCCGCAGGCGAGGGTGTTGGCGACGGTGTGGCCGGTCTCCTGGACGGCGGCGTCGGTGATGAGCATGGGGTCTCCAAGAGGTCGTTGTGGTGCGCTGCCCGCCCCTTGTCGGGGCGGGCAGCTGGGGTTGGCTATCGGCCGCCGCAGCCGGCGTGTCCGCAGCCGCCGCAGAAGCCGCGGCGGTTGCAGGCGCAGGGGCAGGGGCCGGTGGTGTGCTTCATGGGTGTTCCTCTCGTCGTGGGGGACTTCCCCGTCCCTCCTGTGCTTTAATTCTATATGCGTTAGGGGTGGAGTCAAGATCGCCAGCGAAGAATCTCCCCCACCCGGCGAACTATTTACGCAGGTCAGGTGGCATGCTCGACCGTCTCCAGCAGCGCCTCGGCCTTGCGTATCGCTGCCAGGACGGCGGCTTGCCCGCGCAGCTCGTCCCGGCGTTCGTACGCCTCGCGCCGTTCCTTCAGGGCCTGGCCGGTGGGGTTGGCCTGGTGCAGCACGTCTCCGCCTGCGACGACCACGTTCGGCCCAAGTCCCCACAGGATGGCGTTGACCGCAGCTCCGGCGGCAGCCAAAGGGTCGATGTCGGTCATGCTCCAGACGAAGTCGGCGGGGTCCAGGTTGCTGTGGCGCAGCACCTGCGCCGCCGCGCGGAACATCCCGCCGGTACCGCTTGTCGGCTCATCGAAGGTCATTCCCGGCTTGACGTCCATGTCGTCGAGGAGGAGGTGAGCCATCATCTCGCTGACTTCGGGAGGCGTGTGGTACTCAGCGAGGGCGTTGGCTGCTCCGGCTGATCGCATGACGGTGATGAGCGTGCCGAGTATGTCGGAGGTGGCGTTGAAGTACGGGTTCTCACTGCCGGTCAGGTGGAGCAGCCCGTTCTTGATCGCCGCCTCCACGACGGCGCGGATCGCTTGTGCTCGGCGACGTGGAGGGTGCTCGTCCTGGAGCCACGCGTGGAGCGGCATGGCCCTGTCGATGAGGTCCGGCCTCGTGATCCACCAGTACGACCAGCATTCGCTGAATGCGGTGATGAGGTCGGCGTCGCCGAGGGCGAGCCACCAGTCGGCAAGGAGCGGCGCGTCCGGCCCTTTGAGAGGCCACAGGGCGATGGCCGCGACGGTACCGATGGGGATCTTGATGTCTTCTCCCCCGTGTGCTCCGTGCCATGCCGCGCTGACCGCTTCCGCCAGGGCGACGGCGGCGGCGTGATCATTTCGCTCGGTCGGCACGTACCTGCGTGGTTTGGCTTTACGCGAGGTCTCTTCGGTGGGCTTGGGTTCCGGGCGGCGAGGTTCGGAGACCACCGGCTTGATGGTGACGGGCGGGGGCGCCGGCGGGAGGTCGGCGATGCGACTGGTCGGGCGGGCGGCGAATGTGGCGGGGATCTTGGGTTGTTCGGCCGCGCCGAACAGGTCGAGTTGTTCCACGACTGGGCTCCGTTCGGATATGCACTGGGACAGGCGGCCCCGGGTGGTGAGCCGGGGCCGCGGCGGTCAGTTCTGGGCGCGGCGCCTGCCGCGCAGCAGGCCGGTCAGTTCGTCGGGGTGGTGTGCGTCGATGTGGGCGGCCTGGCGGAGCATGTCGCGGAGTTCGTCGACTGTGGCGCTGGTAAGCACGTCGGTCAGGGTGTGGTCGCGCTGCCAGTCCGGCCGGTAGGGGTAGCCGACGCCGAGCATGTATGCGACCCGGAGTACGGCGCGGTCGGCTCGCTCTCGACTGAGGCCGTAGGGGGCGGTGAGGGCGTACATGAGGGCCTGGTTGCCCATGGGAGCGGATTCGGGGACGGCCGCCAGGGCTTCGGCGACGGTGATCAGTTCTTTGCGCAACTGCTCATGCCAGCCCTGTATGGCCTCGCTCACGCGTCCGGCGTGAGTGAGGGCGGAGTAGAGGTAGAGCGCACGGAAGTGGTCGGTGGCGACGGTGATTTCGAGGTACCTGGTGCGGCTGATACCTGCGGCCGTAATGGCGCGGTGGTTGGACTGCCGCACGACGTGGCGGACGGCCTGGGCGAGGCCGTGGGACGCCTGGGCTGCGCTGAGGCCGTGCTGCTGGCGGGCGTTGTCGAAGAACGCGTTCCATCGGGGGTTCATGACCGGCTCCAAGAGGTCGTGTGTGGTCGGGTTGGCCGCTGTTGTGGCAGCAGTTCAGGCCAGGTAGATGGCGGTGAAGTCGTCCATGTGCTGGGTCGCGTGGTCCATGAGGGTGCGGATCTTCTTCGTGTCGCCACGCAGGAACAGGGCGACGTCCAGCAGGTCGGCGTAGGCCACGTAGTGGAGGAGTTGGCGGTAGTGGTCGAGGCTGACCGGTTCGAGGGCGTCAGGGCGCAGCGCCCATGCGGCCGTGACGGCGTTGTCGACGAGGTAGTGGGCGGCGTGGAGCTCGTCTTCGTCCGGCGCGCGGGTGAGCAGGATGAGGATGACGTCGCTGGTGTGATGTGCGGGGATGGTCAGGTGGACGGGGCCTCGGCGTCTGGACATGTGCGCGCTCCTTGGGTGTGGGTGGGGAAGGTGACCCTCCCCTCTGCTTTAATTTTATATGCATTTAGGGGAAGGGCAAGATCGCCAGCGAAAGAAATCCCTGGCGAGCGAGGGTTTTTCAGCGACTAGTCGAGACCGACGACCAACGGCCAACATCCACGGCGCCAGCACTGGGCGCCGTGACGGCACCGTCGCCGAGCAGAGCGGTCACTGGAGCTCCCCGACGGTGCGCGGGGCGGGGCCGCGCGGGTTGCGGGGCAGGAGGATGGCGCGATCGCGCTCGTCGACCAGGGGGTGGACGTAGTAGAAACCGGGCGGGTGGCGCCGGTCGTTGGCCAGCATGGCCAGCTCGTTCGCATAACGCTCCACGGACTTCCACAGCGGGCCGATCCGACCATAGAGGCTGCTGAAGTCGTGAATACGCCGCCCCTCCAGGTCGTGCAGGTACCAGAGTTGAAAGATCTCCGGCCCGTCGTCACGGCCCCAGATGCCACTGGCGCTCGTCATCGTGATGGTCTGCACGCGCGGGTCGACCTCCGCGACGACGGCCGCCAGCCTGACGAGACAGGCACGGGCAAGTTGCCGCCTCGCCTTGCAGACCGCTTGGTCACGTGGGGCGCAAGGGTCGCCATGAGGCTCACCCATCGAAGGATCCTTCCTATTGATTGTTCCGCTGCCAGGCCGCCTCCGCTGGCGGCCCATGGCCGAGCCGGACCGCTCGATCCCTCGGCGGCCGGTCACGGTGTCGACCGGCGGCCGAGGGGGCTCGCGGGGTCAGGCCGGGCGGAGGTGCTCGTGGAGGTTGAGGAAGATGTTGATGACGGAGGCGAGTTCGACTCCGGAGTGGGGGCGGCTGCCGAGGGAGTCGGCGACCGGCGCGAGAAGCGCGATCAACACATCCAGCACGGCATCCGGGACCAGGCTGCTCCAGGAGTCGAAGTCCATGCCCTCGACGGAGCGCAGCCATGCGGTCTGCATGACGTCGTTGATCACCCGGGTGACCGCCTCCACCTCGCCGGGCAGAAGGTGAGCAACCTGGAGAGTGCGGTCGAGGATGGTCGTGCTGGCGAACGTTCCGGCCACGGTGACTCCTTCGCGATCGGGCGGGCTTCCCCCTCCCTGATGCTTTAATTCTATATGCACGAGGCAGAGGGTCAAGATCGCCAGGGAAATTCTTCGAGCTATTTCCGCAGGTCAGTGGCTGTATCCGGCTCAAGCTCCCGAATGTGGAGCACAAGCCTGCTGCCGTCCACGATGTGACCGATGCGCATGTCCGGTCCGAGCAGCCGCGTGTGGTCGTCGTCGGGAAGGATCCCGCGGTCCACCAGCCCGTCGACGCAGGCTTTGAAGCTGGGATACCAATTGGCTGCGTCGCGCCGCTGGTTGTTCGTGGGGTGCAGGACTCCGATGATGTGGGCGCGCTGCATGTGCGGTATGCGCTGGGCTGAGGCCCAAGCTGCCCGGCGCAGCACCTTCGTGCGGTCCGCTGTTTGGAAGCGGTTGAGACGCTGGTTGGCGTTCAGCAGCAACAGCCTGGGCGGCAGCGCGACAGTGAAGCGGCGGCCGGGCATGGCTCCTGGTGCTGTCGCCATGGCGTCGAACCAGTCCGCCGGCGGCTGCTCTCCGCCGACAGCCTTCATGAGGTGTTGTGTGACTTCTTCGTGTGTCACTTGCGTGGTTCTTCCTGTGTGGGGGCCGCCCCGGAGTCCGGGGCGGCCGTTTCACGTGGTTCCTCGAGGCGGGGTCAGAAGGGTGGTTCGTCGCTGTACTGGGTGGGTCGTCTCCGGCCGAGCGGGATGACCAGTCGCCGAAGGCGGGCGGTGCACGGGCAGAGCCCCCAGCAGCCGTCTTCGGAGCCGTAGCCGTCGGCCTCGTACCAGGCGCCCTTGCCGCTGCACTCCCGGCAGGAGGGAGCTGCCTGCTGCTCCACGACGAGCGACCGGTCGTCGAAGTACAGAAGCCAGCGGCCGAGCAGCCACCCGGAACCTGTCAGCCCCGTCACGCGTCGCGCCCGGCGGGCGGGTAGCCGGTGAGCTCGATGGGTGTGGTGCCGTAGAAGCCGTACGTCTTGCGGCGCCTGACCTCACCCTCGGCGGTGTGCCGCGTGTGGGAGTCCGGATCGTCGCTGCCGATGATGTTCGCCCAGCGTTCGTAGACGCCGTCAGCGGGTTCGTGCAGGTGGAGTCGGACCCCGAGGCCGTGGTCGCCGCTGTCGGTGAAGACGGTCGCGAGTTCGACCGACGGTGCGGGAAGAGTGGGGTGGGTCTGGGATATGAGCGCGACGGCGGCCAGCGGGCCGAGCAGTTCACGCGTGGTCCGTTCCTCGGAGCGGGCGGGCATGTGTCCTCCGGTGGTCATGTCAGGTCGCCGAACGAGAGCTGTTCGCCGCCGATGAGCGCGGGTGTGTCCGAGATGGATGCGAGGTAGCGGGCGTGGAAGGAGGCGCAGTTGTCGCACTGCTGCTCCACGGCTCTGCGGTGGGCGCGCGCTCCGGCTGCGCTTCCGCACGCCTTCCGGTTGACCGGGGCGGGCAGCTCGCTGTGGTGGGCGGTGGCGAGTTGGCCGATGATCTGGCCGTCGAACCACAGTCGGCCTCCGCACACACCGGTGAACCCGCACTTGTGTGGTCGTACGTGGGCGATGCACTGCGCGCGCAGAGGGCAGGCGGCGCACAGGCGCAGCGCCGGGCCGCACTTCTCGCGTGTGAGGCGCGGGGTGGGCGGTTCGTCTCCGGCGCCCGGTGCCAGTTCGGGCCGGTCGCGGCAGGGGGCATTGGTGAGGTCGAGCATGGTTCTCCTTGACCCCGGTCACAGGACCGGCTTGAGGCGCTCGCCGATCCACCGCGCGACGTTGCAACTGACGGCGTTTCCGGCCTGCATGGTCTGTTCGGCCTGGTTGCCGTAGACGACGTACTTCTCCGGGAACCTCTGGCCGAGCAGCTGCTCGCGGGGCTTGAGCATCCGGAAGTAGCAGTCCTCGATGGCGGGCGCGCTGCGCACGAGGGCGGCCGAGTCGCGGGTCGACAAGGTGTGTACGGATTCGGCGGCGGTCTTGGGGGATGACTTGCGGTAGGGGATGACGAGGGTGTTGCGGCCGGTCTCCTGTGACGGCGCGGTGTCGGGCACGACCAGGCCGTGGTGGTTGCCCTTGGCGGTGATGCCGGCCATGGGGTTGGTTACCGGGTTGGAGGTGGAGTTCCTGCGGAACTCGACGATGAACGGCTTGGTGGTGACGAGGGCTTCGCTCTCGCGAGTGAGGCGCGTGCGCAGTGGCACGTCGACCGGCGCCGGTTCGGTGTTCCAGCTACCGCCGGTGGGCACGAGTAGTGCGTCACCCTGCTTCGCGGTCCGGGTGGGCAGGGGGCGGTCCTCGACTGCGTAGGCGCGGTCGGTGCCGTCCCTGCCGTGCGTGAGTGTGATGGAGCTGGGACGGTGGGGGAACTTCACGAGCCCTGCCGCGATGCGCGCCATGGTGGTCGGCACGAGGGGCTTCTTGCGGTCGCCGATGCGGGTGCCGATGTCCTGCCAGTTGATGATGTCGGCAGCTGGTCTTACGTACGGCTCGACGACGGTCCTGCCGCACCGGCTCTGCGGGCATCGGTAGTCATAGTCGCGGCGGTACTTACCGACGCGGACATTGCTCTGGAACCAGCTCTGGACGGCGGGCACATCCTCGCCGCAGGAGGGGCAGTACGCGGGGGGACGCGGCTCCAGATCGGGCTTGCGCATGGACTTGCGGGTGAAGACGCAGTACAGGCGGTCGCGCCACTGCGGGGCTCGCAGGTTGACCTCGTCGCCGACGTGCGCGCTGCTGACGGACACGATCTGGACCCGGTAGCCGAGCTTCTCCATGGCGTCGAGCCACACCGGGAAGAGGAGCCAGTCGCTCGCGAACTCGATGACGTTCTCGACGATGACTGCCTTGAACCGCTTCGCTTCGGCGGCGCGTACAACGCACCATGCGGTCACCCGCGTGCGTTCGAACGCTTCCTTGGTGAGAGCGTCCCAGTCGTGCTTCTGCTCGTCGTCGAGCTGGTCGAGGAGATCGAGCTGCTTGCTCTCGCGTCGGCGGCCGCCCGCGGGGCTGATCTCGGTGCAGATGACGGAGGCCCACAGCACGTCCGCCTTCGGCAGATGCCGCATGGGCAGGCCGGATATGTCGATGGTGAGGTGGTCGGCGTTGGGGTGGTTGGCAGCGTGGGTGTCGATGGCGAGCTGCCAGTGGTTGATGCCGAGGATGAGTTCGTAACCGGCTTCAACGAGGCCGGTGCTGCTGCCGCCGGCGCCGCACAGCATGTCGATGACTCTGTTCACGGGTGGTGCTCCAAGAGGTCTACGGCTGGTCCCGGCCCCGCGTGCGGGGGCCGGGACGGTGAGGGTCGGTCAGTGGACGCGGAGGCCGCCGAGGTCTCGGGCGCGGCGCAGGAAGGCGGTCCACCGGCCCCACGTGAGGTCGCCGACCGGCATCTCTGCGATGGCGTAGTTCGGGTGGACCTCGTACGCGGCAAGGGCAGCCGAGAGTTCCTGCGGGGTGATGAGACGTCCCTCGTTGAAGTGGAGCTTGAACGACGGGATGCCGGTCGGCTCGGGCTCGGCCCAGTCGCGGACGGCGAACCAGTCCTCCCGGTACTTCGCGATGGCCTGCTTGGTCGCCTCACTGGCGTCGTTGCCGAGGGCGAAGTCCCCCTTGGTCAGGCCGTACGCGGTCAGCTGCGGCCATGCGGGCATCGGGGTGTCGGTGACCATCCCGAAGTTGGCCATCACTTCGAAGGCGTGGTGCCCCGTGGTCCAGCCGAAGCGGAAGTAGTGCTCGTCGCCTTCGCGGGGGGTGCCGTCGGGGTTCTGGATGTAGGTGTCGTAGCCCATGGGTGGCTCCAAGAGGTCGAGGGGCCCGGCCTCCTCTTCGGAGGCCGGGCGGGGAGGTCAGTGGTGGGGTGCGTGCTGGCCGTGGTGCTGGCCGCAGTGCGTGCAGCGCGGTCGCCGGTTGCGCATGTCGATGCGGACCTCGTGAAGGAGGAAGGCGCCGAAGGCGACGGCCCAGGCGCAGGCACCGGCCAGGACCCACGCCACGGCGGTCACCGCTTGCTCTCGTTGCGGCGAGCGGGGCAGGGTTGGGTCAACTGAGCGATCGCGAGCACGACGCCGTTGGCGTCGTTGGTGGCGCGTGCGTTCTCCAGGGCCGCTTGGACGCGCGCTCGCTCCTCGTCTGTCTGCGGGTGAGCGATGACGCACCAGCACGTGGCTGTGGCCTCGGCGGGCTGCTCGCTCGGGTTGGTCTGCTCGGTCATGCCGGGACCAGACCGTCGAAGCGGAGGTAAACGGTGCGAACGGCGTCTCCGCGCTTCCACACCGTCAACGGCCAGTCCGTGCCGCCCTGTTCGTGGATGCACTGCCAGTCGTTCTCGGACAGGGCGTGGGTCTCGTAGCCGTACTGCTTCACAGCCTCGTGGCGGTCGGTGAGGGCGAGGCACAGCACGCGGTGCTCCGGGCGGTGATGGGCAGTCACGCCCATCAGGCAGACGGACATGCAGTCGCGCAGCGTCGGCGCGAGCTTTCGTTCCGCGACGTACGCGGTGATGGCGAGGAGCATCGGGGCGACGTGGTTGCCGTTGGTGGCTTGGTCGCCGTCCTGGGTCGAGTCGTAGACGACTTCGTGGAATGTCGGGTTGTCCTGGTGCTGCCGGACAACTTGGAAGCCCTCCAACTCGGTCGGGTCCAAGGGCAGGTCCGTGACGGACGCGATCCACAGGTGCGAGCCGTCTGCAAGGTCCACGGTGATCCCGAACTCGCCGCCAGCGGCCTCCACGTTCGCCACGAGGGGCAGGCGGCGCAGGGGCGTAATGACGGGCTCGTAGGCGTGCCACAGCTTGAGCCACAGCGGGTCGTTGGTGTTGTTGTGGTCAGGCATGGGCGCGAGTCGGTTGATGTCGTGCGTCACGTGTCTCTCCAAGAGGTCGTGTGCCGTAAAACTCTACAGAGTTACGGCCTATCTCGACAGATGCGTCTGCTCGATGCGGGCCCAGGTCAGGGCAGGATGCGGCCGTTCTCCCTTTCGCGCTCACCTCGGGCGATGGCCGCAAGGCGGGTCACCTCGGCGGCGCGGCTCGTCAGCTGGGTCGCGAGGTGCTGCGCTTCGTGGGCGACCCTGCGCGCCTGCATCACGGCGTAGTGGTTGGCGCGGTGGTCGAAGTGGAGTTCAGCACCGCCGAGTTCATCCAGAAGCTGGTTTACGAGGTCGTCCCGAGCGTGCTCGCTGCTGCCGAGACCATCGAGGTCACGTTCACATTCGGCCGCCTTGTCGAGGTCGGCGATCGCGACCAGCACGTCCCCGATCCCCTCGGGGTCCTCGTAGTACAGGTCAGCGAGCGCCCGCAGGATCGGGTACACCTGCTCGCTGCCATCGAGGATCACGCGACCCCCGCGTCGCCGCCTGAGCTTGGGCAGTTGACTCATGCCGAATCTCCTTTCAGGAGAGGAGCTCTTCCCCCTCTCTCATGCTTCAATTCTATATGCAGCCGTAGGGGTGATCAAGCTTTCTGGCAACTTAATAAAGTTGTGATCTATCTTTTGGGTTTGACTATGCCCTCACGAGCCCGCCGGACCGCCTCCGCTTTGGCCTCGGCTCGCTCCTCAACTTGCTGAAGCCGCTGCTCCCGTTCGGCATGCCAGTTGAGCCACCACTGCCCGTTCTCCTGGTTCTCCTCTACCTTGCGCGCAGCCACCTCCCGTTCGCGCTCCGAGCGCGGATTCGTGCCGCAGCCCCGGCATGACGCGGCGGGCTTGCCTCGATGCCGTGAGCACCCGCCTGCCTTCTTCGGCTGCTGCTCAGATGGTGCTGGTGGTGAGGCGGCAGCGGGCTCCCCTGCGGCGTCAGCCGCGGGGGTAGGGGGGAAAGGAAGGGAAGAGGAAGGAACAGGGAAGGAAGGGGTTCCATCGGTGAAACCCTCTGGGTTCCCCGCATGAAACCCACTGGGTTCCAACGGTGGAACCCACTCTTCGGGCTCCTCAGGGTTCCCCGCGTGGAACCCAGGTGCTTCTTGGGGGCCTTCGCGCTCGCGCCGGCGGGCAGCATCCCTCTCCTCGACGTCCTCGTGGGTCATGGCAGGCGGGGTGGGAGCCGCCCGCTTCACGTCGGTGCGCGCCTTCCGGGGGTTCTTGGGCGCTGCCTCCCTGGCCGCCAGTCGTTCCTTGAGTTCGGGCGTGGTGGGCGTCTTGGGCACGGCTATGGGGAACACGCGGTAGACAGCGGACCGACCCGCTTTGCCGGTGTGCACACGCTCCACCAAGCCCTTGCCCACGAGTTCGGTGACGATGGTGATGGCTCGCTTGGTGGTGACGCCCACCCATGCCGCCAGTCTCGTCAGGCCGGGACGAGCGAGCCGCGTCTCGTCGTCGGCCGAGTCGCAGAGCTTCATCATGGCCAGCTTCTGGCTAGCGGTGACTACGTCGTGGGGCAGGTAGGCGGCGGCGATCATGAGCTGGATGGACATGCGGTCCCCTGGAGCAGCGTTCGGGCAGGTTGGAGCGCCCCGCCCGGTGGCAGCCGAGCAGGGCGATTGAGAGGCAGGGACTTAGGCGGTGGGCGAGACGCGGATGATGGCTGGTGTCTTTTTGTTCGTCTTCCGAACGGGGACGGCCAGTCCCGCAGCCTTGAGGTTGCGGATCATCTTCTCGGTGTCCGGCGCCATGGGGACGGGGATGTCAGCCAGTTCGTGCAGGTCGACCATGGCCTCAACGTCCGTCTCGTCCTTCGGATTACCACCGCCCCACGACAGCTCGTTGAGGCCGTAGATACCGGCGGGTGACTGGTCCAGTCTCTTGCGGGCGAACTTCTTGATCTTGTCGCCCTGAGCGACCAGCTCATGCCCGCGCACATAGTCGGCAAGAGCCTGCTCGGTGTCCTTGTCGTTGTGGATGAGCGCGGTCTGCGGCGGGGCGCCCGGATTGGTGCCCGGCCAGCAAGCCGTGCGAAAGGGGCAGTAGTCGCAGATGGCATCCAGCCCAGGGCCGTCGAAGTCACGACGCATCTCCTCCGGGTGGCTGGTCTCCCTTACCCGCTCGACCCACCATCGGGCCTCTGCGGCTCGCTGGGGGTCGTAGTCGATCTCCTGGATGTGCTCCGCACCGTTGTCCCGGTTGATGAAACGGAAGCGGATACGGCGGACGTCGAGCGGGCCCATCCGTGCCAGGTATCGCTGGCCGGGGACGTCCTGGAAGCCGACCATGGCCAGAAGTCCGGCGTACAGGTAGACCTGGCGCAGCTCCGCTTCGGTGGCGCCGTACCTGAGGACTCGGTCCCAGAGGTAGGTGGACTTTGTCTTGATGTCCTCCACGGTCACCACGTCGGCGGCCACCTTCGGTCGGTGGCGCCGAGGCAGGCGCGCGGCTGTGGCCTCATCCAGCTGGACGACGTCGATGTGCCCTCGGATCGTTTCGTCCTGGACGCTGCGCTCGACGAGCCATCCGTACTCGGTACGAGCGGACTCCAGCAGGCCCGTGTGGATGTAGGTGCCGAGGATCGCCGCCTTGGTGTCCGGCTGGTCAGTACGAGGGGTGCTGTGCAGGATGTACGCGGCGCGGCGGCCGCACACAGTGTCGGACGCGCCGAGTTGCGTCTGCTGGGAGCGTGGGCGGCGTGCGTCGACGTCGTGCGCGGCGTCCCATATGGACGGTGAACGCTCAAGGGTTGTGGTCATGCGTCGTGCTCCAAGAGGTCTGACGGGTCGGGCCGTCGGCATGACCGACGGCCCGAGGGGGTCACTGTTCGGCGTCGGCGTCCTGCTGCGCCTTACGGGCTGCGGCGGCGCGCAGTTTGTCGGCGTCGGTGGGTGGCCTATCGCCCATCTGCTTGGGCTCCGCGTTGAGTTCGGCCGCCCTCCGCTCGGCGGCTCCGCGAACGGTCAGGATCTCCTCGTGGGTCAGCCTGTTCGCCGGGTCGGGGACTGCGCGCCACAGGGCCTCCAGGGCCGCTGTGTCCGTCTCGCCTTCGATACGCTTGAGCCATGGCCCAACACGGTCACCTGCCAGTTCGGGCATGATCCGGGGCTGGCTGTCGACGGAGCAGCCCAAGCCGTTGAAGACCAGGTCCTCGATCGAGAAGTCCTTCAGCTTCATCGGCTTCTTTGGCTCGACGCGGAGCCTCAGCGAGCGAACCTTGATGACCTGAGGGTCCTCGTCGCGCTTCAGACGCACCCAGACGGTGGAGTCGAACCCCAAGTCCTTGTGGGCGGCGACCTTCCACTCGGTGCGCTTCGGGATCGGGTTACCGTTGTCATCCAGCGCCGAGACCTGCTTACCGCGCGCCAGGATGATCGCGATGCCTGGCAGTGTGCGCAGCAGGTACATCACCCGCTGCCACCGCTCCACCGAGTCGTTCCACAGGTTCATCGTCGGATCGACCGGCGCGTCCGGGTCTTCCTGGAGCATGGCCCGGTTCTTGCGCGTGCGTCGGGCCCGCTCGTGGGTCCAGTTGGTGAGCATGCGCCACAGCGCGGATCCGGAGTCGATGGTCAGCACCACGGGGGGCTCGCCGGCGGCGGCCGCGCGGCGGGCCTCGGCATGGACGGCCTCGATCTGCTCCAGGATGTCGCGGTAGGTGCCGTCGTGCTCGATGATCAGGTAGTGCGCGCCTTCGATGGCTGCGTACTCATCGGCCGAGCCCTCGTCGAGGTCGATCCAGTACATCTGGCCGATCTTCTCGCTGGCGCTGAACTCGGCTGCGCTGTAGGTCTTCCCCGCCCCCTCCTCTCCCTCGATGAGGATGAGAGGCCAGGGCACCGCGCCGGTTGGCTTGCGGAGCTTCAGCTTCGGGGCGGACGGCCCGTTGCCGTTCGCTGCTTTCGTCACGGTCGTGCTCCAAGAGGTCGTGTCAGTCCGTACGCAGTGCACGGACCTCGAACAGGGGCGACCACTCCGGGTGTTCGTCGACGAGGAGTCGCACGTACCGGGAGCGGTAGCTGTTGTTCAGGCGGAACTCGTCACCGCGGGTGGCCTCGCCATAGCGGTAGCGGAGGAGTTCGAAGAGCATTCCGATGCCGACGCGCTTCCAGCCGTGCTGGGCGCATTCAGCCGTCATCCGCTCCAGCGCCCGGTAGACCCATGGGTTGAGGGCGTGGAAGCCCTCGAACCGCTGCTGGATCGACTGGGTGTCTCCGCCTGCGGGCTGCCTGACTCGCGGGATGTCTCCGATGCCGAACAACGGCGGCTGGTCCAGAACCGACATGCACGCCCCCTCATATTCTCAACTCTTTAGAGTTGGAACCTATCTTCGGGGATGGCGGTATGTCGACCTCGAAGAGGACGAAGGGGGCGCCCGAGCGGACAAACGGCGGGCAGAGCGCGAAACGGCGACCCCGTGAACGACCAGCCGCATCAACACCCCCTCCGCCAGGACCAGCAACCCGCCTTGCGCTCTAATTCTATATGCATATAGGGCATAGGTCAAACGTAACAACGCTCTGACCTGTGGTTATTCGACCTTCCTGGCGGCAGGACCACGTGGGACGATCACCGCACCGGGGCCCGCGTACGTCCCGGCTCGGAGGGCCTCAAGGACCTGCTCATCGATCTGCCACGCAACTGACCGCGCACCCGCCTGGAGTGCGGGGGCGTC
The DNA here is from genome assembly GCF_028807635.1 of Streptomyces spiramyceticus. NCBI lineage: Bacteria > Bacillati > Actinomycetota > Actinomycetes > Kitasatosporales > Streptomycetaceae > Streptomyces > Streptomyces spiramyceticus. Next base: position 1,652,420 of record NZ_JARBAX010000001.1, read on the forward strand.
CTCTACGATGCCGTCGAGCAGCCAGATGGGCGTGCCGGACAAGGTGTAGTCGGCGGGCCGGAACCGTCCACTGTCCTGCGCCTTGTTCAGCAGCTGCCGGGACGAAAGGCCGAAGAGGCTTACGACCTCCGCAGGCCCTACGAGAGGCGGGAGTTCGCTGACGTTGTGCACCCAATAGCCGGGGTCCTGGGACCTGATCACTTCGGCCAGGGCTTGTTCGTTGATGTGCTTGGGGCGTGGGGTCATCTCGCCGAACCTCTTGACGAAGTCCAGGAGCCAGTAGGGGGATCCGCTGATGATCTTGGCGTGGCTGTAGTCCAGCACATGGTCGCGGCTGATCCACTGGCTGACCTGCAACCGCTTGACGCCGTAGATGTCGGCGAACTCCTTGCCGCCTGCCAGGTACGGCTTCTTCCCCGCCGGCCTGTCCGTGCTCGTCACCCTTGCCGTCCCCTCAGTCCGCAGCCTTTGCATATAGATAGTAACCGGGGCGGGCGGCGGCTCTAGCATGCTGGGCAGTTGCTACAGTATGTGGTCCAAGAGGTCGGAGGCCCCCATCGTGAGATGGGGGCCTTCTTCCTTTCTGGGGTAGCGAGGTCAGTTGCGCGCGTACTCCGGCGGCCGCGCGAAGCCGAGGAGCCATCCGAAGCGCGGCGACAGGTACTTCTCAGCGAGCCGGAACACGGCGTAGTAGACGAAGATGCACAGCGGCGTCAGGACGCCCGTCAGCGCCGTAGCGTCGAGTTCGAGCCCGTAGCGGGTCGACAGGGCGAGCAGCCAGCCGCCGAGGGCGGGGATCGCTGTGCGGAGCAGCGAAGCGTACAAGTTCATGTCCGTGCCTTTCGGTTGGGGGATCAGGAGAAGAGGCGTCGCCAGGTCTCCGGGCCGGGATAGCCGTCGGCATCCGAACCGGACCACTTCTGTGCGCGCTGGAACGCCCGGACGTTCAACCGGTCGGCCTCGCCCCAATCGCGGGACGGTCCGACCTTGTAGTGGGAGCCGAAGCCGCGCTTCACAAGCTGTCGACCGAGCGCGAGGATGCTGTCGTTGCTCTTACCGGGCCCGAACGCTCCCTTGCCGGGGAACGGCGGAGCGGTGGGGGTGGGTTTCGGCTTCCCGCCGCCGGGCCAGTCCGGCATCGGACCAGGGTCGTTGTGGCTGTTCTCCGGCACTTGGCCGTGGCCGTAGTGACCACCACGGGACGCCCATATCCGGCCGCTGCGGTTCGCCGTCCAGGTCGGCTTGCCCATCGGCCAGTCGTCGGGGACGCCCCAACTGCGCGCCCAGGCGAGGATCTTGTCGAGCCCCTTTGCGGGGGTGTCGCGGACGGTGGCGTACGCCTTCCCGTTGACCCGGCAGTGAGGGAAGAAGAGCGTCTCCACCTGAAGGACGACTCGCCCCGCCCGGTTGGTACGCGTACCGCCCGGCGCATCCACGACGCTCTTACTGCGCGAGTTCGCCGGATAGAACTGGGCGATCCGGCCGGTGAACGGATCCCACAGCAGGTGCGGCGCGGACGCCCGCCCGGCGCCGGTGAAGTAGCGGACGAGCGTGTCGAACGGCACAAGGTCGGCCGGCTTGGCCGCAGATGCGTTTCGGTCCCAGGTGATGTGCCAGAGCACCTTCGGGGCGTACTGGGTATCGGTCGGTGCCGTGTCACCAAGCGGATGCCGCTCGGCGCCGGGCAGCCACAGATCGGGCATGGCGCGTCCTGCTTCTCCCCCGCGCCAAGATGACGTTCTACAGACCGAGCGTTGCCAACAGCGCGGCGACCACCACAGCCACCACGATGGGCGCGATCAGCGCCGACACCGCCAACCGGCGGTTTGTCCGCGCTTCTTGCTGCTCGTCTTCATGCTGCTGTTTGAGGGCTCGTACCTCGCCTTCCAGTCCTTCGATGCGCAGGTCAGCCGCCCGCTGGTCCGCGGCGTACACGTCCTTCGTGACTGTCTGATCCATGCGCGTATTGAAGGCCGCGAAGTCCGACCGCAGGTCATCGCGAAGCTGCTGGATGGCGCGCAGCAGCTCCCACGGTGTGGGGTCCTGGGTGGGCGCGGTCACGTCGAGCCTCCACGTAGTGTTCCCGCACCGTTGATCAGTGTATGGCGACCCATGCGACGCCGGAGCCGGCTTACTTGCGATTGATCGCCTACGAGTGGGGGCACATGGCGTTGATAGGGATCCGCGATTTTGGCTCTGCCCGGAGATCCGTGAATCTCCCGTGAGAAGTCGTCTCACTGGGCGAACCGGAGGCAGGGGGCAATGCCGTCGCGGTGGGTCGCTGCTCCCAAAGCAAGGCTGCGTCACTGGGCAGTCTGCGCGCCATCCATGCAGGCCGGTCTGCTGGTCTGACAAGGCTGCACGTTGGGTAGGCAGGGTTGCGTGGCGCCACACCGACCGATCATGATCATTCCCGTGTGGGCGCCCCGGGCACCACATCGGTCCTACGAAACATGGAGAAGCTATGGCGACCGGCATCGTGAAGTGGTTCAACGACGCGAAGGGGTTCGGTTTCATCACCCCGGACGAGGGGGGCGAGGACCTCTACGCCCACTTCTCCGCGATCAACATGCCAGGCTTCAAGTCCTTGAAGGAAGGGCAGCTGGTGTCATTCGACATTGTGAACGGCCCGAAGGGGAAGCAGGCATCCAACATCCAGTCCGCCTGACTCTCCAGCGGTCCGGCCTGCTTGGTAATGAGGTGTACGCCCGCTTCCCCCTGGCTCACGAAGGATCTGTCCGCTGGCGTCCGTGAGCTGTAAGCGAACGCCGAGGCGTGCCTGCTGAGCATCATGCTCGGCAGCTCGCCACGATCGGCTGAGCAACGGCAACGTCAAAATTCGTCGCTATGCGCCTTTGACCTCAGTAGGGAACGAAGGCAGCCCAGGTCACCGCGTGCAGCACGGTTCACTTGTTGGCCTGCCACAGTTGCCGACCGAGGTCGTTCACGAAACCGCGGACAGAGCCAATTCCAAAGAGCCCTATCAGCGTGTAGGCCCCGCCGCGTATCCCCCGTCGCAGCGGGGTCTTCTCGTGCACGAGGGTTACGTTCCGGCCAGCGGCAAGCGTAATCTCAGCCACCCGGCAGAGGCCCTCCCCGCATCGGACCAACTGCCGTGGCAGCACGCCGCGCCTCTCCCGAAGATCCGCGTGCCGATTCGAGGCCCCGCCCGTCCCCACCCCCTCCGGCGGGGCCTCTTCGCGCCTGACCACCAGCTACGCAAGGCGCGTCACCTGCATGTAGGAGCCGATAGCCAGACGCGCTGCTGTTGCGTTTGAGACGTTCTGGGCCCACGACAGCGCGAGCGTTCCGGCGGTGGTCGTGGTGATGATGCCGCTTTCTACCGCATGAGCCAGGTTCGTGGCGTGGTTGCGGGTGCCGTACACGACTGTCGTGGTGGGCGCGTGGACGCCACTACGCATGGACAAGTTGTCGGCGTTGGCTTCCGTCGCGGTGCTGCCCGGACCGAGGACGCTGCGGTTGCCTGTCGCTCCCGTCGGCACTACCCAAGCCGTCTTGAACGCGGCTGCGGACAAGGCGGCGTAGTGCAAATGGAACTCCACCAGGTATCGAGCGTTCGCCTGGAGCTGCACCGTCAGGTGTGGGTCGGCAACCAGTGCCACTGAAGATGCCCGGTCGGTGTTGGTGGGCTTGTAGATGGGGACCGGCACGTTCATGCCAGTCACCGGTCCGGCTGCAGCTACCCCGCCGGCGGCTGACACGTGCCCGGCCGCAGAGACTGCGAAGCGGTCCTCTCCCCCGACGGCAAAGCGGGCGAGCGCCCCGGTGTGGGTGGTCCTGGCGGCCACCAACAGAGCAGTGAACGCCGAAGCGGGCGGCTCGATAAGTACCCGTCCCTCGTCAAGGAAGAAGAGACCGGGGTCTATCTGGAAGAGGGTGGGAGGCCCGGCAGCTTCCGTGTCCACGATGCCTGTCACGACCCGTGCCGGCTCAAGTGCGAGATAGCCGCCCTTGCTGACCGTAGTGTCGCTCTCACGCACGCGCAGGGCAACCCACCTGTTAGCCGCTCCGTCGGCGCCCATGCGATTGGCCCATCGCCAGTCGGAGACCTCTCCGTCGGAGAAGGGACCGCTGGAGACAACCAGTCCTGGCCGGTTGTCGTTGCCCATGGCGTTCACGCTTCCAGCGGTGGCGCCTGCGCTGTTGAGGAAGTCGAGAACGGGCAGTTGCTGCGTGGGGTCGACGAGGATGGCGTAGCCGCTGGCAGCTGTCGCCTTGACGGTTCCGTTCTGGATGTCGACGGTGCTGCCTTGCTCGTTGTAACTGTGAAGGCTGCCGCCCGTGATGACCTTTCCGGTGATCGCATCTGCTGCGAGGGCGTCCGCAGTGACGCTGCCCGCGACGAGGTTGTCCGGCCCGACAGCGCCGGTTCGCACCGCTTCGATCTGCACGGCGTCCACCTCCATGACGGCAAGGGAAGCTGCCGCCTGGGAGGTGTAGTTCAGCCAGAGATACGGGACGACATAGCGCACATCCGCATGCAGTCTGCCCGGCGTTCTCAGATCGGGGTTGGTGCCAGCGTCACCGTTCTCACCCAAGGCAGCCCTGCCCTGGACGTAGCCGACGTAGGTCGTCCAACCGTCGGCTACCGGAAGGGGCGCGTAGGAGGCTGCCGGGTAGCAGTGCGAGATAGGCGAATCCTCACCGTTCCGATTCACCAGGCGGATGCCGTCGGATGCGATGCCAAGGACGCCGACGTACACGCTGTCCGGGCCGGTTGTCGGCTGCGCCATGGCGCGGATGCGTGCGCTGACCCGGTACAGCGCGGTGGGATCGTAAGGCAGTGGGGTGTTTCCCCGGATGCGTACGAACCCCGACGCGCGGCCGACGGTCCCTCCGGTTGCGGCGTCACTCACTCCAGAGACGTGCGTCCACTCCGCGCCAGGTCCCTTTCCGGTCACCGTCCAGGAAGCAGGATCACCGAGGGTGTCGGTGAATCGCTGCAAGGTGGAGTCCGCGAGGGCTCCTGCCACCTTGTCCAGCCCTACGGAGCCAGCTGCGAGGTCACCGCCTTGAGTCTTCCTGGGCGCAGCCGCGACGGCATCGGAGGCAGCGCCGGGGATGCCGGAGGTGTTCAGGGCGACCAGACGCACCCACAGCCCGTCGTAGCTCTGCCGGGCTATGGTCACCGAAGCCCCGGAGCCCGCTTCAATCGTTGCAGCAGGCTTACGCACGTCCGGCGACACGTCGGCAGAGGCGAGCAGGTGCACTTGGACGCGGGCCAGGTCCAAGGGTGCGGCCATCGCATCGGCGAACTCGCCGTCCCAAGTGATCTTGAGGCCAGCCAGTGCCGGTTCGACGACGGGTGCCGTCGGCATTGGCGGCGGCGCCCCGTTGACGATGACCACTCCGGTGGTGCCGTCGGGCTGCTGCCCAATCACACCTCGGATACCGCCGTCGTCGTCGTGCACATTGATGGCGCCGCCTTCGATGCTGCTGTAGGCGAGTTGCGCGGTGCGTGAAGTGCGGGCCAGCTGCCGCTCGACCTGTGCAAGACGGGCGGCGAACTGACTGATGGTGTCGGTCAATTTCAAGCTCCGTATGTGAATCGGTCAGCGCGCTGGAGCTGCACCACGGCCTGCTCCTGGTTCTCGCCGTTGGACGGCTTGATCTGCCATCCCACGATGCGCGCCCAGCCGTCGAAGTCATGCCACTGGTCGTGCAGACGTAGCCGCACCTCGTCGCCGATTTGGAAGGAGCCGATCGGGGCGGCCGGGTGATCGCGTAGCACCACCTCGGTCACCTCGCCGATCACCTGTCGGCCGGTGCGCTCAGTTCGGGCGCGGGCGGCGAGCCGGTCGTTGCCCTTCTCCGAGGGAAATTCGGCGACGTGCTCCAGGCGAAGCCGCCCGTCTCGAACGGCGTCGATTGCGCGCCGCCGGCTGCGGCCCTCGCCAGCGCCGAGCGCGATGACGACCTGGGCGTAGGAGTCGGCGTCGTATTCGACCGGCACGGACGAGGCGATGTTGATCCCGCTGGTGAACGCGATGTCGGTGCGTCTCGTGCCCAGGCGCGGCCACCCGAGGCGGATGCGAGCTGTCGGCAGCCCTCCTGGGCCCCAACTGACGGTCTCGGTCCACTCGGGGGCCGACTCGACCGCGGTCATGTCATCGATAACGGAGCCGAGGGTGGGCGCCTCCCACCAGTCGACGGCGTACGGCTCGGCGGGCGTGCCGACCCTGGCCTTCGAGGTGGTGGCATCAACGGCGACACGCAGGTTGCCGTCCGGCTGCTCCTGGCCGTAGGCCCACACGTCTCGTATGACCTTGCATGGGTCAGCGTGTACGTACGGCCCGCGGCCGCCCAGATTCCCGTGGAGATCATGGCGCCGATGCGGGTAGGACCCGAACCCTGCTGCTTCGATGCGTAGCTGTTGGCCCTCCGGGTCGGCCCGCCACACGATGCCGCCCCACAGCAGGCTCTTGTCCCGTTCGGCGAAGATCAGGGACGTGCCCGGATCGACATGGGCTCGCGCCAGGTGGGCAAGTCGTGGCTCGACGACAGCAGTCAGACTGCCTGGTCCGGACAGCTCCGGACCGAACTCGACCTGAGACAGAGGAAGGTCCGGTGCGAGCAATGAGCCTGTGAGCGCGTGCTGCGTCAGGTAGCGGTAGGAGGGCATCACACAACGCCCTCAGTGAATTCCACATCCAAAACGAAAGTGGTGGCCCCGTCGACCCCCAGGTCACCGGTCTCGCTCTTGTACATGTAGGTGTCGAGGTAGACCGGCAGGACTGTGCCACGCAAGCCCGTCGGCAGGAGCAGGGTGTCGGCCATCACTACGGTGTTCCTTCGGGTGTTGTTGCCCTGGTCGTCATCGATGGCGATGTGCTGGCCGGTGACTCCGCCGATGACGTTACGCATGAGGGCGAACACATCAGCGCGCCGAAGGGCAAGACCAGCGATCATGGTGATGAGCTTCACCTGTGTCGCCCACGGCGGCACAGTGACGTACCACCGCGCAGCGGTGGGCCATGTGTGCCACTTGTTATCGGAGTAGCCCAGCGTCGACGAGGCGCTGGGGAAGGCCGTGAAGAGCTGACGACTACGCCGAGGGTTGGCGATAGTCCGCAGATCCTTGATCATCGCAGCGGTGATGGTGCCGGTGTTGCCAGGGATGTCGAGCCGTGCCAGGGGTATTGCGGTAACCCCAGCCGGTGGGGCGGTCGCGTTCGCGGACACGCCACTGATCACGTGGAAGTAGCCGATGTCCTGAGTCGCCGGGTTGCGTGTCCCCTCATACTCGGGATCCTCGACTCTCAGCGTGATGAGGTCGGAGCGCGCGGAGGCACCAGTCGGAACGATCGGGACCACGGCGTCCCCAACGTTGTACTGGGTGTAGCTGCCCTGGCCCCAGCTCGCTCCTCGCACGACGGCTGAGCCGTCGCCGACACGAACGCCGGCGCCAGGAGTCGTGAGAGGGCTGACCTTGAGGTCGTTGCCCTCGGTCACGCCGGAACTGCCGCGTGCGAGGTCTTGGATCATCATGCGCATCGCGCGGGCGGGGTGCGTTCCGCCGTGAACCATCATCGGGGGCTGGATCAGCGCCATGGGGTACTCCTCTTCACAGTGCGGTGTAGGCGTTGCGCCACGAGACAGTGAGGCGGCAAGTGTTCGTGTAGTCGGTGGCGGTCCACCGGAGTTCTGAGCGGCCGGTGGGAATCTGGAACAGGTCCAGTCGGCTGGTTGTGGACAGGGCTGACTGCGCACTGCCAGAGCCATTGCGCAGCACCCAGCGGCGCCCCGGCCGGGTATCGATGTCGACGTACTCCCCCTCGCTGAGGGTCATCGACAGCTCCAGAGCGCGCCCGGTCTCGACGATCCACAGCCGCGGGTTGGTGACCGGCCCGGTGATGCGGATGGTCGGATGGGCGGGCAAATCACCGCTGTTCGTCACCCAGCCGGGCCGCGCTGCCGGGTTGGCGACCCCGGTACTGATCGGGGCTACCAGCGGTGCCTTGAACCCAGGGACGTTCTGAGAGATGTCCAGCGGCATGATCAGCGACTGCTGCACGTCGTCGTGGAAACGCGGATCGGTGGCGGCGAACTCCAGCTCCAGTGGGATCCAGCCGAAGATCGTCTTAGCGGTCGAGATGGCGTCTGCGCGTCGAACCCGTCCGTACAAACGACGGACGTCCCGGCCGGGCCACTTCAGGCGTAGCACCGCCAAGGCTCCAGCGGCCTTACGCACCGAAGTGGTGGCCGCCGCCTCGTGCAACCGGGCCAGCGCATCCGCCGCTGCTGCCGGATCACCGGGCGTGCGAATCGCGGCTTCGATGCGCACCGTCCGCCGACCGTAGAAGTCGACACCCGGATACGCGCCGTCGTCGACCGGACTGTCGACGTCCTGGGTGCGCAGTTCGGGCGCCCCGAGGCCGGTGACATCGGAAACCGCATAAGGGGTGTCCGGGCCGAGGAGTAGCCCAGCAAAGTCGATCTGCCAGTCCTTGGTGGGGTTCGCCATCAGATCCGACCTCCTCGCTGCGCGTTGCGCAGCCGACGCATGATCTCCGCGCCGAACTCACCCGCACTGTCTCTGTCGCTGCGGGCGTTCACGGTGACCGGCATGTGCTCGATGAGCGCCTTCGGCTGCTCGCGGACAACGACGACCTGCACTCCCGCCGGCCGCGCTTCCACCAGACGTCTGGGGCCTGCCTCCGTAGCGGGCGTGAGCCGGTAACCGAACCTCCGGGCGACATCAGCGAGAACCGTGGTCGCCGAGCCCCGGGTCCCGGCCCCGAGCGGGATGAACGCCTCGCCCTTCGTGGAGGGCTCGGCGAAGCGCACGATGCCGTTGCTCGTGGCGTACAGGCCCGGGGTGAGAATGCCGCCCGAGGCATACGCCAAGCCCTTGTTGGCCTTAGCCAGGTCGGACAGGAACGTAGTGCCCTTGCCGCCGAGGGCATTGCGGATGCGGTCCAGGGCGAGGTTGGAGATCTCGATGACGCGGTCTTCGGTCAGCCCGGTGGTTTCAGCAACCTTGTGCAGGCCGGTCTTGCTGTTCTTGACGGCCGCGACGATCGCCACGAGGTCTGGAAGGTCAGCATCTGGGACGGTGCGGTTTGCCGCACGGGCCTGGTCGTTGGCGGCCTTGGCCTTCTTCCTGTCCCGGACCGCCTGTGATGCCAGCGCCTCCGCGTCTCCGTCTCCCTGTTCAGCGAGCATCTTGGCCAAGTCGCCGTAACCTGAGGCGGCCAGCTTCGACAAGTTCTTCTCAAATGTCGTCTGGTCCTTTACCGCAGCGCGCAGTTGGGTGGTGAAGTCACCGAGCGACGCTCGGGCGATCCCTGCCAGCCGCTCAAGATCCTTGGCCATGGTGTTGATGTACTTCGAACTGCCATTGGCCATCTTCCGGGTGAGCTCCACGCCGTCCTCGCCCATGGCTTCAAGGGCGTCGGCGACCTCCTGACCAGCACGGCGCGCGACCGTCGCAAGGTCAATGCGCCACGCAGCGGCCCTCCGGGAAGCTTTGCGAAGGTTCTGCTCGAACAGGGCTAGGTCGAAGACTTCCTTGTCCTTCGCCTTTCCCTTGCCCTTGACCTTCCGTACGGACCGGGAGCGGATCGACGACGCTGATTCCAACTCCGGAACGTCACCGGGGCTGTATGACCAGTCCGTCAAGCCGCCGTTGGCGTACCAAGTGACGTCGCCGCCGAAGCGCCTGACGACCTCTTCCACGATCGCTTTGGAGCGTGGCCGCTTGGTCTGGCTTAGGGGTACATATGCCTCTCCACCTGTGGAGGGCTCCGCCCACACCCGCCAGGCTCCAGCGGGTGCGATCTGCGCAACGTGCTGTTCCCGCCGCACCCCTCCATTGGCGTAGAACTCCAGCACGCTACCTTTCGCCTGCCTCGTCGGTGCCTGCACAAGGTCGGGGACGCCGTTGCCATCCTTGTCGTGAGGCAGCGACTTGCGCCTGTACAAGATCGGGATAACAACGGGCGGCGGTTGGTTGGTGGTGACGCTCACGGTGATCGACTTCGATCCGGGGATCTCCTGGACCGAAAGACCGATGGCGTCGAGGCTCGCCTTCACCGCAGCCATGTCGCCGGACAGCAGAGCGGAAGTGAGTGCCTGGGCGGCAGCGGTTCCCTTGGTGGATGCCGCAAGTTGAATCAGCGACAGCGCACCCGACCACTCCATGTTGGCCGAAGCACCGGCTTGCTTGAACGCGGTGACGACGTTGGACAGGTCCGGCGCCTCGATGGGCATGTCGGCGCCGAAGGTGTACTGAAGCTGGGTGCGGACCGCGTCCAGGTCGCCTTTGAGGAGGTTGCTCTTCAGGGCTTCCGCCGCCTCCTTGCCACCGCGGGCCGCCACGTCGGCGAGGAGCTTCATGCCCTGCTGCATGGTGGAGCGGGCCTCTTGGGGCAGCTGCTTGGCCGCTCGTCCCATGTCGGCCAGTGCCATCTGCTGCATGGCGGCGGACAGCTTGCCGGGGTTGTTCGTCGCGGAGGCATCCGCCCACGCCCGCGCGATGTCCTTGCCGTACTTCTCCGCGATGGCAGGCAGCTGCTCCAGGCCCGCGCGGAACGCGGGAGTGGAGCGGGCCGTGCCCTCCTGGATGATGCTTTCGAGCTCGTCGGCGACCTTCGTGCCGCCCTTGTCGAGTTGCCGGACCAGCTCGTCCAGCATGGGGGCCGCATCGACTCCCAGCTTGGCGAAGTGGTCCACCAAGTCCAGTCGGCCGGCGGCTGCGAGCTGGCCAAGATTCTTCTGCCAGTCCCGCTGCGCGGAGAGCTGCTTGCTCAGTTGCTCGAGGTAGTCCTTCAAGCTGGCTTTGGCCGAGTCGGCGGAACGCCCTGCCTTCCGGTTGGCCTCCGCAACCTGCTCCTGTGCGGCCTTCCATGCCTTCGCGGGATCGACGACGTCCGCCAGGGCCTTGCCCATGGCTTCCATCTCTTCGGTGAACTTCGGCGCACCGTTCTTGTCCGTCGGAAGCTGGACCGTGAGGTCCCACAGACCGGCCATCTCCAGCCGATTGTTCTTGATCTTGGAGTTGACTATCTCCATGTTCGCGGCGAGCTCGGCTTCCTTCTTCACCGCGTTGCTCCACACGCCGTGCTGCTTCTCCAGCACCTTGCGGGCGCGGTCGAAGGAGATGTCGTAGGTGTAGGTCCTGCCGGACACTTCCCAGGAGCCCGCCTTACGCGCCTTGAGCTCGTCCAGGAGGTCCTGATACTTCTTGCCACCGCTGGTCAGAGCATCAATGGCCTGCTCGACGCTGACTCCGGCATCCTTGAGTTTCTGCACGTCGCCGCTGTCGGTGAGCTGCTCGGTCAGCTTGCGCAAGCCTGCGCCCTGCTCGCCTTCCTCACGCTCGGCTCGTAGCGCCGTAACAAGCTCCTCGGTCGCCGCCTTGGCCTCTTGCTTGGACGCCGAGTACGCCGCGTATGCGGCGACACCGATCGTGAGGATGGCAGCCAGACCGCTAACGGCAAGTCCGGCACCAGACAGAACGGCGGGAAGAACGGCACCGCCGGTGCGAGCCGCCGCCAGCTGGGTGCGGAATGTGGCCAGTTGCAGGCCGAGCTTGGTGAACGCCGCGCGAGCCAGGAGGCCAGCGGCGGCGAGCGCCAGCAGTCCACCAGCGAAGGACTTAACGGGGCCCGGAAGGTCGTTGATGGCCCCGGCCAGGACGCTCAGGTACTGGCCGATCGTCTGTAGTACGGGCAGCAGAGCGCGGCCCATGTCGATGCCGAGCGCGGTGACTTGGTTTCGGAAGAGGGACCACTGTCCGGCAGTGGTGTCCATCTGGATCTCGTATGCCTTGTGTGCGGCGCCCGCCCGCTGGACCTCGATCGCAATGCCCTTGTATGTCGAGGCGTAGTTTTCGCCATCGGCTGCCGACAGTGCGAGCATCGCGCGGGTGGCGCGGATGTCCTTGAACATGTTGGCAATGGCGTCGGCGCTGCCCTTCGTGACGCCGCGCAGCTTGTTGACGACGACGTACAAGCCGTCCTGCCGGATGGCTGAGGCGACGGACTCGTAGCCGAGATCCTTGATGGCGTCGCGCATCTCCCGAGTGGGCTTGACCATCCGGGTCATCATCATGTTCAGGGCCGTCGCGGCTTCAGCCGCAGGGATACCAGCAAGGGTGATCGCAGCGAGCGCGGAGCTGAGGTCATCGAACTCCACACCCGCGGCGGCGCCCATGGGAACTACGTCGCCAAGCTGCTGTGCCAGTTCCTCAAACGAGACGACGCCCAGGTTGACCGTCTGGAACATCGTGTCCATAACGTCGGCGGCCGCCGAAGCGGGCATGCCGTACGCCTTCAGGACACCGAGCAGCGCGCGGGACGAGGTCTCCGTCGTCGTCAGGCCGGCAGAGGCACCCTTGGCCGCGACCTCAAGGATGCTCATGGCTTGCGCGCCGTCGAAGCCAGTGGAAACGATCTGGTACAGACCGTCGGCCAGCTGCTCCGCCGTCTGCGGCAGCTCGGTCGACAGCCGGACGATCTGATCGGTGAACTGGGCGACGTTCTCGCTGGTGATCTGCTGCGAGATCGTCATCACGTTGGCCATCGCCCGCTCCAGCTGAATGGCGTTGGCCACGCCGACGCCGAGGACGGCGCCGAGCACGAGTCCTCCCTGAGCAAGCGTCGCGGCGCGGGCGTTTGCCGCCGCCGCAACCTGTGCTTCGGCACGCGCTACCTGGCGCGCGGATGCCTGGGCGCTGCGCGCGGCGGCGCGCTGCGCATCGTCCCTGGCAGTCACAGCGGTCCGGGCGCGTGCTTCGGCGTCGGCCAGCCCGACAGATGCCCGCTGCGCCCGTCCGCTCGCCCGAGTCGCTGCCTGCTGCGCCGTGACTGCCCTGGCTTGGGCGGCTGCGTGAGCCTGGGTCGCGCGATCGGCGGCAGCCTGGGCGGCCGCAGCAGTACGTGCGGCAGCCTGTGCGCCGCGTCCGGCTGTGGCCTGGGCGCGTGCCGCCAGGGTTTGGGAAAGTGCCTGAGCGCGAGCCGCTCGCTCCCCGGCCAATACGGAAGCGGTCTGGGCCTCCTGGGCTCGCGTGGCCAGAGACGTGGCCAGAGCCTGCGCCCGGTGACCACGGGCGACGACCTGCTGCGCGGCGGCGGCTCGCTGCGTGGCCTGCGCAATCCGCCCCTGCGAGCGAATCGTTTCTGCCGAGGCCGCAGCCTGCGCCCGGGCAAGAGCGTCCGTCGCGGTCCGCACTGAGCCAAGGCGGTTGCCCAGCCCAGCCAAGCCCTGGTCGAAGCCACGCAGTTGACCGGCTGCACCACGTAGACCAGCGGTGAGCCCACCCGTGTTGGCCATCAGGTTGACGTAGAGGTTGTATGCGCCAGCCACAGCGTCAGTCCTTCCGGGGCGTGAGCCCGATCCTCATCCCGCGCCCCTCCGGACCCTCCGGAATCTGCTCCCGTTCCATCTCGATCAGCTCGCACCCTGGGCAGCGGTGCGGCTCTGGCACATAGGCGAACCGGTCGCCACCCAGCGCCTCGTCCCACTCGGCCGCCCGCGTACCGCAGCCGTCACACAGGGCCTTCGTGAACGCGGAATAGGCCATCGCCTTGGCTCGGTCGAGTGCCGACCACCGTCCGTCGCCTGCGCCTGAGAATTGGCTGTGCGGGATGCCGTACGCCGCGCACAGCTCCATCTCGGCCCGGAACGCGTGGTCAGTGATCAGCCTTTTCCCAGGTCCGCTCGCATCGTCTGGTTGACCAGAAGGGCGGCCGTGAACAGAGCCTTGGCTTCCGAGTCCGGCCATACGTCCAGGAGCTCTTGGGCGTCGGACTCGGTCATGCCAGCGACTTCAGTGCCTGCCTCATCGCACTCGATGTGGCAGGCAGCGATTAGGGCAGCAGGGAAGGTCTCGACGTTGTACTCCATGCCGGAGTCAGCCTGCGCCTCCGTCGGCGGATGATCCTTGAGCAACTGCTCCCACACCGGGCGGGGCAGGGCTCGGAAGGTGAGAGTCAGCGTCGCCTCTGCGAGAGCACGCTGCGCGTCGTCCAGGGCGCCAGCGGCGGCCAGCACTGCCGGGCGGCCTTGCACCCAGTCTTCGCGCTGATCCTCCGGCACAGCCTGGTCGATCGATACGCTCTGTGCTTCGGTGCGCGACCGTGCCAGTCCGAGGGCTGCTTCCGTGACTGCTGCCTTCAGGGCCAGATCGTCCACGATGGACAGCGTCCGCTCGGGGAGCTTGCGAGCGCGGAGGCGTGCCATTTTGGCGGCCCAGTGCGGATCACGGGCAACGGCAGCCGGCGGCGGGGCGATTGTGGACATGCGGCGCTCCCCGTCAGGCTGCGGCTGCGGCCGGAACGGCAGCGTCGAGGACGGGCTTGTCGGTGATGCCGAAGCTGACTTTGAACTTGGCGGGCTCCGTCGCCGTGGTGTAGCTGGCCGACCGGCTGCCGACTCGCACAGGGAAGATGTCCATCGACTTGCTACCCGCGACGTCACCCTTGCGAAGGATGACCACGAATCCTTCAACACCCTTCGAGAGCAAGGTCTCCAGGGTGTCGTCGACCCGGTCCTCGTAGAACGTGAAGGCGCTGTTGTCGGCCTTGTCCTCGCCAGGAATGTTCGAGGTGAACTCCGAGGCCATGTCCGGGGTGTCGATCGGCGCGTTCTCCAGCGCCCACCCCTCGATGTCGCTGATCGCGCCGGACAGCGTGGTGGCGTTCGTGTCGGACAGCTCGGTGCGGATCGGGATGTTGTTCTGTGCTGCGATCTGCTTGAGGAAGTAGAACTTTGTGACACCGCGGCGCATGAACCGCTGTTGTGTGGTGCTCACTGACTCTCGCTCTCCGGGGACAGCCCCGAGAGCGCGCACCGGAGGCCCGTCCCCAAGTCGTCGCACAGTGCGAACGGTGAAAGGGGAATCGGCCCGTGCCGGCGAACTTGGCCGGGCGTCCGCGAGGGGCCTCCGCGGTGAGGGTGCAGTACGGATCAGGAGTTGAGCGTGGTCACTTCGATCACATACCGCTGTACGTAACTGTATACGCCGCTCGCGACAGTGACGCCCTCCTCCTTTTCCAAGGTGCGCTGCATGACTGCGCATCCAGGAACCGTCAACTCCGAGGAGTAAGCTCCGCTCGTCTTGCGCGCGAGCACGGCTGCCCTGACCTTGTCTGCCATCCATTCAGCCTGCTCAGCCGTCCCGGCAACACAAGTCACCTGCAGTAGCACGCGTGCGTCCGCATCCGGTTCTCCGTACGGCGGCCCACCGGTCGTAACGCCGAGCGGATACAGCACGGTGTAAGGCAACTGGGTGCCAGAGGGGGCACTTGAGGCTGTGGGCGCAGTGCCGTAGCCGCAGCTACGTGCGGTGGCAGCAGCGAGCATGCGCTGCACGGCCGTCGATACTTCACGTCCTGATACCGGCATCTACTCCTCCTCGCTCTCACTGATGCGACTGACGATCACGTTGGCGTCCAGGTCGGACAGGGCATACCGCAACATGCCCGCGCGGTCCCATGTGGCCATGTCCTGTGGCGATGCACCGATCAACAGCCCTATCTCTCCGTCGTCGTCGACGACCTCGGCGCACAGCACCAGCCTGGGACAGCAGGCCCATGCTGTGTTGTTGGCACACGTCGGCCACTGCCTGGTGCAGCGCGTTGCTCAGCGAGCTCACAAGCCATCTCCGACCGAATCGGCGAGAGCCGCGACAAACAGAGGCCGAATCTCCTCGACGGCTGGGCCGACATGGGGAAATGGGGGCTGGTTGTAAATGCGTCCGAGACTGTCCGCGCCAACGAAGCCGTACTCAAGCCGCCGGGCCTGCGGCTTGTTCGTGCCGACCGTGGCCGTCACCGTCACGCCATCAGTGGAGAGCTCGTGCGTCCAGCTCCGGCGGTAGTCCCCGGTAGGGGCGTTCGGCCCCGGCCTCCCGGACGCCTTGGCCTTGATCCTGGTCTCCAACAGCATCGCGTGGTGCTGCACCACTGACGCTGTCTCCGCCAGCGTCCGCACCGCGCGGCCGTCCAGCTCGGCGGCAATCTGCGCCGCGTTGCTGTAGGCGCCGGCACGGGGGTGGGCGTTCGGGTGTGGATTACGGGGCGATGCCACCGGTCGACTCCTCGGGCTCGTCAAACTCCCCCCGCGCCCACTGCTGCAACTGGGCAAGCACCGCTGCCGTGTAGCCGTGCTCCCCACCGCTGAGGTCCACACGATTCATCGCGGCACGCTCCAGCAGCGAGGCGTCGATGGCCGAGAGGAACCGAGCGGCCGCCTCCCCCGGGTCGAACGGCTCACCAATGGCGACGCGCGCACATCCATCGAAGTCGGCTGTCGTCCTCGCCGGCGACAGCTGGAGAACGACCTGAGCGGGCTGCCCGGCAGCCTGGTGCACCGCGTACCCAGAGACGTAGCGCGAGTAGTCGACGTCACCGATCATCAACGAGCCTGTTCTGCCGCTCGTGGATATACGAACGTGCCGGACGTCGGACGGCTGGGTGTCCGTGATCTCCATGCATCGAGCGTATGCGCGGTGCCGGACACCCCCAGCCGCTACGACGGCGCGGTGACCTCATCCAGACGGGTCACGCGCACCAGCTCGACCGTGGACGCCTCGGACGGATCGAGGACCTGCCAGACGCGCCCAATGGTCGCCGAGTTCTCGGACTTGGCGACCGTCACCTCAACTCGGTCGTACCGCGCAGGCACCGGGGCCGCGAGCGGAGTAAGCAGCCGATACCAGGAAACCGTGTCATCGAGCCATTGACGTCCGACGATGCCTTCTGCGGTCACCTGACCGTGCCCAGAGAGCACCGCTCCGGGGCCCTCGTAGATGACGTCGACAGGCACGTTCCCGAGCAGGCCGGTCACCGGATCGAGCGGCGCACTACCTGTGGGTCGGGAGATCTTTACCGTGTCCACGAGCAGCTTGCTCTCCAGCTGCGCGCGTACCTCCTCGGGATCGATGCTGGTCGTCATGCCGTTGCTCCCGTTCGCTGGGTGTTCTGGTCGACCCAGGTGGTCCTGACGACGCTCAGCGTCGAGGTCTCGCTGATGTCGACGACGCGCCAGGTGCGGCCGATCGCCGCTTCGTCGTCGGCCTCGACGACACTGACGCTGTCCTCGCGGGAGGCAACGGGCGCCGCCAGAGGAGTGAGCAGTCGGTAGCGGGACGGTGTGTCGTCCACGTACGCCTGACCGGCCAGGTGCAGGACGACGGACGGTCCACCGGTTGGGAAGACGGCCCCCGGCCCCTCGTACACCATCACCGGCGGGCCAGGCTCGTACTGGCCGGTGTCCGGGTTGAAGACCGGCTCGCCCTTCCGCTCGATGCGGACCTTGTTGGTGAGGATCTTTCTCTCGACGATCGCGCTGACGGCCCCCAGAGTCAGCCCTTCAGACGGCGCGTTCATGCCTTTGAGCCTAAGCGCGATCTCTGACAGCTCAGCCGTGTAGACGATCGAGTAATTCCCCAACTTCAGCTTCTTCGTCCCCACAGGACCCACACGGAGATGACGGTGCCGAGAGCGGGCGCCCGAGGAATAGCAGAAAGCGTCCTTGCCCAAAGAGTTGGACTTGGTTTCGGGGCTCGATCCTGGCAGGGCCCTGGCATCGCCAACGCGAGGCTTTCCCGGAACTGCGGGCTGCCCAGGTGTTCTTGTGCCTTCCAGCCAATTTCGCTACGGACAGTGTCTAGTTCATTGCTTGGTGTATCCGATTGGTGGCGTGCCGGTCTAGGTTCGCTGCGGCATGGGCGGGATGCCCCATGCCGACCGCTGTCGGGAAGGGCTGCATATGCCGAAATCGCACACCACGTCCGCCGAGCGCCTGGACAACCTGCGAGCCACACTGTCAGGGGCCCGCGCAGACACGCGCGCGAGCCGCCGGATGCGGCTCAGCCGTGGCAGCAACCTGCTGACCGGGGTGCTGCTGCACGCCGCCGCCCGCCTGGACGAGGACCTGGAACTGACCGACCTCGAACAGCGCCTGGTCAATTCCCTGCGTAGGGTGCTGCCCGACGAGGAGATCGCCGCCTGGGGCCGGGAGTACAAGGAGCAGGTGGCTGCCCGCGGGTCCGTCGACCTCTTCCCGGCCGCGATCGCCGACCTGCCGGTCAAGACCGGCTTCGCCCTGGCCGACCTGGTCGCCGCCGTTCCCGGTCTGGCCGAGGAGATCCTCGCCCAGCCGAACGTGGCGGTCATCGACGTCAGCCAGCCGCCCGGCCCGGACGGCTACGACACGCAGGAGTTCACCACCGCGCAGGCCGAGTACGGCACCGCCGTCACCATCCTGACCGGCCCGCCGCTGCCCCAGGAACTGCGCGCGGCGCCGATCCCGGCCAGGCTTCGACTGTCTCGCTTCCGCTGCGAGAGGCAGGCCACCGACTCAATCTTCAATCCTGCCAACGAGATCTACTGGGTCACCAGCGCGGGCAGCGACACCGGCGCCAAGACAACCTACGACTCGGGCGTCTTCAACGACATCTACACCGGCTCCCAGCGCACATTCGATGGCGACGCCTACCTGTTCAACGGCAGCGTGCGGCATAACCTGACCTGGCACATCCAGTGCTGGGAGCAAGACGACAGCGACACCGCCTTCTACCGGGACCTGCGCAAGGGCCTGGAAGACATCGCCGAATACTGCATCGACGCCGCCGTCCAGCTCACCGAGGACGGCGACGACGACGCCGAGGGCGGAGCCGGCCTCGGCGCCCTGATCGCGCTGGCCGCCGCGCTGCTGGCCTGGCTGGTCGGGCTGATCACCAACCAAGACGACATGGTCAGGGAACGCACCTACGGCATGGACAAAAGGGCGCTGTACGCCCTGCTCAACCAGCCCGGACGCGAGGACTGGTGGAGCTTCGACGGCGGCGCCAATGGCCGCCACAAGCTGTGGATCCAGTGGGCGGCAACCAAAGGCGGCCAGGTACACGCCGCAGTGCGCCGCAACGCCACCCACACCTACCTCTTCCACGGCGACCAGGTCGTGAAGTACAACACCTCCACCGAGCGGCTCGACCAAGGGCCCCTGCCGATCAGCGACGCCTTCCGCGCACTGCGCGGCACCCCCTTCGCCCGCCCCACGACCGCGGTGGAACTACCCAAGATCCCAGCTCCTTGGGTCACCAAGGGCCTCATCACCGACACCGGAACCGCCGATGACCGCATCTGCCTATTCTCCGGGGCCGACTGCCTGATCTACCGCATCGACAGCAACCGCATCGAAGCCGGCCCACTCCCCATGAGCCAGCTCTTCCCCGCCGCCAAACTCTGGATCTTCGCCTTCGTGCCCGAGGCGGTCTGCCGGATCAACAACGACGAGGTATACCTGTTCTGGGGGGAGCACTACCGGCGCTACAACCAGGCCAACGACACCATCGGCGGCGAGACCAGCATTGCCGCCGGCTGGCCCGGCCTGGCCGCCGCCTCAGTCCCCCCGCACGTGATCGCCGCCGTACAGAAGGACGCCGGCCGCTACTACTTCTTCCAAGGCACGCGGTACGTGCGCTACCGGGCCTCCGGCGAAGCCGTCGAAGCCAAGCACAGCATCCTTGACGGCTGGCCCGGCCTGAAGAACACCGACTGGTGACCCACCCCACGGATCCGTAGAACTCCCCAGAGGCGCCGCCCCTGCAGCGATTGGCATAGGCAAATCTGGGCCCGTGTGACTTCGGCCCTCACGACCTGATTGTGGTCGAGGGGGCCGACGTTGCTGTATCACCGGGCGGCCCGAGAGTTGCGACGTTCCCCTGGCCACTACGGAGTCAACTCCGTGCTCCCCATGGGGACGCTCAAGAAGTTCGGGCTGGGGAATTACACGAACTTCCACCGGCCGCCTATGGTCATGCGCTGGCGCTGTAGGTCTGGCCCGCACCGCGCTGAGGGCGCCAACAAGCCCGGGTCGCAGCCCCGGACCTCCGTAAGGAGCATCGGCGCTCCGGCTGCTTAGGGCCGGATCAAGCCTGTCCCTCTGGACGGGGCCCGAACCCGCGACGACATCGCGGGTGGGAGATCGGCCACTCCGCTGCTTCCTCCACGCTTCGGAGTGTCCGGTTCGCCTTGTCCGGGTCCTGGTGGCTGGTCCAGCCACAGTCAAAGCCGTCGAAGACCTCGACGTAAGCCACCCCTGCCTGACGTGTGCGGTTGAGTGTGCCCGCGTTGTAGGCCACCGCGCTCTTGGCGAGGGTCGCGGCTTCCGCCCAGGCCCGCACCGGAACGTGCGCACCGTTCCGGTAGACGACGTGAGTCAGCTTGTGCTCGGCCGCCAGCCGGTCGGCCAGGTTCTTCGCGGCCTGCCTGGCGGTCATGTTGCCCGCCGCGAGCAGCGGTACCTCGCGGCGGGCTGCCGCTCGGGCGGCGCGGTAGAACTTACTGGCCATGCGCTCCGCCTCCTGGGAGCGGCGCAGGAAGTCGCCGTAGGAGTCGGCGGCCAGGGACAACAGGGCGTCGCGGTGGAACGTGGTCCAGGTGAAGTTCAGGCCGAGCTCGCGTGCGGCGGCAAGCGCCCCTTGCTCATACAGGTGCGGCAACTGGCGCTGCACGAATGCGGCGGCCTCCTGGCCAACTTCGCGACGGAACACTTCGATCGCCCTCTTGAACTCTTCCAGAGTGATCACAACGTGGCGGCCGCGGGGCTGCCGCTCCATGGTCTCCAGTACGCGCCGCTGCCGGGCGGCGAGCCGCTGCCACGCTTCTTCGAGCACCGCGCCGACACGGCGCGCGATCTCGTCCGGATCCCCAGGAGTCAGCGGGGGCCACGCGTAGGCCACGCTCACCGGCTCCGATGGGCGGGGACGATTGGCGCGGTCACCAGGTCGACGCCCGGCTCGCCAGCGGCCGGATCGTCAGGTGCGGGGATGTCGGGGAGCGCGGTGATCTGCCGTTCCAGTCCGGCAAGGTTGTTGCTCTGGTCGATGGTGACCACGCCATCCACGGTCATGCGCAGCGGTTCCGCCAGCAGGCGGGCCCTTCGCTCCGACAGGACCTCGCCGGCCACGAGGCGGGCGCTGCCAAGGCGCGCGTAGCGGGTTGAGAGGTGAGCCTGATCAGTGGACGGGCCGAGCTGTGCGAGCAGCCACGCGAGGACAGGAGTGTTCACGGGTGTCTCCAGCAGGAATGGGAGACCACCGGCCCTAGATGGGGCCGGTGGTCGGGGGTGTCACTCGGCGGCCTGGGCCTTCCGGCGGCGCGGCCGCTCCGGCTCCGGCTCCGGCTCCGGCTCCGGCTCCGGCTCCGGCTCCGGCTCCGGCTCCGGCTCCGGCTCCGGCTCCGAGGCAGCGTCCTCGGTCGCGGCCTGCTCGTCGACGAGCCTGGGATCGTCCAGCGTCAGCGCCTCCGGGTCTTCCCCCGCGAGCGCCGGATCGTCCAGGGTCATGGCCTCGGGCTCCCACGCGTCGGGGTGGGTGATCAGCTCAGCGACCGCCTGGTCCGGCTCGTCGCCTGGCTGAAGGATCACCGGCTCGTGCGTCGCCGGATGGACCAGGTGCACGGCCGCGCGCAGTCGGCGCCCCATCACAGCACCTTCGCCACGAGGTGAGCTCGCGGGTCGTGCATGACCGGCATGGCAGAGGCGTTGACCTTGGTCCAGATGCGGATCGGGTCAGCGTCGACGTCCCGGGTGACGACGATGCCGGGAGCCTCTTCCCGCTCGATCTCCGGGTTCTTGCCGGACGACAGGACGATGGAATCCGCGTTCAGTCCCCACTGCACGTTCGCCCACTTCTGGCGCTGCGGCGGCACGTAGATGTACCGGTCGTCCGGGATCGGCTTGACCCACACGCCATCGACGCGGACCTGCCCCTTGTAAAGGCGGATAGGCGGCAGACCGTACTCGATGCGCACCGAGTTGACCTGATCCGGGGTGAGGGAAGAGGTCGGCGTCGTCGACGGGTTGACCGACTTGTAGTAAGCGGCACGGTAGGCGTTGTTGGCCGCCCACGTGTTCACAACGCGGCGCGAAGTCAGGGCGAACTCCGGGCTCGGAGAGCCGATGTCCTCCAGGTACTGGAGCCAGCCGAGTTCGTCGCGGATCGCGTCCGCCGTCGGGTCCGACCACAGCTTGGGAGCGGTCGGCATGTTCTCGGCGGGGACACCGAAGTCGACCTCGGTGATGTAGTTGTTCTCGTTGACGGTCAGCTTGCCGTCCAGCAGAACGTCCGCGGCCGCGAGCTCGATGCGGCCCTTGGTCGCCTCCACGTGCCGCTCGGTGTCGTTGTAGAGGTTCTTCACCAGCCGCTCGGCATCGGCACCCCGCTGCATCTCGTCGAGGATGATCTCCTGCTCGCTCACCGTGAGCTTCTGCGAGATGACGGGCAGGCCGCCCTTGCGCGTGGTCTCCCACGCTTCGCGGGTCGCGATCGGCGCCGAGGCGTCGTACGCCCGGAACTTCGCTGCGTTTACGTAGCGGCCGGAGTCCGTGATCTCCCACAGGGTGCTCTGGAGCTTGAGGTCAGGGAAGACGGCTCCCTCACCCGTGGTGAGCGTCCACTCCGCCGGCGTCGGCACCGCGCGGGCGAATACCGTCAGATCGCGGGTGGTGACGTCCTTGATCAGGTCTTGAAGGGACATGGTTCAGCAGCTCCTTACACGTACCGGATCAGGGCGTTGGTGGTCGTCACATCGGCAGGGTTGAACCCTCCGGGGACCTTCGCTGCGCGGACGGTGCCGTGCCACAGCAGCGCGATTGGGACCTTCGTCGCGGTCGGCGCGAATAGGGTCTCGGCCATGACGTGACCGGCCAGGACCTGGCGGCCGTCGGTCGCGGCCTTGTCGAACGGCCCGAACAGCCCGCTGGCGGTGATCTTCCCGACCGCTACACCGGACTTGAACAGGCTGTACGGCTGCCCGGTGTCGGTCGACGGCGTGTAGTGGACGCCGCTGGTGAACTTGGAGATGTCGAGCGTGATCGTGTCGGTGTCGTCGGTGCCGTGTCGGCCGCCGAGCCACTCGATGTTCGCCGTGACGCTGCGCTGCGTCGTGATCGGCTGAAGCATGGTGAAGCCCCTCCCAGGGACGCGATGGCGGTATCCGCGCGCTCACCAACAGGTGGCGCCGTCCACGAGATGGGAGGGGCGTGGTCCCCAAGTCCGGCCATATCCCGCCGGTGGGAGAGGCGGATAGGTCAGGCTGTGACGTACCCGCGCCGTCTGGCCATGTCCAGCCCAGCGGATCCAGGCTTGGGCGGCGTACCCCCACGCGAGGGCGGACCGCCGGCGGGCGAGCCACCCGGCGCGGGCGGCACAGTCTCCTGCACCTGCCCGAACAGCTCGGGGCGACGCTCCTTCAACTGCTCGGCGGCCGCGGCAACTGCCTCCTCGTCAGCCTCGGGCTGATCGGCCAGAACCCGCTCGACCAGGACCACGGCGTCGTCCAGGTCCTCACCGCTCGCACCCAGCCCAGCCAGCACAGCGCGTCGTACGGCCGCCCGCTCCCTCGCAACGGCCTCAGCGATGCGCTGCTCGGCCTGCCGCTCCCTCTCGACGGCGGCCTGCTCACGGCGCTCCACGTCGGACAGCGCGGCCTGCTCTGCCTCACGCTGCTGAGTGACGAAGTCGACCAGTGCCTCGGAGTTGTCGAACCCCAGGTCACCCAGGAGCTTCTTCACGGCCGCGCGGCCACCCTGGGTCTTCTCGCGGGCCAACAGCCGCGACAGGTCCTCCTGAGTCACCGTGGCGGCAGGCGGCGTGCCCTCATCACCCGGATCGTTGGAAGGGTCCTCGGCGGAGGCACCGAGCATCGGGTAGATCGGCCGACCATCACGCCGGTACCCAACCGGCACGAGCGGCGAAGGAAGCGAGCGGCGCGTCATGCGTGAACCATCCAGTGGTCTCCAGCGCCCCCGCACCGACGATCAGTCTACCGACCGGGCTGAGTGGGCCGTTCCCTGATCGGGCCGTATCGCTACGCGACACAGGACACCCGCATCCTCGACTGTCAAGGCATGCGCAAGCCTGCTCTGAACCGGCACACTGCCGACATGGATGCAGGGGGAGTCGCGCTTGTGGGCGCCATCGCTGGCGTTGTGGGTGCAGCCGTCGGGGCAGGAGGCGCGGTCACCGCCGCGCGGGCAGCTGGCAGGCAGCAGGGCTTGCAGTGGCGCAGACAGATACGTCGTGACGCATACGTCGCCTACCTAGGAGGAGTACATGATCTGTACCGACGGCTAGATGTCCTGGCCAAGAAGGCTCGCACTGCGGCGGATCAAGAGTTCTGGGAGGAGGTCTCCCAAGCCCGGACGCTGGTGAGCGAATGCGAGAAGTTGCGGCTGGTCGTCGCCTTGGAAGGTACGGGTGACGTCAACGAATCTGCTCTGGAACTGTGGTGCGCCCTCAGCGAGTGGTTCAAGGAGATCCGGCGTGCTGATTACGGCGATCCATCCATCGCTGCCAACTCAGACGGCGTCTTGAGGGGGTGTCGGCGGGCTGCTACTTCCGCATTGGAAGACGTGCACTCTCAATGCCGACAGGTGTTGGACGCTGACATGCGTTGACACGTCGAGTGGTGCCAACTTCACCTTGCGGCAAGGCACCACTCATCGGTCGATCACGCACCGCCAGCGTCACGAGGAAGACTTATCAGCTGCGTTGCCGCTCAAGGGCACCTTGGGTACCTCCGGATCTGCCTCGGGAAGCCCGAGGTAGGCCCGGACGGCGGCGTTGTCACCCGTGGCGTCTGCGAGCCGGGCTGCGGCCTCGAAGGCCCGAGCCTGAATGCGTTCGATCTCCTGCTGCGAGTCCTCAATGGGGTAGCCAGCGTCCTGGAGCATTCGCACGCCGGTCTCCACGGAGAGGATCCCTGCGCCGACGCCCTTGACCACCTCGTCGAGAACGGCGGCCCGGTCGGTTGGCGTGTGCGGTCCCCACATCAGGCGGGCGGGGAAGGATTCCCCCGCGGGCCAGCCTTCGGCCTGCCCTGCCTGGTGGAGGCGCTGCACCATGCGCAGCAAGATCGCGTACTTGTGGTCTCGTGCCAGGCGCATTGAGCCGACGAGTGCGTCCAGCGGCCCAAGCGCGAGCTGGAGGGCGTAGCCGGAGGGCAGGGCGGTGGGGTCGAGGGTTCCCAGGCCGGCGGCGGTGATGCGGCTGTTGGCAGCGATCCGGTCGAGGAGGTGGTCGACGCGGGAGCGGAGCTCGGCGAGCTGGGCGGAGGTGTCGAGGACGTCCATGCGGCCGCCGTCGTTGAGCTGCCATACAGTCCCGGCCTTGACCTTCACGGGGAGCGGCTGTCCGGTGGTGCGGTCGATGGGGAGGCGGGCTCCGGCGAGGCCGATGATCGGGGAGCCGGTGGTGGCGCTGGCGGCGGAGGAATCGGTGTCGGTGGCGGACAGTTCGTCGAGAGCCTGGAGGACGGTGGCCAGTGTCGGCTTGCCCCACTGGTCTCCGGAGTGGGGGATGTTGTTGGTGATGTGGATCAGCGGGATGAAGTCCACGCGCAGGTCGAGGCGGTCCAGCACTTCGCCATCCGAGCGGACCCGGTACGTGGCTTTGTGCATGGGCAGGTCGTACAGCATGTCCGAGTGCTTGAGGTCTTCCAGTAGCCATTCGGCGTCGGTGAGGTAGCAGGTGTACACCGATGGCCTGCCCGGCGCCCACGGGTAAGCGCGCGTGATCACGCCGCTGTCGGAGTGCAGCGAGTCACCGCGGGCGAGGACGGCCGACCCGTCTTCGGCGTAGATCGGCTCGCGGATCGGCTGCCCGCCCTTGGTGGCGCCGCGCTTGGTAGCGGGGCCGATGGGAGCGAGTTCATAGGTGATTCGGCGGAGCCTCGCCTTTGTGCCGCGCCGCACGTCCTCCGGTATCTCCCACACCAGATGAACCCTGGACGGGAAGTCGGCGCTGTCCTGATCGCCGTCGTCGGGCCACTCAGCGAAGTACAGGCCAGGATCCCAGGTGCGCAGCAGTACGCGCCCCTTGGCGGGCTCCCACGCGAGGGTGTAAACGGCGTCTCCGAGGAGGATCGCGGTGCGCTCGGCCTGCTGAAGCCGCAGCGGCAGCAGCTCCTTCTCCGCCCACGCACGCAGCTGCTCCTGAACGGCGGCCGCCGCGGCCTGATCGGCTGTCGGCTCGCCCTCGGCATGCTCCGCACCTGGCACGGTGATGGTCTGCTCGGCACCAAGGAGGTAGCCGAGTGCGGTGTCGACGAGCTTGCCCGCGTCTCCGAGCTCGCGCCGCTCCTCGCCGGCCGTGTCGTCCCCGGTGATCGCGGCGACCTGTCCGGCCTGGTTCGAGTCGTAAGCGGCCAGCAGTCGGTACGCGGACAGCCGCCGCAGATCCTCGTCCGGCACCCAAGACGACGTCAGCTCGGACCAAGCGTTGCTGCCCGGTCGACGCGGATCGGCCATGACCGGCTTGTAGTCCAGCCAGCTCCAGACGTCCGTGATCAGTTGGCGCAGGCCCACAGTGCCCTCCCAGGCAGTCGGCCCCGCGCCTTGATCAGGTTACGTCGATGGCGCCTGTGGGTGCTGTGATCCGTTCAACCGACGCTAGGACGGCTGTCGGACACATCGGCGCGGCATCTGGGCCGTGTCGAGAGGCGATCTCTGCGTCAGGTAGGTCCCGCCCTCGATGGAGGGCAGGCACAGAGTCCGCGCGCAACGCTGGCTGCAACCTTTGGCGTCTCGCCGCCACGATCCTCAAGCGAGCGGCCAAGCACCAGGAGCCGTGAGACTCATTTCACCTCTCCACCATTGGTCACCTGCGGCTGCTCGCTGACAACTTTGAGTGATAGATCGAGGTCATCGTTTTGCCCGGTTTTCGATCACGCTCGGAGCGCCCCAGACCGGGCGTTTCGCACGGCACTGAGGGATAGGGTGGGGGCTTCCCACGACCTGCCTCGGAGGTGCCTGCCCGGTGTCCGACAGCTTTGTTCACCTGCACAATCACACCGAATACTCGATGCTCGACGGTGCGCAGCGGCTCAAGCCGATGTTCGCCGAGGTGGCGCGTCAGGGCATGCCCGCCATCGCGATGAGCGACCACGGCAACATGTTCGGTGCGTACGAGTTCCAACAGGTGGCCAAAGGCTTCGAGGGCGTCAAGCCGATCATCGGCATCGAGGCGTACGTCGCCCCGTCCTCGCGCCGGAACCGCAAGCAGGAGTTCTGGGGCCCCGGCGGCGTCAGGGCGATGTCGGATGACGGCGAGGGCTCGAAGGATGTCAGTGGCGGTGGTCGCTTCACCCATATGACGATGTGGGCGCAGAACGTCAAGGGACTGCAGAACCTGTTCTATCTGTCGACGGAAGCGTCGTACACGGGCCAGTTCCCGGCCGGTAAGCCGCGCATGGACATGGAACTGATCTCCGAGCATGCCGAGGGGATCATCGGGACGACCGGCTGCCCCTCGGGCGCGATCCAGACCAGGCTGCGTCTGAACCAGTACGACGAGGCCCGGGAGATCGCGGGCCAGTACCAGGACATCCTCGGGAAGGAGAACTACTTCCTGGAGCTGATGGACCACGGCCTGGACCTGGAGCGCAACGTCCGCGGGGGCCTGCTGCGCCTGGCGAAGGAACTCGACATCCCGCTGCTGGCCACCAATGACGCGCACTACGTCCTTGAGGAGCATGCCGACGCGCACGACAACCTGCTGTGCATCGGCGTGGGTAAGAACAAGGACGACCCGGGCCGGTTCAAGTTCAACGGCACCGGTTACTACCTCAAGACCGCCGCCCAGATGCGGGATCTCTTCTCCGAGATCCCCGAGGCGTGCGACAACACTCTGCTGATCGCGGAGCGCATCGAGTCGTACGAGTCGGTCTTCGAGAACGTCGACGAGATGCCGAACTTCCCCGGCGTTCCCGAGGGTGAGACGCAGGAATCATGGCTGCGCAAGGAATGTCTCAAGGGCCTCGCCATGCGCTACGGCGACCCGATCCCGGCCGAGGTCCTGGAGCGGTTTGAGACCGAGATGAAGGTCATCGGCCCGATGAACTTCTCCAGCTACTTCCTCGTTGTCGCTGACATCTGCCAGTACGCCCGTGACCAGAAGATCCCCGTCGGCCCTGGCCGTGGATCGGCGACCGGCTCAATCGTCGCGTACGCCACCCGCATCACCGAGCTGTGCCCGCTGGAGCACGGTCTCCTCTTCGAACGGTTCCTGAACCCCGAGCGCATCAACCCGCCGGATGTCGACCTCGACT
Source organism: Streptomyces spiramyceticus (assembly GCF_028807635.1). Lineage (NCBI taxonomy): Bacteria > Bacillati > Actinomycetota > Actinomycetes > Kitasatosporales > Streptomycetaceae > Streptomyces > Streptomyces spiramyceticus. Next base: position 1,680,502 of record NZ_JARBAX010000001.1, read on the forward strand.
TCGACGACCGTCACCGCGACCGGATGGTGCGCTACGTCGTCGACAAGTACGGCGACGAGTACACCGCCATGGTGAACACCTTCGGCAAGCTCAAGGCCAAGAACGCGATCAAGGACACGTCGCGGCTCTTGGGCTACCCGTTCTCGCACGGTGAGCGGATCACGAAGGCCCTGCCGGCGGATGTGATGGGCAAGTCCATCCCGATCAGCGGGATCTTCGACGAGAGCCACCCCCGTTACGGGGAGGCCGGCGAGATCCGGGCGCTGTACGAGAACGAGCCGGACGTCAAGAAGGTCATCGACGGAGCCAAGGGCGTCGAGGGCCTGATCCGTAATACCGGTGTCCACGCGGCCGCAGTCATCCTGTCGAAGACTCGACTCACCGACCGTATTCCGCTCCACATGCGCGCCAAGGACGGCGTCAAGATCACCGGCTTTGACTACCCCAGTTGTGAGGACATGGGGCTGGTCAAGATGGACTTCCTGGGGCTTCGGAACCTGGGCGTGATCGACCACGCGATCCAGAACATCCGGGAAAACCGCGGCGTCAACATCACCACCGATACGGTCCCGCAGGACGGCGCCAAGCCGATCCCGCTGGATGACACCACCACCTTCCAGCTGCTGGCCCGCGGCGACACCTTCGGTGTGTTCCAGCTCGACGGCGGCGGCATGCGCACACTGCTGAAGCTTATGGAGCCCACCCGGTTCGAAGACATCGCCGCGGCCCTTGCCCTCTACCGTCCCGGCCCCATGGCGGCGAATGCGCACACGAACTACGCGCACCGCAAGACCGGCCGCCAGGAGATCGAACCGATCCACCCGGAGCTGAAGGACGCCCTGGAGCCGATCCTGGGCAACACCTTCCACCTGCTCGTCTACCAGGAGCAGATCATGGCCATCGCCCGGCAGCTCGCCGGCTACACCCTGGGTGGCGCCGACCTGCTGCGGCGTGCGATGGGTAAGAAGAAGCCCGAGGTGCTGGCCGCGGAGTGGGACAAGTTCTCCGACGGCATGATGAAGCAGAACGGCTATTCCGAAGAAGCCACCAAGGCTCTGTGGGACGTCATGCTCCCGTTCTCGGGCTACGCGTTCAACAAGTCCCACACCGCCGGATACGGGCTCGTCTCGTACTGGACCGCCTACTTGAAGGCGAACTACCCGGCCGAGTACATGGCCGCGCTCCTCACCTCGGTAGGGGACGACAAGGACAAGGCAGCGATCTACCTGGCCGACGCCCGGAAGCTGGGTGTTCAGGTGCTCCAGCCGGACATCAACGAGTCCGTCGCCAACTTCACCGCCATCGGTGACGACGTACGGTTCGGGCTCCGTTCGGTGCGTAACGTCGGTGAAGGCGTCATCGAGTCCCTGGTGGCCTCCCGCAAGTCCAAGGGCAAGTACACCTCGTTCCCCGACTTCCTCGACAAGGCCGACATCGGGGCCCTCAACAAGCGGGCCGTTGAATCGCTGATCAAGGCTGGCGCCTTCGACTCGCTCCAGCACACCCGCAAGGGGCTGTCGGCCGCGCACGAGGATGCCATCGACGCGATCATCCCGGTGAAGAAGCAGGCCGCGATCGGGCAGGACGACCTGTTCGGTGACCTCGGCGGTGATGGCGACGAGCCGGTCTTCGGCCTGGACTTCCCCATCGACGACAGCGAGTGGCCGCGCAAGCTACTGCTGGCCGCAGAGCGCGAGATGCTCGGCCTGTACGTCTCGGCGCACCCGCTGGACGGCACCGAGCACATCCTGTCCCGCAACCGGGACACCACGATCAGCGAACTCCTCGGCTCAGGCCGCACGGAAGGTGTCGTGCAGCTGTCCGGCCTCATCACCAGCGTGGACCGCCGGGTGACCAAGCAGGGCAACCACTGGGCGATCATCAACCTCGCGGACCGTGACGGCGCGATGGAGATCCTCTTCTTCCCAGCCACCTACACCCTCGTCCAGCACGCCCTGATCCCTGACTCCGTCGTCTCCGTCCAAGGACGCCTCAACGACCGTGACGGGGCGGTCAGTATCTTCGGGCAGGAGATTCAGGTGCTTGATGTCTCCTCGGCGGAGAGTGGCGGCCGGCCACCGGTCATGCTGTCGTTCCCCGCCCACAAGATCAACGATCCGACGGTCGCCGAGTTGAAGCGCATCCTCACCGCGCACAAGGGCGAGAGTCCGGTACGGATGCGGGTCCATACGCCCGCGAAGACCGTCTTGTTCGAGCTGGGTTTCCTGGTGGACCCGACCTCGGTGGCCTCCGATATCAAGGGCACTTTCGGTCCGGACGTCTGGATGGGCGTGGCGTGAGCGTCCAGGAAGAAGAGATCGTTCTCCAGCTCGCCGATCCTCCGAACTGTCCGCCGTGTGGAGGGCCGGGGCTGCTCTTGGCCCAGTTCCCGCACTCGTGGAAGAACGCCCGTGGCGAGGACGTGAACGGCCTTCGTGAAGCTGTGCTGTGCCCCGCGTGTGACTGCGGTGAACCGGCCGCTGATGAGCTGTTGGCGTTGTTCGCTGTAGACGACCAGGTCGGGCTGTCCAACTTCGAAGTGTTCGGCGAGCTCGTCGCGGCTTGGGTGCAGTCCGTACGGCATCGCATTGTGGACGAGGAAGCTCTCGGCGCCGAGTACGAACAGTGGAAACGCGGCGAGCTGTAGCCCCGTGTCCCCGGCCCCACAGGGCCGGGGACACGCCTGAAGGTCAGATCAGGGCGTGGTGCAGGCGCAGTACGTGCGCGACCATCTCGTCGCGTGCCGCGGGCTGTTGATGCTCCAGCCGTACGGCAGCCGCCGACAGCTCGTCCGCGTCGACGAACCCGCCGTCGATCAGCGGAGACCCCGAGTCCAGCATCGCGCGGATCGCATCCGGGCCGAAGCGGGCCAGGGCCTTCTGCAGTACCTCGTGGAAGTTCTCCCGCAGCGGGGGATGTGTCACCTCCAGGTCGAAGCCAAGCCGTTGCAGCCGGAAGCGGGCCAAGCGTTTGTTCCGGCGCCATGAGAATGGCAGCCACTGGCCAAATCGCCACATTGCAGGGTCTGCGAGGGGATACAGCGGCCACAGCCCAGCCCGCAGGTACATCGGTGCGCCGCAGGCCAGGGCTCGCAGCGTGGAGTCGGAGATCGGCGGGGCTGGGGGAATTCCGCTCTCCTGGTCCCGTAGCGCCTCGAACGTGCTGGGTGTGAGCCAGCGGGGGACATCGGCGGAGGTCAAGGGCGGGTGTGGTTCTGGCGGAAGGCTCAGCATCTCGTCACCGCCGACTCCGGCTGCCGCCCAAAGCATCCCGTCGGCCTTCCACTTGGCCAGCAGCGTGCCGTGTCCGGCGATGTAGATCTCCTCGTGCGGCCCCAGCGGAATGCCCAGAGCATGTTGGGGGTCCATCGGCAGGTAGTCAGCTGCGCGCAGGGTCGTGTCCCGGAACCCGGCGTAGCGGATCATTGCCTCTCGGCGCTGCTTCTGCTGCTCGCCGGCGGCGCCTTCCTGCAGGAGCGCGCCGCTGACCAAAGTGGGCCCGTGGCGGATGCTGAGAGACATGGCCACGTTGCTGCTGTCCATCCCCCCGGACAGCTCGATCGCGGTCCGCTCGGGCAGGTAGTGATGGTCTGCTAGTACGGCGTCGAGGATCTGTTCGTAGCCATCGAGGACCCGAGCGTCAGGGGCGAGTTCACGGGGCTCGTCGTGGCGGGCTGCTTCGGGCAGGTACACCGTGAGTTCGCCGTCGTGGAAGTGCGCGCTGGAGCGTTCGGAGAGCAGGTGCACCGCTTCCCATGCGGTGTGGGTGCTGTAGTGGCCGGTCAGCGCCAACAGCCGGGTGATCTCGACGGGATCGAGGCGCTGATGCGGCATCACCTTGCGCAGGGCCGTGATGTCCCAGTGCGCGTGCAGCGCGGTGTGGTGTGCCGTCAGGTAGACGGGGGCAGGGCAGTGGGCTCCGGTGCTGACCGTGACGCCCTGCGGAGTGATCTCGATGAGGTGGTGCGATCGTGCCCATGCGCGGGCCTCCACAACGGCCTCGTTGTAGGCCCGCTCGCTAACTGGCCGTGGCGAGGCGGGGCCGTGGGCCTGCTGTCCAGGAAGCCGCTCGCGTACCTGGAAGACCACACGCTGGCTGTCCCGGGCGGCCCAAGTTTCCAGCGCGGGGTGATCGTAGGGGGAGATCCAGGATGAACCGCTACGCCAGCGATCACTGATCCACTCCCATGACGTATCGGGCAACGTGCTGTCTATCCGCATGCTCAGCATCAGCCGCTCCTTGTGTCGGAGAACGGGACGGGGCCCCTCTCACGAGGGGCCCCGTTGAGGACGAGAGGATCAGTCCTCGGAGGTGCGCTGGTCACCGTCGCCCGACGGCTTGCGGTGCCGAGATTCGGCGGTCGGCACGCTGGTGCGGGCCGAGGTGGTGAACAGTTCGTCCAGCTCGCGGAGCTTTGCTTGGGCGTTCATCCCATTCCTCCTTGATGAGTTGTTCTGCGAACGTGCTGGGACTGTGCGCACCCTGCGCAAGGGGCGGAGATCAGGGCTCGTCGTCGTTGACGCGCTGGTCGGCGGTGCCGGAGGGCTTGCGGTTCCGGTTCACAGCGGTCGGCTCGATGGTGCGGACCACCGTCGTGAACATGCCGTCCAGCTCACGGAGCGTCGCTTCGGCGTTCATGGCTACCTCCCTTCTCGCATCTCGTCGGGCAGGAGGCCGGGTGGCTTCCCTGGGCTCGCGGCTGTGGTCCCTCACGGGCACGGTGGCCGCGGCCAGGTGGGAGGCCAGATCGTGCGCCGCATGTACGTGGTAGCCATCACTTCTTTCCTCTCCTTCTGACAGACGGGGCCTCTTATTCCGCCAGGGGCCACGACAGGGTGCTTTCATCCTTCTCGGCAGCGCGCGCCGAGGGCACGGGCATGATCAGAGATGACCGAAACGCGCTGTCACCGTCTCGGCGTTGACCAGAGGTGCAGTTCTTGCCGCTCGATGGCCCGGGCCCGTACCTCCGGCCCACCGAGCGGCCGTCTAGGTGGCTGCGGAGCGCAGCGCGAGGAACGCCACCCGTCCGCGCACGTCGTAGCGCACTGAGTGCGACCACCCGGGAGTGAGGTTGGCGATCTCCCGTTCCGTCATCCCACCGGGTTGCGTGGTGTCCCCTTCGATGACTGGGATCACCACGTACATCTGTCCGCCGGGACGGAGCCAGAGGTCGCGGACACGGCGTATCCATGCGGTCGGCTCGTTGAGGAAGGGCAGGACGAGACGGCACACCACCAGATCTATGCCGTGTCTTGGCAGACCGGGAGGGTCACCCTTGTTGAGATCGTGGTGCAGATAGCGCACTCCCGGTAGAGGGGTGCGGCGGGCAGCGTGCAGCGCCGTGCTGGCAAAGTCAAAGCCGGTGACGTCGTAGCCGAAGCGGTGGAGCTGGCGGCTGAAGGCACCGTTGCCACAGCCGACGTCCACGGCGATGCCACCACTCCGTACGGGGAAGTTGCGGGTGAACTGCATCAGCTCGGTGTCGTTGATCACGTAGTAGCTGCGGCCGTCCGCTTCCCAGGCGTCCCAGACCGCTGCGGATGGGCTGCTGTTCGCGGTGGGCGTCATGCCGCCGTCCTTTCGAGGAGGCCCGTGTCACGGTGCTCGCTGTCGTCGGCCTGGTCCGTCTCTGGTTCGCGGGCATGTCGTCGCCGCACGGCTTCGTGGGCGGTGGCGAAGGGTGGCAGGCCGACGCTGGCGCGGCGGGCGTCGAGGTGTTCCGGCTCTCGGACTGGCAGTACCTCCACGCCGGCGTCCCCGTAGCGGTGCTGGGTGCCATAGACCTGGCGCTGCCCGGCGTTGATGCAGCACCGGTCGTACAGGTGCGCCCACTGCTGGATGGTTGCTTCTCCCCGCTCGACGGCGGTGGCGATGAGCCGGAGGGCCAGACGCTGAAAGTCGGTCTCTTGGTCCGCATGCAGGGCGATCTGCCAGGCCGCATCGGCGGCGTACTCGCCAACCAGGCTTCGGCCGGGCCAGCCGTGCTTCTCCACGACACGTCGCAGAACGGAGGCGTTGGAGTGGTCGCCGTGCCGCCCCATATCGATCTCGAGTTGGCTGAGCTGTCCGCGGGTGAACTTGCTGCGGTATTGGCGTGCCGCTTCGGCACGGGCGAGCAGATCACGAGCGATGTCTGGCCGGTGCGGTTTCGTCGTCATGGTCACGCTCCGAACTGGAGGGCTGTCACGAAGCGGCGCGCTGTCCGCACGTTGAGGTCCCCCAAGGTCATCTCGGCCTCCTTGTTGCAGCGCAGGCAGTCGGGGTGGAAGTAGAGATCCAGGAAGCCCCCGCGGGTGGCGGCCTTGAAGGCACTGCTCAGCCGGTCGAGGACCTGCTGTCCTTCGGGCCATTCGGTGAGGTCCAGGGGCGAGTCCCGCTGGGGCGGTGCGCCCAGGACGCACGCGAGGCGGTCCGCTGTGGCCAGCGAGATGTCACCGAGATGGATCTTGCCTCCGTATACGGCCGGGTCCGGCATGTCGAGGCCGTGAGCGCGGAAAGCGGAACGCAGCGCCTCGGCGGTCTTGAAGGCGCTCTTCATGGCCTTGCGGATCAGCCGGGCAAGCTCCAACGCCGTATTGGCGTGGATGTCGTTCAACCCGATGTACCCCGGCCGCTCGCTGCCCATGGGAATCGGCGAGAGCGCCTTCAGGCCAGCAGCGTGCAAGGCGCGGTCCAGTTCGATGGCGGCTTGTCCGGTCTGTTCACGCCGGGACTGCCTGGTCTCGCTGGAGGTGACGGGCTCGTCGGACTTCGCGGTGGCTTCGGATTCGGTGGTCGTGACAGTCATCGGTTCTCCGAGCAGCGTTGCGTGGGCGGGGGACGAACGGTGCGGCATCGCCGTCACGGCGGCGCACCGATAGCCCCAGCCGGCGCTAACCTCCGCTTGGGCCGAAGAGTGTTGGAGCAGCTGTCTACGACGGGAAGGACGCAGATGGGATAAGCGGTCCAGTTCCAGCGGCCGTCCGGTGTCGGGACGGTGAAGGTGTACGGCCTTCCCTGACGCAGTTCCTGGACGGCGGCTCCGACGGCCTGGTGGTTGCCGAGCCACGCCCAGGCGAGCACGAACGTCGGGCGGTCGTCCAGTTCGGGGAGGGTCTCCCTGACTGATTCGCGCATCCAGTCGATGGCGCGGCCCGGGTAGGGAGTGGTGGCGTTGCGGGGTTCGAGCTGTTCGCGGCGGGGCCCGTCATAGTCGCGTTGACACCAGTAGGTGCGAGGCAGCAGTTGCGTCATGCCGACCACCCGCTCTGAGGGTGGGGCTCACTGAACGCCGCAGGCGGTTCGTCGTCTTCGGCGGTGAGCATCTCCAGAAGATCCAGAGTCGTCAGGGCCAGAAGTCGTAAGTGCGCACGGTCAGCGACGAAGTCTTCAGCTCTTTGCCGACCTCGAAGGCTGTAAGCGCGGTTGATCACAGTGGTCATCTCAGCGTCTGGGTATCCGCTCGTACGCCAGCAGGCGATGTTTACGAGCCGGTCCAGCATTCGGCTCATGCGCTCGGCACGACGGAGCGCGTCGGGGACCTCGTCGTTGGGGAGTTCATCAGGTCGCCCTCGAACGATGCTCACGAGTCGAACCAGCACTCCGCGGCGCGGCGGCTTCTGCCGCCTGGTGCCACTCAGCCCCGTGGGCCCGGCAGCGGCACCGAGGATCACGTCGAGGTCGTCGTCCAGGTCCTCGTCGTTGAGGAAGGCGTCGTGCAGCCTGTACATGACTCTCGCCGTGGTGCTCAGGCTTGAGTCAGCGTGCCCGGCGCGGAGGGGCGGCGCGGTGCTCATGCGGCGGTCCCCTCGGTAGCGGCACGGAACTCGATCCACACGTCCTTGCCTTCGCGCGTTGGGTCAGCTCCCCAGGCATCGACTGTGCTGCTGAGCAGGAACATGCCGCGCCCGCTCTCGGCGAACCAGTCCGGCTCACGAACGACGGGGAGGGCCGGGCTTTCGTCGCTGACGACGATGCGCACACCGGAGGACGAGGTCTGGAGGACAAGGACGCAGGCAGCGGAGCCCGCGTGCCTGTGCACATTGGTGAGCAGCTCCGTTACGCACATCGCGGCGGGCGGGACTAATTCATCCCGGCCCCAGTACCGCAGGTACGCGCCGACGATCCGTCGGATGCGCGCGAAGCCCTGGGGGTCAACGGCGAGTTCTTGTCGGTACTGCTGCGTGCCTGCTTCTGCCATGACGGTCATGGCTCCTCCAGCGCCCTGATCGGCGCATAGCGAACGGGCCGACGCTCTGTGACCCCCCAAGCGCCATCTGTAACGTACAACAGGGTGGACCCGCCTATGTTGGGTCCGCAACCTGTTCGAGCTACAAAGTTGCAGATTCGCATGAAGTTGGTCTAGCACCCTGGCATATGACCTTCATTGGAGGGGCTGTGTACGCCACACTGGTGCCCAACACGTCTGTAAAGGGAGCCAAGTTGCCAAGCCATCCACGACCGACCGTGCGGCGCCGCAGGCTCGGCGGTGAGCTCAAGCGGCTGCGAGAAGCCGCCGGCATCAAGATGGAACAGGCCGCCGAGCGCATCGGCGGAGACAAGTCCAAGATCTCCCGACAGGAGAACGGCCGCCAAGGGGTCAGCAAACTGGAGGTCTAAGCCCTGGCCGACCTTTACGGCGTCGAGGACCAGAAGCTCCGGACCGCTCTGATCACGATGGCTCGGGAAGGCCGCCGCAAGAGCTGGTGGGCCCAGTACAGCGACATCCTTCCCGAGATGTTCCAGGAGCAGTTGAGCATCGAGTCAGACGCGGTCCGCATCCTTCTCTTCCAGCCGCTCCTTGTCCCTGGCCTCCTCCAGACGCGCGAGTACGCCGAGGAATCCATCCGGGGAGTGGAGAAGACCGCCTCCGACGAGCAAATCGAGTCGTATGTCTCCGTACGGATGGGCCGACAGGAAATACTGCGCGAGAACGCTCCGCAGGTCGTCTGCCTCCTGGACGAGGCGGTACTACGCCGCACGGTTGGAGGGCCCAAGACCATGGCCGCCCAGCTCCAGAAGCTGATCGAACTGAACAACCCCCCGAGGCTCTCGATTCAGGTCATTCCGTTCGGGCAAGGCTGGCATGCGGGCCTCGACGGCGCCTTCAGCATCTTCAGTTACCCCGACCCCATGGATCTGGACGTGGTCAGCCTCGGGTACCTCGACGGGTCTCTTTATCTGGAGGAGGATGGTCCTGTCGAGCGGTACCAGCTAGCTTTTGACCAACTCCGAGCTTCAGCTCTACCGTCACGACAATCCATGGATCTGATCTCGCAAACGGCGCGAGATCTGAACAAAACTTGAGGCAGGCACCAGATGATGCGGCACGACCTCCCCGAGGACAAGTGGCACAAGTCCTCCTACAGCAGCGACAACGGGGGGCAATGCGTCGAGAAGCAGATGACTGCGGACCGTCGCGTCGGCGTCCGGGATAGTGCGTTCCCCGCTCTGGGCGCCCATGTGTTCGGTGAAGCCCAGTGGCAGGAGTTCGTCTCAGCCGTGCAGATCGGCGCCGTCTGAGGTGAGCACCGATACCAGCGGGAAGGACGCTCTCTACGCGCTCGACCTGAGCGAAGTCGAGTGGGTAGGTGCGCCTGGGAGCGATCCGCACGACCGCGTTGAGATCGCACACCTGCCCGAAGGTGCCGTGGCCATGCGGAACTCTGCATGCCCGGAGGACCCACCGCTCCGTTACACGGCGGCTGAGTGGAAAGCATTCACCCTCGGCGTTCGCGACGGCGAGTTCGATGTCGAGACGCACCACTGACGACGAGACGAAGGAGAGCCAGTGACCGACCTGCGAGAACTGGAAGGCGCGTTCTGGCACAAGAGCAGCCACAGCGGCACAGACAACGGATGCGTCGAGCGTGGCAAGCTCCGCACCGGCCGCCAGGCCGTACGAGACACGAAGGATCGTGGACGAGGCGCCCTCGTCTTCGACGCGGACATCTGGCAGAACTTCGTCAACGGCGTCCGGAACGACGCGCTCTGACCCCGGTCCTTCGGAACAACGCGGCCGAGTGGAAAGCATTTGCCCTCGGCGCTCGCGAGGGAGAGTTCGACGTATAGCCTTCCGAACCGAGCCCTCTGCCTCTCCGGAGACAGGGGGCTCGTCGCTGCGTAGGGCCAGCTTCGACCTGGGAGTCCGCGCCCCGACTCTCGACATTCACCTCCCCAACAGACGTTGGCATACGTAGAGTTCAGGCCACCGGCTGTAATGCAGCGTGCGGCAGGGCTCGGCCGTTGCGCAACCGACCGCCGATGGACGGCAACGCGGAGGAACGATTCACCATGACCAGGCTTACCAACAGCATCAGCGGCGGCGTCCACCACGGCGTCACCATCCAGGGCGGTGACTTCGCGAACCTCGACTTCGCGTCCGACGGCACGAACGTCTCCATCAATGGCCGCACCGCCACCCCCGACTCTGACCCGCAGGACACGGCAGCGCAGGTGGCCGAACTCCGCGCTGAACTCGACCGGCCCGGACCGCGCCTGGCGGTACTCACCAAAGGTGAGTCGGCAGCCGTCTACGCCCTCCTCGCCCTGGTCGCTGGCACACACCCCGAACTCGACCCCATCGCGGAAGAACTCGCCGGGCGGATCTCCACGAGGGCCAAGGAGTACGAGAGCTGAGCGGCTAGGGCCTGTCCGACGGATCTTGTGACCATCACGGTCTTGGCTCGTTGGCATGCCCATGGGGCGGGGAGATCTCACAGGCAAAGAGTGGGCCAGGCTGAAGCTGCATCTGCCGAAGTCCGGGCAGCGTGGGGGGCGTTGGGGCAGCCATCGCAGGATCATCAACGGGATCCTGTACCGGAACCGGACCGGGGTGCCGTGGCGGGATCTGCCTGCGCGTTTCGGCAAGTGGAAGACCGTGTACGAGCGGCATCGGCGCTGGTCAGCGGATGGCACGTGGGACAGGCTCTTCGCGGCTGTCCTGGCCGATGCTGACGCGGAAGGCCGCATCAACTGGTCGATGGTAAGCGTGGACTCCACCTCCTGCCGGGCCCACCAACACGCCGCCGGAGCACGCAAGAAGCCTCCGCGGCTACTGGGAAAAGACGCGCGCCCCGGCAGCACCGCCCCGACGAGGGACTCGGACGCTCCCGGGGCGGCCTGACCTGCAAGATCCATCTCGCGGGTGAGGGCGGGCGCCGCCCACTGGCCCTGCTGATCACTCCGGGCCAGTGGGGCGACGCCCCGCAGTTCATCCCGGTCATGGAGCGTGTCCGTGTCGCCCGGCTGGACGGTGGGCGTCCCCGGACTCGGCCTGACCATCTCGGCGGAGACAAGGCGTATTCCTCCCTCCGCAATCGTCGCTACCTGCGACGACGCCAGATCAAGCACACAATCCCCGAACCGAAGAACCAGCGGGCCAACCGCCAGCGCAGAGGCAGCAGGGGTGGTCGGCCCGCCGGCTTCGACAAGACGATCTACAAGCGCAGGAACGAAGTTGAGCGAACGATCAACGCACTGAAGAACTCCCGGGCCGTGGCCACGAGATTCGACAAGCGCGCCTACATCTTCCACGGCACCGTCACCCTCGCCTCGATCAGACTCTGGCTCCGCCCATGATCCGCCGTTCGGACGCGTTCTAGAACGTCGCCAGCTTCCGCACCACAACGTCGGCTGCCCTTACATAGCGATCCGGCTCGCCCAACTGGGCCCGCCCCAGTGGTCCTGCGCTCTCGCTATGCGCGACGAGCCTGAAGATCAGTGCACGGACCAGCATTTGCAGCCAGTCAGGGTGACCGCTGCCAGCCGTCAACAGGTCAGACGGGAGGTCGAACCACAACAGGCCGTCTGCAACCACGATGGCCTCGGCAAATACCGGGGGCCGCCAGTATGGGGAAAAGTCGATCACAACCGGCGCTTGATCCACAGCGAACAGCACATTGCCCGTGAGATCGCCGTGGATGAGTTGAGCTGCGTCCTGCTTCACCGGGCGCCTCAGCTCCAGCAGGGTCGAGAACGGTGTGGCGAGGTCGTCAATTACGTCGATGGCCTGCTCGCCCCACGCGACTCGGTCGGCCACTGCCCAGGGATGTACCTGCCGGTCAAGGAAGTCGGGCCGCGGCAACTCTCGCAGAGCGGTGTGGAAGGCGCGGCCGGCGCTGAGCACACCGGTCCAGTGCCCCTGCGGGCCAGGTTGACCGGTCAGGAACTCACTGGCAGTCCAGCCGTCCACGACGCTTCGCCCGTCGGCGGCCCGCAGCGGCAGCGGAACGCGGAAGCCACTGCATGACGCCAGCTCCTCGAACAAAGAAGCCGCCCACTCGACCTCGTTGTCAGGGCCCTCAGCAGGCTTGAATACAAACCCGCCGATGAGAACGCTTCGGCCCTGCCCACCGACCAGCGGGACAGCCGACCCCTTCACACCGAAAGCATCAAGGACGGCAGGGGCTGGGACGGCATTGCTCGGCAGCTCAGTCACGCCGGGCATCCTGCCGACATCACCTTGCCCAGCGCACCTTGTTTTCGCCCAGCTGCCCCATCCTGCACACAGGCGGCCGACAAGATCCGTCGGACAGGCCCTAGGGCTCGGGCATCTCGGCCTCCGCTACGGCGTCCGCGTAGCCGGGGGTGCCTGGCGTAGGGAAGGTCGAGCAGATGCTGATGAAGGTGTCCTGAGCTCCGGGCGTCTCCTCCTTCAGCCCGAGATCGGACCACCGCGTCTTGCACTCGTCCTCGGTCGGTGTCGATGAGGAGCGCGGAATGCCGTACGAGATCTTCTGCCGCTGGATAGACAACGCCTCGCGACTCCCCAGTTGCCCAGCCTCTTTCAGGTGGGCATAGTGCGCGTCGCGCTTCTCCTCGAAGGTCGGCGACGGCGCTGGCTTGGCACAGCCGCTCAGGCTCGTCACCAGCAGTGCGGTCGCGCACAGCGCGACTGGCCATTTCCCCCTGGTCCCCATGATCGGGAGGCTAACAGCGTGCGGGCCGGACCGTTTCTTGATCGGGCCGTTTCGGCAACGCCCGTCCACAGGGCGGTGGATATCCACAACTCCCCGACAGCACGAGGGCGTCTCTCGTAGTGTGAACAGCTGGGTACACCGAACTCCCTCGCCTTCTCGGCAGGTTGTACACAGGCACCGTTTGCCGAGAGAAGGTGCCGTGAAAGTGAGGAGAGTTCGGTGTTACGAGGAACGGGGAAGCGACGTCGTCCCGATCCGCCCAGTGATGGGAAGTACGGTCGGCTGACTCTGTGGGCCTTTGTCCAGATCTTGATCTGGCTCATTGACCGCTAGCCAACCGACCGTCTCCCGGCGACACAGCAGGACCTGCTTCCTACGGCGAGGGTCCTCTGCGTCTCAGTCGGGCTGCCGGTTCGCCGGTGGCCCGACGCCACACTCATCGTTGGGCGTCGCATTCTCGCCCTGGCCATGAAAACCGAAGGCGCTCACGGCACAGTTTTGAAGGTAGCGCAGAAGGTCGCGCGAGGTGACCACTTAGATGACATCTAAGTGGTCACCGTCTGCCGTCGAACCGATCGTCGTGAGTGCTGGCGGGCAGGGTATCCAGCTGGTCGGGGTCGGCGAGTTCCGTCAGGCCGTGTACAGCGGCGTCCATGCGGTCGGGGCTGTCCATGCCTTCGACCCAGGTAACCATCTGGTCTTCGAGCTCGGTGTAGTCGCCGACGTGATGGACGAGCTGCTGTTCGTAGAGCTGAGCGACGGGTGCAGCGCGAAGGCGCTTGCCGACCTTGGCGGTTACCTCGAGGACCATGGGCATGAGCAAGCCGCGGGTGATCCCGTCGCGGCGCAGTTGCTCCCATGCCTGAGTAATGACCTGGCGGGCCATGTCTCCGCCGTAATTCTTCTCGACCACGATGGCGTCGGCTTTGAGCTCCAGCGCAAGACGGCAAGCGGCGAGGCCCCAGTCGTTGGCGCCCATGGAGCCGGAGCGGTCGGCGAGCAGGTAAAGATGGCGGTCGAAGTCGCGGCCGACGCCGATGATGCCGGTTTCGTCACCGACGGTGGACTCTCCGCCGGCGGGGTCGACGGCGACGACGATGCGGGCCATGTCGAGGCCGGAGAACTGGACGGCGTTGATGCGGGCGCTGTCGATCCATGCGCGCTGCCATACGCCGCCCTCCGGCGGGCGGGGCTTTTGCATGTAGAGCGCGCCCCATACGCGTTCGCCGACGCGCTTGCGGGTCTTGGCGTGGTGGGCCGTGTCGAAGCGTTCGGGCCAAAGCGGTTCGCCGGCGGCTCGGCCGAGGGGGTCGTCTGGGGAGTCGGCGAGGGCTGGCAAGTCGATGACTCGCCAGGCGTCGCGTTCGGTGGCGAGGATGCGTCCGGCGAGGTCGTCTTCGTGCCAGCGGGTCTGGATGAGGCAGATCGCTCCCTCTGGTTCGAGTCGGGTCTGCAGGACGGAGGTCCACCAGTCCCAGGCGCGTTTGCGCATGGTCGGGGAGTCGGCGTCGGCCATGTCCTTTACTGGGTCGTCGACGATGGCGATGTGCGCGCCGCGTCCGGTGAGGCCGCCGCCGATGCCTGCTGCGAGGAGTCCGCCTTCGCCGCCGTCGATGTCGAAGCGGTTGGCGGCGCTGCTTCCGGGCTTGAGGTGGATGCTCAGCTCGTCGCCCCAGGTGATGAGGGCGTCTCTGATCCACCGGCCGTGGTCGTCGGCCAGGTCGGAGGAGTAGGAGGCGATCATCATGCGATGGCCTGGGTTGCGCCGCAGGTACCAGAGCGGTGCCCAGCGGCTGGCCCGTCGGCTTTTGCCATGCCGCGGGGGCATGGTGAGCATGACGCGATCGGCTCGCCCCTCCGCCATGTCGATGAACGCTTGGTCGATCAGGTCGAGGTGCGGGGCCTGCATCTCGCGGCCGCCGGTGAGCACGGCCGCGAGCGCACCCGGCGACCGGTCCATGGCTATCTGCTTCTCAACGCGCACAAGCTGGCCCCGCAGCTCGGGTGAAGCCTCGGCGGCGATGGCGCGGCGCTGAGCTGCGGGCAGCGTCCGGTAGTGGGCCAGGAGTTCGCTGTGATCGCGGGCGGGCATTAGGGCGCGTCCGGGGCTGTGAGCGCGATCAGCGCATCGAGCTCGTCCGCCGTGGCGTGCTCAACGTGGACGGGCCCCCCGCCCGGCCCGGACAGCTCGGCCTTGGTCGGCTTGTCGAGGCCGAGGAGCCGCGCCCTGCGCTCCATGATGCGAAGCGTCCGGTCGATGGCGGTGAGGTCCTGGTCGCGGACGGCCTTCTTGTACGCGACGAAGAACAGCCGATCCAGACGATCGGCCTCCAGCTGTCGCATTTCGTCGACGTCGGCGTTCAACTCGGTGCGCCGCTCGTCGAGGGCCTTGCGGACGTCACGACAGGCGGCGTGAATCAACGCCTCGTCTGTGGGCGGCTCTTGGCCCTTCTGGTACCGCTCGATGCCATAGCCCTGGGGGTAGGCGACGCCATCGGAGTTGATCGCGGGGTCGGCGGCCAGCTTGCGCGCGATGGTCAGCCAGTCCACGCCGGCGAGGCGCAGGTCGATGGCGTCCGAGCGGCGGCGTGCGATCGCCGCACGCTTGGCCTTGTCGGGGCGTCCCACGGCGGGGGTCCTCCACAGCTCGGGTGCGCCCCCGCGCCCGGAAACCATGATCGCACTAGCCAAGAGGGCTCGGCCCTGCCCCGAGGCGTCGGCTCGCGTTCTTGAATCCGCCGAACGAGACCTGTGGGTGCGTTATCGTGCTGGCAACAAGTCGGAGTCCAGGGGCAGCCAGCTTTTCAAGCGGAAGGCTGCACTGGACTCGCGTTACTGATGGACCGAGCGGATCCGGTGACCTGCTCAGCCCGTCAGCAACGCATGGACAGAGCGAACCAGGCTTGCCCAACGCTCCGGGGAACCTGCAAGACCTGAGTTTCCAATCGCCGGCACGGAACTCAGTTCAGCCACTCGATGTGGCCGAACTGAGCGTGCCCGCGCAGTTCGGCCTCAGCATGAAAGGGAAGCCGAACGGTGGACTCGACTGTCGTCCTATGGATCTTGGCGTGGGCCGGAGTGCTGTCTGTCCTGCTCTGGGTTGTCCGGGGAGTCTTGGACCAACTGCTGCCCGTGATCGACTCCTGGCGCCGCCTGCGTAATGCGCTTCGTGGGAACGGCGACCCCCCGGACCATCCCGAGAATTCCGCCGACGAAGACTCTGAAGCGCAGGCTACGGCCGGGAGCTCGGAGCCTGAGTCTGGCTCCGAGCCAGAGCGGGCATCACAGCAGTGACATCTGCTCGCCCTCGTCCGGCCGTCGAGGCGGCACGTACTCCGGTGGGGCGTCCGGCGCGTTGCGGTTCTGCCGCAACCACCAGGCGAACTGGTAGTTGCGGCAGGTGCGGTAGCGCATCGATCGGCGCAGCGGCTCGTCTTCGGGGATGGAGTGTTCGCCCCAGCCGGTGATGGGGCGGGCGTTGGTGAGGCTGACGAGGAGGCCCGGTACGAGTGCCGGGCCTTCCCAGTGTTCGCCGGCGGCGGGCTCGAAGGCGAGGTGCGCGTTGGCTGCCCAGTTCCAGGGGATGGGGAGCGCGCACAGGTACCAGGCGAGCGGCGGGTTGGCGACGGAGAGGTTCACCGTCTGGTTGCGGCGGGCGGGGTCGACGCGGGGCCGGTCGGGTTGCCCGAAGGCTCGCAGGCAGTGCTGGTCAAGAGCAATGTCTCGTATCCCTGCCAGCCACATGATTCGGTACTGACTTCTCGCCTGTATGCGCACTTGCATTTGGTCCGACATTCCGCGCCTTTCGCTTTCCGTCAGCCCATTCGGGCCGCATTTCTTTTCAATACCAATTTTATCAAATTTCCCACCAATTCCAGATGTCGCCCATGCCGGAAGTCATTCGGATAAGGCATATTGAATTCCTCTTCGAATGCCTTCCGGTAATCGGCTTCGGGTAGCGGCAGCGGGGCGCGACAAACGGCCTTGATGTTGGAGCCGTGGGGGTCGCTGACCTGGACGTCTCCGAAGTACCGGCGCAGGAGGGCTTCGAGAGTGGCGGGGGTGTGGAAGCGGAGTTTCTGCCACTTCCCCTTCACGAAGTTCATCTCGACGTTGTCCTCGTCGAGGAAGGACATGCGGGTCGTTGCGGCCTGAGAGGTGACGCGCTTGGCTTGCTCGTCGCGGAGTTCGCGCTCCAAGTTACGAGTGCCGAGGCAGACGACTCCGTCGGCGGCGCACAGGGCGTTGACGGTGGTGAGGACGTGGTGCTGGTATTCGAGGCTGGTGGTGGCGTTGATGACGGAGTCGAGGACGACGACTTCGTACAGGCCGTTGGCGCGCAGGTCCCTGTCGATGTCGCGGATCATGCCGACGACGGCTTTGATGTCGACGGCGTACGAGCCGGGGGTGCACCGGTAGGGCTCGTAGTCATGGACGTTAAAGCCCTTGGCGCGGAGGTGCTTGGCGTAGTCGCCGTAGCCAGCGCCGAAGTCGACGACGCGGTGGGTCGGCTTGAGCCAGGGCACGACGAGCTGGTCCCAGGTCTCGGACCCGTAGGACAGCTTGCCCTGCTTGGCCTTGGAGGAGAACTGTCGGAGTCGCTTCGGCTGGACGATGTGCTGGTTCCACACCGGGGCCTTTTCCTCGATCGCGGACCAGTCGTACACGCCGTATTCGCCAGTGAGGTCGGCGTGGAGCTGCGCCGCTTCCGAGGATGGGACAGTCCAGGCGAGGATGTCGAAGCGTGAGGCTGCGGCGACGACGGCGTACTCGGCGTTGAGGACGATGCGGCCCTGGTCGTCGATGACGACGCTGCCCCACGGGCCGTGGCCGGCGGTCATGTGGCCGATGGCGTTGATGAAGGACAGGTTCTTGCGGTCGGCGACGCGAATGGTCTGCCAGGGAATCCATGACCAGGTTCCAAGGTCGCCGGGCTCGGCGTACACGACCGACGCTTCGGTCTCGACGCGGTTGTGCAGAAGGTTGAACTGGATCTCGTCCTGGAGCCGGACTTTGGTGCCGAGCATGACGGCAGGGGTGTGGGTCAGGCCGATGGCCTTGAGGCCCTTGGTTCGCTGGTGGCCCGCGACGAGGGTGCCGTCAGCGTTGAGGATGACCGGCTTGACGACGCCGTGGCGGCGCAGCGATGCCTGGAGGCGCACGAAGGCGTCTTCGCTGAGGCGGCGCGGGTTGTAGTCAGCGGGGCGCAGATCGTCGAGCGGGTACGCCTCGTGGAAGGTGGTGGTCGGTCCACTGTTCATGAGGTCTCGGTCTCCTCGTGGGCCTGCTGGAGGAGGTGCCAGCCGAAGCCGAGGTCGCTGTTGGTGTCGTCGACGAACTGGCTGTAGATGGCGGTGAGCGTCTCAACCTCTTCGGATGTGATCCGTACGCGGGTGGTCGACCACTGGAGGTAGCCCCACTGGAGGTAGTCGACGGTGGCTGCGGCGCCGGTACCGGCGCCGTCGCTGGGAAGCGTGATGGGCTCGGGCAGGCTGTTGTCGTCGAGCAGTTCGTCCAGGGAGTCCTGGTCGTAGCCGGTGCCGTTGAGGTCGGGCAGTTCGGCGAGGATCTCGGCCAGGAGCGCGGTGTCGTATCCGGCGAGGTCCGAGGTTCGGTTGTCGACGATGACGATGCGCGCGGCTGTTTCATCGTCCACGTCGACCCACGTGGCGGCGATGTGCTCCCAGCCGAGTTCGGCGGCGGCCGCGTAGGTGTGATTGCCCGCCAGGATTTCGTTCGGGCGTCCGGTGTGGGTGCCCCGGTTGACGACAATCGCCTTGTACTGGCCGTTGACGGTCAGGCTCTTGGCGATGGCGGGGATGTCGCCGTTTCGGGGGTTGCGGTGGTACGGCTTGAGGTCCTGGGTGGGGACGACGAGCGACTGAAGGTCCTCGGGGATGTTGGCGGGCGTCGCGGTCACGTGGCGGTTCCCTCTGTGTAGGCCGTTCCCCGCGCCCTACCGTCGTCCACAGTAGACGATCACCTGGTGGCCTCCGCTCGTGCGAACCCTGCCTGGTGGAGATGCGTGCTGTCGCCGTCTCTCTCAGGCTGGGGGTATGGCGCAGGCACCGGTGATCGTGTTTCCGCCCCTGGGTGACGGCGGTAGACGCGTCACGATCGGGGGCGAGAAGGTCGGGTTGGCGAAGGGGCGGGGGGACCTGATGGAGTTCCTGCGTCGCGCCGGTCTCGATCCCGACAGCGTCAGCCTTGAGGATCCGGGGCTGATCGAATGGCGTGGAGGCGGCCCTGACGAGTGGGGCCCGGCCGCTGGGCAGGGCTGACCTCGTCCAGAAGCCGGTCCAGGGATGCGCTGTATGCCTCGGCGCGGGATCGCTGGTAGTCGGCATCGGTGGACAGGGCAGTCGGTGTCTCCGTGGCGCCGCCAGTAATGAGGAAGAGGTGCTGCCCCTCAGGCGTGGCGGTGTCGATGGCATCGATGCGGGCGGCGACGGTGGGAGCCGGGGTCGGTATCAGCCACTCGGCTGGCTGTCGCGTTGCCTCCTCAGTACCGGTGGCCGGCTGAGCGGCCTGTATGAGCTGCTCAACCCCTGCACGCAGACGGGCGGCTTCGTCAGCTGTGAGCGCACCGCCCTCCGCCCGGTCGATGAGGTTGCGGATCTGGTCGGCCGTCACAGGGAGGTTGGTCATCGAGTTCTCCTGCGGTGTTGCATTTGCACGATCCCTGCTACGACGCAGGCAGGAACGTGCAGGACGAGGATGGCGTAGAGGAGGGGCCACCCGCCTCCCACGACGATGAGGGCCCATACGGCTACGGCGGTGGCCGCCACAAAGAGGGCGGCCACCGCGAGGCGAACGAGGCTGATCACCGGTTGTTGCACCCGCAGATGCCTGAGGGGAGACACCAGGAGTCGCAAGCTCGGCACCATATGGCACCCGGAACGGGCGGGGTGCGCTCAGGGCTGGGCTGCTCGGGCTTGGTAGTGCTCATGCTGCGCGTCTCCTGCGTGGTCGGCATACGGCTTGCTCGATTTCGGCGATGCGCTTTTGCACCGCTTCCGGGTCCGGCTTCGGCTTCAGGCGCTCGGGCAAGTGCCCGTCGCGCTCTTGGAGCAGCCGGAGGTACAACTCCAGGTCTTCGGGGTCTCCTTGGAAGTCGCCCGCGTCCATCTGGCTCCTTGTGCACGGGAACCCGCCCCCAGGAGAGGGCGGGTTCGGTCGTGGTCGTGAGGTCTGCGGCGTCCGGTGGTCCCGCGTCTGGGTGCGGGACCGGCGCCTGACGGGTAGGGCGCGGGGGATTTGCCACCCGTCAGGCACCGAAGGGATGCCGCATGCCACGGCGTGTTGGCGGGCCGGTGCCTCGGCTAAGGCCGTTCCCGATCAACATCGCGACCGTACCACTCTTCAGAGTTGGGATCTATCTTTCGATGGGATCACCCCCGCGCCCGCCGAACGGACGGGCCTACTCGAGGCTCTCGAAGGGGGGTGTGCCGCAGCTGTCTGTGTCGTCCGGTGCGAACAGTCCGGTCTGCATGGCCGCAGGTCTTGTGCTGAAGTGCTCGGGCCGTGCGCGAGCCCAGTTGCGTGGTGGTCGAGGCGGAGGGAGCTGGTCGCGGACGGGGAGGCGCACGAGCACCGTCCGCATGGACGTTCCCGAGTGCTTGAACGCCTCCTCCGGCAGTTCGTCGATGGTCCCTCGCGCCTCCCTGATGCGGGCTCGGAAATCGGTGCTGACCTTGTCGTTTCGGAACGTGATCCCGGCCGACATGACCGCGACGACTAAGCCGCCCGGCTTCACGAACCGTTCGGCGCGGATGACGTGCCGGATGTCCTGCTGGTTGGCGAAGGGCGGGTTGAGCAGGGCCCGTTCGTAGCTTCTGGTCACCGGCTGCTGGAGGAAGTCTCCGGTCGTGACGCTGCGGGAGTAGCCGCTGGCACGCAGGTACTCCGCGCGGTCGGGGTCGATCTCGATGCAGTCGACGACGGCCCCGAGGTCGGCTGCCCGTTCCGCGATGGCGCCCCTGCCGGCTGAGGGTTCCAGCACCACCATGCCTGCCGCGAGTTCGGATGTGGCCAGGAGTTGGTCGACCACGAGTGGCGGCGTGGGGAAGAAGCCGCGTTCCGCGTCGGTGGTGACTTCGCCCGTTGCGAGGAGGCCAGCGATGGCCTCGGCCGCGTCGACCGGGAACAGGTGGGCGCCCTTGTGGCGGTTCCACACGCCTCCGACGGCACTGAGGGCCAGGTTCACCCGCTCGTACAGCTTGCGTTCGAGCTGCCCTTGAATGGTCATGGCCTTGCCGTTTGTCTCAGCCGCGCGAATGACAGCGAGGACATCGGTTTCTATCCGCATCGGTGTATCCCTTCGGTCGTCGTCTGAGGCGAGTCGTCGCCCTTCGTGGACAGGGCGGCCTGTCGCCGCAAGGGGCGGGCGGCCAGCCGGGGTTCGGCCGCCCGCCCTGCGGGGGCGGTCAGGCGGAGGCGAGGGCGGGCTCGCGGTCCTGCGCGTCAACCTCTTCGGCGCCTTCACCCTCCTGTTCGGCGTCCGGAGCCGCGTCGGCCTGCGGCTGCCCGGGAGCGGCCTCGGGCTCCGTGCTCTCCGGGGACTGCTCGCCGCCTTCTTCGTCCTGGGCGCTCCCGCTGACGTTCGCCTCGTGCGCTCGCGCCGCCTCGGCGAGGTCAGGGGCCTGGGCGGTCGGGCTTACGACGAGCTCGGCGGCGTCGGCGTGGGCCTTGGCCTGGCGCAGGTTCCAGCGGGCCTTCTGGACCGCTTCAGCAACCCGGTCGATCTGCTCCAGGCGGGCACCAACCTCACCCTCCAGGTGGCGGGCGAGGTCCTCCGCCTTCATCTTGCCGATGTCGGCGAGCAGGCCGCAGATCTGCTCGATCCGGTCGAGGTCGGTGCGGGTCTTGGCGCGGGCCGTGCTCTGCGCCGCCTTCTCCTCCGCACTGACCTCCTCGACCTCCACCATGGACTCCTGCTGCGCCTTCTCCTGCTTGCGCATCGCGTAGGCGACGTGGATCAGCTGGTTGTCGCTGCCGTTGAAGTCGCCCTTCTTCCACTTGTCGAAGAGGTTCTTCTGACTGTCCCGGCTCAGGGCGGCGGCCTGAACGGCCGCGGCGGTGCCGATGTGGCCGTCGTCGACGGCCTGGGCGAGCTCGGGGCGCAGGTCGAGGAGCGCCAGTCGCTGGGTGACGTACGGGGTGGACTTCTTGAAGTCCTTGGCGACGGACTGGACGGTGGCTCCGTCCTCCAGGTCGAGGACCTTCTTGTACCCGCGGGCCTCCTCCAGAGGCGTCATGTCGGCGCGGGTGATGTTCTCGGTCATGGCGCGCTTGAAGGAGTCGAGGTCGGTGATCTCCTCCTCACCCTGCGGCAGGAGGACCTTCGCCTCGATGGTGATGTTGCCTGCCATCTCATTGGCGCGGTAGCGGCGCTCGCCGGCGACCAGTTCGTACCCGGCTTCCCCCTGGAGCTTGCGGACAACGACCGGCTGAAGGAGGCCGTACTGCTTGATGGAGTCGGCCAGCTCCTGCAGGGCAGTCTTGTCGAACTTCTCGCGGGGCTGGCCCTCGTTGCGGCGGATCTGGACCATCTTCAGGGCGGCGTACTTGTGCTTCATGTCGGTCTCCAAGAGGTCTGTCGAGTGGGGACCCTCCCCCCTCTTCATGCTTTAATTCTATATGCATTGTGAGTGGGGGTCTAGATCTCTAGGAAAGTTTTTGCTGGTCAAACGCCTGGGGCGGACCTCCAGTTGGAGGTCCGCCCCTTCACCCGCCAAGCCCCATCGCTAACGCCTCGGAAGTCGACTCCTTGACCGCATCGATCTTGCCCGGATCCACGATCGCGAGCGCCCCCAGGGCGGCGAGTGCAGCTACATCACCAAGCTGCGCATACTCCGCCCCTCCGGCTTCCTCCAGCACGGCACGCACCCGTTCCGGATCTACGATCACGCTTCGCCCTCCCCGGCCCGTCCGGCCTCTTCCCCTGAGGACACTTAGGTCCCCGCACACACAAAGTTGCGGCACACCTTTAGGTCGCGGAAAGACGCGGGCCTCGTTCTCGCACACGGAAGAAGCAGGCGGCCTTCGCGAATCCGCGACGATCTACCTCGACTGTTACTGATCTTGCTCTGCGGCGTTACGTAATGTCAACCTACACAAACAATAGACTGGACGGGTTCCCACGCCACCCAATCAGCGCCGTCCACGGAGGACTTGACCCCATGCATCGCGGCCTCCCAGCCTCTCTGACCAGCAAGCTGGCCTTGCTGCGTCTCAGGAGCCGGAAGCCTGGCGGCCGACCCCCCAGTACGCGGGCCATCGCGGAAGCTTCAGCGGAGACTGTGGGTGGAAAACCAGCCATCAACTACCAGTCGGTCAACGACTATCTGAACGGCGACAAGGACAACCCGACCGCCAGCCAGATCATCGCCCTCGCACGCGCCTTCGACTGTCCGCCAGCTTATCTTTTGCCTGGATACAACGATCTGACGGCCCTCACCGTCCTTGATAAGCACCCTGAAACCAGAGAGGCACTGCGGCTCGTCCACGATCTTGGCAGTGTCGGCGCCGCCGAACTGCTGGAAGCAGCACGCGAGATCCGACTCCGCTACGGCAAGGACGACCTGGAGGTCCCGGCGGTTCCAAGGCTCGAAGAGAGCGACGAACCACCGCGGCCAGGTCGTCCCCGGCGCCGGCGACTCAGCTTCACCGAAGCAGCCCAGAGGGCTGTTTCTGACTTGGAAGGACCTTGAACCACCCATGGACGCCATAGTCTTCGGCCTCTGTACGCTCGTCGGCGTTGTGGGCACGACCCTCAGTGCTCGCGAAGCCTGGCGGCAGCGGTCAAGGCCCGAGTACCGCGTGGCGCGGCTTGCTCGCACGATCGCGTTCGGCGTGTGCTCCCTCGGCGTCGCCCTGGCCGTGCCCGTTCTGGCCGACCTTCTGGAGCAGGTCACCAATGTGGACAACGCCGGGAAGCTTGGCGCCCACATCTGCGCGGTGCTGTGGTGCGGCAGCCTGCAACTGATGCTCGTCGACTGGTCCTACAACCAGGACGTGATCAAGGCCAGCCTCTACAGCCGTATCGCTCTGGCGGTGACGGTCTTCGCCGCGATGATCCCCCTGTTCGTGGCGACCACCCGCAAGGGCCTGGAGTTCACCACGGCGTTCGCCATCGAACCAGGGGTCACCGTCTATCTCTTGGTCTACCTCGGCTACGTCGCATTGACGTGTGGGGAGATCGCATTCCTGTGTTCAGGCATGGCTATGTCGGCTTCCCATGCCGGGCATCGTTGGACGGCATGGGGCCTTGGTACATCGGCTGTCGCAGCTGTCCTTGGCGTGATGTATGCGTTCAGCAAGGGCAGCTACCTGGTCCTTCACTACCTGCGCCACCCGTGGCCGCTGCACATTGAGGAAGTGGTCTCGCCGCTGCTCGCCGGACTGGCGGTGGTCGCGCTCATCACCGGTCTCACGCTGGCGATGGTCGGCAGGCGTATCGCTGCCCGAGCCTCTATACCTGTCTCATGACGGTTCAGGTGAGCTTGCGCCAGTGCAGTGCGACGCGTTCGGTCGTGACCTCGCGAACGCCTTGCTCGCTCGCGGAGAACAGCTCCACCTTCTCGATCAGCAGCCTGGTCAGCGCACGACGGGATCCAACGGGAGCGCGGTTCCACCAGCGCACCAGGTCCTTGGTGTCCTCGGGCATGCTGAAGGAAGCCATCTGCTCGGCGTAACGGAGGCGTGAACGCAACGCCTTCAGCTTGCTGTCGATCTCCTTATGAGCTTCCTTGAACGCCGCCAGTCGGATCTCACCCAGCGCATACGGCTCGGCGAGATCCTTCCGGCGCTGCTCCAGTGCGCTGATCTCCTTGCCAAGGTCCTTGACCAGCTTGGCAACGCGCTCGCGGGCAGCTTCGATCTTGGCCCGGATACCGGGCTTCAGGAGTTCGGCAACCACGCGCTCGGCCACATACGTCTCCAGGAGCACAGCGTCGACGCGGACCTTGCCGCACCCCCCGCGCCCATCCTTCTCTGCCGGGCGACAGCGGTAACCGGGGCTACCCGAGTTGGCACGAGAGCCGGTCAGTGGCTGGGCGCAGTACCCGCAATCGCTGGTGCCGCTGGTGAGCATGTAGTCGTACGCGGGGGCCCTGTCGGCGGCCTGCTTGTCCGGGGGGTCGAGGACCTTCTGTAGGTCCTCGAACTCTTCCCTGGTGATGGAGCCCGGGTGACCTGCGTCGACAAGCTCGCCGTCATCGTCATAGCGGCACCCAGCGATCGCCGGATTCCTGAACAGGCGACCCAGCGTCATGGTCACGAAAGGCTTGCCCAGCGTCCCGACGTGGCCTTCCTCCGTCATCCACGCAGCTACGTCAGCGGTGGATACCCCCGGCTGCATCCGCCGGCTGACGGCTTCCCGCAGGACATCTCTCTCACTGTCGCGAAGCCGACGCTTGGAGGTGTCGTCGAAGCTGTAAAGCCGAGGCATGCGGTCCCGTCCGTCTCTCTCTGCGCTCCCCCAGGTCAGCGCGAATCATAGGCCAGCAACACTGCCAGTGCGACGGCCTAGCTGATACCTGCCGATGGGTGGGGAAGGCGCTTACTCCCGAAGCGACGGCTGGACTCCCAAGGCTGCCCAAAGGCCAGCCGTGGGCACCTTCACCGTCTGCCCCAGCGACAGCACCTTCACAGGGAAGGTGCCGGTTCGTATCAGCTCGTATGCCTTGTGTGCACTGATACCCAAGGCTCTCGCTGCCGTCACGACGTTCACAGTCGGCGGCAGCTCAAGCAGTTCCTCCAGGGTCATGTTGCGGCCCTTGGAGTTCCTCGTTGCATCCGTCATCTCGTTGTCGCGTTCTCCCCCACGCCAACTCACTTACGAGGATACGGCAACTCTTCAGAGTTACGGCATGATGACCCAAGATCTACACGAAACGACACGGGGTGTTCACAGCCGGAATGAGTTCTGCCCGCTGCAGCCCCGAGGGGAGAGGGGATGTTCGACCCGAGTTACTACAGGCGCTGCCAGTGCAAGGAGCCCGTCACCGACTCGACGGGAACGCCAGTTCTCAAAGACGACGGCGCGCAGAAGATGAGGGACATCGGCCTCACCTGTCCCAAGCTGGGGCGCAAGGGCCACGGCACCTGGTACTTCTACTTCGAGGCCGAACCCGGCGAGGGCGGCAAGCGCGCGCGTGTCCGCCGCGGCGGCTTCACCAAGCTGGATGACGCCAAGAAGAAGGCGAAGGAGCTGTACGACGCCGCCTCGGCCGGCACCGATGTGCTGTCCGACGAGAAGTGCGGAGACTTCTTCCTCCGGTGGATCAAGGCCAAGAAGTCGCTGGCCCGCACAACCCGCCACGGCTACGAGGAGCACATCACCAACTACCTGCTCCCTCACCTCGGGCACATCAAGCGACGCGACCTCAAGGTCCGCCACCTCGACAAGATGTACGACGCGATCGAGAAGGAGAACGCCGAGCGGATCCTCCACCGTCTGCGCGTCGATCAGCTCCAGAAGGACCGCGACGACGCGCACCAAGCCTGGGTGAAGACGGCGGGCTACGCCAAGAAGGAGGAGCGCCGCACCGCCCGCCGAGCCTTCCTCGACGCGAACGCTGCGCTCCGCGAGGGCAAGAAGGGGCTGCGGAAGACCACCTCCGCCGCCACCATGCACCGCATCAACGACACCCTCAGCTCGGCTCTCTCCTGGGGGATCAAGCGCGAGCAAGCCTTCTCTAGGAACTGGGCACAGCTCGTGGAGCTGCTGCCCGTCACCCGGCCGAAGCCGCTCGTCTGGACACCCGAGCGCGTCGAGCACTGGAAGCACACCGGCGAGAAGCCCGGCCCAGTCATGGTCTGGACGCCGGAGCTCACCGGCCAGTTCCTAGACTTCGCCAAGGACGACTGGCTCTACGAGCTGTGGCACAGCTTCATCTTCCTCGGCCCCCGCCGCGGCGAGATGGCCGCGCTGCCCTGGACGGAGGTCAGCACCGATGCCCTCTGGCTGCGGATCTCCCAGCAGATCGTCGAGGTCGCCTACAAGCTGTACGGCGAAGCGCCGAAGGCCGACAGCGTTCGCACCCTCTCCCTGAGCCTGGAGTCCGGCGACAACCTCGTCAGCTTCCGCGCCAAGCAGGAGCAGAAGCGCCAGGAATGGGCCGACGCCTACGTCGAGAGCGGCCACGTGTGGACGCACGAGAACGGCGAGGCACTGCACCCGGACTGGATATCCCGACGCTTCACACGCCTCGTGGAACTGTCCGGCCTACCGCCGGTCCGCCTCCACGATCTCCGTCACCTCGCCGCCACCCTGTCCCTGCTCGCCAAGAACGACATCAAGGTGGTCCAGGAGAAGCTCGGCCACTCCTCACGACAGATCACCTCCGACACCTACACCAGCGTCCTGCCCGAGATGATGCGGGCCGAGGCCGAATCCGTGATGTCCGTCGTCCCCCGCGACATCGCCTACGAGGTACGCACCCCACTGAAGATCCCCGAGGCGGCCTGGCAGGCCGACGTCGCCGTCTTCTTCGCCCACGGCGCACGCCGGTCAGGTGACGCCTGGGCCGTTGGAGCGCAGAGGCAGCCGGACTCCGATCTCCTCGGCATGATCACCCTGACCGGACGGGGCCAGGGCGACGCCGCCAACGCGGCAGTGAAGTGGGTACGCGATCACTGCGCCGCGAACGATCTGGAGCTGGTTCGGGTCGAGAACTTCAACGACCGCTACCCGGAGGAGCAACAGTCGGACTTCTCGCTCACACGCTTCACTATCGCCCGCTCCGAGTCCCCGGGCCTGGACAACTGGGCGCTGCCGACGGGCCTGCCACCCGCAGCGTCCCGGACCGCAAGCCGGGCCTCGAAGAAGGGGCGCCGGAAGGCGGCGTGACGGTCCCTGTGTCCCCCGAACCGGTCCCTTGTCCCCTGTGTGTCCCCTGGATCTTGATCCAGGCAGGTGAACGGGGGTCGCCGCGCTGGCACGGCGACTCTCGTTCGTGCGTTTGCGCAGGTAGAAACGTTTCTGCGCGACCACTGCGTGGTGGGGCGGGTGGGACTCGAACCCACGGCCGACGGATTATGAGTCCGCTGCTCTAACCGGCTGAGCTACCGCCCCTTACGGCGCGTCGCGCACATTTGTGCGCGCCGTCTGCCGCAGCATAGCCGCTCATACGATCTCCTGCCTCGGATGGTCGGCAACACACGACCATGAGGACATCAGTGCTGCCCGCGCGGTTCCAGGAGATGCGAAGGAGATACGAAAAAGGACCCCTGAGGGGCCCTTTTCCTTGCCGCTCCCCCGACTGGACTCGAACCAGTAACCCTCCGGTTAACAGCCGAATGCTCTGCCAATTGAGCTACAGGGGATCGCGCTCCCCCGACTGGACTCGAACCAGTAACCTGCCGGTTAACAGCCGGCTGCTCTGCCAATTGAGCTACAGGGGATTGCTGCGTTGCACCGAACGTACCCACCGGATGGCGTCCCGGAGGGCGTGTGCTCGCTGCGACACATACATTAGCGCAAGCAGGGGGGTGCTCCGCCAATCGGTATCGCCCCGGGTGATCACAGGTGCCCACGGGTAGGCGGCCAGCACAGCCCCACGGTCCGAGACGCCCCGGATTCAGGGGACCGCCGACGCAAAGGAAGGGTGGCAGCCATGCGCTACCGGCTCGCATTCATCGCCGGACTGGCCCTGGGGTACGTGCTCGGGACCCGCGCCGGACGTGAGCGCTACGAGCAGCTGAAGAAGTCCGCGCGCCAGATCTCGCAGAACCCGGCCGTGCGCAACGCCGCCGAGTCAGCCGCCCACCAGAGCCGTGACATCGCGGGCAAGGCCTTCCACACGGTCAGCGACAGGGTCGGGGACAAGGTCCCCGGCTCCGTGACCGAGCGGGTTCGGTCACTGCGCGAGCGCGGCCAGAACGCCGAGGACGACTGGGGTACGACAAACACCTAGCCGCGCGGCACGAGCCGACGCCCGCATGCGGCAGAATCAGGCAGCATGGGGATAGTCGCCGGCTTGGACAGTTCGTCTGGTTCTACACGCATTGTCGTGTGCGATGCGGATACGGGTGCCGTGCTGCGGCAGGGCTACGCCCCGCACCAAGTGGAGGCCAAGGCCACCGAGGCCGATCCGCAGGTGTGGCTCCTGTCACTGGGCGAGGCCGCCGCCGGCGGGCTGCTCGAAGGCGTACGGGCCATCGGCGTATCCGCGCAGCAGCACGGCCTGATCACTCTCGACGCGCACGGTTCGCAGGTACGTCCGGCCCTGCTCGGCAATGACAAGCGGGCCCAGGTCGCGGCCGCCGACCTCGTCGACGCGCTCGGCGGGCGCCAGGCATGGGCCGAGGCCGTCGGATCGGTACCGCAGGCCCCGCAGCCGGTGGCGAAGCTGCGCTGGCTGGCGCGGCACGAGCCCGAGTCGGCGCAGCGCACCGCCGCGCTGATGCAGCCGCACGACTGGCTGGTGTGGCAGCTGCTCGGGCGTCCGGCCCGCAGGACCACCGACCGGGGTGCGGCATCCGGCACCGGTTTCTGGTCGGCGGCCACGGGTGCGTACCGGCCCGATCTGGTGGAGCTGGCGCTGGGGCACCAGGCCTCGCTGCCCGAGGTGATCGGTCCTTCCGACGCCGCGGGGACGACCCCCGAGGGGCTGCTGATCTCCGCCGGGACCGGCGAGACGATGGCGGCGGCCTTCGGGCTCGGTGTGGCGGTCGGTGACGCCGTGGTGTCGCTGGGGGCGTCGGGGTCGGTGATGGCCGTGCACCATGAGGCGCTGGCCGATTCGAGCGGGCTCATCACGTCGTTCGCGGACGCCACCGGGATGCATCTGCCGGTCGTGCACACGCTCAATGCCGTACGCGCGCTGCGGGGCACCGCCGACCTGCTGGGGACGGATCTGGAGGGGCTTTCGGAGCTCGCCCTGAAGTCGTCGCCGGGGGCATACGGGCTCGTACTGCTGCCGTACCTGGAGGGGGAGCGTACGCCGCAACTTCCGCACACCGCCGGGACCCTGAGCGGGCTGCGGCGCGAGTCGATGAAGCCCGAGCACCTGGCGCGGGCGGCCTTCGAAGGCATGCTGTGCTCGCTGGCCGACGCGTTGGACGTGCTGCGCGGACGCGGCGTGGAGGTGCGGCGGGTGTTCCTGCTGGGGGCGGCCGCCGAGCTGCCCGCGGTGCAGGCGGCGGCGCCCGCGATCTTCGGTACGCAGGTGGTCGTGCCGCAGCCCGCGGAGTACGCGGCGCTGGGCGCGGCCCGGCAGGCAGCCTGGGCGCTCGGCGTCGCGCAGGGCACGCTGGCTCCGCACACCCCGCCGGCCTGGCAGGGGGCGGCGGCGCAGGTGCTGGAGCCGGGCGAGGAGCTGGCGATGGGGCAGGCGGTGCGGCAGCAGTACGGGGCGACGCGGGACCAGATCCATCCCGGAGCGTTTACCTCCGGTTCCTGAGTCTTGACCCGGGGTTGGGATTAACCCTTGGAGTTCCCCGGGGGCGGTGGCAGAAGATGGGGTGACCCCACGATCTTGCCGACCGAGAGACTGCGCGTGCTCCTGAGACTCCTGCGTGCCCATCTGGGCCCGTACAGAAAATCCATAGCCCTGCTGGTGCTGCTGCAGCTGTTGCAGACCTGCGCCACCCTCTATCTGCCCACCCTGAACGCGGACATCATTGACAACGGTGTCGTGAACGGGGACGCGGGCTACATCCTGAAGTTCGGCGCTCTCATGATCGCCGTCAGCGTGGTCCAGGTCTTCTGCAACATCGGCGCGGTTTTCTACGGTGCGCGGACCGCCGCGGCGCTCGGGCGGGACATCCGCGCGGCGGTCTTCGAGCGGGTGCAGAGCTTCTCCGCCCGCGAGGTCGGGCAGTTCGGTGCCCCCTCGCTCATCACGCGCACCACCAATGACGTCCAGCAGGTCCAGATGCTGGTGCTGATGGCGTTCACGCTGATGGTGTCGGCGCCGATCATGTGCGTGGGCGGCGTCGTCATGGCACTCGGGCAGGACGTGCCGCTGTCGGGTGTGCTGCTGGCGGTCGTTCCCGTACTCGGGATCTCGGTGGGTCTGATCGTGCGGCGGATGAGGCCGCTGTTCCGCGCGATGCAGGAGCGGCTCGACACCGTGAACCAGGTACTGCGCGAGCAGATCACGGGCAACCGCGTGATCAGGGCGTTCGTACGGGACGAGTACGAGAAGGACCGCTTCCGCGTCGCGAACACCGAGATGACGGAGGTGTCGCTGTCCGCAGGGCGGCTGATGGCGCTGATGTTCCCCATCGTGATGACCGTGGTGAACATATCCAGCGTCGCTGTGGTCTGGTTCGGCGCGCACCGGATCGACAGCGGCGGGATGGAGATAGGCGCGCTGACGGCGTTCCTCGCGTACCTGATGCAGATCGTGATGGCCGTGATGATGGCCACCTTCATGTTCATGCAGGTGCCGCGCGCCGAGGTGTGCGCCGAGCGCATCGAGGAGGTGCTGGACACCGCGTCGAGCGTCGTGCCGCCGGCCGATCCCGTACGGGAACTGCGCGCGCGGGGGCAACTGGAGCTCCGGGGCGCCGAGTTCCGCTATCCGGGTGCCGAGGAGTCCGTACTCAAGAACATCGACCTGGTGGCCAGGCCCGGCGAGACGACCGCGATCATCGGGTCGACGGGCAGCGGGAAGTCGACGCTGCTCGGGCTCGTACCGCGGCTGTTCGACGCGACGGACGGCGAGGTGCTGGTCGACGGTGTCGATGTACGGACGCTCGAACCGGCGTTGATGGCCAGGACGGTGTCGCTGGTGCCGCAGAAGCCGTACCTGTTCTCGGGGACGGTCGCGACGAATCTGCGGTACGGAAAGCCGGACGCCACGGACGAAGAGCTCTGGCACGCGCTGGAGGTGGCGCAGGCACGCGAGTTCGTCGAGCAGCTGGAGAACGGGCTGAACGCGCCGATCGCGCAGGGCGGCACCAACGTGTCCGGCGGGCAGCGGCAGCGGCTCGCGATCGCGCGGACGCTGGTGCAGCGGCCGGAGATCTATCTGTTCGACGACTCCTTCTCGGCGCTGGACTACACGACCGATGCGGCGCTGCGGGCCGCGCTGGGGCGGGAGACGGCCGAGTCGACGGTCGTGATCGTCGCCCAGCGCGTGTCGACGATCCGCGAGGCCGACCGGATCGTGGTCCTGGACGAGGGCCGGGTCGTGGGGACGGGACGCCATCACGAGCTGATGGAGAGCAATGAGACCTACCGGGAGATCGTGCTCTCCCAGCTGACGGAGGCTGAGGCGGCATGAGCGGGCCTGGTGGACGGATGATGGCGGGCGGCGGGCCGACCGAGCGGTCCATGGACTTCAAGGGCTCCGGGAAGCGGCTGCTGCGGCAGTTCGCCCCGGAGCGGATCACGCTGTGGTGGATGCTGGGGGCCTGTGTGCTCAGCGTCGCGCTGTCAGTGGTCGGTCCTAAAATTCTTGGCAGGGCGACGGACCTGGTCTTCGCGGGGGTCGTCGGCCGGCAGATGCCGGAAGGGGGCAGCAAGGCACAGGCCATCGACGGGCTGCGGGAGAAGGGCGACGACGGGCTCGCCGACATGCTCTCGGGGGTGGACTTCGTTCCCGGGCAGGGCATCGACTTCGGCGCGGTCGGCGACGTACTGCTGCTGGTGCTCGCGGTGTACGTGGGCGCGGGGCTGCTGATGCTGGTGGCGACGCGCCTGTCGATCCGGGTCATCAACGGGACCGTGTTCCGGATGCGCGAGGACATTCAGGCGAAGCTGTCGCGGCTGCCGCTGAAATACTTCGACCAGCAGAAGCGCGGCGAGGTGCTGAGCCGGGCCACGAACGACATCGACAACATCTCGCAGACCATGCAGCAGACGATGGGCCAGCTCATCAACTCCCTGCTGACCATTGTGGGTGTGCTGGCGATGATGTTCTGGATGTCGCCGCTGCTGGCGCTGGTCGCGCTGGTGACCGTGCCGCTTTCGGTGGTCGTGGCGGCGAAGGTGGGCAAGCGGTCGCAGCCGCAGTTCGTGCAGCAGTGGAAGACCACGGGCAGGCTGAACGCGCACATCGAGGAGATGTACACGGGCCATGCGCTGGTGAAGGTCTTCGGGCGGCAGGACGAATCGGCCGAGGCGTTCCGCGAGCAGAACGACGCACTGTACGAGGCCGGGTTCAGGGCGCAGTTCAACAGCGGGATCATGCAGCCGCTGATGTTCTTCGTGAGCAACCTCAACTATGTGCTGGTGGCGGTGGTCGGCGGGCTCCGGGTCGCTTCGGGCACGCTGTCGATCGGCGATGTGCAGGCGTTCATCCAGTACTCGCGGCAGTTCTCCATGCCGCTGACGCAGGTCGCCTCGATGGCGAACCTCGTGCAGTCCGGAGTCGCCTCGGCCGAGCGGATCTTCGAGCTGCTCGACGCGGAGGAGCAGGAGCCCGATGCGGCGGACGCCGAGCTTGCGCGGGAGCCCGAGGGGCGGGTCGCGCTGGAGGAGGTCTCCTTCAGGTACGAGCCGGACAAGCCGCTCATCGAGAACCTGTCGGTGAAGGTCGAGCCGGGGCAGACGGTCGCGATCGTCGGCCCGACGGGTGCGGGCAAGACGACACTGGTGAATCTGCTGATGCGGTTCTACGAGGTGACGGGCGGGCGGATCACTCTCGACGGCGTCGACATCGCGAAGATGGCGCGCGAGGACCTGCGTTCGGGCATCGGGATGGTGCTCCAGGACACGTGGCTGTTCGGCGGCACGATCGCCGACAACATCGCGTATGGCTACCGCCATTGCTCCGCAGACGGCGCGTCCCGCGACGTGTCGCGGGCGGAGATCGAGGAGGCGGCGCGGGCCGCCCACGCCGACCGGTTCATACGGACGCTGCCCGACGGGTACGACACGGTGATCGACGACGACGGGTCGGGGGTGAGCGCGGGCGAGAAGCAACTCATCACGATCGCACGGGCGTTCCTGTCCGACCCGGTGATCCTGGTCCTCGACGAGGCGACGAGCTCGGTGGACACCCGTACCGAAGTGCTGATCCAGAAGGCGATGGCACGGCTGGCTCACGGCCGTACCAGCTTTGTGATCGCGCACCGGCTGTCCACCGTCCGGGACGCCGACGTGATCCTGGTAATGGACAATGGTTCGATCGTTGAACAGGGGACGCACGGCGAACTGCTGGCGGCGGAGGGCGCGTACGCGCGGCTGTACGCGGCGCAGTTCGCCCAGGCGGTGGCGGAGGTGGACTAGGCGGGGTGCGGGTGGCCGCTGCTCGGGGCCTCCACCCCGCTCCTTCCCGGCTGTGACATGTGCGGCTGCCGCCGCGTGGGGCTTCGCCCCGGTCAACGGGAAGGGGCGGGTGGGGAAACGCCCCGCGCAGCGGCCGCCCTAGTCCAGATAGCCGCGCAGCTGGTCGGCGAAGGCGTGGTCCCGGAGCTTGTTGAGGGTCTTGGACTCGATCTGGCGGATGCGTTCACGCGTCACGCCGAAGATCCGGCCGATCTCCTCCAGGGTCCGGGGCCTGCCGTCGGCCAGCCCGTAACGGAGCTGGACGACCTTGCGTTCGCGCTCGCCGAGCGTGGACAGCACCGCCTCCAGGTGCTCCCGCAGGAGGAGAAAGGCCGCGGACTCGACGGGTGACGCGGCGTCACCGTCCTCGATGAGGTCGCCCAGTGCCACGTCGTCCTCCTCGCCCACGGGCGCGTGCAGCGACACCGGCTCCTGGGCGAGGCGCAGGACTTCACTGACCCTTTCGGGGGTCAGTTCCAGTTGGTTCGCGACCTCTTGGGGCGTCGGCTCGTAGCCCCGCTCCTGGAGCATCCTGCGCTGGACGCGGACGACGCGGTTGATCAGCTCGACGACATGGACCGGGACGCGAATGGTGCGTGCTTGGTCCGCCAGCGCGCGGGACATGGCCTGGCGTATCCACCAGGTCGCGTACGTCGAGAACTTGTAGCCGCGGGCGTAGTCGAACTTCTCCACGGCGCGGATGAGGCCGAGGTTGCCCTCCTGCACCAGGTCGAGCATGGTCAGGCCGCGGCCGACGTACCGCTTGGCGACGGACACGACGAGGCGCAGATTCGCCTCGATCAGGCGGCGCTTGGCCATCCGGCCCATGACCACCAGCTTGTCGAGATCGACGGCGAGCTGCGAGTCCAGGTCGGGGTAGCTGCTGAGCCGCTCCTCGGCGAAGAGGCCGGCTTCGACCCGGCGGGCCAGGTCGACCTCTTCCGCCGCGGTGAGCAGCGGGATACGGCCGATCTCGCGCAGATACTGCCGGAAGAGGTCGGAAGACGGCCCTCCGGTGTCGGTACGGGTACTGCGCCGCTGCTCGGGCACGTCCGCCGGGTCCTCGACGAGGACTTCGGCCTCGGCCTCGGCCACGGCTGGCTCAACGGCCTCGGCGCTCTCGGCGCCCTCGGGGTGATGTTCGCCCCGGCTCTGCAACGGGACCGTGGCTACGACGTCGGGCTCGACGCCGACACCGGTCAAGGTCTGGGTCTGGGTCTGCACGGGGGCGACCTCCAGGGTGATCGCTGCCGGTTCGGGGGCGTGCGGCAGCGGGACGGGAGCGGCGACCGGGCCGCCGTCCGTCCCGTACACAATGAGCGGAACCGCGGGTGATTGAGGCCCACTCGGCGTGGGCCGGCCGCGCTCCGAGGACTCAGGCACCGCCACCCAGTGTGGGGTACGACACATCACTGCTACGAGGGGCGTGACGTGACTTTTTGAGTCCGGTCCGTTACTGCGTGATTACAGACCATTCCTTCCCTTGCTCCGGGGAAGGAATCGTCAGAGCGCGGCCGCGCCGTTGTTGCGCAGGGACTGGGCGTACTGCTGGAGGACCCACAGCTCGTTCTGTACGGCCGCCAGGTGTTCCGGGTCGGCGTGCGGGCCGGCGAGGCGGGCCAGCGTGCCCTGGACGTCCAGGATGCGGCGGTCCACGGCGCGCAGACGGACGCGGATCAGCTGCTCGCCCGCGTAGATCTCGTCGACGGTCTTGCGCAGGATCGCTTCGACGGCGAGCTCGGTGACCAGGGCGCGCACCGTGTCGTTGGGGGCCGCCGCGCGGACCCGGGCCAGATAGTCGGAGGCGTCCTGCGCGCCCTGTTCCGCGCCGCCCGCCTCCTCGATGACTTGGCGTACGGCGGCGTACGGCGGGGCGGTGAACTCGTCGGCCCCGTACGCGTCGAAGGCCGGGGAGACCAGCTCGGGGCGCTGGAGGGCGAGCTTGAGCAGCTCGCGCTCGGTGCGGTGCGCGGGGCTGCGCAGATTC
This sequence comes from Streptomyces spiramyceticus, assembly GCF_028807635.1. Taxonomy (NCBI): domain Bacteria; kingdom Bacillati; phylum Actinomycetota; class Actinomycetes; order Kitasatosporales; family Streptomycetaceae; genus Streptomyces; species Streptomyces spiramyceticus. The sequence goes on from NZ_JARBAX010000001.1 coordinate 1,716,614, forward strand.
AGCGCGGGGCCGGTGGGGACGACGGGTGCCTGTGCCTGATGCGGGCCCGCGGTACGAGCAGGGGCCGGGCCCCGGCCGCCGCGGTCGCGGGCCCAGCGGGCCAGCTGGGCGACGCGCTTGACCACGAACTGGGTGTCGAGGATGCCGAGGATGCCGGCGAGCTGGACGGCGGACTCGTGCTGGATCGCGACGTTCTTGATGTTGGCGACGATCGGCGCGGCTTCGTCGAGCGCGGCGGCCCGCCCGGCCGGGGTCTCCAGGTTGTGCCGGGACACGACGTGCCGGATCGCGAACTCGAAGAGCGGCGTGCGCGTTTCGACCAGGGACGCGACCGCCGCGTCGCCCTTGGCGAGGCGCAGGTCGCAGGGGTCCATGCCGCCGGGGGTGATCGCGATGGAGGTCTCGGCGGCGAACTTCTGGTCGTCCTCGAAGGCGCGCAGCGCGGCCTTCTGGCCGGCCGCGTCGCCGTCGAAGGTGAAGACGACCTCGGCCGAGGCGTTGTCCATGAGGAGCCGGCGGAGGATCTTGATGTGGTCGCCGCCGAACGACGTACCGCAGGTGGCGATGGCGGTGGTGACGCCGGCCAGGTGGCAGGCCATGACGTCGGTGTACCCCTCGACGACCACCGCCCTGCTGGTCTTGGCGATCTCCTTCTTGGCCAGGTCGATGCCGTACAGGACCTGGGACTTCTTGTAGATCGCGGTCTCTGGGGTGTTCAGATACTTCGGCCCGTTGTCGTCGTCGCGCAGCTTGCGCGCGCCGAATCCGACGACCTCGCCCGTGATGTCGCGGATCGGCCACATCAGCCGGCCGCGGAAGCGGTCGATGGGACCGCGGCGGCCCTCCTGGGAGAGGCCGGAGAGGGTCAGCTCCTTGTCGGAGAAGCCCTTGCCGCGCAGATAGCGGGTGAGGTGGTCCCAGCCGGCCGGGCTGTAACCGACGCCGAAGTGCTGGGCGGCGCTCTGCTCGAAGCCGCGCTCGGCCAGGAACTTGCGGCCGATCTCGGCCTCGGCGGAGTCGAGCTGCTCGACGTAGAACTGCGCGGCGGCCTTGTGCGCCTCGACCAGGCGAACGCGCTCGCCGCGCTGGTGCGTGGGGTTGTAGCCGCCTTCTTCGTAACGAAGAGTGATGCCCGCCAGTGCGGCGAGGCGCTCGACCGTCTCGGAGAAGGAGAGGTGGTCGATCTTCATCACGAAGGCGATCGTGTCGCCGCCTTCCTGGCAGCCGAAGCAGTGGAAAAGACCCTTGCTCGGGCTGACCTGGAAGGACGGGGACTTCTCGTCGTGGAAGGGGCACAGGCCCTTCAGATTCCCGCCGCCGGCGCTGCGGAGCTGGAGGTACTCGGAAACAACGGCGTCGATCGGGACCGCGTCCCGGACCGCCTTCACGTCGTCATCGTTGATCCTGCCTGCCACGCGTGAAGTGTACGGCGGTGCTCGGACACTCCCGTCGGCCGAGCGTCAGCCGAGCAGTGCGGTGAGTGGCACGGACGGGTCCGACAGGGCGTCGGTGTTGATCTGCGCCCCGGAGCGGATCAGCTCCTGGATCGCGTCGGTGACGTCCCACACATTCACGTTCATGCCCGCGAGGACCCGGCCGCTCTTCAGCCAGAAGGCGATGAATTCGCGCCTTCCTGTGTCGCCGCGGACGACGACCTGGTCGTACGAGCCGGGGGGCGCCCAGCCCGAGTACTCCAGCCCGAGGTCGTACTGGTCGGAGA